>NZ_JALNTM010000010.1:0-303417 GCF_023161845.1 Pseudoalteromonas sp. 2CM39R
TGTACGTTGCTCAACACGGGCTGATTCAACCGAGTACGCAATACGTTCAACTGGGCTGAATGATGCATCAAGCAGCAGACGACCAATTGGACGCTCATCGTCATCAGAGGATAAACGACTAGATGCCGGCACATAACCGCGACCGCGCTCAACACGAATACGCATGCTGATCTCGCTGTTATCTGTCGTAAGGTGACAGATAACGTGATCTGGGTTGGCGATAGTTACATCACCATCGTGCTGAATATCAGCCGCAGTCACAGGGCCTACACCAGATTTAGTCAGGGTCAGAAAAACTTCATCTTTGCCTTCTAAAGTTACTGCTAGACCTTTAAGGTTTAACAGAATTTCAATGATGTCTTCTTGTACGCCCTCTTTCGCGCTGTACTCATGCAATACACCGTCGATTTCTACTTCAGTTACTGCACATCCAGGCATAGATGATAACAGTATACGGCGTAAGGCATTACCCAAAGTGTGACCGAAGCCACGCTCTAATGGTTCTAAAACTACTTTAGAACGCGTTGGGTTGATAGCGTCGATATCGACTAACCTTGGTTTTAGGAATTCGGTAACAGAACCCTGCATTTTATCCTCTCTTAACTCTTAACTTTACTTAGAGTAAAGTTCGACGATTAGTTGTTCGTTAATGTCCGCAGACAGATCTGAACGCTCAGGTAGGCGCTTGAAGCTACCTTCCATTTTCTTACCGTCAACTTCAACCCAAGTCGGCTTTTCACGTTGCTCAGCCAACTCTAGAGCAGCGATGATACGTGCTTGTGTTTTTGACTTCTCACGAATTACAACAGTATCTTCTGGAGTAATTACGTATGAAGGGATGTTCACTACACGACCATTAACTAAAATCGCTTTGTGGCTTACTAACTGACGTGCTTCAGCGCGTGTGCTAGCAAAACCCATGCGATATACAACATTGTCTAAACGTTGCTCTAAAAGCTGTAACAAGTTTTCACCTGTATTACCTTTAAGGCGAGCAGCTTCTTTGTAGTAGTTACGGAATTGCTTTTCTAATACACCGTAGATACGACGTACTTTTTGCTTTTCACGTAGCTGTAAACCGTAATCAGATAAGCGACCTTTACGAGCGCCGTGCTGACCAGGTGCAGTCTCAAGTTTACACTTAGAGTCGATAGCTCTTACGCCGCTCTTAAGGAACAGGTCAGTACCTTCACGACGACTCAGCTTGAGCTTAGGGCCCAAATATCTTGCCATGTTATTTCTCCTAACCTATTGTTAAACGCGACGTTTCTTCGGTGGACGACAACCATTATGAGGGATTGGCGTCACGTCAGTGATGTTGGTGATACGGTAACCAGCAGCATTCAAAGCACGTACAGCAGATTCACGACCTGGACCTGGACCTTTGATGAAAACTTCTAGATTTTTTAAACCGTATTCTTGAGCAGCAGTACCTGCACGCTCTGCAGCAACCTGAGCCGCGAATGGAGTAGATTTACGTGAACCACGGAAACCTGAACCACCTGCTGTTGCCCAAGATAGTGCATTACCTTGACGGTCGGTAATTGTTACAATAGTGTTGTTGAAAGAAGCATGAACGTGAGCCATACCATCAGCAACTTGCTTTTTAACCTTCTTACGACGAATTGGTGCTTTAGCCATAATCTACCCCACCTTATTTCTTGATAGGCTTGCGAGGACCCTTACGAGTACGCGCGTTAGTCTTAGTACGTTGACCACGTAGTGGTAACGAACGACGGTGACGTAGGCCACGGAAACAACCAAGGTCCATAAGGCGCTTGATATTTAATGTAACTTCACGACGAAGGTCACCTTCTACAGTGTACTTGCCAACTGCTTCACGCAATACGTCAAGTGTTTCGTCTGAAAGTTCACCGATTTTTGTGGTCTCGGCGATACCAGTCGCTGCTAAGATTTCCTTAGAGCGAGTCTTACCTATGCCATAAATAGCAGTTAAACCGATAACTGCGTGTTTATGATCAGGGACGTTAATGCCAGCGATACGGGCCACTAACACATCTCCTATATTTGAATTTGGTAATCATCTGTTTGAAAAGCCCGTAAGGATACTCAAACGAAGACCAAATCACAACTAAAAACACAGGCCGAGTAAATTACTCAGCCTGCACGACTGTTTAATTAGCCTTGCCTTTGCTTGTGCTTAGGCTCACTGCAAATTACGCGTACTACACCAGCACGTTTAATAACTTTACAGTTACGGCATATTTTCTTAACGGAAGCACGTACTTTCATTGCTCAACTCCGTAAAATGACCTTATCGACCGTAGCCTTTAAGGTTTGCTTTTTTCAGCACAGAATCATACTGATGTGACATCAGATGCGTCTGTACTTGTGCCATAAAGTCCATGATTACAACAACGATAATCAAAATTGATGTACCGCCGAAATAGAATGGCGTTTGCCATGCCATAGTCATGAATTCGGGCACCAGACAGATAAAGGTTATATACAAAGCACCTGCCAATGTCAGGCGTGTCATCACTTTATCAATGTATTTAGATGTCTGCTCACCTGGACGAATACCTGGGATAAATGCGCCAGATTTTTTCAGGTTATCTGCTGTTTCACGCGGGTTAAATACCAACGCGGTGTAGAAAAAGCAGAAGAAGATAATAGCCGCAGCTAAAACCATCGCATATAAAGGTTGACCTGGAGTCAACGTTGTAGCGATTGCTTGTAGCACATCAGCGACCGGACCTTCACCCTGGCCGAACCAGCTTGCAATTGTACCAGGGAACAGAATTATACTGCTAGCAAAGATTGGTGGAATAACACCCGCCATGTTTACTTTCAGTGGTAAGTGCGTGCTTTGAGCAGCAAATACCTGACGACCTTGTTGACGCTTTGCATAGTTAACGACGATACGACGTTGACCACGTTCAAAGAATACAACTAGGTAAGTAACAGCGAATACGATTACAGCAATCAATAACAGTACAAGTACATTCAGATCACCTTGGCGCGCCATTTCGGCTGTCGAACCAATAGCAGACGGCAGGTTAGCTACGATACCAACAAAAATCAGAACTGAGATACCGTTACCGATACCACGTTCTGTAATTTGTTCGCCCAACCACATTAGGAACATAGTACCAGTTACTAAACTCACTACAGCAGTGAAATAGAAACCGATACCAGGGTTAACAACTAACCCGTCCATCATGCCCGGTAAGCTGGTAGCAATACCGATTGATTGGATTGTAGCAAGCACAAGCGTGCCGTAGCGTGTGTACTGGCTAATTTTTTTACGCCCTTGCTCACCTTCTTTCTTAAGCTCTATAAACGGCGGATACATATGCGTTAATAGTTGCGTAATAATCGAAGCCGAGATATACGGCATAATACCCAGTGCTAACACTGAAGCTCGCTCAAGCGCACCACCGCTGAACATGTTAAACATTTCAACAATGGTGCCCTTTTGTTGCTCGAAGAAATCGGCAAGTACAGCGGCGTCAATCCCAGGGATCGGCACGAATGAACCTAGACGGTAAATAATGATAGCACCTAATACAAATAGTAATCGACGCTTCAATTCCGAAAGCCCACTTTGTGCACTTTTCATATCTTGACCTGGTTTAGCCATTAGTACTTCCTTAGTCTTCTACCTTGCCTCCGGCAGCTTCGATAGCTTCGCGAGCACCTTTAGTCACTTTAAGACCTTTAACGGTAACTGCGCGTGAAACTTCGCCAGATTTAACTACTTTAACGAACTGGATGTTCTTTTTAACTAGACCAGCTGCTTGTAACGCGTTTACGTCTACTACATCGCCTTCAACTTTAGCGATTTCAAAAAGGTTAACTTCAGTAGATACTAATGATTTACGTGAAGTGAAACCAAATTTAGGTAGACGACGTTGCATAGGCATTTGACCGCCTTCGAAACCAACGCGAACTTTACCGCCAGAACGTGATTTTTGGCCTTTATGACCACGGCCACCAGTCTTACCAAGACCAGAACCAATACCACGACCTAGACGTTTCTTTTCAGTTTTTGCACCAGCAGCAGGTGAAAGTGTATTCAAATGCATCGAATTAACCCTCAACCTTTACCATGTAAGAAACTTGGTTAATCATACCACGCACACATGCTGTGTCTTCTAACTCAACAGTGTGATTGATACGACGTAGACCAAGACCGCGTAATGTAGCTTTATGCTTCGGTAAACGACCGATAGAGCTCTTTACTTGTGTTACTTTTACAGTTTTATTAGCCATGGTTTACCCCGTGATTTCGTCAACGCTAAGACCACGTTTAGCAGCGATTGACTCTGGAGAGTTCATGTTCTCTAGAGCAGCAATCGTTGCACGAACGATGTTGATCGGGTTAGTTGAACCGTATGCTTTTGACAATACGTTCTGTACACCAGTTACTTCTAGTACTGCACGCATCGCACCACCGGCGATGATACCTGTACCTTCAGAAGCAGGCTGCATGTATACTTTAGAACCCGCGTGGCGACCCTTGATTGGGTGCTGTAGCGTGTTACCGTTAAGGTCTACACTGATCATGTTGCGACGTGCTTTTTCCATTGCTTTTTGAATAGCAGCTGGAACTTCACGTGCTTTACCATAACCAAAACCTACTTTACCTGCGCCGTCACCAACTACTGTTAGTGCAGTGAAGCTAAAGATACGACCACCTTTAACCACTTTAGACACACGGTTTACCGCGATTAGCTTTTCAGCCAAATCAGGCTGTTGTTGCTTTGCTTCTACGTTAGCCATTGTCTACTCCTAGAATTGCAGACCGGCTTCACGCGCTGCATCAGCAAGCGCCTTCACACGGCCGTGATATTTAAAGCCACTGCGATCAAAAGCAATCTTTTCGATGCCTTTGTCAGCTGCACGTTCAGCAACCGCTTTACCAACTGCTTGAGCAGCTGCAACGTTACCTGTGCCTTTAACTGTTTCGCTAATTGCTTTTTCAACAGTAGAAGCAGCAGCCAGTACAGTACCCTCAGCAGTAACTACTTGAGCGTAAATGTGACGTGGCGTGCGGTGGATAACAAGACGCGTTGTGCCTTGTTCAATATAATTTCTACGAGTGCGTTTAGCACGACGTAGACGAGCTGTTTTTTTATCCATCGTCTTACCTTACTTCTTCTTAGCCTCTTTACGGCGTACATTCTCGTCCGCGTAACGAACACCTTTACCTTTATAAGGCTCAGGTTTACGGTATGCACGGATGTTAGCAGCTGTTTGACCAACTAACTGCTTGTCTACGCCCTTAACTAGAACTTCTGTTTGGCTTGGTGTTTCAATCGTAATACCTTCTGGTACTTCGAAATTCACTGGGTGTGAGAAACCAAGAGTTAAGTCTAATACTTTGCCCTTAGCTGCTGCACGGTAACCAACACCTACTAACTGAAGTTTCTTCTCGTAACCTTCATGCGTACCAACAACCATGTTGTTGATTAGAGCGCGAGCAGTACCTGCTTGTGCCCATGCATTAGCTACGCCTTCACGAGGTAAAGTTGTAATAACGTTATCGTTAACTTGTACTTCAACAGCGTCGTTGATAGTACGAGTTAATTCACCGTTTTTGCCTTTAACTGTGATGTCCTGGCCTTTTAATGTAACTTCTACACCGGCAGGAACATTGATTGGTGCCTTTGCTATGCGAGACATAGTTCCCCTCCGATTAAGCTACAAAGCCAATGATCTCACCACCAACGCCGGCACTACGTGCTGCGCGGTCTGTCATTAGGCCTTTAGAAGTTGATACGATAGCGATACCAAGACCACCCATTACCTTTGGTAATTCGTCACGTTTCTTATAGATACGTAAACCAGGGCGGCTAACACGCTGGATATTTTCAATAACAGCTTTGCCTTCGAAATATTTTAAATCGATAGAAAGCTGAGGCTTCGCTTCACCGCTTACAGCGTAATCTGCGATATAACCTTCATCTTTTAATACTTTAGCTACTGCTACTTTCAGTTTTGAAGTTGGCATCGATACTGATACTTTCTTCGCTGACTGACCGTTACGGATACGTGTAAACAAATCCGCAATAGGATCTTGCAAGCTCATAGTCTTACTCCCGTGATACTATTACCAGCTAGCCTTTTTAAGGCCAGGAATTTCACCGCGCATAGCTGCTTCGCGAACTTTAATACGGCTCATGCCGAATTTGCGAAGGTAACCATGTGGGCGGCCCGTAACGTTACAACGATTACGTTGACGTGAAGAGCTAGAATCACGTGGTAAAGCTTGTAGCTTTAATACCGCGTCCCAACGATCATCGTCAGATGTATTAACATCACTGATGATAGCTTTTAGTGCCGCACGCTTTTCAGCATACTGAGCAACTAATTTCGCACGCTTTGCTTCGCGCGCTTTCATAGAATTCTTTGCCATAACCCTACCCTTATTTCTTGAATGGGAAGTTAAACGCTTCTAACAACGCACGGCCTTCATCATCTGATTTCGCAGAAGTAGTGATTGTGATATCTAAACCGCGAACACGGTCTACTTTATCATAATCGATTTCTGGGAAGATGATTTGCTCACGTACGCCCATGCTGTAGTTACCACGTCCATCAAAAGACTTAGCACTCACACCACGGAAGTCACGGATACGTGGGATAGCGATTGAAACCAAACGCTCAAAAAAGTCCCACATACGCTCGCCACGTAGGGTTACTTTACAACCAATTGGGTAACCTTCACGCACTTTGAAGCCAGCAACTGATTTGCGTGCTTTAGTGATTAGAGGTTTCTGACCAGAGATTGCTTCTAGATCCGCAACAGCGTTATCTAGGATCTTCTTGTCAGCTAGAGCTTCGCCCACACCCATGTTTAATGTGATCTTTTCGATCTGAGGGACTTGCATGACAGAGCTGAAACCAAACTTCTCTTGAAGCTCAGCAACTACTTTGTCTTTATATACTTCATGCAGTTTCGCCATCATTCTACTCCAACTATTAGATAGTTTTACCAGTAGATTTAAAGATACGTAATTTCTTACCATCTTCAATCTTGAAACCTACACGATCTGCTTTACCCGTTTCCGAGTTGTAGATCGCAACGTTTGATACGTCGATAGACGCTTCTTTCTCAACAATACCGCCAGCTTGGTTCAACTGAGGAACAGGCTTTTGGTGCTTCTTGATTAAGTTGATGCCTTCGACAAATACTCGACCAGATTCAGCAACAACTGAAAGCACTTTACCGCGCTTACCTTTGTCTTTGCCTGCTAGTACGATTACTTCGTCATCACGACGGATTTTTGCTGCCATGATAGACTCCTTATAGTACTTCTGGTGCTAGTGAAACGATTTTCATGAACTTTTCAGTACGAAGTTCACGAGTCACAGGGCCGAAGATACGAGTACCAATTGGCTGTAAGTTATCGTTTAAGATAACAGCCGCATTGCTATCGAAACGGATCAAAGAACCGTCCGGACGACGAACGCCTTTTTTAGTACGCACAACTACCGCGTTTTTAACATCACCTTTCTTCACTTTACCGCGAGGAATAGCTTCTTTTACAGAAACTTTGATGATATCGCCAACCGCTGCATAGCGACGGTGCGAACCGCCAAGGACTTTAATACACTGCACTTTGCGAGCGCCGCTGTTATCAGCAACGTCCAGCTGAGTTTGCATTTGGATCATGTTAATGACCTCCGGTGTAGAAATTACAACACGCCTTAATTTTGTTTAAAATCAAGACATTTCGGTTAAATTCCACTCAAAAAACAAGCAAGTTGTCTCTTAAGGGCGGGCAATTGTAGCAGCAATGGCAAGGAAGTGGTAGGTTATTTTTTAATTAATTTGGAATTAATCGCAATGCCTGCATTGAGGAATTACAGCAGCTTGCTGGTTTGTTATTGATTATAAAACAAACAGGGCGCAAATGCGCCCTGTTTTTGAGTTTAATTAAATTTTTATTAATTACCAAATAAACCTTTTAATTTGTCTTTAATTTTATCTTTGGCTTTTTCTTTGACTTCTTCTTTCGCCGCATCACTGACATCTAAGCTATAACCAACATCATGGAATGGGCCTTTGATACGCAGTGGAATTTTAAAGCCTGTACTATCATCGGTCGTGCCTTGCCCTTCGATTGAATCAACAATCCCCGTTACTAAGCGGTAGTCTACATTCGTCATAGGTAAATCAACTTTACCAGAGCCTGTAATGCGAATAAGCGGGCTAAGTAGTGACAGGTCTGTATTTTCACCAACACCGTTAGTGAATACAAAACTGCCTTGCAATGCCGAGAAGTCTGTTTGCTGTGAGTTATCAAAGCCAGTATCTAAACCTTCAGATACTGCACTTAAGTTACCTTTGATAAGCTCTTTTGCTTTACGAACCATCTCTGCAATGTTGGCCCCTTTTACCGCACCATCAGCAAACTCAAAGCCTAACTTACCATTTAGAGCATTGATAAAGCTCTTTTGACTTTGACCTGTGGTCGTTAGATCCCAATTTAGAGAGCCTTTACCCATTAACTTATCGAAACCAGCCGCATCAGTCAGTAAAGGCTGTGCATCGATTTTATCTAAAGAAAAGTTAGTACTAATTTTATAAGGTGTTTGCTTGGCGTTAACGGTTATCACACCTTTACCATTGCCCTCATAAGCAACAAACTTGTCTAGACTGATTTTAGCCACTGCATTTTTTAGGTTCACCGTTAACTGGTTTTCACCAAGGGTAATATCATTTGCTTGTAAGCCACTTGAACGCACGACTACATTTGCATCAAGTGCATTTAAGCCGCTCATATCAATTGCAGTATCATCCCAAACAATTGGCTGTGCTGGCGTATCTGCTGCAGGCTCTGCTTGCTCTTCTTTAGCTACGCCCTCTGGTAGGTAAGGGTTTAGATCAAGCATGCCTAAATCAATATCGGCATTCACAGCTAAACGATCACCAAGCTTAATATCGCTTTTACCTTTAATTTGCAGCTCATCTAGGGTGGCAAGTAGCTCAGTAAGCTTAAACTGTTGTCCTTTTAGGTGCATTGAACCCTTTACATTAAAGGCATTAAACGCATTTTCTTTTGCATTAAGCTCAACACCTTGCCAGCTCGCAATGTTTTTAACAGAGTCACCACTGACAGAAAGAAGCCCTTGCACGTCATTACCCATTTCTGCAATTGCACCTTTAAAATTCAAATCGACTAAGCGTGAATCAACCTCAGTGCTTACATTAAAGGTTTCGCCTTCAATCGCTTTAACAGGTGTATCTAGCGTGACATCTAAATCAAAGCGCTCACCCATATAGGTAATACCGCCTTTTAATTCTAAGGTCTTGCGAAGAGAAGGTAGTAAGATGGCTAACTCTAAATCGCTTATCTGTTGCTTTGCTCCGGTTTTACCATCTAGATAAGTGAAAGTACCACCGTAGATTGCCACTTCACCAAGTTCGATATCAAAGTTATCTGGTAAGTTAACAGCGCCAGAACTCTTTTGCTGCTCTGTCTGTGGTTGCTCAGCAACCGCATCAAATAGTTGCCAGTTTGCTTTACCATTTTTATCGGTTTCTAACAAAATCGTTGGTTCGTTAATAACGAATTTATCAAGCTTAAACTCACCGCCAAATAACGACATCCACGGGATACGTATAGCAAGTTGCTGCATGCTTGCCATATCTTTTTGCGAGCCTGTTTGCATATTGGCAAAGTGCACATCATTCAATTCAAGTTTTAATGATGGAAATACCGACAGCTTTTTATCGCCATTAATAGTCAGACTACGACCTGTGGTTTGTTCTACTTGCTCCGATACTTTATTAAATATCGCGTCTGTAGGTATTAGGAATGGTGCAGCGACTACCAATGCAATCAGTAATACGAAGATGACACCAACGATTTTCAGTAAGGTTTTCATAATCATCCTTAAAAATGGGCAAACAATGTTCTTATCATAGCGGGAGTTAGGCGCAATTGCATTGCCCAACACATAAAAAGGTTTGTAAACAAGCTTAGGTACAAGAATATGAATCAGCGCTGAAACATTTTGATACCTATAGGTTACAAAAAGATCTTGACCGTATGATACCCTAGGGTTACATTGATACCTATAGGTTACATTTGAGTTTAAAATAAAAGGAAACGATTATGTCTATGCAAGATATCAAAACGGAAGAAAAGTTTATGAGTCATAACGCATGGTTTTCAATATTCATGGGAGTCACGTTATTAATTATTAGTGTTTACCCAATGCTCAAGCAAACATCAGCACCGTTACTGTTTATTGGCGGTACCGCATTTTTAGGATCTTTCTTTATGTTTGTAATTAGAGGGGGGTTTACATGGAAACTTGGTTATCGCCTTACGTATAAGGATGAATTTTTAAATACGATTGATACCATCGCTTATAAACATGTTGTGCTTGGATTGCTTTTTAGCATGGGGGCTATTTTTTTATTGTCTGATGAACTTGCTTTAAATGTATCTCATAGCATGATGGCCACATTTTACCTTGCCTTGATGTGTTTGATATATGGCGTATCAATTCTTTGGCAAAGTAGAGACTAGGTATAAAAGTGCAAAATAGTATCGCTAAATTCCGCAAAGAAAAGGGGTTATCGCAGCAAGAACTTGCTGATGCCATTGCAGTATCACGTAAAACCATTAGCACAGTTGAAACAGGCCGCTTTATACCCTCGGTGATTATCGCGTTAAAAATTGCTGCTCACTTTGAACTCAGTGTTGAGCAATTATTTACACTCGATGACAATGATTAATAAACCACATCAGTCGCAATCTTACTTATAAATTATCAGTAAGATTGCATCATTTCATTACTTCGGTATGATGCACGACCCTGTTGTTTTTGCACCCTGTGTACTAAAATTAAACAACCCAATTTGGTCAAAACTGGAGTATCGATTAAGCATGAAGAAACTGCTTATTTCACCGTCAAAAATGGCGCTTGGCGAGCAAGAAAGTCAAATTTATCAAAATATCCTCAAGCAAGCCTCTGATATCAGCTTAAACCTTATGGCAGTTAAAGTAGAAAACCACCCTGAAGACTTTTTAGGTTGGTGCTATGAGCTATTAAGTGCAAGCCGCGATCGCATTAACTACGATCTATTAGAAGATAAGCAATTACCCACTCTTAAAAAACTTCATGACTTATTAATTTCTGCAATCAGCTTTTTGCAGCTCAAAACATTAAGGGTCGCGCCATGGCCTGTTATCGCAGGCTTTATCGAGCAGCATAAAGAGCTTGTAGCCCTTGATGAGCAACTACGCTTAGCTAATTACATTGCTGCTATTAAATCGCAATCACTAAAAGAGATGATCCCAGAAGACCGTTTAGCGTTTTCAGGTAAACACAGTGCCTCGCTTGATCCAAGCAGCTATAACTTCGACGTTGAATGGTTTGCTTCTACTAAGAACGCAAAAGGTTTCCACCAAATGTTGAGTGATTTACCAGGTGCATTCGATGAGGCGCTTGCACACATTCCACTTGAGGGTGAAGTAACGCAAGAACATTATCAGCATTTTATGGTTGCTTACTTCATGGCATTTAATGGCAGCGATGAAAAGCCAACGCTTGCTCCTGCTACTCGCTTGCTTGCGATGCGCCGACCTGACGTGTTTACACCAATCGTAAATAGTAAACTTGATGCCCTTTGTGCGGCATTAGGCATTACTAAGCTTAATAACCGTGATTTTGAGCGCTACTGGCAAGATGTTGTAGAAGCAATACATAGCATGCCTTGGTTCAAAATGGCCAGTGCAGCAAATGAGCTTGAACAATCTCTAGTTGAAATCAAAGCCCTATTGCCTAGCTTCTTTTATTATGCAGATAAAAGTACCGCTGATAACTCTAACTATATTAAGTTGTTAAACAAACCTAAGGGTACCACAAGCTCAGCAGGTAAAAAGACCGTACGCCGTGGCAAAGAATCAGCAGAGATACTGGTGGACCGAGCATTAGCAAGTGATGATATCCCTGAACATATCAAAGCTAAGCGCGATTCAATCATCAGTGAAGTTGAAAAAGGCCGCAGTGTTGAAGAAACCATTACTCTAATGCGTGCAATTTTCGGCTAAGTTACTCTCAAATAAGCAAAACCCGGTTGCTTCGCAATTGTGCAACCGGGTTATTTTTTGCACCACACATGTGCGCATGAACAATTCAAATAACCATCCTTTTCACAATTAAACAAGTTTAAAAGCCTGTTTTTAAAGCCTTTAAGCATAAAATATCCCGTTCGAAATTAACTTGGCACAACCAGTGCAATATCGTATCCAGACAACACATAGAAAATGTCCTCAAATAATAACCAGACTGCAATCTGAAAATGGGACAAAATCAACATAACAACAGGATACAGAAACATGCTAAAACTAAAAAAAACGGTCGCAGCAAGCGCCATTGCGCTATTAACTTTGAGCTCAACATATAGTTATGCAGAAGTAACAGCTAATGCAGCAGCCACTTCTAACTACTTGTGGCGTGGTCAAGAACAAACCGGCGGTGATGCTGCAATCCAAGGTGGTATCGACTACGCAAGTGAATCTGGCTTTTATGCGGGTACTTGGGTATCGAATGCTAGCTGGGCTGACGACATGACTTACGAGCTAGACCTTTATGCTGGTTTTGGCGGTGAAATCAATGAAACCTTTAGCTACGATGTTGGCTACATTTATTATGCATACCCAGATGCAGCGTCTTATACAGATTCAGACTTCTCTGAAATCTACGGTAGCATTAGTATGGGTAGCTTCACCTTTGGTGCAGCAGTCCTAGCAACATCAGCAGCAAGCGGTGACGGTACAGATTTTGGTGACTCTCTATATTTAAATGCTGACTACGGTTTCCCTGTAGGCAGTACCGGTGCAGAAATGGCCCTTCATTTAGGTCATTACTCAGGGGATTTCATTGGTGATGATGACATCATCGACTACGGTGTTTCAGTGTCGAAAGACGGCTTTACTTTCGGTCTTTCAGACAACGACATTGATGGTTCAGATGTAAAAGTGTACGTCGCTTACGCGGTTGACTTCACTTTATAAAGAATGTGTTACTTGCTGCAACACGAAGGGCCGATAAGGCCCTTTTCTCGTTTTGGGCTATTCGTTAAGGCACACTATGACCGGTTGAGCCTTGCCAAATGCGATACCATTGTTCACGGTTCATAGAAAGCTGCTTAGCTTCAACAGCTGATTTAACACGCTCAATATTGCCCGTACCAAGTACCACAGACGGTGCACTTGGGTGCATTAACAGCCAAGCATAAACAACCTGATCAATAGCTGTGGCACCAATTTCAGCACCAACCTGCTCTAACACCGCACGTAAACGCACCGCTTTTTCATCATCACTTGAGAATAAACGACCCCCAGCTAATGGTGACCAAAGCATAGGTTTGATATCGAGCAATTGGCATTGGTCTAAGCTGCCATCATCAAGGGCTTTCATTTCGTAAGGTGAAAACTCAATTTGATTGGTCACAAGCTCAAAGTCTAAACGCGACTGCAACAAACTAAGTTGCGATGGCGTAAAATTTGATACACCAAAATCAATCACATCACCATTCGCTTTTAGGGTATTAAATGCTTGTGCCATTTCATCGGCATTCATTAAGTAATCAGGGCGATGGATAAGTAATACATCTAAACGATCAGTGTTAAAGTTTTTAAGTGACTGCTGTGCTGAGGCAATAATATGCGCGGCACTTGAATCATAATGGTTTGCTTTGCCTTGTAATCCTAGGCTTGCAAACGCAGGCTTAATACCACATTTAGTGATTATTTTGATTTCATCACGAATACTTGGTTTTAGTTTAAGTGCTTTACCAAATTCGGCTTCACAACCGTATTCACCGTAGATGTCAGCATGATCGGTATGTGAAACTCCAATATCGATTGCATTTTCTAAAAAACTTAAGCATTGCTGTGGCGTTATCTGCCAATCTAGCAAGCGCCAGAACCCTAATACCAACTCATCAATACAACGACCATTGCTATTCACCATAACGACCTACTATTCCTAATAAATTCGACTCAAATTAATCTTTTAACCATATCACAGATTTACTAATCACAGCTGTTAACATACAGTTACAAAACAAATTGCTAATTTGTTACTAAACAGGATATTTTAGTACCTAAAAACAAATGTTATAAAACAAGGAATAAAAAATGAAATCATCAAATGTCATGACCGCATTGGTTGATATTTTTATCAGCCCGAGCAAAGCCTTTAATGGTTTAAAGGAAGCAAAAGGTTGGTCTTTTGTTGCCTTTATTTTACTTGCCGGCATCCTCGCTGCCAGCATGTTTGCTTTTTACAATAAAGCTGACCCGCAGTTTTTAATCGATCAACAAGTGGCAGCGGCCAGTGTTGATGCCACCATTGCAGAACAAAAAATGATTCGCCAAAGCATGGAGCAAACCATAGATATGCAAGTATGGTTTGCTATATTTGGTGGCATCATTGGTTTGGCTGTTATTAATGCTCTAATGGCAGGCTACTACCTATTTGTATCTAAGCAAGATCCAGAAGCTAACTACGGTTATGGTGCGTGGTATGGCTTTGGTGTGTGGACCATGATGCCAATGATTATCTCAAGTCTTGGTTTACTCATCTTAGTATTAACTGCGAGTACCGACCAAATCTCACAGACGTTATTTAACTATGCTTCGATTAACCAACTTTTAATTGGTTTAGAAATTGGCCACCCATTCTACACCTTACTTGAAAGTCTCAATATCTTTTCTATTTGGGGTATTTTCATCGCAGCTATCGGTTTAAAGAGCTGGACTAATTTCACTTTCAATAAAGCGCTACTGTTTGCAGCTCTACCAAGTATTGTTATTTACGGTATTTGGACTGTAATCGCTCTCGTTTAATTCTGCTTTGAGCGGCAATATGCCGCTCTTAACTACCAAGGAAGTAACATGAAAAAAGCCATTATTATTGGCCTCGCTGTTACGGCATTTGTCGCTTTACTGATTTCAAAACAAGTCACAGGCAATAAAGATGCACCAGAAATGCATATTGCAGAAGTTGAACAAGGCAATATTGCCGATTCAATTTTAGCCTCAGGCAACCTAGTCTTTAACACCCAAGTGCAACTGCGCTCAGAAGTGACAGGCCGTGTAGCGAAAGTGTTTGTCGAGGAAGGTGAAAGTGTCACTGAGGGCGATATTTTAATGCGCCTAGATACGACCGCGTTTGAATCTGAAGTTGCCCGCAATAAAGCCGTGCTTCGTGCGACCGAAATAGATATTAAACATAGCGAAACCCGATTAAAAAATATCGAGCGTCAACTAAGCCGCCAAAAAGAGCTTTATGAAGTTGGCCTTGCTGGCCAAGAGGTATATGAAAACCTACAAAATGCCCGCGATTTAGCAAAAATAGATATTGAAGCAAAACGTGAAGCTTACAACCAAGCCCAAGCATCGTTATTGATTGCTGAAGACCGTTTAAATAAAAGCGTGTTTCGCGCTCCAATGAGTGGCCTACTTGCTTCGGTCAATATTAAAGAAGGTGAAACTGTTATTGCGGGAACAACTAACATTATTGGCTCAGACCTGATGCTAGTAGCAGACCCCAGCGCAATATTAGCCGAGCTTCGAGTGGATGAGACTGATATTGCCGGTATCAAATTAGACCAACATGCAGATATCTATGCCGCCGCTTACCCAAATCAACCTTTCACTGGCAAAGTAATAAACATTGGCACATCAGCAAAAAATCAAGCCGGTTCTCAGGGCTTATCATTTAAAGTCAAAGTACTGCTTGATGCCACTGACCGCCAGCTTTATGCCGGAATGAGCTGCCGCGCAGAAATCGCCACAAGCATTGCCGAAAACGGCTTAAAACTGCCTATTGAAGCTATTCAAAAAGAGGATGATAGCTACTTTGTCTGGAAGCTTAACGCAGATAACACAGTAACTAAAACAGCTGTTACGGTAGGTATTTCTTCAGATATAGAGCAAGCACTAACCAGCGGTGTTGCAAAAGGAGATCGTATTGTTATCGGCCCAGCTAGACCACTTAGCTCACTAAAAGAGGGTGATACGGTAGCCGTTAAAAACAGCCCTGAAAAAGGTGCTAACTAATGTCTGCGGTGATCAAACTCAGTAATATCAATAAACAATACAAAATGGGCGAACAAGTTTTCAAAGCCCTTGATGATATTAATATTGAAATTGCGCAAAATGAGTATGTTGCCATTATTGGCCCTTCCGGCTCAGGTAAATCAACCCTGATGAACTTGCTTGGCTGCTTAGATACTCCCACCAGTGGTGACTATTATTTAAAAGATAAGCTAGTAAAGCGCATGACCGAAACGGAGCTTGCTCATCAGCGAAATGAAAGTGTTGGCTTTATTTTTCAAAGTTTCAATTTATTACCACGAGCATCCGCCCTTGAAAATGTTATGCAGCCCTTAGTGTATCGATTTATTTCTGCCAAAGAGCGAAAGCAACAAGCGCTCGAATCATTACAACGGGTTGGTCTTGGCGATAAGGTAAATCACCTTTCGAGCCAGCTTTCTGGTGGTCAACGTCAACGTGTCGCTATAGCTCGCGCACTGGTTACTAAGCCCCACATTCTACTTGGTGATGAGCCTACCGGTAACTTAGATAGTAAAACCACCACTGAAATCATGGCGCTGTTTGATGAGCTTCATAACGAAGGGCACACCATTATTTTGGTTACTCACGAACAAGATATTGCTGATCACTGCCAACGGGTTATTCGTTTAGTTGATGGCAAGGTTGTTAGTGATACCCGTAAAGGCGAAGGAACAAGACAACATGTTTAAATCTGCTATCGCTGTAATGGAAGGTACAAAAGCCGCACTGATGGCAATTAAAGCCAATGCGATGCGCAGTGCCCTTACCTGCTTAGGCATTATTATTGGTGTTGCAGCGGTTGTGACAGTGGTGGCAGTGATGCAAGGGTTTACCAAGCAAATTAATGATCAGCTTGCTGATATGTCTCCCGATGTCACCAATATAAAACCTTACACTAGCGTAGAAAAAGAAATGGTAGGTCAACAAGCAAAGTTAACCTACAGCGACTTTTTAACTCTAAAAGCCCGGGTGAAAGAAGCCGAAACCTTTACTGCGCTAATGTTTACTTGGCGCTTTTCTGGTGCAGCAGAGTATGGCAATAAAAGTCATGCTTCACGGGTAATGGGCACCGAGCAAGACTACCAAAAAGCTTATCGCACCTACCCAGAACTCGGGCGGTTTATTCGCGCAGAAGATGATGAAAAACGCCGTCGAGTGGCGTTTATTGGCCCTTCAATTATCGAAAAGCTTAACCTGCCTGAAAACCCTGTAGGCGAATATATTAAACTCGGTGGTGAGTGGTTTCGCATCATTGGTGTTGCTGAAAAACAAGGTAGTTTATTAGGTTTTGACCAAGACGATTACATTAATATTCCAATAAGTACCATGAGTGCGCTAGAAGGCGGCAGTGTTGATACCAATGTACAAATGATGTTTCGTTTGAAAGACGATGCTAACGAAGCGCAAGTACTGGCTAAAATTCGCCGTATCTTACGTCAATTACATAAACTGAAAGACGGTGAAGATGACGACTTTGAATTTGAAACCGCCGAAAAAGCCCGTGCTAATATCGATAAATTTACCGGAAGTGCTACCGCAATTACCGCGGGGATAGTGGGTATCAGCCTGGTAGTTGGTGGTATCGGAGTGATGAATATCATGCTGGTTTCGGTAACAGAACGTACGCGTGTGATCGGCACCTTGAAAGCATTAGGGGCAACACCTGGCTTTATTATGCTGCAATTTTTAGTTGAAGCGGTGGTGCTATCACTATTTGGTGGTTTAATTGGTTTAGCGATTGGTTATGGTGCTGCGGCACTGATTTCGTTATCAGTGCCGAGCATGCCAGATGCCTACATACCGGGTTGGGCGATTATGCTGTCATTTGGCTTTACTTCATTGATTGGTATTGTGTTTGGCTTAGCGCCCGCTATTAAAGCGGCACGCTTAAACCCAATTGATGCGCTGCGTTATGAGTAACTAGTCTGGCTTATAAGGTACTTGAGCGCAGCTTATTTCAACTGTTTTCGGGTACCAAATAGGCCCAACTTGGTTTACTGCAACTTCAGCTAAGCCATTGGTGAACGACTTATAAGTGTGAACAGTTTGCCATTCGGAATCAGGACACTCCTCAGATAAGTCGACAGGCTTTGAACCTTCGTAAAGCGCTGCGGCAAAGTTATGATGCCATTGCTCTGTTGCAGGCGCTTTATTGGCTTGCGCAGCACTGCCATTATCAAAGTAGATATTTGTGCAACCACTTAAGGTTGCTACTAACACAGTTGTTACTAGTAGGCTTTTCATAGTTGTTGCTCCTGTGCTTGTTGCTCACACCATACTTTTACTGTGTGAGGAGCATAAATTCCGAGTGTAACGAGTCCTAATGCGCCATCAGCGAATGTTTGTTGCGATTGCATTTGGGCAACTTTTTTATCTTGGCAAATAGCCTTTACATCAACGCGCTCTTCACCAACAAGGCCCCACAAAAAGAATGGGCGGCTATCTTGGTAATCAGCTTTAGTGGCTAATTTATTGGTTGTTTTTTCTGGCACTATGGTGACTGATGAACACGCTGTCACCGATAAGGCAAGCAGCATACAGGCCATTTGTTTCATGAGTAGTTCCTTTGTCTGAGTTGTTAAGCTCAGTAAGTATAAGAATATGAGTACTCATTTTGGGTAAGAAAGCGTATAGAAATTGTAGGAAATACTACAGTTTCTAACATTTAGCCTTTGAACTAAACTGGGGCTATCGACGACTAACTCTTGAGAAAAGTAACTAAAGGTCATTATGACGGCATATTTGCGTATATTTTTATTACTTGTGTGTTTGAGTGTGCTGTCTTGGTATAGCTTTTCAAGCGATCCTAGCTCTGATGAGCAACAAGGTATAACCAAAACCGCTGTGAACCTTGCAAATTGCCAACAGCAATTAGCGCAAAGCCGCATGCAAACTTATGCTGAACATTATATTTTGCCCTATCAGTTCAAGTTATTGAGTTGGAATATCTACAAAGCACAAATAGATGGCTTACTCACAGATTTGCAAAAGCTAAATGCCGATGCTGATATTGTGTTACTACAAGAAGCTATCGAAGAACCTGCACTTACGAAGCTAAAACCTTACTGGCGCTTTGCTAAAGGGTATAAGAGTGGCAGCGTGCAATCAGGGGTTATGACACTCAGCCGCTGGCCAGCTACTGTGCATTGTACACTCACCCATAAAGAGCCTTGGCTACGTAGTCCAAAAGCCACCAATATTGTGGAGTATGCGCTGCCAGATCAACAGTTATTACTGAGTATTAACCTACACGCCATTAATTTTACGATTGGCGTAAGTGACTTTAAGCAACAGCTCGACGATGCCGCTGCTATTATGCGAACGCATAAGGGCCCAATCGTATTTGCCGGTGATCTCAATACCTGGAGTGATGAGCGCCAAGCCTTATTACAGCAAACATTGACCCAGCTAGGTTTGCACGAAGCTATTTATTTAGATGATAAGCGCACCAAAGCATTTGGATTAGCACTTGACCAAGTATGGGTGCGCGGTGTCAAAATAGAGACAACCGTTGTGCCTGAGCTTGCAAGCTCAGATCATAACCCAATAATTGCAACCTTGACGATAGAGCATCAAACGCTATGAGATTATGTATGAGAAGATATTGGTTTATCGCGTTAATATTATTGAGCATTAGCCAATTCAGTGATGCAGCCACCCCAGAACAAGAGATAAATCACCTCATTGATTTTGTAGCTAAAAGCGATGCCATATTTATTCGCAACGGTACAGAGCACTCAAGTCAAGATGCTGCCGAACACCTTGCTATGAAGTATCGAAAAGCGACCCGCTATGCAAAAACCGCTGAAAAGTTTATCGAAAACCTAGCGAGTAAAAGCTCATGGAGCGGTAAGCCCTATAAAGTAAGACTCAGCAATGGGTCGTTACTCAATGCAAAAGATTGGTTGAGCAATGAATTAAAAGAGTACCGCCGAAACCAACATATTCATAATTAAAATCATCAACACACAAGAAGCGAAAAGCCATGCAAGAACACAAAAATCAGCCACTCAATGACTTTATTGAGTACCCTCATGACGAGATGCTAAAACGCGCCGAAGAGTTTTTAGCCGTGAGTCAGCGTCGCCATAGTATTCGCAGCTTTAGCGACCGCCCAGTGCCAAAAGAAATAATCGAAACCTGTATTAGAGCGGCTGGCACTGCACCGAGCGGTGCCAATCATCAACCTTGGCACTTTGTAGCAATACACAGCAGCGATGTGAAAAAACAAATTCGAGAAGCCGCTGAAAAATTAGAGCGCTCATTTTATGAAGGTCGCGCAGGTGAAGAATGGTTAGATGCCTTAAAACCACTTGGCACCGATGCCAGTAAGCCCTACCTTGAGCATGCACCTTGGCTAATTGCCGTGTTTAGTCAAAAGAAAGGCGGGATTTCTGCCGATGACAAAAATACCAATTACTATGTTCATGAATCTGTTGGCCTAGCAACCGGCTTTTTAATTCAAGCACTACACAGAGCTGGCCTTGCAACCCTTACGCATACACCAAAACCAATGAGTTTTTTAACCGAAATTTGTGGCCGCGATAAAGATAATGAGCGCCCTTATATGCTACTTATTGCAGGCTACCCAGGCACAGATGCAACCATCCCTGAGCATGCCTTAGTGAAAAAGTCGCTAGACGAAATAGCGACCTTTATTTAGTTTTAAAATCAACAGCCAGCACATCACCCGGGTTTAAACCTGAAACGATGTGCTGCTTGCCATCAAGCATTTCGCCAAGGCGCACATAGCGACGCACTATCTGATTATTTTCAAGTAAATAGACCATACTCAATTGGCCATATTGGTGCACCCAGCTTGACTCAATCAACACCCCTTTTTCAGTGGCGAGCGGTAATTGTAATTGCGCATAAAGCCCAGGCATTAATCCAGTTTGCGCATCTGTTTCTAAACGGATTTCCATACTACGCGCAGCACTATCAGCAACAGGCACAATTTCTGTCACTGTGGCAGGCATTGACGTAGATAAAGCAGGTAATTTGACCGTTAAAGTTTGACCAACATTCAGCTTAATTGCTTGTTGTTCTCTGACATTAAATGCTAATTGCAATTGTTGAGGGTTATACAGTGCGAGTAATGGTGTGCCAGGAGTTGCGGTATCCCCAGGCTCTGCAAAGCGCTCAACCACAACACCTGAAATCGGCGCTTTAATTTGCGTAAAACTCAGTGCAACTTGCGCTTGTGTTTGCTGCTGCTTAGCAATCGCTAGGTTCGCTGTTAAGTTATCGAACCTTGCTTTTGCATCGTCGTATTCGCTAACAGATACCAAGCCTTGCTTGTATAAGTCGTTAATACGCTTTAGTTGTTTCTCAGCTTGAGTTAGCGATGCATTAATCGCATTTATTTGTGCTTCGCTTTGAGCAAGTCCTGCTTTAAAGTCATCTTGCTGCAAAGTAATTAGCACGTCACCTTGTTTTACAGTATCGCCAGCGCGTACATTTAAACGCTCAACTTGTGCCATTACACGAGAAGAGATTTGCGTATTTTGTTTTGCAATCACGGTGCCCGGTACAACTTCATCACGAGCAATATCTGCCAGTGTCACTGTCACTAACTGACCAGTATAATCATTTGCCGATGGGTTTTTCATGCCTGCAGCTTGCTTATCAGAAAAACTGCCCGCCATGTAAAGTACCGCCACAATAATCACTGATAACGCGATAATTGAACCAATAAGTTTTGATTTACCTTGCATGAGCTTGTTCCTCTTTGGCTGCATCCTTTGCAAACACTAAATAATAAACCAGTGGCACAACAAATAATGAGAACAATGTTGATGCCACAATACCAAAAATAATTGCGATCGCTAGACCGCTAAATACCGGATCTAGGGTGATCACCAAGTTACCTAATAAGGTGGTTCCCGCTGTGAGCAACACAGGGCGCATACGCACGGTGCCTGCGGCGATTAAAGCCTGTTTAATTGCCATACCTTGGCCGCGAGCTTGATTAATAAACTCAACTAAAATAAGTGAGTTACGAACCACAATACCGGCAAGTGCAATCATGCCTATCATGGCTGTTGCGGTGAATAGCACCGGCTCTGGAGCACCTGCAATAGTGCGTTCTCCAAATTGATTTAATAGCCAAAAGCCCGGCATGATCCCTATTACAGTTAATGGAATAGCCGACATGATGATCAGTGACAAACTCGCAGAGTTTGTTTGAATGCGTAAGATGATGAAAATGGCTGTTAGCGCAAACGCAAAGGCAATGCCCATATCTCTGAATACATCAATGGTAATTCGCCATTCGCCTTCACCACTAAAGGTCACGTCAGTGCCAGCAGGTAATTGCCAAGCTTGGCTACCACCATTATTGAAAAAGTGCCTACTTTGCCAATCAGTTTGGCTAAATTCGTCAGCGCTAATACCTAAGTCGGCATTGACGTCAGCAATAATTTCAGCGGGTGTACGGCCATTTAGCTCAGCCATTACATACACAACATTACGCTGATCTTTACGCATAATTGGCTTGGCAACATCTTGATGCTGAAATTCACCTAACTCAGAAAGCGCCACCAGCGGACGTGGTGCACTTTGTAGCCCAAATTCATCACTGGTTTTTGCAAGCTCCCTATCACCACGAACTTGTAATGCCAGCAATTGAGCAAATTGGTTACGATCTTGATAAGGCAGTTGTAACTTTATATCGACAGGGTCTGTTTCGCCGCTAACATATAACACCCCAACATTTTGTCCATGTGAGGCAATGGCTAAGGTCTGGGCAATATCTTGCGTAGAGACCGCCGACAATGACGCTTTACTTTTATCGGTAACAAAACGCTGTAACGGCGCATTGGCAGCAATACTGGTATCAACTTCAACCACATGCGGCTCTTGCTTTAACCTTGCAGCAACAGCAAGTGCTGCTTGATAGTGAGTGTCTGTATCAACAAATGGCTCACTGTAAACCTCAGCCACTAAGGTACTTAAAACCGGCGGACCAGGTGGTACTTCAACCACTTTAATTACAATGCCATCGGTTGCCAGTGGCGCTAATGCGGCACGCAAGCGCATGACCACGCCATGAGATTGATGATCACGCTCAGTTTTATCGAGCAGTAATACTCTGAGCTCAGCTAAATTAGCAGCTTCACGTCGATAATAACCACGCACCATACCATTAAAGTCCATGCTTGATGGCTGACCAACGTAGGCTGCCGCCTCGCTTACTTCATTTAATTGCCAAGTGATGGTTTGTACTTGTCGAGTGAAAGCGGCGGTTTGCTCAAGGCTCGTGCCTTCTGGCATATCAATTAAAACTTGCAACTCGTTTTTATTATCAAACGGTAATAGCTTTAGAGGCACTGCACGCATTACGGGTAACATGGCACTGGCGACAAACAAAGCTAATGTGGTCCATAGTACGAGTTTGGCGCGGCCTTTAGACTCGAGTAATGGCGATAACATGCGCTCATATAAACTATGCGGGTTAGCTTCTAGTTGCATGCTGTCATCAACTGGCGCTTTCAGTAACTTCATGGCCAACCATGGCGTGACAAAAAATGCCACTATGGTTGAAACCATCACACTGACCGGCACATTGAATGCCATCGGTGCCATGTACGGCCCCATCATGCCTGTGATAAACGCAAGTGGGATAAATGCCACCATAATGGTCAATGTAGACATAAAGAGCGCCACACGAATTTCGCTCATGGCATCAACTATGCGTTGTTTTTTATCGCCTTTTTTCGTTAAAAAACGACTTATGTTATCTATCCCAGTAATGGGATCATCAACCAATAAACCTAAAGAAAGTATTAGTGCAAACAGCGTGACTCGGTTAATCGTATAGCCAAAGGCAAAATCAAGTGTCAGGGTGATGCCGTAGCAAATAGGTACCGCTAGCCCCACAACAATCGCTGGTCGCCAACCTAGAAATACGCCAACAAAAATAACCACGGTAAATACCGCAAACACTAAGCTCGATGTAAGGTTATTTACTTTTTCATTCGCGGTTTGGCCATAGTCACGCAGTACGGTGTAGCCCACTTCATCTGGTAGTAGATTAGCCGATAAACTGTCCATCATGCTGTGCACTTCATTGGCTACAGCTACCGCATTGGTACCTGCTTGTTTAGCGACACTAATTGTGACTAAAGGAAGTTGTTGCTGGTTATCTGAATGAGCCAACCATTGATAACTTTGTGCTTCGCTTGGACCATCACTCACCTGGGCCACATCATTTAGGTAAACACTCTTACCGTTTACCACGTTGACAACAAGCCGTTCAATCGCAGATTGAGAACGTAAAACATCACCCACTTGTAAGGCAATTTGCTGCTTACCCTCAACAACACTGCCCACATTCACTAATTGGTTAGATACGCTAAGCGCATAATACACATCGGTTAATGTTGTTTGGTGTGCAGCGAGAGCGCTTGCATCAAGGTTAATCGTTAATTGACGTGTTCGACCAGCAATCACTTTCACTTCGCTGGTATTTTCAATGCGCTGTAAGCTGTTAGCGATTTCGTTGGCAAAACGGGTTAGTTGATAGTCATCGTAAAGTTTTGGATCTTTACTAAATAAGCCTAGCATGACTATTGGCACATCATTCACTTCAACCGGACGTATTTGCCATGAGCTGATCACTGACGCCATCGTGTGTTGATAGCTATAGAGTTTAGCGTAAGTGTCGAGGATGGCTTGCTCACGGTCGTGACCAACTTCAAAGCGAAGAGTAACAACAGCAGCATTACTTTGTGTGGTCGAGTAAATATGCTCAACGCCCGTTAACTGCGCCAATAACTTCTCCAATGGTTCAGTTACCAGCCTAGCTACTTCTGGCGCTTCGACGTTTGGCGCTGCCACATATATATCAAGCATAGGAACCACAATTTGCGGCTCTTCTTCACGGGGTGTTTGCTTTAATGCCATTAGGCCAAGCAGCACCGACATAATAAAAATAATGACAGGGAGGCGGCCGCTCAAGCTGTTTTTTACTGCATTATCGATAGCATTCATTGCTTAATTACCTTTGCAAAATAAGCCATGTAGGGTCGCTAAGATTGATACCACATTTTCATCAACCACGCGGTAATAAATAGTTTGGCTTTCGCGTCGAGTAGCAACTATCTGAGCTTTTCTCAGCGCCGCTAAGTGTTGCGATAATGCTGACTGCGCCAATGGCACTGCTTCATTTAATTCGCTCACGCTCATTTCACCATCTTGCAGCGAACATAAGATCATCAAGCGATTCTTATTCGCCAATATCTTTAGCATTTGCTCTGCTTGTTCCACATTGTCGGCCATAGCCGCAAAATCGATGTTCATAATCACACTACTCTATATTCTTAAAATACCGCTAAAGTATAGATTGATATATTAGAAAAGTCTAATATTAGAATTTACTAATGTAGTATTATCTAATATATTAAATACATCACTCTGTTATCGAGGTCTTATTATGAAACTAAATGACGCGCTTCGCTTAATTGCTGGTGTAATGATCTGTATTTCATTGTTGCTGCAACAGTTTCACAGTCCGCTGTGGATTTGGTTTACGGTGTTTATTGCTCTAAACTTAATTCAATCGGCATTCACTAAGTGGTGCCCAATGATCACCATTTTACGCAAACTTGGCATGGAGGATTAGTATGCTGACCCCAATTCCTGACTTAATGAAAATTATTGCCCCAAACCAGCGCCGCATTAGCGCTGACCAAGCAAAACAAGAATTAAGCGAAAACCACGGTTTATTAATAGACGTACGAGAACCTGCTGAGCATGCAACTAAAGCAGCAACAGGTGCAATTAATATCCCGCGTGGTGTACTTGAAATGAAATTAATGGAAATTGAAAAAGATCCTGCAAGACCCATTTACTTACACTGTGCAAGTAGTGCCCGCGCCACACTAAGTGCCGAAGCACTGACTCGTGTTGGCTACGAAAATGTCACTGTAATCACCTGTAATGCAGAACAAATTTGTCAGGTGTTTTAACTTCATAGAACAGTAACACTGGTCGGATAAGCTCGTACTTTTCTACTTATAGGTACAGAGCAATGACTTTTACGCGCAGACGCTTTTTAAAAGCATCGGCGGCTGGTTTTGGAGCCGCCGTTTTATCTTTTGGTTTAACGGGCTGTAGTCTTAATGACGATGATGACGAAACTACAAAGCAAATCCCTGTCAGCTTTGATCACGGTGTTGCCAGTGGCGACCCGCTCGCTGACAGTCTAATTATTTGGACTCGCATAACACCTCTTGAAAACGTCACGAGTGTTAACGTAGTTTGGCAAGCCTCAACAGATGCTAACTTTACAACCATAAGCCACGATGGCGAAACGCAGGTTAGCGATGCAACTGACTTCACCTTAAAAGTTGATCTGCAAGGTCTCGATGCCAACACCACCTATTACTACCGCTTCATAAGTAATGGTAAAACCTCACCTACTGGAGCAGGTAAAACACTTCCAACCGACAACATAGAACAAGTAAAATTTGCCGTTGTCTCTTGCGCTAACTATCCTGCTGGCTACTTCCATGTGTATGGTGAAATCGCAAAACAAACCGATTTAGATGCAGTACTGCACTTAGGTGACTACATCTATGAATATGGTAATACAGGTTATGCCACTGAAGATGCCGCCGAACTTGGCCGTTTATTACCTGATGACAATAGCGATGAAATCATTTCTTTAGCGGATTATCGCAAACGTTACGCCCATTACCGTAAAGACGATAACTTGCAAGCTGCCCATAGTCATTGTGCATTTATTACTGTTTGGGACGACCATGAAATAACTAATGATACATGGCATAGTGGCGCTGAAAATCACAACGACGGCGAAGGTGAATTTAGCGAGCGCAAAATGCATGCGTTACAAGCCTACTTTGAATGGATGCCTATCCGTAATGTTGCCGATAAAGAACGTATTTATCGACGCTTTGAGTTTGGTAATTTAGTTTCATTACACATGCTCGATACCCGTGTTTTAGCTCGCGACGAGCAAGTTAATTATGCAGATTTCGACTTAACCAGCAGCCAAGGACAAACTGACTTTGTTGCAGCAATTAGCTCACCTACTCGTGCTCTATTAGGCAGTGAGCAACTTACATGGCTGACTGATGGTTTAACGACAGCAACAACACAATGGCAAGTGCTTGGGCAACAAGTTCTGATGACAAAAATGCATTTGCCATTCGAGATTTTACAGTTACTAATGAATATTCAAGTGACTCAAGCAAACGGAGCTGATCCATCTGCATTACTTGCACAAGCAAATACCTTATTTAGTGAGCTTGCGCAAATTAAAGGGCGCGTATTAGCTGGCGATCCAACAGTTACTAGTGAGCAGCGAGCACGCGTAGAAACAACAGCGCCTTATAATCTTGATGCATGGGATGGCTATGCTTATGAACGAGAGGTAATACTTGGGACTGCAATTGCTGCACAAAAGAACTTGGTGGTTTTAGCGGGTGACACGCATAACAGCTGGGCAGGACAATTAGTCACTGATGCAAGTAACCCTGTTTCTGCTAAAGCTGCAGCTGGTGTTGAGTTTGCAACATCTTCGGTTTCTTCTCCAGGTCTTGAGAACTACTTAGCGTTAAATACGCAACCGAGTGAGGCTGTCGCACAAATTGAGCAAGTTATTGCATTACTGGTTAACGACTTAGCCTACAACAACTTAGTTGAACGAGGCTACTTAACGGTCACCTTTACTCAACAGCAAGCGCTTGCCCAGTGGCATTATGTAAGTAGCGTTAAAACAGCCGATTACACACTGCTTAACGAGCGTAAAAAAGCGCTCAGCGTACAAGCTGGTAGCTCTACTTTACAAATGGCTTAACGCTTTTCATCTAATAGCGTAACTAACATTTGCTCAATGTTTTTTACGCTATAAGTAAGTGAGCGCAGCAGTTCTAACTGAGTATCTTCAGGTTGATGTTCAGCCTTAGCACTGCTGCTTTGAGTCATTTCATCTTTTTGTTTCAAGATTGCTTCACGAAACGTCTCAGCATCAACCACTCCGAGCAATGATACCAATGCACCTTGTCCTGATTGACCTGCCGTTTCAAAGCTCAGTCGATAAAGGCCAAATTGACGCATTAAAGGACCTTGGCTAAGTGCCACATCGGTTATTTTTTCAAGTGGGATCGATTTTTCTTCTTTAAAGAAGACACCTCGTTTTACCACTAACTTGCGCGTTAAAAGTGTGGCTGACATCGCCGCTAAAATACGCCCAGACACCAGCCAGATTATTAACGCAACTATGGGAATGAAAGGGATCCCTACCATACTAATCACACAGGTAAAAATACCCAGTAATAACCAATATTGTTTTACTTTTGGATCAAAGCTAGCACTCGTTACACTGGTTTCTGTCATCATAGGCTCCTTGATAGAGAGTTATGACAATATACAAACTTTTCATTAAATACAAAAAAAGCCGAGCAAAAGCCCGGCTTAAGGGTACTGCAGGGAAAGCTATTCCACTGCTTCAACCGTCACTGTTAGTTTACTCAGATCAGGTCCTTGCACTGTAAAACGATAATCGCCAGCAGCTGCAATACTCAGAGCGATATTGGCGCCAACCGCTTCTAGTAAAGCCGCTTCGCCAAGCACAGCAACAGGGGCATCACCACTGCCACCGTAATCTACCGTATTCCAGTCTTCAGAAGCGACTTTAAACTCATAGTCATCGGCTTCTAATGTCATGGTGGTACTGTACATCGCATCACCAGCATAAATCAGTGGGTTATCTGTGCTCCAATCATTTACACTGCCACGTAAGTACACTTGAGTTTCGCCAAACATTTCTGCATTGAATACAGTCATAAGTGGTTCTTCAAGGTTACTGGCATCAAACACAAACTGATATTGACCATCACTTGCAATATCCATTGTCATATTTGCGCCTTTTACTGCGAGTAGTTTTTCAGTACCCACTGTAACCGCTGCACTACTTTCACCTGAGCCATAATCCACTGTGTTCCAATCTTCAGAGGCCACTTTGAACTCATAGCTACCCGCAGTTAACTGTTTAGTGAAGGTATAAACACCTTTACCTTGATACATCAACTCGTCACTGGTACCCCAATCGTTTAAGCTACCGCGTACATAAATTGGCGTACCAACAAATGGCTCTTCATTATAGAGCTTAAGTACTGGGTTTTCGGTGTCTGTGGCATCGAATGAGAACACATAAACAGCATCCATTGCCGCCGTAAAGGTCATATTGGCACCACTGCGTGTTAGCGGCTCATCTTCGCCTTCGATCACTTCAGCAACATCAGCAGAAAGCGCACCAAAATCAACAGTAGACCAATCTTCAGAAGCCACTTTAAATTCATAGCTACCTGCTGTTAGAGGAATCGCAATTTTGTACTCGCCATTCCCCACATATTCAAAGCTATTTGCCGTACCCCAGTCATTTAACGAGCCACGAACATAAACTGTTGTGCTACCAAATGGCACAATATCTGGCGCACCCACAGTCGCATCGGCACTTAGGCCTTCGCCTTGTGCATCAGCTTGTGGTTTCACAAACACAGCAACAGTATATGGTGGAACATTAAAGGTACCTTCGCCTTCACCAGCTATAAAGCTTGCTGCTGACATACTTGAGTCAACACTCGCTTTTAAAACAGGGTGAAGCTCAAAACCCGCAGCCGTTGATACCGTATGCGATAAGCTCTGCTCCGTACCGTTCATCACCACGACAATGGCATCGTATTGGCTATCTAGGTCAGTCAACCCAACGCCATCATCGGTACTCATCACGACTAACCCTTGCTGTTGACGCTTACCAATATTGTGGAAGCCAACGCGGTCTAAAATGTCTTGCTCTGTGGTTAAACTAAATAATGGGCTGGCACTACGAATTGCTAAGAATTCAGTAAATACATTACTTGCGTACTCAATGTCGCTTGCCATAGCTTGTGCATTAGGATTTGCTGAAATAGGCGCAATTTCGCCCCACTTCGCTTGGTTATCTTGCTCAGGAGGTAGGCCTACATTCCAGTTATTGGTATCCATACTGAAATCAACAAAGTTGAACCAATCACCAGAATCATAACTATTACGATCCATTGATTTAGAACGTAGCATATCAGCACCCATTTGCATAAATGGAATACCTTGGCTCATCAGCGGCATAGCTAAAGCCATATTGTGAACACGCACACGCTCTTCAATACTTAAGTTAGTGCCATGTTTATATTGCAGCTGATCCCATAGTGTTTCGTTATCATGCTTGGAGACATAGTTAATGCTGTCAGCCGGGTCAAGGGCGTAAGCCGCTGGCTGACCACTCCAGCTAAAGCTGCTGCCTTTTGCTGAATTACCTTTAAAGTCTTTAAGAATGTAGTTTTGTAAGTTACCTGCCAGTGATAAACGCAACGTATCTTGCTCAGATAAATTGCCATCTGTGACATTATTACTAAAGAACGCACCACCACGAATTGCCTCACGGATACGGTCATTAAAGGTGCCTACTTCACTGCCAGCCATATCCATTTGTTTAGCTTGCACAAATAAACGGTTATCAGCGACTTCACCAAAGTTCCACCCTTCACCGTAGAAGTAAGTATCTGGGTCAACCGCTTGTACTGCACTAAGCGCGGTCATAATTGACGCTTTTGGCATATGCCCCATCACATCAAAGCGGAAGCTATCGTAACCAAAATCACGGGCTAAAATCACCATAGAATCAGCGACAAATTTGTCCATCATGACATGTTCTGTTGCTGTATTTTCACAACAGGTTGAACGCTCAATATCACCAGAGGTTTCGTTGTATCTGTGGTAATAACCCGGAACGAGTTTATCGAACACTGATTTATCCCAAACACCTGATGAGGTCGTGTGGTTGTAAACAACATCAAGCACGACACGTAAACCAATTTCTTGTAAAGACTGGATCATCGCACGCGTTTCTTTGACTCGTGCAATACCTTCAGGTGATGAAGCGTAAGAACCTTCAGGCGCAATAAAGTGATGCGGATCATAACCCCAGTTAAAGCTATCAACACCACGCATTGCATTAGCAAGTGCTTGAGCATCATCAGAGCCTGGTAGATATGACGCCATTAAATCAACTATCAAAGCACTCTTATCTTCGGTTTTACATGCATCGGCATCATCCTCAATGCGGCTACATAAATCACCTAAGGTTGCAGTAATATCAACACGCTGACTGGCATCTTCATCAATGGTGCCAATATCTGTCAGTGGTAGTAAATGGAAATGGGTTAAGCCATTATCTGCCAGCTTTTTGAGATGTTGCATTGGTGCGCTATCAAGTTCAGTAAACGCAAGATACTTACCACGGTTTGCTTCACTGACGGTTTCATCACGTACACTAAAATCACGCACATGGCCTTCGTAAATGACCGCTTGCTCAGGGTAATCAACCGTTGGCACCATACGCTCATCCCAGCCGGTTGGTTTAGTATCTTCATCATCAAGGTTGATCAGTTGGCTATATAGACCATTGGTTGAAACGTTTAATGAATAAGGGTCTGTGCTCCATAAGCTTTCAATTTGCTTAGTCGTAGGATGATAAACATCAAACATAAAGCGGTAGTAATGGCGATCGTGACTGATATCGACATTGCTAGACCAAATACCCGTTGTGCTATCAAAGGTCATAGCAAGTTGTTCAAGCTCTGTTTTATCAGCATCATACAGCGCTAATTTCATATTGCTTGCAGTCGGCGCCCATACCGACACATCAATGCCATTATTGGCGTAATGCACACCTAGTTGTGCTTCATTAGCATCACTTTCGCCACTGGTGTATAAGTCATCGAGGGCTTTAGCGGCTTGCACATAAGTGGCTTCTGTTAGCTTGCCATCAGCATCATAGCCTGCCACAACCAGTTGTTGTTTAATAAGCTCTTTTGCAGCGGCGGCATCCCAGTTACCTTGGTATGCATTCCATCCAGCAAGGTGCGGCACTTTAGCGATTTGTTCATCGCTTAAAGATGTCGATGTAAGCTCAACCACTTGACCATTTAACTCACCAGTATCTTCATCGACAGCTAAATCTGCACTGTTTGATGAGTGTAATTTAATGATGCTTGTCAGCTCATTACTTGGCTGGTAAATCACAGTAGATAAATCAATCCAATGCGCTGAAGCACCAGAAATACTCACCGGGCGCTCACCTAAGCTAACAATTGGATATTCAAATACTGATGGTTCACCATGAATGGTAAAGTTCATACGTTGGAACTTTTCATCGTCCTGCATCAATGGCATTTTTAAATCAACATCACCAAACGCTTTGCCAGACCCTTCGGTACCAATATGCACGATGAAGTTAGCACACTCGTTGTAACCCTCTTTTAGTTTTACAATCCAGTACGCACCATAGTTAGGATCTATACCATCGTATTCATGACCATTGGCCCAATCAGTGGCATCAAACGGCGCTGCGTACGCATCACAATCATCATTATTCCATGAGTGTAATCGATAGCCTTCGTAGGCATCATCACTGGTGCGGTTATAGAATAAGATGGCTTCGTCGTCTGCAGGGAAAACCACAGGATCAGGCAAAGTGGGATCAGCGCCTACTACGCAGCTTTCATTATTCTCATCGGGTACCGTTGGTGCCGGACAACTAATCGGTGGTGGATCAACACACTCAGTCCCCGCTTCATTGGGAACTTGCGGGACACTACAGGTCAATAAAACTTGCCCTGAATCTATATCGTTACTAGCGCCACCACCACATGCAGTTAGCAAAACCATGCTACATGCAATCAGTAAGCGGCTAAAATTAGCTATTATTTTCATATTATTATCTCCAACTTACTGATCAATGGTTATAGGTAAAACCTAGATAAAACTGACGACCAAAGAATTGCGTGGTGCCTGTTTTACTGGTTGTTCCAAAGTAGCTTTGTGTTGGTTCATCGGTTAAGTTATTCACTTGTAATAACATGCCGAATGAATCTGTGAACTGATACGACGTTTGGAAATCGACAACCGTTTCTGCATCAAAATTCACCACTTGCTCATTGACAGCAACTTGCTCTGAAACGAAATCATCGCGATAACGCACATTCAAACGTGTTTCAAAGTTTTCATAGCTGTAAAAAAGTGTGCCGTTAAAGACATTGTTTGAAAGGCCAGGCAAGTCTTGCGACACAGAATCACCACCTAAATCGGTAATAGATTGCACCTCACTCTCGGTATATGAGTAACTGGCGTTAATGCCTAAACCTTCAAACGGTGAGGGTAAGAAAGAGAAAACTTGCGTATAGGCAAGCTCAATACCACGAATATAACCGCCTTTGGCATTGTTAACCGCAGTTGTGTACACCCCATTCGTGGTTTCGATTTGCTCACCGCTGACAGGGTCAACAATGTATTCTGGTACGTTAAAACCATTACCTTTAAAGTCAAAGTTCTCTATAGCTACCGTATCTATGAATGAGTCGATATTCTTATAAAACGCAGCAACAACCAGTGCACCATCGGTGTCTTCAAAGTATTGCTCGTACGAGATATCGTATTGATCAGCATAGAAAGGTTTTAAGAATGGGTTATTAGTACTTGAACCGTTAATTTCGCCGTCATTGTTAACCGATGCACTGGCATCACCCGCTAAACGGTTAATCGGAGCACGCGCCATCACTTTTGCCGCAGCAAAACGAATTTGTGTCGCGTCACTGACTTTAAAGTTCAGATTTAATGAAGGCAGGTAGTCAGTGTATTTAATACCTAACACGCTTGGTGCATAAAGGTCGTTAACAATGCCATTGTCATCAACAATATACTGCGCACCGAGTTGTGGGTCGCCACCGACGTTTTCGAGTACCGTCGCTGACTGATCGGTATCTACTCGGCGAATACCAATATTACCTGTAACGGGTAGAGTGCCAATTTCAGTATCAATGTTAAGCATCAGATAGGCTGACACTACTTCTTCATACACTGAGCCACTTTGTAACATGGTCCATGAGTAGTTAGTGGTATAGCCTTGCGCATCTGGCTCACCATCACCATCTAAATCCACAACACCATCGGCGTTACCCCAGGTCTGTACTGGCTGCGGAGTCCCACCAGGAAACCATGCGTTGAGTGCTTTATCTAAATCTATCGCTAGGTAAGATGGGAAATAACTAAACTCACCTTGCCAATCAACTACGGTGGTCATGTCATCGGTAAGGCGAAGCGGTGGTTGAGTCGAAGAAAATGCACCATCGTTACCGTATTCAAATACAGAGCGATTATTGCTGTACTCACGGTCTGAATAACGAGCGCCAAATTCAATGGAGCTAAACCAGTTATTCTCTAACTCATACTTAAAATCGAGTCGAAATGCTTTTACTTCATCTTCATTTTCATACGGATAAATACCGTATTTACTGACCATAACGCGGTCAATATCGCTAAATGCGTCGGCTTGGTTAAAACCTACATCAGGCAAGTTTAAGCCATTCAATTGATAGTTAAGCGATACATTGGTATCGAACACAGGGTTCTCAACGGTGGCATCTTCTGCTACCAATGCCCAAAGTAAACCATTGCGAAAATTACTCTTAGCACGTGATAGCGACACGTCAGCATTGACGTTCAAACGCTCAGTAACTTGCCAGTCGGCATTAATGCCATAGCTGTCTACTTCATCAAAGTCTTGGTTATCATCATTAACGATTTCAACACGGGTAAAGCTATTTGATGTGCGGTTAATCGCACCACCAATCACCGCATTACCATCTAGTACTGGATTAGCATACACCGCAGACGGACCACCAAACTTAACCCGAAAACCACGGGCAAATGATTCGCTATCAAAACGCGATAAAAACGCATCACCTTTTAGTTTAAAGTTATCGGTTGGGACCCATTCAATTGAGGTTAAATAACCATTACGGGTTTCTTCACCACCTAAGTGCTGAAGCTCAAAACCTTCACTGATGTATTCATTAGCAGGGTTATCAGCAGGGCCATCGGTATCATTTGCTAGCCCATCAACATCTTTATTACCGTTATATGCTAAACCGATAAACTGAGTCGCCACACTTGGTTGGAATAAGCGCGCGTAACCCAGTGCGACACCTAGCGTATCATCAAGAAACTTGCCTTGGTAAGAAAAGCTAATACGGTCGCCATACTCCGTGGCATCAAATACCTCTGAAGCACGGTCGTTATACATACCACGCACATTCGCAGTAAATTTGTGTTGCTGGTCATTATCCAATGGGCTGGCTGTTTGTAGCTCTACCGTACCTGCTACGCCCCCTTCAATAAGTGATGCTTTTGGCGACTTGTAGACCGCCGCGGAGCTGATTAACTCAGACGGGTATTGGTCAAACTCAATACTGCGACTACCACTAGTAGATACTTGCTCTCGACCATTTAATGTCGAAAAAACAAATCCACCAGATAAACCGCGAATGTTGATTTCGGCAGCTTGGCCACCGGTCCGTACCGCCGAGATCCCCGGTAGACGTGTTAATGCATCAGCCATAGACACATCAGGTAATGCCCCTAAGTCATCGGCTGATAGTTGCTCAGAGACAGTGTCGCTAAAGCGTTTTTGATTTAATGATTGAATTAAGCTGCGACTAAAGCCGCGCACTTCGATTACTTCTAGCTCAGGATCGATTTCCTTTGCTGATGTGCGTTCTTCTTCCGTCGCCGCTATTGCACTATTTGCTGCCACTAAAGCCAGCATAAGCGCACTTAGCTTGAATTTCCCCATTGGATTTCCACCCTGTTGTCGTTGGAGGTGTTGTATTTGTGGTTATTGTTGTTGTCAAAAAACAACCAATAAAGTGTAACCAAAAGGTAAATATTGTGTGATGAATACGTATGCAATAGGAACTTGCTGGGGAGAGCAGCGATCACAACCCTTTTTTATTAGTGATGTAATCGCAATATAGAGGGATTTATAGAGTAATAACAACGCGAACAGCTAAGGCAATAAAAATCACCCCTAGCAATTTTTCGAGCCATGGATTTGTCTTGGTGAAACCAAAACGCTTTTTTGATATTTCGGTTAACAGTGCAACAAGTAGATACCAGCCTGTATCAAGCACAAATACCGTTAAACACATGATTAAACCAACTTGCAAAGTCAGGTTCTCAGGGTCAATAAATTGCGAAAACAACGCTAAAAAGAACACCGCAAGTTTTGGGTTTAAAAAGGCAATAGCAAAGCCATCTTGCAGCGCGCTGCGAGGGCTCGGCTTAGTCTGCTCAACATTCAGTGTTTGCGAGCTGGGCTTAGCTAACAGAATACGAATACCCAAATATGCGAGATAGGCTGCACCGCCATAGACCAGCACTTGATAAAGCGTTGGTACCTGAGTCATCAGCGCACCTAAACCTAGTAACGAGGCACATGCATAAAAGCCAACCCCAATACCGTGGCTCAACGCCGCTAACATGCCGTTCTTCATACCACCGTGTAAACTGTGTTTTAAAACCACAGCTAAACTCGGCCCCGGCGACATTGCCCCCATCACGCAAATTAAAACTAAACTCAACCACTCAGTTAGTGTCATTATTCGTTATTCTCAATTAGTAATAAAACGGATGTTATCTGACCATAAACCCCAGTGGCAGTGGTGATGGTTTTCACTTGCCAGCCAGCTTGGCCTAATTCGAACACCCGTTGATTTAATGCATCAATATCGATGCCGCCGAAAAAGCGCTTCTTTTTAAACTCAACTACTTTTTGCATGTTAGTCCATCAGTTGGTATTCAAAGTCATAATGATGAATACCCGATTCAATTCGAATTGCCATTTTACCACAGAGACCTTCAAGCTCTCCTGCGCCAGAGTCAGGCACCACTTCTAAAATCAATCGGTCAGCACCTTTATCCATAGTACCAAAATGTTGCAGCACAAAACTGCCTTGCTTACCTTCTAAGCTACCAACAACCTGTTCTATCGCTACATAACCTGCGCTCCCCTGAGTTGCAGTCATGGCACTGAGCATTTCGCCTTGGCTTGTTGCCTCTAATGGACCTGAAAACTGTTTATCAATCGACATGCGTCCCAAATTTACGCCATCTTGCCCTGTGGCATAGCCGCCAATTGGGTTTAACTTTACGGTGAATTGACCACTGATCGTTGTAGATTCCATACTAATCCCTTAATAACTGTTGATTTTTAGAGCATTGATAACCATATCTATACCCTATTCACCAACAAGAATCTAGCATGTCTAACAATAAAGAAAAGGCCGCATTTAGTAGCCTGTTACCGATTTTAGCTTTTATAAAACCCTACAAATGGGTGGTGTTTGCAGCCCTTGGCGCCTTGTTGCTTACGGCCGGTGTTAACTTATCACTCGGACAAGGCGTTAAATTTGTTATCGACCATGGCTTTATTGCAGGCTCGCAAGCTCAGCTTCAGCAAGCGGTGATGGTGCTGATTGGTTTGATTAGCTTATTAGCTGTAGGTACTTTTTGTCGCTTTTATTTAATGTCGTGGATTGGTGAGCGAGTCAGTAACGATATCCGTAAAGCCGTGTTTGATCGCATCGTTACACTACACCCCAGCTACTTTGAAGAAAACCGCAGCGGCGAACTGATGTCGCGACTAACCACCGATACCACCTTGTTGCAATCTATCATTGGCTCCTCTTTTTCGATGGCATTACGCAGTAGCTTAATGCTGATTGGTGGCTTGGCTATGCTACTTATCACCAACCTAAAGCTAACTCTTGTGGTTGTTGCCTGCGTACCCGTAGTACTACTGCCGATGATGATTTTTGGCCGAAAAGTGAGAAAGCTGGCAAGCTCAAGCCAAGATGCCATTGCCGATATCAGCACCTATGCTGGTGAGATCATACAAAATATTAAAGTCGTGCAAAGTTATAGTCACGAAGAACGTGAAAAAGCCGCATTTAGCGAAGAAACAAACAAGGCGTTTCAAGTAGCGAAGAGCCGTATCAAACAGCGCTCGTTTTTGATTGCAGCAGTTATATTTCTGACCTTTAGTGCCATTAGCGTGATGCTGTGGGTCGGTGGCAGCGACGTATTAGCTGGCACCATGACAGGTGGTGAGCTAGGTGCTTTTGTGTTTTATGCGATTATGGTGGCGATGTCTGTAGCAACCGTTGCCGAAGTGTACGGTGAGTTGCAAAGAGCTGCAGGTGCAGCAGCACGATTATTAGAGCTACTCGCCGTTGAAAGCATGATCAAAAGCCCAGATACAAATCATGATGCACAACTTGAGGAAAACAAGCTTAATCACCCTGCTATTCAGTTTAATGATGTGTCTTTTCATTACCCTTCAAGGCAAGATAAAGCCGCTTTAAATGCGCTGAATTTACAAGTAAAACAGGGGCAAACTGTTGCAATCGTTGGCCCATCAGGGGCTGGTAAAACAACATTGTTTGAATTACTGCAGCGCTTTTATGACCCAAGTTCTGGGAGTATTTCGCTGGCAGGAATAGACATAAAAGCACTCTCTCTTGATTGCTTACGCCAGCAAATGGGGATGGTGGCACAAAACCCAATTTTATTTAGCTCAGACGTAATGCATAACATACGCTATGGCAACCCAAGCGCCAGCGACGAGCAAGTATATGCTGCGGCTAAATATGCCCATGCCGATGAGTTTATTAAGCAACTTCCTGATGGTTATCACAGCTTTTTAGGTGAGCAAGGTGTTAGGCTCTCAGGTGGGCAAAAACAACGCATAGTACTAGCGCGCGCAATATTAAAAGACCCTGCCATTTTATTGCTTGATGAAGCAACCAGTGCACTCGACGCACAAAGTGAGTTTCATGTACAAGCTGCCCTTGAGCATCTAATGAAAGACAGAACAACACTGATTATTGCCCATCGTTTAGCAACAGTTAAACACGCCGATGTGATTGTCGTGATGGATAAAGGAGAAATTATTGCAACGGGTACGCATCAGCAATTGTTTGAAACTAACCCATTGTATAAACAATTGTGCGAATTACAGTTTAATCGAGATTAAGAAGGGAAATGTCAGGTTTGAAAGGGCATATCAAACCTGACCACAAATCTAGATATAAAATCTAACCTTGTGTATTCGGTACGATCTGAATTTCTACGCGGCGGTTTAAAGCTCGGCCATTTGCTGAGTCATTGCTCGCCACAGGACGTGTTTCACCATAACCTCGTGTGCTGATACGCGCAGACATAATTTGGTGATTCACTAAGTAGTCTTTTACGCTTTGTGCACGTTGTTGAGATAACGTCATGTTGTAGCTATCTTTACCTGTGCTGTCGGTATGACCTTCAACACTTAAGTAGGTTTTTTCGTATTTATTCATAACCTTAGCAATCGCATCTAGAGTGCTATGAAAGCCAGACGAAATATAAGATTGATCAGTTGCAAAAGTAATATTTGATGGCATCACTAAACGAATATTGTCGCCTTCACGAACCACTTCAACACCTGAACCTGCTAGTTCATCGCGAAATGCTTCTTCTTGCTTATCCATATAATCGCCAACGGCTGCACCTGCTAATGCACCAATAGCCGCACCAATAAAGATACGTTTATCGTCATGGTCGCCAGTTGCTTTACCTAGTACTGCACCTGTTGCAGCACCAATCGCAGCGCCTTTACCTGTATTCGTTGTCTCACAACCTGTTAATAGAACGGCTAATACGCCCACTGTTAAAACTGATTTTGTAAAAGTCATGTGTCTCTCCATGGCAATTATTCAAATTGAATTGTTAACAATTATGAATGAACGTCTATGAACAAACTATGAAGAATGGGTTACTTATCGATTGCTACAGCAGTAACCGGAGGTAAGTTATAACTTTTGACCAATTCTGTTAAACGGCCATTGAGGACTAACGTATTGAGGCGGTCTTGAATTTTTTCGGCTAAACCCGAGCTTGCAAACTGTTTACTTAGGGCAATGTGACCATAAATAACATCTTTATAGCGATAGGGCATTTTTACAATTTCTTGTGAAGGTCGCTGCAAAAACACTGAGGCGTGGTCAGCTGTGGTTTCAACAGCAATTACCAGCTCAACGCGGCCCTTTAATAACATATCAAAAGCATTATGTTCGCTTAACGCTTCAATTTTAGTGAGTGTTTTATCATTATCGAAACGAGGAAAGTGCGCAGCGCCTCGCATTACCGCAATACGCTTACCGACTAGGTCTTGATAATTGTTTATTTTAAGCTCGCTATCGGCTCTGGCATAAAACACGAAAGAAGATGACAGCATCATATACGGCGGGGTAAGAAACTGTATTTTTTGCTCGCGCGCTTCTGTGCGAATAAGCCCGCCCATCACATCTAGCTCATTTTGCTCGAGCATTTTTAAACAACGAGAAAACGGGCAAGCGACATATTCAAGCTTTATTGGTAAGGTACGCTGCATTTCACGCATAATATCCACTATTGCGCCACTGACTCTACCATCTTCAGAGACCATGCCATAAGGAGGCGCATGATCAACAGCCACCACAACTTTCTCAAAAGAGGTTGCAAATGCAAAGCTGCTGCATAGTAATAAAAATAAACTGATAATATAGCGTTTCATAGTGATACTCATAACTACGTTCACTCGTTCTCTATATTGTAGACGGCCTTGTGTCATAAAAACCACAAAAATGTCATACAATTTTGTCATAATAGAAACAATCACCCTGTAACGGTAAAAGTAATGTTATTTATCATCTTTAAACAATTCTTTTTATTAGGCTGTATGAGCTTTGGCGGTCCTGCGGCACACCTTGGTTATTTTAAGCGCCACTTTGTTGATAACTTAAGATGGCTCACTGCTGAGCGCTATGCGCAATTGATTAGCCTAAGCCAAGCATTACCAGGCCCTGGTTCAAGCCAAGTTAGCTTTGCAATGGGGGTTGAAAAAGGAGGAATACTGGGAGGCCTGTGTGCATTTGTTGGCTTTACCCTGCCCTCATTTTTAATTATGTTCTTTTTGGCTCTTAGCGCTCACCAGTTTGGTGATATTTACTTTGCGGTCATTGCCGGGCTTAAACTCTTCGCTGTGGTGATTGTTGCCGATGCGACCTACACTATGGCAATGAGCTTTTGCAAAAACCACTTACACAAGCTTATCGCGGTATTGAGCACGATTGCACTGATTGTTTTCTCACAGTTATCAAGTCAAATTATAGTGCTGATTGCAGCTGCAGCCATAGGTTGGTTTTATCCTCAGCTTAAACTGCCAGAGAACCAAGAACATAAACCTGTGAAAATTGCTTGGTTACCGCTTTGTTTATTTACCGTCTTGTTACTGATTAGCTTTTTGCCTTTAGGCGAAGGGTTTTCTTTGTTTGCCCCATTTTACCAAACTGGCGCTATGGTCTTTGGTGGCGGCCACGTTGTGTTACCCATTTTACAAGCTGGCGTGCCGAGCCTTGAAACCGAGCAGTTTTTATCTGCTTATGCCAGTGCTCAGGCCATACCTGGACCGATGTTCACTATCGCCACATACTTAGGCGCACAAGTGTCGCCGAATACACCACTTATAGGTGCGATTGTCGCGACCATCATGATTTTCTTACCGGGCTTTTTATTGATGTTAGCCTTTATGAAAAGCTGGCTACAGCTGGCTGATAAGCCTCGCTTTGCGGGCAGTATTGCAGCGTTAAATGCGGCCGTAGTGGGCTTTTTAGCTGCCGCCCTTTATTCACCTATTTGGCAATCGGCAGTGCAAAATTTGTGGCAAGTAGCTTTAGTCATTGCAGCATTTACGTGGCTAAGAATGGCAAAGCCACCTATTTGGTGGCTATTGTTAGGCTTTATTGCACTGAGCGTGCTAGTTAGTCAGTTTTAAGTTTTTTCGCGCACAGGGTTAGCAACCTTGATACTTGGTTTTAGCCCTGTTTGAGCTTCGCTTGTACTTAACTGCCCAGTAACACTTTGATAAGGTCTGAGTCCAAAGATTGGCAACACAGCAAGCAGGTGATCCATGATCTCTGCTTGCAAGTGCTCGTATGAAATCCAACGCTTATCTTCACTAAAGCAGTAAAACTCAATAGGTAAGCCGTGATTCATCGGCTGTAGCTCACGCACCATTAAGGTCAAATCACGATTAATTTTCTCATGTTGTTTTAAGTAACCTTCAGCATAACGACGGAACAAGCCAAGGTTTGTCACCGGATCGGGCAAGCTTGAAACACGAATATAGTCGTTAAGTGGAATAGCAGCATCAATTTGCTCTCGAAACGCATCATCAACCAAACGAATACTGTTCATATCAATGTTTAAAGCACGCTTGATACGACGACCACCCGACTCTTGCATACCACGCCAGTTTTTAAATGACCCAGCAACTAGCATATAGGTTGGAATGGTTGTGATAGTGTTATCCCAGTTACGTACTTTTACCGTATTTAAGCCAAGGTCGATAACCTCGCCATCCGCGCCATAGCTATCCACTTGGATCCAATCACCATAGGTCACTAATCGATTAGCTGCAATTTGAATACTGGCGACAAATCCCAAAATGGTATCTTTAAATACGAGTAAGGTTACCGCCGCTATCGCACCAAAGCCAGAAAGAATATAAGTTGGCGACTTTTCTAGCAAAATACTCACAATGAGAATGGCGCAAACCATAAATGTGATAAGTTTTACAACTTGGATCAAACCCTGAATCGGAATATCGCGGGCAAAGTCAAGTTGGTTATAAATGCCACCAGCAATGCTCACCACACTACTTAAAATGAAGCCACCATAAATGATCAATGCAACTTGGCCTACGGTTTTAAGTACCAACGCAGCAACATCATGAACTGGATATACATAATCAAAGGTTGCCAAATAAAGTACGCAGCACAATATCCCCGCAAAACGACGATTCAGTTTATTGAGCATTGGAGTAAGCGCACCTATGCGCTCTGGAGACAGACGTGTAACAACCTTTTGAATACCCGGTAGCAGCAGTCGACGGGTAAACATATAAATTAATAATAATGAGCCAACGCCAATCGCTGTAGCCGTTAATGCACTTAACAGCGCCGCGTCTGGCATTGATTCAAACCAAGGCATCACCAGCTCTTGCAGGTGAGTTTGCTTCATGGCGCTTCAACCTCTTTATTGATATTGGCAAGGTACTCAGCTTGTTGGGCTTGATGATAAGTTAGTAGCTGAGCGTCTTTTTTCAACCATAACTCATTAATATGTTGTTGAAAAGCCGTTCTAAATGCGCGGTCATGCTGATAATCACCAATCATCTCTGCGCTAATTGCTTGTACGTGCATTTCAACTTTGATCACATTAAGGCGGCCACGCATCAGGTTACGGCAAATATGGTCGCCCTCGCCTTGGTAAATAATCGAGGTATTTAATAATGCATCAAACTGTTCGCCTAACACCTCAAGGGCAAATGCAATACCACCCGCTTTTGGTTTTAAAAGATAAGTAAACGGACTATTTTGCTTTTTGTGTTTTTGGCACGTAAAGCGCGTGCCTTCAACAAAGTTGATAATGGTTGTCGGGTGATTACGAAAGTCGCGGCAACTGCGCTTAGTGCGCTCAACATCGAGACCTTTCAGCTTAGGATTTTTTGCCAGCTGTGCTTTGCTAACACGTTTCATGAAAGGCATACCCATGGCCCACGCGCCGGTGCCAATGAATGGCACATACTTCAGCTCATCTTTTAAGAAAAATTTTGGCGCAGGTAAAACATCAATCGCGCTTAGAACAACAATGTCTAGCCAACTCATGTGATTAGAGATAAGTAAGTACCAACCATCTGTACTGACTTTGCCTTTAATATCAACATCTATTGTGGGGCAACCTAACCACAAAGCCAAGCGGTTACCTTTACACCAACCGCGATAAGCCGCATGAAGAATATCGCTAACCACTTTAAATGGCAGTATTAGCTTAAGCACACCAAAGAGCAGTACAATCGTGCCCCAAATGATTACATTAGCAAACAAGACAATGCTAACTAGAACGCCTGTTAACCAATTTGGTAAAAATTTCTTTAACATAAGTGTGCTCTCGACTGCGTTAGCAATACTACTGCGTTTTTGCTTCTAACTCGGCTAGCTGCTGGTTTTTTTCATTCCAAATGCGGTTTAATTCAGCTTGAAAGTTAACTCTAAACTCAGCATCACCAGTGTAATCACCGATTAAATTAGGGCTTACTTCCATCACTTCTACTCGCACTTCGACTTGTTTTACACGACCACTGGCAAAGTCCACAAAGCTAGGAATACCACCAGGGTAATGAATAGTGACATTAACCACTTTGGAAATTTGCTCACCCATTGCTTGCATAACAAACGCAACACCACCCGCTTTTGGCTTTAACAAGTGCTCAAAAGGACTATTTTGGCGCGAGTGCTTTTGCTGTGTAAAACGCGTACCTTCAACAAAGTTAACGATACTTACTGGCATTTCTTTAAACTTTTCACAAGCTTTACGCGTCGTTTCTAAGTCTTTACCACGCAATTTAGGGTTTTTCTTTAACTGAGCTTTACTCGTGCGAGTCATAAATGGGAAATCCAATGCCCACCAAGCAAGGCCTAAAAAAGGAACGTAGATTAGCTCTTTTTTCAAGAAAAAATTTAAAAACGGTATGCGGCGATTAAACACGCGTTGCATTACAACAATATCTACCCAGCTTTGATGATTTGCGATAACCAAGTACCAGTCTTTCGCTTTTAGTTGCTCAAGACCTGTCACGTTTAGCTTATATGAAGCAAATATGTTTTGGTTGATGCTGTTGCAACTCACCCACATAGTGGCGCATTGCTTAGCTATCCAACTCATTGCTTTTTGTAGAGGCTTAATTGGGATCAGTTTAATCACGCCACAAATAAAGATGGGCACAAACCAAAAAAGTGTATTGAGGGTGTAAAATATAAAACTGAACACACAACGGATCATGGACATTACTACTTATTCCTTTAATGCTTAATCTTCAAAATACGTATAGCCAGCAAGGCCTGCATTTAGTTCTGACAAATATTGTGCCTTAGATTGCTCATCAATTGCCAGTGAGTTAACCCGTTTTGCAAAGTTTTCAGCAAGAATGTCGCTATCATAATCAACAAACTTTAATACGTCCTTAACGCTGTCACCTTTAATTGCGTTAGTCAGCTGATAACCCGCTTCAGTAAGCTCAACATGCACTGAATCTGTGTCGCCGAACAGGTTATGTAAATCACCTAAAATTTCTTGATACGCGCCCACTAAGAACATGGCAATGTGGTATTGCTGACCTTGCTTGTACTCAGGAATAGGTAAACTACTCTCAATACCTGTACCTTCAACATAGTTACGAATTTGTCCATCAGAGTCACAGGTAATGTCTTGAATAATAGCCCGTTGCGTTAATGGCTGATGAAGGTTTTCTACTGGCATCACAGGGAAAAGTTGCTGAATACCCCAAACATCTGGCAGTGATTGGAATAATGAGAAATTAACGAATAGCTTGTCGGCCAGTTTTTCGTTTAGATCGTCTAACACTTCACGGTGGGCACGGGCATTTTCGCTGAGGGATGCACGAACGCGGTGTAAAATAGTGAAATAAAGCTGCTCTAGCTTCGCCCACTCAAGCATGGTGAGTAAGCCATGCACATACTGATCATGGGCTTCACTGAATAGGTGCATTGCATCATGATAAATTTCTAATGCCATGCGCGGCGTTAAACGCTGTAAGCACTGCCACATTTCATCGAGCACTAATACGCTACCTGCATCTGGTGCAGTTGGATTCGCATGGTTAGGTGCACGCTCAACATCAATAACATCTGTAATTAATACTGCGTGGTGCGCTGTTAACGCACGGCCTGATTCAGTAATAATGGCTGGGTGTTTAAGCTCATGTTGTTGGCACACTTCAGCAAATGCATTCACTACATTACGTGCATATTCATCAACACTGTAGTTCATTGAACATGAACTACGTGAACCAGAGCCTTCATAGTCAACACCTAAGCCACCACCAACATCAACTGTATTAAGTGGTACGCCTAACTGTGTTAACTCTGCAAAATGGCGAGCACATTCTCGCAGTGCTCGATGAATATCACGGATATTGGCAATTTGAGAGCCGATATGGAAATGCACAAGTTGCATTAAATGAAGTTTATTACGTGATTTAAGTAGCTCAACCGCAGAAAGTACTTGGCCTGCAGTTAAACCAAATTTGCCTTTTTCACCACCGGTATTTTGCCATTTACCTTTGCCTACCGAGTTTAAGCGAATGCGAATACCGATTGATGGCTCAATACCTAAGTCATCAATTTCAGCCAATAAGGTGGTTAGTTCAGACAGTTTTTCTACAACAATATGAACCTTATGGCCCATGCCTTGACCGATACAGGCTAAACGTAAAAACTCACTGTCTTTGTAGCCATTACAAACAATGGTAATTGGCTCTTGTGCTACACCTAAAATCGCCATAAGCTCAGGCTTTGAGCCGGCTTCAAGGCCGACTAAACCACTTGGATGAGCAAGTAGTTTACTAACAACAGAGCGCTGCTGATTAACCTTGATTGGGTAAACACAGGTATAACTACCTTGGTATTCACGGGCATTACAGGCTTTAGTAAAAGCACTCGTTAGGGTATCAACACGATTTTGTAAAATGTCGGTAAAGCGTACTAGTACAGGTAAAGTAAGACCTTGCTTTTTGAATTGCTCGGTTAGTTCAGATAAAGACACCGCAGCTTTAGTTTGATCGCCATCAGGGTAAGCCACCAGCTCACCTTGTGCGTTAATGTCAAAGTAACCGTCACTCCAGTGAGCAACATTGTATGTATCGCGTGCTTTGTCTAAACCCCAAGTCATGGCAATGTCTTCTGTAATTTCAATAGATATAAACGCACATTTTAATACGCCAGGGCTGACCACGCTAACAAAAATTGCGCTATATGCCAAAGTGATAAAAAATATTCGCTATACTGATTAAAATTTGATTGAGCAATTGGTCAAGCACTGGCAAAATTGCCCCCCTTTTTTACCATTAACCAAAAGTGTATAAGCAAGATGGCTAATTTAGATCAAAACAACTGGTTCACTGAAATTAGTGACCGTGATGGTAGTGCCTTTTCATTACGCATTACTAAAAAGCTTGATGAACAGCAATCGCCATTTCAAAAAGTAGAAATGTACGAAACAACTGACTTCGGTAATCTGATGATTATTGACGGTTGTACTATGGTAAGTAGCCGTGAAAACTTTTTCTATCACGAGATGATCAGCCATCCGGCATTGCTTGCACACCCAAATCCAAAAAATGTTGTGATCATTGGTGGTGGTGACTGCGGTACTTTACGCGAAGTTTTAAAACACCCTGGTGTTGAAAGCGTAACGCAAATTGATATCGACGAAGTCGTGACGCAAATGTCACTTAAGTACTTCCCTGAGTTGTGTGAATCAAACCAAGATCCTCGCGCGACAGTGATGTTTGACGACGGCATCAAGTACATGCGTGAAGCTGCACCTGAATCAATCGATGTGGTTATTGTTGATGGTACAGATCCAGTTGGTCCAGGCGAAGGTTTATTCAACCACGCTTTCTATACTAGCTGTTTAACTGCACTTCGCCCTGGTGGCATCTTAATTCAGCAAAGTGAATCACCACTAATGCATATGCCACTATTAGTAGAAATGCGTGATGCAATGACAGAAGTGGGTTTTGTTGACCTACAAACGTTGCCTTTCCCACAGCCAATTTACCCAAGTGGCTTATGGTCAGTAACGCTTGCACGTAAATCAGAAGCATTCGCAGGGTTTCGTGAAAATGATGCAAATACACTTGCGCAAAGCACAGAATACTACAATGCAGGTATTCACTACGGCGCATTAGCGACACCAAATTATATGAAGCGTGCTTTTGAGAAAAAGTAAGCGTTTTAGCTAGATGTAAAAAAGGGCTCATTGAGCCCTTTTTTGTTGGCTTTAACTAGACTTTAAATCGATTCACTAATTGATTTAGCTCATTAGTTAGTTGGTTCATGCGATTAGCTACTTCTTGTGTTGAACTTGCTAAGCCGCCCCCTTGTTGGGTTTGGTCATTTAAGTCTGATAAATTTTGGCTAATTTCATCTGCCACAGCGGTTTGCTCTTCAGTCGCTTGCGCTGTCTGCATCGCCATATCATTTACCTTAACTGATGACTCTTGCATTGAGTTGAGCACATCATTGGTTTGTGTGAATGACTCAACTGCTTCATCTGCATAACGCTTACCACTGTTAATAGCTTGCAGTGACTGCTCAACGCTTGATGCAAACTGCTCAACCATAGTTTGAATGTCATTAGTACTCTCTTGCGTACGAGTTGCAAGGGTGCGAACCTCATCAGCAACCACCGCAAAACCTCGCCCTTGCTCTCCGGCACGGGCCGCTTCAATTGCCGCATTCAGTGCAAGTAAGTTAGTTTGATCAGCAATAGCACGAATAACTTCAAGCACTTTAGCAATGTTGTCTGAACTTTGTTGCAACTCAGTTGAACGCTGGCTAGCATGCTCCATATTGTCTGACAGGGCATTAATTTTACGGCTTGAATTATCAACCGCAGCTAAGCCTTGTTTAGCTAGCTGCTGGGAATTATCAGCTTCATGAGATGAGTTTTGCGCCACATTCGCCACTTCGCGACTTGCTACACTCATTTCGTGGACAGCACTGACTATAGACTCAGATGCTTGGCTGAGCTTTTGGTTAACTTGATGGTTTTGATTAGCAAAGTTATCTAAATCGTTACCTAGATTATGTAGCTCGCTCGCTTGCTCTAAAATATCTTTGATTAACTGCTGTAAATTATCTAAAAAGCGATTGAATGCGGTTGCTAACTCAGCAAATTCATCTTGCGTTTTAACATTGATACGACCTGTTAGGTCTCCATCTCCAGAGGCTATCTCGTTAATCCGCTCTGTGACAAAGTTAATTTGTTTTGTAAGCTGACGCGGTACAAAATAACTAAACCAACCAGCAACAGCTAAAACCACTGCAATCATCACCATAAGCAACACTTTAAAGCCCATTACTTTATCCATCAGCTTTTCTGTTTCTGCTTGAGAGGTTTTGTCTGCCGCTTCACCTGCTTTATCTAAAATATCACGTAGTGCCGAAAAGCTTTGCTCCGACGCTTGTTTTTGTGAAGCATTTGCTGGGTTATTAATATGAGCTGTTGATGCTGTATACCAAGCGTCAAATGCGCTATCAAAGTTACGAAACTGACCAGTCACCTCAGAGTATGGCGACATGTAAGATAAATATTGCTTGAAACGGTCTTTAACTTGCTCAGCATTTTCTTGGTGATCAGTAAGTTGGCCTTTATCCCCTTTCATTTGGGTAACCAGGTGCAGCTCTGCTACTTTGGCTTGGTATAAATCTCGGTCAGCATTAACAACCACAGAAACCGCATTTAAGAAACGTTCAGACTGTGCATCAATCGCTTCTTTTTGAAGGTTAATTAGATAGGTATAGCCGGCAATTAAAATGACGATAGCAATGCCAAGTAGCACAATAGGCAAAGAACTTTTGACGCGAATGCTTTGTAACTTCATACATTATCCTAATTCAAATTCTAATCAGCACGTTCATTAGAATGTTAGTAGAAAAACTAAAAAAGTGTATGAAATTAAAAGTGCCAACTCGCTGAAAGTTGCAATTGCTGCTGCGAGTTATGCTCATTAAATCCCATACCGGGTCTATTTTGAGCGTCACTGCTCAGCACTGAATATTCAGCACCTACTTGCCACTTGGTCGACAGTTGATAACGCCAACTTGCGGTTAAAGCTTCTCCACGACTTTGGTTAGGATCAAATTGCCAATCATCATGATCGCTAACCTTAAAATAATCATACCTTATTGTGAGGCGATGCTGGTCTAACTTGTGACTTAACAAAACAAAATGACTATAAAAATCATTGTCTACCCCACGATTAGTACCCATCGCAGTTTTACCATCAAGGATCTGTACAATAATGCGGGTTTGCTTATTAAACTTAAACAACCATGCCGCGCTTAAAAAACGTGTATCCCACGCATATTGACCAGTACGGGTATTCAACGCACCTGGATCGCCATTGTTGTCATAATAATAAACACGTAATTGCGATTTTTTTTGATAATCCCAATGTGCACCGACGTAATAACCAAAGCGCCCATCGACTTCTTCGAAAGGCTCCACATACTCAGCTTGCTTATCTAACTGCGCCCACTCAAAAGAATGTGGAATAGCAAAGTCGATTTGTTCATTGAACGTGGTTTGCCTGTCATGCATAGCGAACCCTCGCCATGACAAGAGTGTTCCAGCTGGATCGTTACCTTTAAAAACCGCAGCAAAGCCTTCAAAACTATGGTTACTTCTAAACTTTCTACCTGGGCGCTTGATGTTTGCCTCTAAACCAAAGGCCCGCACCTCTTCCCCAATCCAAGAATTAATTGCAGAGTTAGTGTAGTTATAAGGTGACATCCAACCACTTTGTGGGTTTTCAAGTGACATTTTTGGATAAAAGCCACCCGCTTTAACAGCCCATTTGTAACGACTTGCAGTGAGCGGTTGATATTGTAAATAAGCCTGAGTAAAACCGACTGTTAGTTCAGGATCAGGATGGGCGTTAAGCACTGTATGCGCAGACCAATCACTCGTTAACTCAAAACGACTACTCAGCATAGCTTGGGATATCACAACTCCATCATGCCCTTGGTCATAACGGTATAAGCCAATTCCTTTGCGTTGATAGCTCGCTAGTTGGTCGCCACGCACAGCCGAAACAGTCACCAGCCCATCATGCTCAGCAAATGCCACTGCGGGCAACCCAAAAACACTCGCCAATGCTAAAGCTTGCCATTTATTCATAATCATCAAACTCGTCACTGCTTAATTCTAGTTTTGGTAATAAGGCTTGTTTTAGCTGGTAGCTCAATGACTTTGCATTGTTAGTCATATCAATGGTTTCAGGTGTGCTGATATCATTAAAGCGGTCATGCCAAACTGCCAAAGTAAACTTACCTTCTGGTAAGCGTAACTCAACCATACCTTGCTCATCTGTTTGCCCATAAATACCCCCATCTACAACCACAATGTAACCCAGCATCCAGTCATGAATGTTACAGCCAAGCTCAACAACCCCCGATTGTGCAAAGTTAATCGGTTTTTCTGGTTTATCGTGGTAAAGCTTTAACTCAAATTGCTTTGTTTTAGAAAATGAATAAACGTGGTGCATGATTGAATCAAGGTTAGGAAACTCAACATTAGCCCCTTGTGGCACTGCCAACACATGAGGCACAAAGGCACGCTTTTTTTGGCTCATCGTGTAATGACTATCAAGAGATGTAAGTTGTTTTGAACCTTTAAGCCAAACCACGGCATTTTTGACAGGTTGATTCTGCTTATCAACTATTTGTATTTGCTGTGCCAATAAACATTGACTAAACAATAGTAGTAGCAACAGGGTTATTCTTGTCATTTTGCTAAACCTTTTTAGGTGCTGGGCTGGATATCGCCGCGTTCACTTTGTTGAATACGTATGCAGATCTCTCGTATTAACCAGCAAGTCACTTTATGCTTTAAGGATATAAGTGAATACATGACAACAATCCATAACCATAAGCCGCCAAGGAACAACAATGCGATTAACTGCCTTAATGTTAGCAGCCTTTTCAGGTACTTGCCTAGCACAAACCACAACCGTCAGTTCACCTGATGGGCAGATCAAAGTAACTATCTCAGATGAGCAACACACACCTAGCTACGAAATCAGCTTTGCCGGTAAACAAGTCATTGCTAACTCTTCGTTAGGCCTTGTTTTTAAACAACAACCAGCAATGAGTGAAGGTTACAAAATTAGCAGCCAAACCACTGATTCGGTAAAAAGCAGCTGGGAGCAACCTTGGGGTGAACGCCAAACTGTGGTTGATAACCATAACGAAGTCGCTGTTACCTTTAAAAAACCACAACCGCAAGGTGGTACGTTTACGGTACGTTTTCGTGCTTTTAATGATGGTGTAGGCTTTCGATACGAATTACCAAAACAAGCTGGCTATGATGATGTAGAAATCACTAAAGAGCTTACAGAGTTTGCTATTACAGACTCATCAGATGCAACAGCTTGGTGGATCCCCGCTCGTGGTTGGAACCGTTATGAATATGTTTATAACACCACCCCACTTCATAAAGCGGCGCTTGTGCACACACCATTTACTATAAAAAATAAAGAGGGTGTGCATATCAGTATTCACGAAGCAGCCCTTGTTGATTATGCAGGCATGGTTTTAAATCAACGTCGTGATGGTACTTTCCAAGCCGATTTAACACCTTGGTCAGACGGTGTCGCGGTCAAAAAACAAGGCGCATTTAATACTCCTTGGCGTACAATTCAAATTGGTGATGAAGCCGTTGATTTAATCAACTCAGATATCATCTTAAACCTAAACGAACCAAATAAACTGGGTGATGTATCTTGGGTTAAACCGGGTAAATACGTAGGTATTTGGTGGGGTATGCACATCAATGAAAATACTTGGGGTAGCGGTAAAATTCATGGTGCAACTACTGCAAACACTAAATATTACATGGACTTCGCTGCTAAATATGGCTTCGATGGCGTATTAGTTGAAGGTTGGAATACTGGCTGGGATGGCGACTGGTTCTATAACGGTGACGTATTTAGCTTCACACAACCTTATGACGACTTTGATATTGAAGAGCTGACACGTTACGGCAAAGAGAAAGGCGTACAGTTAATTGGTCACCACGAAACTTCGGGCAACGTGACCAACTACCGTAACCAAATGGAAGATGCATTTGCGTTATACGAAAAATCAAATGTAAGCCAAGTTAAAACAGGTTATGTCGCTGACGGTGGTAACATCAAGCGTATCGATGAAAACGGCATTGTACGCAAAGAGTGGCACGATGGTCAGTTCATGGTTAATGAATACTTACACAACGTAAAACTTGCTGCAAAACATAAAATTAGTATCAACACGCATGAGCCTGTGAAAGATACCGGCCTACGTCGTACATACCCTAACTGGATTGCTCGTGAAGGTGCCCGTGGTCAAGAGTTTAACGCATGGGGTACACCGCCGAACCCACCAGAGCATATTCCAATGCTAGCTTTCACGCGTATGCTTGCAGGCCCAATGGACTTTACGCCAGGTATTTTTGATATGGGCTTTAACGGTTTAGGTGCTGATACCAACCGCCCACAAACAACCCTAGCGAAGCAATTAGCGCTATACGTTGTAATGTACAGCCCAATTCAAATGGCGGCAGATTTACCACGTAACTACTTAGCGAAGCCAGATGCATTCCAGTTTATTCAGGATGTACCAACTGATTGGCAACAAAGTATTGCACTACAAGGTGAAGTAGGCGATTACGTTGTATTTGCACGTAAAGAACGCAAGCGTGATCAATACTCAGGTAACGACTGGTATCTAGGTGCTGTTACAGACGAAAAAGCCCGCACTTTAGAAGTGAAGTTAGACTTCTTAGATAAAGATAAAAAGTTTGAAGCGCAAATCTACCGTGACGGTGACAAAGCCGAATGGGTAAATAACCCTTACGACTTAAAAGTAGAAAAACGCATAGTGACTGCTGATGATAAGCTAACGTTAAAGCTTGCCACCAGCGGCGGCACAGCGATTCGTTTTAAAGCGATTTAAGTTGCTAGTTGCTAGTTGCTAGTTGCTAAAAAATTATGAAAAGCGCGGCATTTGATGTCGCGTTTTTTTATTGCCATAAAAAAGCAGCCCACTCGGGCTGCTTGAAACTTATAGCTTAAGGCTTAAAGCTAAATACTTTTAAAAAGGCAAATAGATTTGTGCGCTGAGGCCACCTTCTGGGCGATTAAGTAGTTGTACTCGGCCGCCGTGCATATCGACAATACGCTTTATTATCGCAAGGCCTAAGCCACTGCCTTCGCTACCGCGAGCGGCATCACCTTGTTTAAACGGTTCAAATACAGTTTCAAGTTCGCTTTCTGGGATCCCCGGGCCGTGATCGTTAACCACGACCATGGCAAACTTTTTATTACTGCTCACGCGGGTTTCAACCTCTATATCACCATCTGAATAGCGAATTGCGTTTTCAATCATATTAGTAACAACACGCTTTATTGCTACCATACTCACTGGCACTTCGCTTAAGCTCGGATTCTCTTTAAAGGTAATAGTGCGGTGATGTTTTTGTTCAGCTTCGACAACTTCAGAAACAATCGCGTTTAAGTCTTCTAGCTCAAGTTCTTCACGTTTGTGATGGCGTAAATATTCAATGAATTGGTCAATAATGGCATTCATATCTTCAATATCATGAATGATCCCTTCACGCAGGTAATCTTCATCGTCCGACATCATTTCGGTGGCAAGGCGAATACGTGTAAGCGGTGTACGCAGGTCATGGGAAACACCTGCCATTAATAACCGACGGTCATTCTCAAGGGCAGCAATACCTCGCGACATTTGGTTAAATGCTCGGGTTACTTCAATGACTTCAGTAGAGCCTTGCTCTTCTAATTTGGTAGAAAAGTCACCCACCCCTACTTTCACAGCGGCTTGTTGCAGTGCCTTTAAAGGCCTATTTAGATGACGGGCAAATAACCACCCACCGAGTACGCTTAAAAAGCCAATACTCGATAAATAAAAGGTTAAGAACTTCAGGTTGTTTTCTTGCAGGCCGGTGAGTGGCACGCGCACCCAATAACCCGGTGCTTGCGGTGCTTCAACCCAATAAACAAGTGGATCGGTTTGGCTAATACGTACTCGAGCAGAGCCATTGAGTTCTTTCGACATACTGCGCGATAGCATGGAGTACTCACGAGTTTCAGCCAACCCTTCACTCATCGCTTGACGCTGGGTCATCACTTCGATGCCGGTGATCTCAAAAAACTTGTCTGAGGCTTCCTTGCTTACCTCAACGCCTTCTTCCCATTCGATAAACACGGTTTTCACCTGTTTCGAAAGGATCAGGTTTACTTGTTCTATAGTTGGTTTAACAACATAAAAACTGACCGTGATATAAGAGACAATTTGATTGATTAACAGCAAGGCTGCAACCAAAAATACCGTTTGTCCAAACGCACTACGTGGAAACATGCCCATTACTGTTATTTTTCACCGTCTGGCACAAATACGTAGCCTAAGCCCCATACTGTTTGTATATAACGAGGATTAGCAGCATCCACTTCAATCATACGGCGTAAGCGTGAAACCTGAACATCGATACTGCGCTCAAGCGCACTGTAATCTCGGCCACGAGCTAAGTTCATCAATTTATCGCGACTAAGCGGTTCACGTGGATGAGTCACTAATGCTTTTAATACCGCAAACTCACCACTGGTTAACGACATTGTTTTATCACCATGGCTCATTTCGCGGGTCGCAAGGTTTAGTGTGAAATCACCAAAGCTAATTTCGTTTTCTTCGGCAGCAGGCGCACCTGGCACTTCTTTAGCACGACGACGTAAAATTGCTTTAATACGCGCTAACAGTTCACGTGGGTTGAATGGTTTAGGAATGTAATCATCAGCACCAAGCTCTAAACCGATTATACGGTCAACTTCATCGCCTTTGGCTGTAAGCATTACAATTGGAATGTCATTTTCTTTTTGACGTAAACGACGGCAAATTGATAACCCATCTTCACCTGGTAACATTAAATCTAATACTATCAAGTGGAAGTTTTCACGCTCTAATAAGCGATCCATCTGCTCTGAATTTGCTGCTGAGCGAACAATAAAGCCTTGTTCTACAAGGTAACGCTCTAGCAAACTACGTAAGCGCATATCGTCATCAACAACCAATACTTTTGTCGTTTCGTGTCCCATAACTTTCATTCTTTTTGTAATATGTTACTTATTAATATAAATGAAAAAGTTAAGAATAAAAAACGAATTACGCGCTTAGATTGTTACTGAACATTTCAAAATCCCACTCGACAAAGGTAAAAGACTTTTATACCTTGCGGCTGGTTTTCTTTTTAGGCTGAATAAAATGGCAAAGACAAATTTAATAACCCGAGAAGGGTATCAGCAATTACAACAAGAACATGATTACTTATGGCATGAAAAGCGCCCTGAAATTACCAAAATTGTTACTTGGGCAGCAAGCTTAGGCGACCGTTCTGAAAACGCAGATTATCAATTTAATAAGCGTGTTTTACGACAGATAGATCGCCGTGTACGCTATCTTCGTAAACGCATGCCAGATCTTAAAATTGTTGACTACAACCCACAGCAAGCGGGAAAAGTGTTTTTTGGTGCTTGGGTCGAAATTGAGAATGAGCAAGGCGAAACAAAGCGCTTTCGTATTGTCGGCCCCGACGAAATTTACGAGCGCAAAGATTACATTTCGATTGATGCACCTATGGCTCGAGCGCTACTTGGCAAACAGGTAGATGATGATTTTTCGGTGAACACGCCTGAAGGCGCAAAAGAATGGTATATCAACGAGATAACTTATCCGGACGAGAAATAACTTTTGCCAGAAAATTCAGAAAGCGTTAATTAGTGATTGTTTAGTCTAAAAATGTGATCTATAACTAAAGTTACTCAAGATAAATCATTACTTGAGTTTTAGAAGGTAGTAAGTATGTCAAACGCAATACAACGCATAATGAATAATGCCATTGTATTCGCACTATTAATTAGTGTGAGTTTGATATCTTACGCCAGTGATATAGAGAGCCATTCAGACAGTGTTACGCCAACCGCTCACTTTATTGCGTGTGATAGTGCAGACCCTGCCAACTTAGATACCGACCTCGATAAACATACTCCTGCGTTCGTTGCTAATGTAGCCCAACCACTGCCAGATGCACGTGTGGTTTCGTATGTTCACCCTTGTAATAAGGTGTCTGTTTATAGCGCGCACCAGCGAGGGCCTCCTGCTTTTTAATTAACTCAAATTTTCTATTTCAGTTTTATTAAAATGTATGGTGACCAAAATGAATAATTTCAAAGAATTACGTCTTCAAGATATCTCTAATGGCGCATTATCTAATGCAGTGAATGAAGTTGAGCCAACACTAGAACTCACTTCTTCAGCTTTAAAAGTACTTAATAGCTTTACTAAAAAAGACCCTTTACGTGCACATTACGGCACCACTATTGTTGATGCTCTAAAGCAAACAAATAGCTGTTGCTCAGATTTTATTTTAGTGGTTGATAGCGAAGATAAACTACTCGGCATCACCTCTAGTGCTGATCTGCAAAGCTCAAAAATTATGATCCTTGCACAGCGCTTGAACTTACACCGTGACGAAATTACTTTACACGATGTAATGACGCCACTTAGCAGCTTAGCTGGTGTGAGCCTGCAAAGCATCAGCTACGCAAGTATTGGCGATGCACTGCAAACCATGGAACACCAAGGTATGATGTTCTTATTAGTAACCAGTGCTAAACAAGAAATATGTGGTTTGATTTCAGCTCGAGAGATCGCTAAAAAATTACATATCCCTGTTAATATCAACCCAATTGCTAATGGCTTTAGCGAAGTATTACAGCAGGTTGATCACCCGCACTAAGCGTTAAAATCTGCGTTGTGTAAGACTATTTTTGCAGGCCTTAAAAGCAGTGCTTTTAAGGCCTTCTTATTGTGATATTATTCAGGCAATTAATCTTCAGTTTTACTGATTTTCTATTTTTAAAAAGGTTTATGCATGAGCAATATCTCTGCACGCTTAGCAACAGAGCTAAGTGCCCAGCAACCACAAGTTGTTGCTGCAATCAAACTACTTGATGAAGGTGCCACAGTTCCTTTTATCGCCCGTTATCGTAAAGAAGTAACTGGTGGCTTAGATGACACGCAACTACGTTTACTTGAACAGCGTTTATCGTATTTACGTGAATTAGAAGAGCGCCGCAGCTTTATCCTTAATACTATTGAAGAGCAAGGCAAACTAACAGCCGAGCTAAGTGCTGATATTAATAACGCTGACAGTAAAACTGAGCTTGAAGATTTATATCTGCCTTTCAAACCTAAGCGTCGTACAAAAGGGCAAATTGCCATTGAAGCGGGTATTGAGCCGCTTGCCGATGCGCTATTTAACAACCCTAGCCTAGACCCTGAACAACAAGCAAGTGACTACATTAATGCTGATGCAGGCTTTGCAGATAATAAAGCAGTGCTAGATGGCGCTAAATTTATCTTAATGGAACGCTTTGCTGAAGACGCCAAACTGCTAGCTAAATTCCGAAGCCATATCGCACAACATGGTCAAATTGAAAGTACTGTAATTGCTGGCCAAGAAAATGAAGGTGTAAAGTACCGCGACTACTTCGAGCATCAAGAACCGCTTAAGAAAGTACCATCACACCGTGCACTTGCTATGCTTCGTGCTCGTAATGAAGGCGTATTACAACTTAGTATCAACCCAGAGCCAAGCGCAGAAAACCCGGCGCAAGTGTGTGCACAAATGATTGCCGATCATTATCGCTTAGATGTTAGCAACTCTGCAGCAAGCGCTTGGTTAATGGGCGTAGTGCAATGGGCATGGAAAATTAAGTTAAGCCTTCACCTTGAGAATGAGTTTTTAGGTGCAATGCGCGAAAAAGCAGAAACCGGCGCAATTGACGTTTTTGCTAAGAACTTAAAAGATTTATTAATGGCCGCTCCAGCAGGTCCACGTACCACGTTAGGTCTGGATCCTGGTTTACGTACTGGTTGTAAAATTGCCGTTGTAGATAGCACAGGCAAGCTGTTAACAACACAAACGATTTTCCCGCACGCACCACAAAATCATTGGGATAAATCGCTTCGTACTCTTGAGCAATTATGCCGCCAGCATAAAGTTGAGCTAATCGCTATTGGTAATGGTACGGCTTCACGTGAATCTGACAAATTAGTAGCAGAACTGATTAAAGCCAACACTGAGCTTAAACTTAATAAAGTGATGGTTAGTGAAGCAGGCGCTTCTGTTTATTCGGCATCTGAGTTTGCCGCTAATGAATTCCCTAACCTTGATGTTTCACTACGTGGTGCTGTGTCTATTGCGCGCCGCTTACAAGACCCACTTGCTGAGCTGGTAAAAATTGAGCCTAAATCTATCGGTGTAGGTCAATATCAGCACGATGTATCGCAAAGCCAACTTGGTCAAACACTAACATCAGTGGTTGAAGACTGTGTAAACTCAGTGGGTGTAGACTTAAATATGGCGTCGGTGCCACTACTGACTCGCGTATCTGGCTTAAACAAAACATTAGCACAAAACATTGTTAGCTACCGTGATGCGAATGGCTCATTTAGCAAACGCTCTGAACTTAAAAAAGTTGAACGTTTAGGGCCAAAAGCCTTTGAACAAGCTGCCGGTTTCTTACGTATCAGCACAGGCTCAGATCCTCTTGATAACTCGTCAGTTCACCCTGAAGCCTACCCGGTTGTTAAGCGTATCTGCGAGAAGAACAGCTTAGATGTAAACAGCCTAATTGGTAACCCTGACATCCTAAATAAGCTCGTTGCAAACGACTACACAGACGAAAAATTTGGTTTACCAACGGTTACCGACATTATCAAAGAACTTGATAAACCGGGTCGTGACCCGCGTCCTGAGTTTAAAACAGCTGAATTTAAAGCCGGTGTTGAAACTATTAACGACCTAAAACCAGGTATGATTTTAGAAGGTGTAGTGTCTAACGTTGCAAACTTTGGTGCCTTCGTTGATGTGGGCGTACACCAAGATGGTTTAGTGCATATTTCTGCGATTACTAACAAGTTTATCTCTGATCCACGTGAAGTGGTTAAAGCTGGCGATATTGTTAAAGTAAAAGTAGTTGAAGTAGATGCTGCTCGTAAACGTATTAGCTTTACCATGCGTTTAGATGATGATGTTGATACCAGCAATAAAGCCGCACCAGCTAGCAAACCTAAGCCAGCTGCGAAAGCGAAAAGTGCACCTAAGCAAAAACGCGAGTTTGGCAATGTTGCCATGGGTAATGCCTTTGCTGATGCATTTGCCAATGCAAAAGTGAAAAAATAATAGGCTGTAGGCATAAGTCGAAAAAAACCGCGTAAGTGTAAACTTACGCGGTTTTTTATTTGTATAGCAACTTAATCAGTCTCGTTGCTATGAAAGGCTCAATAAACTGAGCCTTTATCGCTATTACTTACGACGACGAAGTGCAAGTAATGGCAGTAGTAACACAATGAAGTGACCTAATGAGCCGCTTGAAGAACTCTTAGTTTCAGCTTCAGTTTCAGGTGTTACTTGTGAAGCGAATTCACAGCTACCATCATCTTCATTCGCAGTCGCATCATAGTTAGTTGCAGCAGCATCAGTACAGCCAAGCTCTACACCATCAGACTCAACCATAAGCAAGAATTCTTTGCTTACTTTGTCTGCTGGGTTAGCTTTATCTTGTACTGTGACTGTCACCATTGTTTCACCATGGAAATGTGCATCAGGGATTAAGTTAAACGACATTCCGTCAACTTCAGCCGTAACATTCTCACCGGTTACCACTAATTCATTTGGCGACTGATCTACATCAACAACCATCACATCAACACCATCGATACGGCCATTTTCTGCTACCGTCATATCAGCGATGTCGCTCATTTTCAGATTGCTTTGTACACCAATAGAGTGCATTAACATACCACCTTCTTGGCTACCTAGTTGGTAATCAAGGGTGATATCTTGCACAGAACCTTTCGCATCAGGCATAACCGTAGCAGTAAAGTTAAACTCAACTTCACTTTGCTCTGGGCCAACATAATCAAAACAGATCACTAAGTCATCTTGTAAGATCTTGCCAAGGTCGTCATAACCAACCACATTGCTTAATGCACCGTCTTTAAAGCCGGCAGTTGTAGAGTAAACACTATCACCACCTTCAATAAAGATAGTCCCTTCATCAACACCTGCGCCTAGGTTATCGTAAGCAAAGATAGCTTCGAACATACCTTCATGGTCATCGATACCACTACGTAAAATCACTTCATAGTCAAACGTGTCGCCTGTGTATTTATCAGTCACGTTATCGAATTCCAAGAATACGAGATCACCTAAGTCAGGACGCTCTTCTTTATACTGAGAGGCAATTGTTAGACCTGTTGGATCCGTTGGATTGCGAAGGTTTTCGATTTCAAACGAGCCACGCCAGAATGGTGCTAGCGCTTCAACTAAGAAACCAGGACCACGGTGTGCACTCATCATCCACCAAATAGGTGTGAACTGCATTGCACCTGTTGGGTGTAAACGTACTTCGTTATTATTTACTTGGTTGTAAATTTCAAACTTCGCACCTTCTTTATAGAATAACCAATCAATTGGCACATCAAAGTACACATTTGAGCCACCTTCATACCAAGCAGCTTCAGGTTGAATGCGGAAATCACCCCATAAATCGATATATCCCCCTGTCGAGAATTCATCAATCATTGGCGTTTTACACATCTCATTAGTGATGTTGTTAGTTACCACATAATCACGTTGTACGTTACGCGTTGCGTCTTGTGTACCTTGAATAGTTAACGTGTTGCCTTCTACAACTAACGAAGCTTCAACTTCTTCATTGTTTGAAGTTAGCGTTTCAGGCCAAACTTGCATGCCATCAGGAATCGTCAATGACAATGAATAGTCACGTGCTTTAGATTCATAGTTGGCTTTAAGTTTAACATTAACGTTAACTAGGTCCATAGCGCGAGCAGTGTCTTGGTCAACATTTAAAGTAAGCGCCTCTGCATCACGCTTTAAATTAACCGATGTGAAACCAAGGGTGCCTTCAGCTCCCTCAGCATTACCTAATGCAAAGCCGCCATAATAAACATCATTCGGTTGCGCATCTGGTAAATCCCAATTTACAGCAATTTCATAGTTACCATTGCCGCTGTGCTGCTGTGGCGCTGATACACTGAATTCACCAGTATTTTGCTCTTTAACAATGGCGTAATGCGTCACTGTTTGGTAACCAACATCACGTAAACCTGCTAGAGCTGCGGTCGCAAACCAGTATTTACCAGGCTTAGGGTCAATAATGTTACAGTAGTTATCTTCAACACTGCTTGAAGAATAACAAATCATTTCTTCATTAAGCGCTTTGATCAGTGCAGTAGAATCTTCCGCAATCTCTTCATCAGACACCATGAATGAGCCGCTTTCATTAGCATCATAACCCACAACCAAGTGTGCTTTTTTCATTTGCCAGCGAGGCTCAACAAGGTCTGCTAGATCTGTAGTTTGCTCGGTAGATGCAACTTTAACCATTAAGCGTTTTGTACCTTCTGGTACTTCAAACGCCTGGATATCCCACGCTTTTTCAACGCGGTCTTTTGTCACATAAGGTGCAACACCTAAGATATTTGCGGTAATCTCCGTTGGTTTTACTAGACCATAATAAGTCGGCGTAAATTCACTGTAGCTATCGGTATTAACAACGATTGATTCTGATGCACTTGCACGTGCCATATCGATATCAACCATGGTTGGTAACTCATCAATGACGTTTTTCGCAACTAATGTGAAATGAGCATCAGGTGAGTCGCCATCAGTGTTCTTGAATAACACTTTACCGTTGAACCAAGCATCTTTATTTAAGATATTGTCCCAAGGCGCACCTTCTTCAACAGGATCAAGCTTAGACTCGATGATATTCGGCAACTTCATAGTAACCATCACATCTTGTGTTTCACCTGCTTGAAGTGTGAAATTACTTGGTGTTACGCTAACTTCTACACCAAAGCTTTCTTCTTCACCTTCAACAGCCCAACCATAAGCTGTTGCATCCCAAGTACCATCTTTTGTGGCCTTAACTGTACGCATCCACGTGCATTCAAGTTCGCAGTCTTGGTTAACTAACGAAGGTAGGTTAAGCCACTCTACTAAACCACCATTGCGCGGGTTCGCATCATGATAGTTTTCAATAGTCTCATCCATGATAAGACCCGCATTGGCAGCTTGTGCTACGTCAATCGCACCGCCACCAGCCATGAAGTTGTAGTATGGGTCAATTAAAGTAACGCCATTAGAAATGCGCACTTTGTTCGCCGTCATCATTAGCGCTGATTGAATTTCTGCAGGCGTCCAATCAGGGTGCATTTGCATAAGTAGCGTCATTGCACCAGTAACATGCGGCGTAGCCATTGAAGTACCGCTCATGAAAGTCCAGTCAGATGCACGAGGATTAGCTGTAAATGGTTGGTCATCGGCATTCGCTGCGTAAATATCCACACCTGGTGCCGTCACATCTGGAACAAGGTTATTGATGTAATAACTTGGCCCCATTGAGCTAAAGATCGCGAGTTCATTACCTGCTTCTTCATCAAATGAATAATGATTTTCTGGTTCACCTATTGTCGCAATCGCTGCGCCATCAGGGTTAGCATTAATCCAGTTACGAATTGTCCAGCGTGCATTTGCTGGTAGGTGAATACCTGGGATTACATAGTTATCAGCAACAATATTTTCTGCCGAACTAATGTTTTGTAAAATGAAGCCACCTGCTCCACCAGCTGCCACGTTCTTAGCTTTGTCGACACGCGCAATGTCACCACGTAAACACACTACAATTTGGTCAGATGTAAACGTGCCTGCTGGGAAAGGGGCATTACAACTTGCTGCATCGTAATCATCATTTTCGTTCGGATCGTCGTACTTTTCAGCAAGTACAACTTCACCTGTGATACCGCCAGAGAAACTCTTACCTGAATACTCACCAGTATAAGGCGTGCGCGTACCTTGGAAGTTATTGATGGTTTTAGCACCTAAGTCCATTACACGATCATGGGTTGAAGCGCCTACAGTAGTTACCCAAGGCGAAGTATGATCCGCAGACATATAATATGGGCCTGAGTTACCCGCTGCTGCTGCCACTGAAATACCTGCTTCACGCGCACTTAAGAAAGCCATTTCCATTGGGTCTTCCCACGGGAAGCTTTCACCACCACCAATTGAGAAGTTGATTGCATCTACACCATCTTCAATTGCATCTTCAAATGCTGATAAAATAGCTGACTCAGGACAGCCAGAATATAGATCACCCGAGTTTCCTGCATAACACACTTGGTACGAAATAATGTGCGCACGAGGTGCCACACCGCTGGTACTTTCAAACGTAAATGGTAAGTTTTCACCATCACTTACCTTCTCACCTGTTGCAGCTTGAAGCGGTGTGTTTTCGATGTAATTACCCGCCGTAGTGCTTGCTGTGTGAGAACCGTGACCATTATAGTCTTCACCATTTTCAGGACGGCGATCTGCACGTGCAAATTGATAATCGGCATTCATTGCAGTGATTTCTGGGTATGAGCGAACACCAATTAGCTTGTCATTACATAGCTCAGGTTCTTCCTCACAGTCGCCTACGAAGTTACCTGCACCTAGTGGATTTTTCTCACTGTATTGTTCGTCACTAGCAAATGCAGGATGGTCTGTATTGATACCTGTATCAATAATACCTACAACCATACCTTCACCTTTAACACCTACCGATGAAGCCGGTGTTGCACCCTGCCATAAATGATCAGCACCAATAAACTCAGGACCACGGTCTGTGCGTAATTCAAAAATACGGTTAGGAGTAATACGCTTTACGCCTGATTGTGTCGCAAGTAGCTCTGCATCAGCTTGTGTCATTTCGACCACTACCGCGTTATTTGCAAGAGTAAATTGCTTTTTAATTGCAATATTGGCACCTATTGCACGCGCCTTACTTAATACTGCTGTTTGACGTTGCTTTAAAAAACCTTGATACGCACGCACGCTTTGCGAAGCTGTATCAATGCGCTCTTTTACCATTAAAGAACGTGACTCTGTAATGGCTGTAGCGCTGAAGCCTTGAATATCACCTTGATAACTTGCTACAGGTTCATCATGCATTTGCACAATGTAAGTTTGAATCCCTGTCACCCCATCTTGAGGTTGAAAAACATGTTCCGGCTGCTGACTTTGATAGTGCTGATTTAAGCGTTGAGCACTCCCTTTGAGTAAGCTTGGATGATCTTCGATTTGTTTTTCTTGTTGGTAATTTGCGATATCTTCAGCTGTAAATGTTGGCTGATAGAAGCCTTTATCTGACACTTTGTTAAAGCCAGGCTCTGCCGCAGCATAGCCTGTAGCACCGACATACAAGGCTGTAAGTACGGCTACTGAACTTTTCTTCAAGTGTGCGATTTTCTTATTGCAAGGTTGCATATGATTCCCACTGATTTAATTCTAAACAGCTCATAAATTGCTTGAGCTGACACACTAAATTATTTAGCAGGCAAACATATACAGAGGGGGGGTTACATGGTCAAACCGACCTGTACACACCTGAGACACAAAATTAACATTAAATAAACACCAAAGCGGTAAAAATAAACGCTTTGCGGGATATTTACACAAAATGTAGCGTTTTGTACAAAAATACGATTACAGAAACAAAATGAGGAGTGAAAACAGCTAGGGAAAGTCATCCCTAGCTGCTAAAAAATTAGAAGTTATAACGAACCGACAATGCAAGATCTGAGTAATCATTTGCATCACGATAGCTTGCGCTGACAAGCCAAGCTGGTGTGAAGGCATAGTTTGCACCTACATGAAATACAGCATTATTTTCGCTCTCTTCGTCGTGCAAACGCTCGTAGCCAACGCCAGCGTTGATCTCAAATGAATCAGTTAATAGATGTCTGATTTGCGCGTTAGCAGACAAAATATCTGCGGTTTCTGAATTTGAGTGGTTCTCTGAAAAGCTATTAAAAACTTGATCTTGGTATGAGACAACTTCTTTAACATTAAGGTCAATTTCTCTCTTTAACTGGCCAATCTTTGCTGAAAAATCAACTTTAGTGCGATCGGATAGCGAATAAATATAACCTAAACCTATTTCGTAACGCGTCATATCAACATCATAATCGAAAGTATAAGCTATGACAGTATCACCTAAATAATTATTATTGCTATCGTAAACACCTGAGCCATTGAATTCATTCGTTGCAGTCACATCATCATTTAAAATTGAATAATGACCTGTAACATACCAATTTTCAGCAAACTGCTTACTGAAATTAAAGCCATAGCCTTTAAGAGATCGCTCATCTAAGCCATCAATTTCTGTCTTTTTATATCCTGCTTCAACAAAGTCATAGCTTAGAGGCGAGGTGTTTTCTGCCATGACAGCGGTAGAAGCAAGTGATAATGCGCAAGCAAGAAGAGTGTATTTCATTGTTTAATCATCCTAATTATAAATCGTGGACAATCTACCAAAGCGAGTAAGGACCCGCAATAGAAACAATATTAATTTTAGTAGGCTAAATGTAAGAAACTGTTATAAAAATTCGATTAAAAACTTAATTAATTGAGCTATTTTTAGGCAATAAAACCCTCGCTTACGACAGGTTTAATCCACCAAAATGATTAATTAATAATGTGCAATAATAGGAGCTTAAATAAAGGCAGAGAACTGATTTTGATTAGCTGGAGAAGTTGCTGCTTGATAATAATTAGCAATACGTGAGGCACGCTCGTCTACTTCTACATCACGCTTGGCTGTTTTAGTTTCGCTGGTTTGAGTAGCGCTATCTTCGGCATACTCACTGTTTATTTTGAAAGTCGATTTGCCTGAGTCAGCATCGACATCAGCTGATTGACTGGCAAGCTCAGCTTGCGCTGCCATAAGCTTTTGTGTGGCATCGGCAGCAATTGAGCGATCAGCACTTGAAGGCTCTTGTGGTGCAAGCGCAGCTGCACGCACCGTCTGCATTTTTTCGATTGTAGCTTTTGGGTCGCCTTTGATTTCAGCAACGTCAATTTGCACCTCGCCGCCCACGGCATAGTTTGTACCATCAGGGCCGCGTTGATACTCATAGCTTGGCGAGCCTGCATATTGCCCTCCAACCGTCGCATGCGCTTGTTCATGAATACGCACTTCGGTATCTCGGGCTTTTAGCTCTTTAATTTGCTCAGCGTCTTGTTGCTCTTGCTCAGCAATCTTTTGCTCTTTTTGCTGCTCTTGTTTAGCTTCTTGCTGTTCTTGCTCTGATTGTTCAGGCTCGCCTTGTTCGCTACCTTGCTGGCGTTCTTCAATCACCTTATCTTCAGCTAGACGACCTTTAGCATCATAAGTACCAGCTTCAGAACCAGGCTGCTTGGTTTTGTCGCCATCATTCAGGGTTTTGTTTTCTGCGTTACTCGGCTTGGTAGCAGCAGGAGGTGGGATCACTTCACGTAACTGATTATCACGGCGAGCACTTTCAGTGTGCACATTCGCTGTGTTGATATTAATCGAAGGAAACGGAGTGACGATATTCATAAGTACTAAACTTTAATATCTATTAATGTACCCAGCACTTCATCAGCAGTTTGAATCGTGTTGATATTGGCTTTTGCATTAAACTCTTCAACTTTTAAGTTAACAAGCGACTCATCGATTGGGGCAGGTTGTGAAACTGGCGGAGTTACAGCTTCATTTGGAGTTGCCGCTTGTAATTGGCGTTGTTGAGCTAATTGGGCATCATCTTGCTGATCAATTGAGGCACGGCTAATCTCAGCGCTCGCCTTTTCGATACCTTGGCTTGCACGGTTATAACCTTCTACCGCATTATTAAAAACAGAACTGATTGGCATAACACCCTCCAACAGTGAGATCTATCCGTTAAGTATCGCTCATAAAACGAGCAAAATAAAGCTAAATCCCGCTATTTTTCTGGCCTCTCAGCGAGTTTTGCTTAACACATTGATTTCAGTGCTGATATAAATGACGCTTTATGAGAAATAAAAGGCGCGTGTGAGGCCTTATCTAAAACTTCATATTCAAACTGAGGTTGTAAGGCATGCATTTTTTCAATCGCGCGATAAGGAACTAATGAATCTAAGCGACCGAAAATACCACGCACAGGTACGCTAAGGTTAGCGAATAGTTCCCGTAAATCATCCTGCTGTAAAATGTCTAAGCCCGCACTTAAAGCTTGCTCTTGAGGCGCTGGGTATTGGTTTAAAAGTGCTTTTAATTGCTTAATATCATCCCGTGCTGATTCACTGCCCATCGCTTGTATCGCCAAAAACCGTTCTATCGTTTTTTCTCTGTGACTAACTAGCTGATCTTTAAATGCGTTCAATACGTCAGGTTTAATACCTGGCCATTCGTCGGTTTGCGCAAAAAAAGGCGTTGAGGCAACCAACACAACCTTTGCTACTTTGTCAGGCCAATGTGCTGCAATATACAAAGCAAAAAGCCCGCCCAACGACCAGCCAACAAGAGTTGACTTTTCACTTAGCTGTGTACTTAGTTGCTCAGCTGCAGCGTGCAAAGTGTAAGGTGTGGGAATAGACTGTGCGTTACCAAAGCCAGGTAAATCGAGACAACGGACTTCACCATCATGAAAAAACTCAAGCTCAGGTTTGATCACTTGCCAAACCCCTTGGTTCATTCCCCAGCCATGTAATAGCACCATCTCATTTTGCATAATTTGTATTTCCCAACCACACTTAGCGCTCATAATAGCGTTTAAAGGAATGAATGCAATGTCTCACTTACCTCATGCCTTAAAACTAGGGCTAGACGCACTCTTCCCCAACTTTTGCATTAGCTGCCAGAATCACATACAGGCTGATCAAGCTTTGTGTCAGTATTGCTTAGATGACCTTAATTTATTTGACCTTACACGCCATCCAAATCTGTTACACCGACCAGATATATGTGATGCATTTCCTGATAGTAATTTTGATCATTTAATTGCCTGTGCTTGGTATCAAGCACCTTTTAAACTTTGGCTCAAGCAATTGAAATTTAATGACCAGCAGTATTTTCGTGTGGCGCTACAACAAGTAATACAGAGGCAGCTGCAATTAGCTCATCAAGTAAATACAAATTGGCCCGATCTTTTTATTGTGCTACCTCTGCATAATCAGCGCTTTTTAGCTCGCGGCTTTAATCAGGTAAGCCAAACTTGGCTGCCTGTTTTAAAAAACCAGCAATGGACTGTTAGCCCAGCTCTTTACAAGCAAAAAGCAACCAAAGCGCAATCACAGTTAAGTAAAGCGAAGAGAGTTAAAAACCTACAAAATGCGTTTGTTTGTCAGCAAGATTTAACTGGAAAAACCGTGGCAATTATTGATGATGTGATGACTTCTGGCGCAACCATAAATGCTGCGACAGAAGCCATAAAAAATGCAGGAGCAAAGCAAGTATGGGCTATGCTCACGTGCCTAACAGGGTTAGGCAACCTGCATTATGATTAATTGTGATTACTTATCACCTGAGGCATGAAAGGCATTACCAAAAAATAAAGCATTGCTTAGTAATCGGCTCGTGCCGTACCAGTAACCACGGAACACAGGGTTATCTGTCATACCTATTACACTGCCTTTGCCGTATGAATGCGCAATGAGACCTGCAGCACCCGCTACTTGCTCTACGTTTACGTCATCAGTAAAGCCAGCTAAAAGCGGCTTATCTGTGTAAGTAAGCACATTAACAAATGGGGCATCTGACTTCTCAAGTAGCCAAGTGCTATTCTTAAATACAGGTAATGTATTACGGTTCAGCGAATACGTAAGTGGGTGAGATAAATCCACTGAGGTATTAAAAATTGCACCAGCAATACGCTGACGACCTGCTAAGTCATCTTTATCAGCATAAGTAAGCCCTGTTGTATCAAAGGCACTCGCTACATCACGACGAGATAAGTAATTAGCTTTTAGTAGCTGCTGATCAGCTAAGAACTTGGCACCACCTTTGTGACCCCAAATAACACCGCCTTTACGAACCCACGACTTAATAGCCACTTTAGTCGCATCGTCAAGACGATTGAAATTTCCGTGCGCTAAAATAATATGGCTGTAGTTTTCAAGGTCTACCCTACCTAAGCGCTCCATTTCGATAATGCTTGGCGCGGTACCAACAAAACGATCTAAGTAATACCACACTTCACCAAGCTCATACTGGCTAGTTCCTTGACCACCCACTAGCAATACTTTAGGTGCTTTCACAACCGCCATTGCACGAGAACCTAAATCAGCACCTTTAACCGTTAGGCCCGAGCTAATTGGCGTAATTTCAATACCAAACTCATTCTGTGCTTGGTTTAAATAGCTAACCCAGTTGCTATCAGTTTGCAGACCAGCAGGAACAAGAATACTACCTGGTTCAAACGCTATTTCACCTGATGGTGTTTTTGCTGTAAGTGGGCTTAATGCCACGCGTGCTTTCACACCTTGTTCAAGTAAGCTATTAAGCATTTTTGGCGCTAGGTAATCATCCCATTTAAATGCGTAAGCATAGCTTTGCGGTAATGCTGCAAAGCTTGACTTAACACTTTGCTGCCAAGGCATTTTTGCCACATTTAAGCCCCAGTTGCTGCTTACCTTTGCAAATTCTAAATTAAAGGCATGAGCAAGTGTCCAACCAGATACATCATAAAAGGTATTATCAACAAAACGCTGTTGCTCACTGAAAATCGCTTTAATTAAACGAAATTGTGGCTGTGCTAATGGCACATAATAGCTCTGCTCAGAAAAGCTTTGCCCGTTTACTTTTAACGGCTCTTCTAACATGTACGCATTGATTTGGTGTTGTCTAAGTAAATCAAGGAAGTATTGCATGCGGCTTTGATCAGCGCCGCCTTTAACCACATACCCTTTAAAGTCTTCATCACCAGCAAGATCAACTGCTTTGTTGTAAAATTTTGCTTGATAATCAAGTAAGTCTGTACGGTTATCAATCGCCGCTTGGAACGTCGATAAGCTAGTTAATAACTGATTTTTAATCGTAAACGGGAAGCTTAACGGACCGTTGATAGTTTCTTGTAAGTGACCACGCGAGCTCGCTTGTTCAAATAAGATGCCTACACCGCCATTTACGTCTGGGTAAGTTGAGCCTTTACCATAGTAAAAGTCATCAAAGCTTTCTTCAGTGAAGTAAAGTGCATTGTGCTCATCAAGTGTCTTTGCATGATAGTTTGCAATGGCTTTAGTCAGCGTGACATTTTTTTCTGGCGTAATTGGGTGCTTACGAGTTGGGATCCCTGGTTGGAAAAAGTAAGTGCTGTTTGGCCCCATCTCATGGAAGTCAGTTAGGATATTCGGCTTCCATTGGTGAAACTGTGCAATACGTGCACGTGATTCAGGGTGCTGCAGTAACAACCAGTCACGGTTTAAATCAAACAAGTAATGGTTAGTACGGCTACTTGGCCAACTTTCAATATGCTCGCGAGTTTGTGGATCTGATGACAATTTCATGCCACGGTTGCTGTTTGCCCAATTAGCAAAACGTGCTAAGCCATCTGGGTTTAATGATGGGTCGAGTAAAATAACCGTGTTGTTAAGTAAGGCATCGATTTCTGGGCCCTGTGCGGCTGCAAGGTAATACGCAACGAGAAGCGATGCGTTGCTGCCTGATGATTCATTACCGTGAACACTGTAACCCATCCAAACAACCGCAGGCTGTTTGCTTGAGTCACTCGCTTCACCATTTAGGCGAGCCAAATGCGCCTTGCGGATTTGCTCAACTTGGCCAAGTTTGTCTGACGCTGTAACCGTGAGCATCACCAGTGGACGCTGTTCATGAGTGCGACCGATTACTTTAAAATTCATTCGGTCACTTTTTTCAGCAAGAATTTGCATGTATTGCACAAGTTGATCGTGACGTACATGCCACTCACCCACTTCGTAGCCTAACACCTGCTCAGGAGTCGGAATACTTGGGTCAAATTTCACATCTTGTTCAAAGTAATAAGAAAGAGGTTTTGCTAATGCGCTGACGCTCACTAGCATGGTTAATATTGTTATTATGAAACGCATAGATAGCACCCGTAATTATTTGATGTTTTAACGCTACCATTCGATAAAATAGATGCAACTTTTTACGCTCAACACTGGCGACAACACGATGAGCGGAGTATGATACACAGTATCCGAGTAATTTAGTCAAGTATAGTCCATTTTATGATCTCTATTTCTGAATCTGCACAATCTCATTTTGCTAAACTTTTAGCAGACCAAGCTGAACAAACAAACATTCGCGTGTTTGTAGTAAACCCAGGTACTTCGCAGGCTGAGTGTGGTGTTTCTTACTGCCCAGAAGACGCCGTTGAAGCGACTGATATTCGTCTACCATTCAATGGTTTTGATGCCGTTGTTGATGCAGAAAGCGCCCCTTTCTTAGAAGAAGCTGAAATCGATTTTGTAACTGACAAAATGGGTACCCAGTTAACGCTTAAAGCACCAAATGCAAAAGCACGTAAACTTAGCGACGATGCATCACTGCAAGAACGTGTTCAACATATGCTTGAAACTGAAGTGAATCCACAGCTCGCTAACCACGGCGGCCAAGTTAGCCTAGTAGAAATTACTGCTGACGGTATCGCGGTACTGCAATTTGGTGGTGGCTGTAACGGTTGTTCAATGATTGATGTCACACTAAAAGAAGGCATCGAGAAAGAAATGATCGCCAAGTTTGACGAAATCAACGGTGTAAGAGACATTACTGATCACCAATCTGGTGAGCACTCTTACTACTAACCGGTATATAAAGCATGCTTAAAAAATGGGTATTTCGCTTAGGTAGCGACCCCAAGTTAAGCTTAAAACGCTTTCTTCGCGGCCTAGCACTGTTTGTGCTAGCCGTGATTTTTATTGCCATAGGTTACTATGGGCCCGCACTATTTCAATTAATTGGCCTAGTCATACTAGCAGTGGCTTTATTCTTTGCTGGTTGGGGCTACTTAGGTATTTTTGCCAACCGTTTTGCGCAAGTTTTAGAGCGCTCGTCTCCCAAAAATCACGACCCTGATTTGTGGAAGTAATTTAATCTAATAATTGCTGATTGTTGACAATTTTACGATAGCGAAACCACAGCGTTAACCCACGCATTAGCATAAAGCTGGTCATCGCAAACCATAAACCATGATTTTGCCAGCTGCTCACTACCCAAAACAGTCCAAAAAAGCCCACTAGAGCACTAAATAGCATAGTATTACGCATGTCTTTAGCACGGGTTAAACCGACAAATACGCCATCAAATAAGAAGCAGCCCATCGCCGCGATAGGCAATATAATCACCCAAGGTAGATAAACCGTTGCAAGACTGATAACTTCGGGCACATCGGTAAGTAAGCGAATAATTGCCTCACCAAATAATAAAAATATAAGGCTATAAAACAGTGCAAATAACCCGCCCCAAAACAAGCTCAAATTAACCCATAACTTAATCTGCTTAGTACTGTACTCACCTTTCGCTTTACCGACCTTTGCCTCACTGGCATAAGCAATACCATCAAGCGCAAAGCTCACCAACATTAAAAAGTTTAGCAATACGGCATTAGCCGCTAAGGTTGTTTCGCCGATACGTGCGCCATAAAAAGTCATAAAGCTAAAACATAGCTGGAGTGCTAGTGAGCGAATAAAAATATCGCGATTTAAGCTCACTAAATCAAGTAACTTAGCAACACTTAACCACGCTTTCACAGCAAGATTAACCCCCTGCTTTTTAGCAAGCTGTGCAACTAACATAAGTGCAAAAGCAAGGGCGATATAATCAGCGATTAAAGATGCCCACGCAGCTCCAGCTACACCCCAATCAAGAAACACCACAAAATAAATATCGAGCACAATATTGGTTATATTGGTGATAAGTAATAAATAAAACGGTCCTCGACCATAATGAACACCTAACATCCAACCAAGTAAAACCAAATTACACAAAGCAGCTGGTGCACTAAAAATACGAATCGAAAAATAGCTATTTGCTTGTTCTAAAACAGCTTCATTAGCATTTGATAAATATGCCATTAAGGATTGTATAGGTATACTCAGCGCTATTAATAACAGCGCAACCGCTGTTGCTAGTAACAAGCTGCGCTTTAATAGCTCAGCGAGTAAGGTGTGATCGCTTTTACCATAAGCCTGTGCAACTAATCCTGTGGTGCTCATGCGCAAAAAGCCTGCTAGCCAAAACAATAACGAGATAACTGCTGAACCGAGCGCTATACCAGCTAAATAGTGAGCGCTTCCTAAGTGGCCGATTACAGCAGTATCAACTAAACCTAACATTGGCACGGTAATATTTGATAAAATCATCGGACCGGCTAATAACAGTAAACTTTTATGGTGTGCCTTATGACGTTTAAGAAAATGTTTCATTTAGTATTTGCAGTCCTGTTAGGTTTATCTTTGCGTGCCCATGGCGCAGTCATTCTACAGTATCACCACGTCAGTGAAAGCCTTCCTGCGGTAACCAGTGTCAGCAGCGAAACATTCACTGAACACATGCAATATTTAAAAGATAATAACTTCAACGTTATTCCACTAGATGAACTCATCACCTCGTTACAAGCAGGCCAACCGCTAACTGATAAAACTGTCGCGATTACCTTCGACGATGGCTACAAAAATAACTATGAAGAAGCAGCGCCTATCTTGGAGAAGTTTGGCTATCCGTACACAATTTTCGTAAATCCCGAGCTAATTGATGAAGGTAAAAGCTATGTAATGACATGGCAGCAGTTAAAGGAGCTATCTAATAAAGGCGCCTTAATCAGCAACCATACACAAGTTCATAATTACTTGCATCGCAAACAGTCTGGCGAGAGTGAAGAATCATGGCTTGCACGTACTAAAAAAGATATTTTATCTGCCCAGCAGCGCATTAAAGAAGAAATTGGCCATGATTTTAAATACCTTGCTTACCCTTATGGTGAGTTTAATAATTCATTGCAACAACTAGTAAAATCGCTAGGCTTTGTTGGTATAGGTCAGCATTCGGGTGCTGTAGGTATCCATTCTGACTTTACCCGATTACCACGCTTTCCGGCATCGGGCTTTTATTCAAAGCTTGATACGCTTGCCACTAAACTCGACTCTCAAGCATTCACAATCAAACAGCTCAGCTATTCAGATAGCGTTACAAACGAAAACCCACCAAGTATAAGCATTCAATTTGATATGCAGGACTTTCATAAAAGTCAGTTTGCTTGTTATGTCTCTGGTATTGGTCAAGCAGACTTAACTTGGCTTAGTAAAGATACGGTGAAGATCACCTCACCTGAAAAACTGAAAAAAGGCCGCTCTCGCTTTAACTGCACTGCCCCTTCTATCGCGAAAAAAGGCAGTTACTACTGGTTCTCTCAACCTTGGGTTATTGTACCTTAGCAGCTTGTTTTAGCATTTGCGCTGCAACCTTATCAAGGCGAACCACTTCATTAGCCGCATTAAGCTCTACTGCGGCTTTAGGCATGCCCCATACCACTGACGACAATTCATCCTGTGCTATGGTGTAAGCCCCAGCTTGATTTAATGCAAGCATGCCTTTGGCGCCATCGCTGCCCATACCGGTCAATAACGCAGCTACCGTCGCTTTAGGGCAAGCCATGACTAAGGAGTTAAATAGCACATCAACCGCTGGACGATGGCGATTAACCAGCTCACTTGAATCAAGCTGACAAAACAAACCGCCTGCTTTTTTTACTACACTCAAATGCTGATCGCCCGGTGCAATATACGCCCAGCCTGGTTGTAGCTTATCGCCATGTTCAGCTTCTTTAACGTTGATTTTGCACGTTCTATCCATGCGCATCGCAAACGAAGTACTAAATACTGGAGGGATATGCTGTGTAATAACAATCGGCGGGCAGCTTTCTGGCATGCGCACAAGCACTTCTTTAATTGCTTCTGTACCACCTGTTGAAGCACCAATTGCAAGCACGCTATTTGCCTTAAATTGCAATGCAGTTAAAGAGCTGTCGTCTTCAACTTTTGTTTCTTTAAAAGCTCGCACTCTAGCGCCAGCTGCAGTACGTACTTTTTGATGTAATAAATGGGCATAACGCTGCAGATTTTCAGTGACATTGATAGTTGGCTTAGCAATAAAGTCAACGGCACCAATTTCGAGGGCTTCCAGTGTGATTGGTGAGCCTTTTTGAGTCAGTGTAGAAATCATCACAACTGGCATAGGACGAAGGCGCATCAAGTTTTTTAAAAAACTTAACCCATCCATTTTCGGCATTTCGATATCAAGCGTTAAGACATCGGGATTAAGGCGCTTAATTAAATCTCGGGCTTGATAAGGGTCTTCTGCCGCGCCAACGACCTGAATGTCTTGCGCTTGCTCGAGCACTTCCTTGAGTAAACCACGGATCAAAGCAGAATCATCAACTATGAGTACTTTGATCATTTGCTCTCCTAAAATAATTCAATATCCGTTTCTGCATCTTGATGCTCAATATCGTGTAAGTATTTAATTTCACGTTTTTCAAGCTTATCAGAATGCAATTCACGCATTTTCTTAACCTGCGCCTTGCCTGTTTGTGGATCAAACATCACCTTACGTGGCCAAGGCCCGCCAACATCATGGGATACTAAATCTAAACCTTCCTCAAGTACATAGGCATTTGCAAAACGAATGTTGCCAACACCAATATCTGTCATTGAGCGGATTATTTTCCCGCCGCCAAACAGCTTTACTTTGAGGTTGCGTCTAGAACCGCCATTTTTTAGGATTTCATTTATCAAGTATTCCATTGCCCAGTTACCATAACGGCAATTAAGGCTATGTGCGTTGCTCGGATCAACGCCTTTTTCCGCCGGCAGCATAAAATGATTCATACCACCAATACCTAAGCCTTCATCGTAAATGCATGCAGCAATACACGAACCTAACACAGTTGTGATCAACTCATCAGACTTAGACACATAAAATTCGCCTGGTAATACTTTAGCAACCACTTTATGGCGCTTGCCATCCCAAAACCGTTTAACGTGCTCAAAACCAGACAATACAGGTTTAAAATGACTACTCATAGACCACCTTTTTGATAGATAGTTTGGCCTAAATTCTTAAACTCTTTGTGGTCCTTACCCAGTGTTTCGGAATGCCCCAAGAATAAATGACCTGAATCGGTCAACAAATCGTAATAACGTTTAAATAGAGTATCTTTCGTCGGCTTATCGAAGTAGATAACTACATTGCGACAAAAAATAACATCAAACGGCCCTTTCATAGGCCAGCTTTGTAATAAGTTTAGACGTTTAAAGAAAATATTTTTTTGTAGTTCGGGTTTTACTTTATATAACTGACCGTCATGGCTTTTTAGAAACCAGCGCTTAAGTTGGCTTTTGTCTAAACCATTCACATTGGCAGCGGTATAGGTGCCAGCCTGTGCTTTAGCGAGCACATTTGAGTCTAAGTCAGTAGCTAGGATTTTCACATCCCAATCAGATGGAAATAGGCTGCTTAAAGTCATAGCAATGGTATAAGGCTCTTCGCCGGTCGAGCAACCAGCAGACCACACCCTTACACGCTTTTGTTTAGCATTACTAATCAGCAGTTTGGGGACTATGGTATTTTTTAGATAACTAAAGTGATGTGGCTCACGAAAGAAAGAAGTCAGATTAGTAGTTATGGCATTAATAAACTCACTAAACTCTTGCTCTTTATTCTCCTCAAGAAAATCTAAATATTCTTTAAAGTTCTTAAGCTTATGTTGGCGAATACGTCTTGCTAAACGCGAGTAAACCATCTCGCGTTTGTGTTCTGCTAAGACAATGCCGCAAGCATCGTACACTTGTGACGAAATAGCTTTAAAATCACTATCCGTTAATAAAAACTCTTTCATGAGCCTGACCCTGCAGCTGTAACATTAGATGCAATTAACTAGTTAGAATTTAGTTGGGAAGAGTTTTAAAACTCTTCCCACTCATCACTAGGGTCAACAAAGTTATTGCCTTTTGGCGCTGAACGCACAGGTGAGCTTGGCGTTTTAGGAGCAGGGGCTGAACTTGCGCGGCTTGTAATATCCATCTCGTTATTTGATAACGAGAAGAAGTTTAATAAGCGGCTCATATCATTCGCTTGCTCAGCCATTGATTCACCTGCGGCAGAGGCTTCTTCGACTAAAGCAGCATTTTGCTGAGTCATTTCATCCATTTGAGCAATGGCTTTATTAACTTGTTCAATACCAGAGCTTTGCTCTTCAGAAGCTTGAGCAATATCAGAAATCATTGCTGTAACTCTTTGCACCGCCGTAACAATTTCTTGTAATGTTGAACCCGATTCATTAACCAGTAATGTACCATCCTCAACTTTTCCAACACTGTCTCGGATCAATTCTTTGATTTCTTTTGCAGCAGCAGCTGAACGTTGCGCTAAGTTACGAACCTCACCAGCAACAACCGCGAAACCTCGGCCTTGTTCACCTGCTCGTGCTGCTTCGACAGCTGCATTCAGCGCAAGTAGATTTGTTTGGAAAGCAATTTCATCAATGACACTGATGATGTCTGCAATCTTCTTACTTGATTCATTAATTGCTGACATACTGATTACAGCGCGATTTACAACTTCGCCACCTTTTTGTGCTTTAGTACGTGTTTCTTCAGCTAGTTCATTTACTTCTTTAGCATTATCAGCATTTTGACGAACTGTACTGGTCATCTCTTCCATGCTTGACGCTGTTTCTTCAAGTGATGAAGCCTGCTCTTCAGTACGTTGACTTAAATCAGCATTACCTTGCGAGATTTCTTCTGCACCACTAGCAACCAAGGTTGCTGAGGTATTAATGCGATTAATCACTTCAGTAAGCTTATCAGCTGTGGCATTTGCATCACGTTTTAACTTATCGAATGAACCTTGGTAGTCTTGCTCAATACGTTTTGATAAGTCACCGTTCGCCATAGCATCAAGCATATTGCCAGTGTCTTTTACTGCATCATCAACAATGCTAACTAGGCTATTTAATCCCTGTGCTAGACGTAAGAAGAAACCTTGTTTACCCGCTTCTTCAACACGCGCTTGCAAATCACCTTTACCCGCTGCAGCAACAAGGCCGGCAATTTCCTTTTCAATTGCGACTTCAGCTGTTCTATCTTCCCACTCAACAACCGTTCCAATACGCTCATTGTCTGGGGTGAAAATAGGGTTTGCGACTAAACCAAAAGTACGACCGCCGACTTGAATTTCAGTGCTGTAAGTGTCACTTAACTTAGCAAGCATATTACGTTGATGCGCTGGATTCTTATGGAATACATCAATATTTTGACCAATTAAATTATTACTGTTGAAGTTAGGTAAATCTTTACGTAAATCACTTTCAGCAACCTTCATCATGTTCAGAACGGCTTCGTTCATGTAAATAATGTTGTTACCAGAATCTGCAATCATGGTATTGGTTGCCACGCGATCAAGTGCTCGGCGTACTCGCAAGTTTTCTTCTGCTGCACGCTTTTCAGCATCCGCTTTATTTACACTATCAGTAATATCTTGCCACTCAACAATAGTACCTAAACGCTTACCCGAAGCGCTTACCCAAGGAGTCGCAATCAAGCTAAAAATAAGCCCCGCCAAACGCAATGTGGTTTTGTATGGTTCAGATAAGGTTTTTAGCAGCTCACGTTGGTGTGACGGTTGTTTATGAAAATCATCAACGCAGGTTCCAATTAGGTTAGCAACTGAAAAGCTCGGCAGCACAGTTTGTAACGTTGATTCGCGAGCTTGCAGCATTTGCTTTACTTGCTCATTAACAAAGATAATTTTTAAATCGTTATCGGCAATCATCACATTAGCTTGGCAAACACGCAGCGCATTTGATAAATCGGCATCACGTTTTGACTGACGTTCAAGCTCTTTTTGTGGTGTGATGTCAGTCGCAAATTTGATAACTTTAGTGACATTACCATTACTATCAATAATTGGGTTATAGGTACCTTGGATCCAAACTTGTTTGCCATTTTTACCGACACGCTTAAATTCATCAGTGAAGAACTCACCGCTGCGTAATCGCTGCCAAAACTGTTGGTACTCTGGGCTTTGCGACTCTTGTTCAGCAACAAACATAGAGTGGTGTTGCCCTTGGATTTCTTCGAGTCGGTAACCCATGGTGTTTAAGAAATTAGCATTGGCAGTTATGATCTGCCCCGACGGTTGAAACTCAATCATCGCTTGCGACTTTTTAAGTGCCGCAATAACTAAATCATTTTCCGACTCAACATTTTTAGGACTGCTAAACCATCCCATACCCTTCACCTTCTTGTTAATCTACCCAGTTAAATGTCCATTGTTTTTTGTAGGTCAAGTAATGCGACCATTTTCTCACCCACATTGACTAAGCCCGCAACAAATTGCGCGTTGTCTGAGTCAGACAAATGTGGCACTGCCTTCGCTTCATGCTCAGCAATGCTATAGACATCCGAGACGGCATCAACGGCGATGCCCATAATTTTACATGTATTTTCAAGCTGTACTTTTAGAACAATTACAACGGTTAACGGCCCGTATTCGATGGCTGAAATACCAAAGCGAAGCCTTAAATCAATAATTGGCACTATGGTGCCACGCAGATTGATAACCCCTTTGACGAAATCAGGTGAATTAGGGATCACCGTAATTTCTTCCCAACTGCGAATTTCTTGCACCGTTAAAATATCAACACCATACTCTTCTTCAGCCATGAAGAAGGTTAAAAACTGTTTTACATCTTGATCTTGTTCAAGGTTTAGCTTGTTATGCAGGTCGTCGTGCTGTGCAATCATGACGCCTCCAAATTCGCTTTTGATTCAATAATCAATTCTTGGCTCCCAGGCTTTCTAAGCCCAGATAATTTAATCAAACCACTGATATCAACAATCAAAGAAACACGACCATCCCCCAAAATTGTCGCCCCTGAGACACCATCAACTTTTTGATAATTGGCCTCTAAGCTTTTGATTACCACTTGCTGTTGTGACAATAAGTCATCAACCAATAAACCTACTTTTTGGTTGTCACTCTCAACCACAACCAACAGGGTTTTATCAAGCGTTTCTATCGCCCCTTGGTGATTGAAAATATTATAAAGCCTTAAGATTGGAATATATTCATCACGTAGCCGCAGCACATCCAAATCTTTACCTACCCGACTCACTTTACTTATATCGATTTGTAATGACTCTATTATCGAAATCAGCGGAATAATATAAGTATGTTCAGCAATCCGGACTAACTGCCCATCTAAAATAGCCAGCGTTAGCGGTAAGCGAATTGTAAATGTTGAGCCCACACCTGGTGCAGAAGCCACTTCAACAGAGCCGCTAAGTGCTTCGATATTTCGCCTAACTACATCCATACCAACACCACGACCCGATAAGTCGCTGACTTGATCGGCTGTAGAAAACCCAGGTAAGAAAATAAGCTCGTTGATTTCGTTATCAGACAACTCATCGGTTTCTGAAATTAAGCCGTTTTTAATCGCCTTCTCGCGAATTTTACTGGTGTTAAGACCTTGGCCATCATCCATAATTTCGATAACGATATTACCGCCTTGATGAAACGCATTGAGCGTTACTGTGCCAACAGGGTCTTTGCCCGCGGCGACACGCTTATCAACGGTTTCTAAGCCATGATCTAGGGAGTTTCTTACTAGATGCACCATAGGATCAGACAGCTTCTCCATTACAGTTTTATCTAGCTCTGTTTGTTCACCCAGTAATTTAAGCTCGACTTGTTTATCAAGCTTTTGCGAGATATCTCGCACTAAGCGAGGAAAGCGACTAAATACAAAACTTATTGGCAACATGCGAATACGCATGACATTTTCTTGTAAATCACGAGTATTATGTGCCAGTTGTGCCAAGCCTTCTTGTAATGAGGCTATCGTTGTTTCTGTGATTTCTTGTTCACCCAATTGACTTAACATGGCTTGGGTAATAACTAACTCACCCACCATGTTGATCAGTGAATCAACTTTGTCGATACCAACCCTGATTGAGGTTGATTCTGCATTGGCTGTGGTTGCTTTAACTGGCGCTGGCTTTTTAGAATCAGTAGCTGGTTTAACTTCTGCAGGCTCAGCCTCTTGTGCTGGCGCAGTTTCTTCAGCAACAGTTTCAGCTACTGTAATCTCTTCATCACCAAACAAACCACCGCATAGCGTGATGGTGATATCAGCGTCATCTTCAACCCATTCGAAAATTTCTTCGATGCAGCTTTGCTCTTTGTCTGTGGTTAAGAAAAAGCGCCACGATAAGAAACAGTCTTCAGGGGCAAGGTTAGTAATATCAGGCACATCATCTTGAAAGGATTGAGTTTCAAGCTCACCTAGCTCAGCCAACTCACTGATCATATACAGTGGTTCATTACCGGTTTTAAATAAATGATGATGTGGTTTGAAATCGATTTGATAGGTATTAAAGCTGCTTTCGCTAACAACTTCTTGCGCTTGCTCAGTCTCTTTACTTGCAGCACGCATACCAAGAATTTCTTCAAACTTAATACGCAATTCATCAGCTTCAGTTAAGTCTGGCTGCTGCTCAGCTTGTAGAGTTCTGAGTAAAGCCCGTAAACAGTCAACTGATTTTAAAAGTAAATTTACATGCTCAGCAGTAAGATCCCGCGAACCTTCACGAATTTGATCTAACAGAGTTTCAAGAACATGAGTAAAGTCTGCAACAGCACTAAAACCAAAGGTACCGCTGCCTCCTTTTATTGAATGCGCAGCGCGAAAAATTGTGTTTATCGTCTCTAAGTCTTCTTCGCCAGGCACTAAGTTTAATAACTCAGCCTCCATAGCGTCGAGTCCTTCAAAGCTTTCTTCGAAGAATACTTCAAAAAATTGGCTTAGATCTATACTCATGCCCCGCTCCTATTATTAGCGAATCACTTTTTTCAATACCGCTAACAATTGCTCAGGATTAAATGGCTTAACAATCCAACCAGTTGCACCAGCAGCTTTACCTTCAGACTTTTTATCAAGACCCGACTCTGTGGTCAGCATCAGTAAAGGTGTGAACTTGTAATTAGGTAAGCTACGTAACTCACGAATAAGGGTAATACCATCCATTACCGGCATATTCACATCAGAAATAACAGCATCAAAGCCTTGTTGTTTTGCGATATTTAAAGCTTCGCTGCCGTCTTTCGCTTCTGTCACATCAAAGCCAGCTTTTTTAAGCGTAAAACCAACCATTTGGCGCATAGATGCAGAATCGTCTACTGCTAAAATTCTTTTCATAAAAACCTCTTAATTGGCATTCTCAAGCACAAGATAATGGCTTAAGCCCAAACTATTAATTGCCTGTTGCAACGGCTTACTCTCGCCAACCCAAATAATTTTGTGTTGCACCGAAAGCAAATGCTTCTGTAATGCACATAAAAGCTGAATTGATGCTGTGTCAGCACGGGTCACTTCACTGATATCCAGACAGATATCATCATTTGCTGACAACTCTTGTAGCAAATCTTGATGGAGTGTTTCGACCTGACTAATAGCTAATTCTGTAGGGAGCTTTAACATTACTTATACCTTCCCTGCTTTAAACAATTCATAACAAAAGCTTAGACTGACTAAATAAAAATGCCATAATTTGAATCAAAAAATAGTAAAATTTTTTAGTAGCTTAGACATTTATATCAAAAAAGGAAGCTTTTCTTTTGCTGAAAATGACTCCCTTGACCAAGAAAATTTACTTTGCGTAATAATCTGCTATTTTTTTGAACTCTTCAGTCAAAGTTGTGGCGTTTATTAATGGCACGCTGCCTTGTTTAAATTCAGGCTTAAAAATCGCACGTACCGAGCCATCGCCATCAACCATCACTACTGACGCGCTATGATCAACGGCATATTCTTGCTCATCACTATCATTAATTGCGTAAATTAAGCCAAGCTCTCTGACAAATGGAAAAAGTTGTTTGTGTGGGCCCGATACTGCAAGAAAATCAGGATTAAAGTAATCAATGTAGGCTTTGCGTTTTTCGGTTATATCACGTTTTGGATCTACGGCAACAAACCATACCTGCACTTTGTAATCTTGGCTTAACTGCTTTTGTACTGCCGTTAGTTTCGCCAATGTCATTGGACATATATCAGGGCAACTGGTGTAGCCTAAAAAGACCAAATTCCAATGCCCCATAAACTGACTGTTATCAGCGGGCGCACCATGTTGATCGGTTAATAAAAACGGACTAATCGGCTTTGCTTGCTCATAAACCAGTGCTTCGACTTCAGGAGCGGTGTTGTTTTTACCACAACCGGTTACAAACAATACCGCACTGAAACATAAAAAAGCGACGATTCGCGTCATAAAACTAACCATTTATCAATGAATAAGGCGATAAAGAGTAGCATTAAATGCACGATTGAAAAACGAAATAAGTCCATTGCTGTATCATCTTTTGGGGCAATTTTTAGTTTTAACGCTTTATAAATGAATATCGCGTTTAAAGCGCTTGCTCCTAGTAAGTAAATTAGCCCTGACATGCCAATTAAATAAGGCAACACACATACCAAAGCAAGCAAAATGCTGTAGCCAATAACACAGGTTTTACAAAATTCGATACCGTGAGTAACAGGCAACATAGGAATTTTTGCCCGCTCATAATCGCTTTTACGTGCAATCGCTAATGCCCAAAAATGTGGTGGGGTCCAAGTAAATATAATCATCACTAATAGCCAAGGAGCCGCAGCCATATGGCCTGTTTCAGACACCCACCCTAACAGGGGTGGCATAGCACCAGCCAAACCACCAATAACAATATTTTGCGGTGTAGCACGCTTTAAAAATGAGGTGTAAATAAAGGCATAGCCGACAAGTGCAAACAAAGTAAGAATGGCTGTGAGAGTATTCGCCCATACCATAAGCATAACAAAACCTAGTACACCTATAGTCGCAGCAAAGCTCAAAGCATGTTGTTTACTGAGCCTACCTTTTGCCACAGGACGATGACGTGTACGTGCCATTTTACTATCGATTTCACTATCAACAACATGATTGATCACGGCAGCAGCAGCCGACAGCAAGCCAATGCCTAGCAAACTTGCAAGCTGCACAAATATCCCTCGCCCAACATCGGGAGCCAATGCCAAACCAACCCAAGCAGTTAGTACAAGCATGGCAACTACTTTAAACTTACTGATAGCTAAGTAATCTTTAAGTAACTCTGAGCTTTGAATAAATAATGATTTTTCTGAGCTTAGTAATAATGCCATCACAGCCTCCTAGGTTCTTATTTTTAAGTGGAAGCATAGTCTTACCATGCTAAGCAGTAACAATGCGGCCATTAGGTTGTGCGCAAGCGCAACACTTAATGGGAAGTGCCAGTGCACAACAGCTAGGCCTAAACAGATTTGGCACAACAAAGCGACTAATACAGTGACTGTGCAGTGCTTAATTTTTCGAGAGTAACAGCGTGAATATATGCGCCACATGATCAGCGCTAACACCACACAAGTAACCAGCGCCCAAATACGATGCAGTAAGTGAATAGACATACGCGCTTGCTGAGATAGCACACCATATTCATAGGTACTATGCTCGAGCGGCAATTGAAAAACGCTCTTCAAAGAAAACGGTTGTCCGTAACTACACAGCGGTAAGCCATTACAATGCGGAGCGGCGTAATTAGCTGCAAGCCAGCCACCCAATGCAATTTGCAGTATTAGCACCACCAAGCCCACCAGCGCTAACCGGTAATATGGCTTTGCGCCGCTATCACTGCTAGCTACAGGTTCGGTTTTTAAACGTAGATACAATAAAAACAGCAACGACAAAATGCTAAAGCCGCCGAGCAAATGCCCCATAACAATCAAAGGCTGTAGATTCATAGTGACAGTCCACATGCCCAATACGGCTTGGAAGATCACTAGCAATAATAGTGCTAATGGCAATTTAACCGGCGTATTTGGATATTGGCGCTTTAAAAATGCAAAAACAAACAAAGCTAAAATTAATAGACCAAGGGCACCGGCAAAATAGCGATGGATCATTTCTTTCCAAGCTTTTGCTGCTTCAAACATCATATCAGGGTAGTTTTGTTCAACATGTAACAGAGCGGTTTCATGTTTTGGCACGGTTAAAAATCCATAGCACCCAGGCCAGTCAGGGCAGCCAAGTCCAGCATCACTCAGCCGTGTATAAGCACCAAGCCCAACAACTAAGATAGAGAAGAAAACCGTAATTAAGACTAAATATTTATAATTTTTATACATCTTTATCCCCTTAATGAGGTTTAACTTGAACGCGCATAGTTAAGTAGTTTCTTTAAGTCTTTAAGTAAGCCTTTTTGAATAAGTCTGTTTTGTTCTGGCTCAGCCGTGTAGGGGTAATGCAAAACCACTAAGCCCATGTGATCAACCAAATATAAGTCTCCCGCTTTGAGCGCAGGACTTACTGCTAGTTGACGCCAATTTGCCGATACCTGCTGTTGATTTGTCAGTACCGCCACATCCACTTTTTGCTGATTTTTACCTAAAGCGACATATAGGTTATCTAGACTGGCTAATTGGTTTGCACAAACTTCACTGCACTCTTTTGGATAATTAAGCGCAATTGTCCATTGTTTGGGATCGCCTTGTTGCCAGTCAGCTAATTTAACTTCTTCGCTTAAAAGCTCACCATGATTACTCGAACCACTCGGTAACCACTCAAGCTTTAATGCTGCATAAGCAAGTGCCAGCGGCACAAAACAGCATAAAACGAATAAACTAAGCGGGTTTATTTTCATAACCTCTCCTTCTCATCGCAAAATAAGCAATAACTACACACGCTAAGCCGATTAATAACCACTGCACGGCATAGGCGTAATGTTTATCTGGCCCCATCACGACACTCTGGTAATGCGGGGTTGCAATACCATCTGCTTCATTGCGATAACCAATAAAGTCTTGTAAGGGCTTTGCTAATTGAGCACTAAAAATTGCTAAATCGATGCCTTGAATACGCTTAGGCCAGCCTTGCTCTGCACCAATCTCATCGGCAAGTGTGAAGCCTTGTAAGTTGCCTTGTTTCAATTGCAAAGTAGCCGTAAAGCTTGTTGATTCTGGCCACACAACGGTTGGCAACTGGCTACGGTTTGTTGGGGCTTTTAGCCAACCAAAGTTAACGATTAAAGGCGCGGTTTCACCTGCAATTGTCATCGCTACCAGTAAGTCATAACCCACTTGCCCCTGATAAATTTGATTATCAAGCAGCCAGTAATATTGTTTATTTACCTCGCCAGAGACTTTGACTTGCAAGCCCGTTTTGTTCAGCTCACTAGGTAAATTTTGCAGTTCTTGCCAGCTCAAAACGCCTTGCTCTTTCGAAACGGCTAACTGGCTTAGTTGCTGCTGTTTTTGCTCGCCTCGCTGGTATTGCCAAACGCTTAGTCGTAAACAAATAAGCACTGCAAGTATCACAACGCAAATTGCGATAATTGAGCTAAGCTTTTGTTTACGCCATAAAATTAACTGCATTTGGAATACCTAATATGATTAAAATCATTATTGTTTTGTTATTACTTTATATTCTGTTCAACCTATTTAGAGCGCTGTTTGTGATGATGTCAGCAAAAGAGCACTCGAAACCCATGTCGCATTACTTAGGTCGTCGAGTGCTGTTTTCAGGTATTGTGCTGGTGCTCATCATTGCCGCAATGAAATTGGGCTTTATTCACACCAACCCGTCGCCGCTTCACAAAGCTACAGCACGTACACAAATACAAATAAACACAACCACACCACATCAACAAAGTGCCAATACCAAGCAGCCGCTTGAAAGGCAAAATGCTTTTCACTTGTGAAGTGGCCTTTAAAAATTCTAAGTAGCACCACAAATAAAATAATGGTGCCTAGTGTCACGTGCATACCGTGAAAACCCGTTAACAAGAAAAAGGTATTCCCATAAACGCCCGCATCTAAGGTCAAACCTAAATCTTGGTATGCATGCATATACTCGTAAACTTGTAAGCCAAGGAAAATCACACCTAATAGCACGGTTAAAGATAAAAATACCTTTAGAGCGCCGCGCTTATTGTTTTCAATAGCAACATGAGCAAAGTGAATTGTGACCGATGAGGTAAGCAGAATAAGCGTGTTGATCAGAGGTAGACCTTGCCAGCCCATAGCCTGTGTGGTCTCGCCCGCTGGCGTAGTTAATAGCGGCCATACGGCTTCAAAGGTTGGCCAGAGCACTTCATTGGTCATAGCGTTATTACCAGCGCCACCGAGCCAAGGCACCGAAATCATACGTGCGTAAAAAAGTGCGCCAAAAAACGCCATAAAGAACATAACCTCAGAGAATATGAACCAGCTCATACCTTGTCTGAATGAGCGGTCCATTTGTGCTGAGTAAAGCCCTTTATGAGACTCTTCAATAACGTTTCTAAACCAGCTAAAAACCATATAAACTAATATGGCAATGCCTAGATACAAGACATACTGGCCACTACTGCCCTCACCACTTACTTGCATCACAGTTAAACCAGCACCAACAGCAATTAAAAACATCGCGATGGCACCAACTATTGGCCAAGGACTCTCGGCTGGAACATAGTATTTTTCATAATTTTGATTCATTTTGTTTGCTCCCAATTAGCAATTAGCTTGGCGGCTTTTAATCGTTTTTAGCCACAACATGCCCGCTAATATCAAACACGGTATACGACAACGTCAGTTCCTCAACATCGTCGGGTAACTCAGTATCAACATAAAACAACAAGGTAAATTCCATTTCTTCACCGGCTTTCATTGGCTGCTGATCAAAGCAAAAACAGGCGATTTTATGTAAGTACTTTGCCGCTTTACCCGGTGATACTGATGGAATTGCTTGCATGACTTTGTCTTCATTACTGGTGTTCTTTGCTGAGAATTTAACTTCACGCATGGCACCAGGTTGTACCGCCACGCTGTATTGCTCAGACTGCACCTTAAATGGCGCGCCGCTTTGGGCGTGAGTGGTAAAGCTGACATCAACTTGGCGCTGTGTGTTTATTGATTCACTCGCGCTCGCTTTGTCTAATGATGGCTTGCCATTCAACCCTGTAACGTCGCAAAACACGTCGTAAAGCGGCACCATTGCAAAAGCAAATGCGAACATGAGCAAGCATGTAATCAGCAGTTTTTTTAGCAAAGGTGCATGGTTCATTACTTAATCTCCGGCGGTGTTTCAAAGGTGTGATAAGGCGCTGGAGAATCGACTTCCCACTCTAAACCTTCAGCTCCATCCCACACTTTGGCAGGCGCCTTTTCGCCACCTCTGGCACATTTAAATACCACCAACACAAACAACAGTTGCGATAAGCCAAATGCAAAACCACCAATACTGATAATGGCGTTAAAGTCAGCGAATTGCAGAGCATAATCAGGAATACGACGCGGCATACCAGCAAGGCCAACAAAGTGCATAGGGAAGAACAACACGTTGACACTGATTAGCGATAACCAAAAATGCCATTTCGCCAGCGTTTCGTTATACATGTTGCCGGTCCATTTCGGTAGCCAGTAATAGGCCCCCGCCATAATTGAGAACACAGCCCCTGTCACAAGCACATAATGGAAGTGAGCCACCACAAAATAGGTATCGTGATACTGAAAATCTGCCGGTGTAATCGCAAGCATCAAGCCAGAGAAACCACCTAAGGTGAATAACACAATAAAGGCGATGGCAAACATCATCGGTATTTCGAAGCTAATTGAGCCGCGCCACATGGTGGCCACCCAGTTAAATACTTTAACGCCTGTTGGCACTGAGATAAGCATGGTGGCGTACATGAAGAACAACTCGCCTGCCACAGGCATCCCAGTGGTAAACATATGGTGTGCCCAAACGATAAAACTTAGTAGCGCAATCGATGAAGTTGCATACACCATAGAGGCATAGCCAAATAGCTTTTTGCGCGAGAAAGTCGGTACGATAGTCGATATAATGCCAAAGGCCGGCAAAATCATGATGTACACTTCGGGGTGCCCAAAGAACCAGAAAATATGCTGGAACATCACAGGGTCGCCCCCACCGGCTGCATCAAAAAAGCTGGTTGCGAAGTATTTATCGGTCAACACCATTGTGACCGCACCTGCTAGGACAGGCATAACAGCAATTAACAAAAATGCAGTGATTAACCATGTCCAAACAAATAGCGGCAGCTTCATCCACGTCATACCCGGCGCTCTTAAGTTGACGATAGTCACGATAACGTTAATCGCCCCCATAATTGAGCTGATACCCATGATATGTACGGCAAATACAAACAGTGCGGTGTTATCGTTGCTGTAAGTTGTTGATAGTGGTGCGTAGAAAGTCCAACCAAACGCAGGACCACCACCAGGCATAAGTAACGAAGCCAATAGAATTAAAAATGCGAACGGCAATATCCAAAAGCTCCAGTTATTCATACGTGGTAAAGCCATATCAGGTGCGCCTATCATCATAGGTACCATCCAGTTTGCAAGCCCAGTAAATGCGGGCATAACGGCACCAAACACCATGATCAAACCATGTACGGTAGTCATTTGGTTAAAAAAGTGCGGGTCGACTAACTGTAATCCAGGCTGAAACAATTCAGCGCGGATCACCATTGCCATCGCTCCACCAATTAAAAACATAGTTAGAGAAAAAATCAGGTATAAACTACCAATGTCTTTATGGTTGGTAGTGTATAGCCAGCGCTTAAAACCTTTAGCTGGATGATGATGGTCGTGATGCGCATGCCCTGTTGCTTGCTCGTTAATAACATTACTCATTAGTTCGCCTCCGCTGCTGCATCAATCGCGGCTTGAATTTGACTCGGTTGGATAACATCGCCGGTATCATTACCCCACGCGTTTCGCTTATAAGTAATAACCGCAGCAAGTTGCTTAATTGAAAGCTGTTTATCAAACGCTTGCATTGCTGTGCCAGGCTTACCGTGTAACACGATATCTATGTGATCTTTTACATCACCTAATACAATCGGGCTGCCTTTAAGCGCTGGAAAAACGCCCGGTAAGCCCATACCAGTAGGTTGGTGACATGCAGCACAGCTTGCCATATACACTTGCTCACCTAAGACCATAAGCTCTTCTTTCGGTAATGTTTGATCAAGCAAAGCAGCATCTGCTGCGGCCGCATTGGCTTTTTCTTGCTTGGCATCTGCAAGCCAATTAGCAAATTCATCTTCAGGTAAGGCTTTCACCACAACAGGCATAAAGCCATGATCTTTACCGCATAACTCAGCACATTGACCACGGTATACTCCTGGCTCGTTAATACGTGTCCACGCTTCATTGATAAACCCAGGATTTGCATCCTTTTTAACCGCAAAATCAGGCACCCACCACGAATGAATTACATCGTCTGAGGTCATTAAAAAGCGAACTTTTTTATTGATAGGAAGTACTAGCGGTTTATCTACTTCAAGCAAATAATGCTCTGTTTTCTCTGCTTGGTTGTCTATTTGATCTTTAGGAGTAGATAGAATCGAGTAATAAGCAATGTCTTCACCCATGTACTCGTAATGCCACTTCCATTGTGAGCCAGTCACTTTAATGGTGATATCGGCTTTAGAGGCATCTTCCATGGCAATTAAGGTTTTTGTGGCAGGCACAGCCATGGCGATTAAGATGACAAATGGAATGGCAGTCCAAAGTATTTCAACTTTTGTACTTTCATGAAATTGGGCTGGCTTGGCCCCTTTGGATTTACGGTGGTGTATTAAAGCCCAAAACATCACCGCAAATACGATGATGCCGATTACACAGCAGATAATAAATATCGTCATGTGTAACTCATAAACATTATTACTTATATCGGTCACCCCTTTACGCATATTGTATTGGCTATTTGCCAATGCAAGCTCAGGAAGTGCAAACAATATAAGCCACAAGGCGTAACGCAGTTTACCCATGTGACGGCTCCTTTAGATGCTATTGCAAGACGCAAAGCGAAAAGGCGATACAACAAGGTGCCCATTCGTTTTTCTTATTGTTCAGAGCGACTACGTATCATTTTGACCCACTTATGATACCGACCCCTTGACTAACACCTCGCACATTTTTGTGTCTTTTTATTAATTAGGTGTTAATACAGTGTATTAACCAATTAGTTAAAAAATGACCAATAAGCAAGTTTTAATGATAATAAATGTTTATTTTGGTGCAGAAATAACAACTATAATCAGCGCGTTATTTAATGTTTAGGAGTAAGTACGAAATATAAAAAGAGAGGAAAACTGCGCCATATAAGGCTTTAAATGAAGAGTAAGGATTCACAAATCCTAATTAAGTAGTAAAATTTCAGCGGCGCACCAAATTGAGTCAATTTGATGCACCAAATTGGGAACGTTTACATCCAGTCAGCGTTACGAATAACACCTACCGCTAACCCCTCGATGTTGAACGACTCATGCTCAAGGTCAACCTCAATAGGCGAAAACTCTTCGTTCTCAGCATGTAAAAGTACTTTGCGACCCGCTTTTTCTAGACGCTTAACTGTTACATCTTCATCGACTCGAGCTACAACTACTTGCCCATTTTCAGCAACTTGTGTTCTGTGTACTGCAAGCAAATCGCCATCCATAATACCAATGTCTTTCATACTCATGCCATTTACACGCAGTAAGAAATCGGCTGCAGGTTTAAATAATGAAGGATCAACTTGGCAGTGACTTTCAACATGCTCTTGCGCCAAAATAGGTTCACCAGCTGCAACACGGCCAATTAAAGGTAAGCCTAGTTGCTCTGGCTCATCTTCTTCAATTAACTGAATACCGCGACTCGCCCCAGGCTTCATTTTGATCATGCCTTTTTTTGCCAGTGCTTTTAAGTGTTCTTCAGCAGCGTTGGCACTTTTAAAACCCAATGTTTGAGCTATTTCAGCACGCGTAGGTGGCATGCCTGTATCTTTAATAAAGACTTTAATTAGTTCTAAAATTTGCGATTGGCGTTTAGTTAATGGGCGCATACAACTGGTTTTCCATACAGTACATTTAACTGTGAGTATATACAGTTATTTGAAAATCGCAAATTTAAATTAACCCCATCATATTGCTACAAAACTAACATTGAACCACACCAAAAGATGCCATAAGGTATTAGCTTTAATTAGCAGGCTAAGGAAACACAATGAGTATTTGGCACCAACCAATCACGTTAGAGCTTTGCAAAGAGCTGGAACAAGGGATTACCGGTCAAGGCACTTTAATGAAAACTATGGGCATTGAGGTAACTGAAATTGGCGATGATTATTTAATGGCAACCATGCCTGCTATTCCTGAGCATCATAACCCTATGGGCATGGTCCATGGCGGAGCAAACGTTGTATTAGCAGAGACAGTGGCAAGCTATGCAGCCAATTTCGTGGTTGATTTCAATAAGTTTTATGCTGTTGGCCAAGAAATTAATGCCAACCACATGAAAGCGTCACGCAAAGGAACGTTAACAGCAACTGCGAGACCGCTGCATTTAGGTAAGCGAACTTCTGTTTGGGATATTAAAATTACCAATGCCGCAGGAGAGCTTTGCTGCGTATCAAGAATGACCGCAGCTGTTGTAGAGCGATAGATTCAGACTATTTTTCGACAGGATAAATAGTAATTTCAATCCCTGCGCCAATTGCAGAGATACGTAACAAGGTATCGGCATGCAGGGGTTGGTTAAAGCATTTAGGAGAATTACCTGATTCAAAGCCTATATCAAATGTACGCTTTGAGCACGATAACCACTGTTTCAATGCATTGCGCGAGCAAGACTCAATAAGCTCGCAAAGCTGGTTAATTGCTTTATCTGGAGAGCTGATATCTGCGGTTGCTTCAATACGTGCTAGTTGGCGGTATTCATCTTGGTCATAATGTAAAACCATGGCGTTTTTCTTCAAATCAGCAACAAGCGCACTAATATCGTGCTTTGATTCAAGCTCCAGATCTACATTTAAAAATTGAATTTCCGACATACTCTCGTTTTTACCCTCTATTGATATCGACTGAAACTTTAACTCAGTTTTGTATATATACCAAATCTAGAATACAGTTAATGCGACATTATGCCGCATTGGCAATCTAGCTAAACAACCTAAAATAGCGCCCACATAACAATAATAACGGGGTAATAATGAATAAACGCATGTTCAAATATGCTCGAAAAGGGCATAAATGGCTTGGCTACTTACTTGCTTTGCAGATCTTTTTTTGGCTTTTAGGTGGGCTTGTGATGAGCTCATTACCACTTGAAAAAGTGCATGGTAAGCATCTGGCTAATCGCAGTTTAAGTAGCCCATTTTTATTGTCGGACTACCCTGCTTCAATTGATAAAATAACAGCGCAATTTGAGCAAATCGAAGGTATTAAATATAGCCATTTTTTAAATACCCCGATTATAGAAGTTACATCCTCTAGCGGTACGTTTACTTTTGATGGCAAAACTGGTGCTAAAATGCCTGCACCGAGTAAAGCGCAAATCATTGAAAATGCGCAAGCTCACCTGCTTATTGACGCAAAAATAACGCAAGCGCAGTTATTAACAAAAGGGCCTAGAGAAGTCGGTCACAAAGCCAATGTTTGGCAAGTTAGCTCCGATGATTGGTTAACAACAACCTTATATTTAGATAGCCAAACCGGTAAAGTTATAACTGTGCGCAGCACCCTGTGGCGCATTTTCGACTTTTTCTGGATGCTACACATTATGGATTATGATGAGCGTGAGAACTTTAACAATCCACTACTCATCAGCTTCTCAGCCACCAGCGTACTATTTTGTATTACAGGAGTTCTCTTGTTACTACAAAACGTTCGAATTAAACGTAAAAAGCCAGCTACACGTGTTGGTCAATCAAAATAGGATTGCCATCTGGGTCGGTGATAATAAAACTCGCGTCACCGGCCTTTTGTATTTCTAATCCTTGTTGCTGAAATTGTGCAGCTAATTGCTCAAAGGTTGCAAATTCATCCAAAGCTTCAGCATTTTGATCCCACCCTGGGTTAAAGGTCAGCATGGTTTTATCAAACATACCTTGAAACAAACCAATTAAATGTTCACCGTTTTTCATTATTAGCCAATGCTGTTCTATCTCCCCAGCAAACTCTTTGAAACCTAGCTTTTCATAAAACAGCTTTGAAGCATGAATATCTTTTACATTTAGACTTACAGAAAAAGCACCTAATAACATGGTTGTAATTCCTTTAATAAAAACGGCTTAACAACTATAGCTGAGTTGAAAAACTTTTCCTTTTTAGAATAGTCGCCCTAGAATAGCTGTTCCTGTAGTTCACTGATGTGATGGATATGCGTTTATTTCTATACTTAGCCCTTTGTTTTATTTTCACTTTTCCTATATCCGCTAAAGAATTTTCGAGCTTTTACAGTGCCAAAAAGCATTTAATTAAGAATCTACCAAGCAACAGTAAAAGCTTATATTGTGGTTGCGATATCAAGCGCCAAGGTAAAAAACTTGTGCCAGACCCTGATGCGTGTGGTTATATTCCTAGAAACTCTGTCACCCGCTCAGGAAAAGAGAATGCTCGCGCAAAAAGAATAGAGTGGGAGCACATTGTGCCTGCCTGGGAGTTTGGTCATCAATTACAATGCTGGCAGAATGGCGGTCGCAAAAACTGTAAAAAGGTCAGTGAAAAGTTTCGTCAAATGGAAGCCGACATTAATAACCTTGCACCTGCTATAGGCGAGATCAATGCTGACCGCTCAAACTTTCGCTACGGCATGGTGTCATCATCAAGTGCAAGTTACGGAGCATGCCCTGTAAAAGTTGACTTTAAGCAACGCGTATTTGAGCCACCCATTTATGCAAGAAAGCAAATAGCCGATACCTATTTTTATATGCAAAAAACCTATGGCTTAAAAATATCTGACAAACAACGTAAATTATTTGAATCGTGGCAAAAGCTTGAAATAGCTGAAATTAGCAATCGCAAATCTTTATAACTAGCAGCACATTCGTTTACATTTTAGACACTATAATTTATTGCTTTCAGATTAAGTAATTGTTAGTTTTTAAACAATTTATATAAGAAAGGAAGCACCATGTTTAAAAATAACAAACTCGCTTTAGCTGTCTTCTTAGCGGCTTCAGGCATGTCTTTATCTGGCTGCGGCGGCGGTGGCGGTGGCTCATCGAGCAATACCGATACCACGAATCCACCACCAACAACTTCAGAACCCACTTGGACGGCTGGTGTCTTTGAGCCATCAAGCGAATTTAAAGATCAATGCGCTGTACCGCGAACTGGCAATGATCCATATAACGATAATCAACCTTACCCAGATACAGCAGGCTCTGAGTTTACTGAGAAGATGTGGCTACGTTCATGGAGTGACGAAACCTATCTTTGGTACGATGAAATAGAAGACAATGACCCAGATAACTTCAGCTCTGTCGCCGCTTATTTTGATCAATTAAAAACCTTCGAAACAACAGACTCTGGTGCTTATAAAGATCAATTCCATTTCAGCAGGCCAACAGAAGAGTATTTTCAAGAGGCTCAATCTGGGGTCGTTTCTGGCTATGGAATTAACTGGGCATTTATTAGTAATGTTCCACCACGAGAGTTGCGTGTTGCCTATTTAGAGGATGACTCACCGGCTGCAAATGCAGGCTTACAACGCGGTGATACTATTTTAATGGTCGACGACGTTAGCATTGACACTAATACTCAACAAGGCGTAGATATTCTAAATGAAGCGCTATTTGGGCCGACAGCTGGCGACTCGCACAATTTTGTTGTACGCAGTAATGATGGCACCGAAAAATCGTTTACTCTAATCGCAGGTAATATAACCCAAACACCTGTACAAAATGTCGATACTATTACCACAGGAGATGGCACTAAAGTTGGCTACATGCAGTTTAACAGCCATATAAGTATTGCTCAGCCTGAGCTGATAAGTGCTGTGAATAAGTTCAAAACCGACAATATCGACGAGCTTGTGATCGACCTTAGATACAATGGCGGTGGTTTATTAGCGCTTTCTTCACAACTTGCCTATATGATTGCAGGTCCAGCTAATACGAGTGACTATTTTTACTATCAAGTCATTGAAAATGACAAGCAGCCCGAGAGCGACCCATACCCGTTTATTGATGTTGAAGTCGATTATTCTACTTTCGAGGGAACAGGTAACACTCTCCCCGACTTAAATTTATCGAAAGTCTATGTACTCAGCACTGATAATACGTGTTCAGCATCAGAAGCACTTATCAATGGCTTAAAAGGCATAGATACTGAAGTTGTTTTAATAGGTGGTAAAACCTGCGGTAAACCATATGGTTTTACCCCAACACATAACTGTGCAACCACTTACTACACCATTCAGCTAACGGGTGTGAATTACAAAGGCTTTGGCGAATACTCTGACGGCTTAGTACCAACTCCTTCACCGCAATTCGATGCAGATGTAAAAGGCTGTGAACTCGATGACGACTTTAACCACCAGTTAGGTGATAGTGATGAAACACTTCTGAGTGCAGCGCTTTATCATATTGAGAATGATAGTTGCCCAGTGGTAACGCAAAGTGTCACAGCTAAGCAAGCGACAACCTCATCTTATGCTGCTGATGAAGCTGGTATTGCGCTAAAAGCCAATACTACACTTTACAAAAATAATATGGATTTAACCCGTCCGCTACCAGCTAAGGAAGGTGATAATGAATAAAGCATTGTTATTAACCTGCACCTTACTGGCAAGCATCGCAGGCTGTAAAAGTACTCAAGCGGAGCAACCGCAAGATGCTACGCTTGTTCGGGTAAACCCGGGAGTGATTACTGATATACAGCAGGCTATTCAGTCTGCTAAGGGCGGTGCTCTGGTCACCTTAGCCGATGATGTGTTTACTAAAAGTGCAGAGTTGCTGATTGACCACGGCACCAACAAAGGGCCTGATGGTCTGCCAATTATGGGGGCCCATTCAATTCCTTCAGAGAAGTTTGTGTTGCAAAAGGCGGGCGAGCAATGCCTGCTTTACTACCCCAAAAAAGAGCTCCGTATTCCACTTCCTAATGTAGAGTGCGAAGTAAACTAACAAAAAGGCGCAGCTGAAGCTGCGCCTTTTACATCATAGGCTTTGGTGAGGGCCAAACACCTCATAATGAATGCGTTTACTTGCAACCCCAATACCTAGTAGTTGCTCTTTTATCATTGCCATAAATGCGATTGGGCCACACAGGTAAAAGTCACCTTTACTAATTGGTAAGCTGTCAGCGATGTGGTTTACATCCATTAAGCCCGCAAAATCGCCCCCCTTGCCATCTTTAAACCAGGTAACACAATGTAATGAAGCTTGCGCTTGCTGTTGCTTAGATAAGTACTCTTTAAAGGCAAACTGCGTCTCACTGTCGCAAGCATGCAGGTAATGAATTGGCTGATTAGGTTGATTACTTAATAGTGTTTCGAGCATCGCCATCATCGGGGTTTGACCAACTCCCGCTGAAATCAATACAACAGGCGAGTCAATTTCGCGAAGCACAAAGTCGCCTGCAGGTGGGTAAATTTCTACCTCATCCCCCTCAGTTAAGCTATGTAGGTAGTTAGATACCAAGCCTTCTTTTTTCACGCTAATTCGGTAATTACGACCATTACTTTGCTGCGATAAAGAGTATTGCCTAACTTGCGTTAAATCACTGTTTGCAGGCGTTACTTTAATCCCTAAATATTGGCCCGGTAAATACGCCACTACAGGCTTTGTATCGACAGGCGTTAATGTGAAACTACAAATTTGCGATGACTCCATACGTTTTTCTGTAATAGTGAAAGTACGGGTACCAAACCAACCTCCCGGTGCCTTTTTGGTTTTTTGATATAGCGACATCTCCTCATTAATACATACATCCGCTAATAACGAATAGGCTTCACGCCATGCATACTCGACCTCAGGGGTAAATTGTTCTGGCAATAACTCTTTTAAAGTCGCAATCAAATGTCCACCAACAATAGGATAATGCTCTGGCAAAATATGGTAACTGGTGTGTTTATGATTGATGCGCGCAAGCGCACCTTTTAACACTGCCAAGTTATCAATATTTGCCGCGTAGGCAGCTAAGGCATTAAACAGCGCAAATTGCTGAGAGCCCGATTGCTGATGTGTCATATTAAAAATATTTTTAAGCTCCGGGTTGTAGCTAAACATACGATCATAAAAATACTCAGTCACTTGAGGGCCTGCTTGTGCAAGCAACGGCAAAGTACTTTTAACAATCTGGATCGTTTTTTCAGATAACATAGTTTTTCCTATTGGAGAGGTTAACCGCGGCGACCATCAACACGACGATTCACTAAGATGGGCACACAATGAAATAAAAATAAGCTAAAGCCAGCAACCCACAGCAACGCACTTAACTGCCATGCAAGGTGATGACCTAAATAAACGGGAAGTAACGAACGTACAATGGCAGCTATCACAATGAGTACAAATGCCAAGCTAATGTACGCAGGGGCTTGTAATGCGCGCCCAGTGTGACCGTGAGAGACACGTACCATCATGGCGATGATCATCACACCTATGGTGCCAACAGTGATCAGATGAAGCGCATCTTTGAATAAGATAATAGGGCTGAAATAGCTCAGCGCGACGAGTATTAAACCAACCGATAAAGCCCAATAAGCCACGTGTAATGACCATAGCAAAGGCACTTTTAAAATCCCTTTATGCCACCACAAAACACACCGAGCTGAATGTAAACAAGCAAGCCAAGCAAAAACCCAACCGGTGCTCATTGCGCTAAAAAATAGCTGACTCATAAAAAACCACGCAATGGCGAAAAATGAGCTAAATACGACTAGTTTATCGAGCTTGGGGGTTCTAACTTGTTCACTTAGGTTAAGACCGCGCGCGGTAAAAAATGGCACAACTCGCCCAGCGACAACGCCAACTAGCAGTGTCATGATAAGCACAGCGGTATCAATAACCCCCAGTGCCAGCGACATTTTATTAAGTACAACTAAGCTCAAAAAAATCACATTGAGTGCACAGAGCAAAGATGCGATGACAACAAATAAGTAGTTATGGCTGCTTTTCGCCTGTATCAGCATGTCAGCTAAAATAATAATTCCAGCTAGCCACCAAACGAGTTGTAATGCACTAACAATATAAAGGTTTAGCTGCTCGAACCCTGCAATCTCAATAAAAAAACTAAGCCTTGCAGCAAGCCAAATCATGCTAAGCAAACAAAGCTTAATACCACTTACACTCGGCACGCCTGTCCAAGTTTGTGCGGCGGTGAGCAAAAAGCCCATGGCAACCACGCCTGCAAAACCAAACAGCATTTCGTGAGCATGCCAAAGCGTTGCGGGCATTGTTAGGTGCCACTGTGCATAGCCCGCCAAGATTAAAAACCAGTAACTCATAGCAAATACAGCTAAGGCACCTGCCGCCAAGAAAAAAGGCCGAAATGCTAATGCCCATAACGGCCACTGGCTGAGTTGATAAAATTTGATCTTAGTTGGCATAGGTTCAGTTAAATTAATGACTTTCATTCGTGCTCTCAGCGTTTAATTTCCCCAGCTATTGCACAGTTCAAGCCAAAAATAAAAACCATTAAATATCAATATATTAAGTTTGGACACTTGATAAATAAGTCAAAATGACACACCATTAAAAACATCAATAAAACACATTCAGGTCAAATTGACATGGCATTCAAAAAATCCCTTCTTGATGTTGCTCTTGCACTTACCAAAGCAAGCAGTGTTGATCATAATTTCAGTTATCTGTTGAGTTGCATTAATGATTGGCTTGAATGTGATGCCGTTGCCTTATTATTGAAACAAGGTGATGTGTTAAAGCCCGTAGCCCTTCGTGGATTGTCGGACGATACGTTAGGAAGACGCTTTAAAATAGCGGAGCATCCGCGCTTATTTGAAATATGCCGTGGCAGTGAACCGCTAAAATTTGCCAAAGATTGTGGCCTACCCGACCCTTACGATGGTTTATTACAAAGCCAGCATGGCGACTTTCCTGTTCATGCCTGCATGGGTGTGCCGCTGCTGAGCAGCAAAAACAACAACGAACTACTCGGTGTTTTGACCTTTGATAGTTTAGATGAACATGCCTTTGACGCTTTAGCAATGAACGAGCTCAATCAACTAAAACAGCTAGCAGCAGGTTATGTTGAGCATGCCCTAACCTTGCAGCATTTTAAGCAACATGCACAGCACAGCCATCAAGTTGCGCAGCAGCTTAATCTTGAAGCGCTAACACGAGAAGGTGTCGAAATTATTGGTAATAGCCAAGCAATGCTGACCCTTAAAAATGATATTCAGCTGGTGGCTGCCTCAGAATTTAGCGTATTGATACAAGGCGATACAGGCGTCGGTAAAGAACTCGTTGCCCGCAATATCCATTTAAACTCAAAACGCCGCGACATGCCGTTGATCCACTTAAACTGCGCATCGTTACCAGAGAGCTTAGCCGAAAGTGAGTTTTTTGGTCACAGTAAAGGCGCATTTACTGGCGCACATACTGCGCGTCAAGGTAAGTTTCAACTCGCCGATGGTGGTACCCTGTTTTTAGATGAAATCGGCGAGCTTCCACTTGCTATGCAAAGTAAGCTATTGCGCGTATTACAAAGTGGTGAAGTACAAACGGTGGGGGAAGATCAAAGCCGTTATGTTGATGTCAGAGTGATTGCAGCTACCAATCGCGATTTAAAACAAGAAGTCGCTGCGGGGCGCTTTCGTGCAGACCTTTATCATCGCTTAAGCGTTTACCCATTGCATGTTGCACCGTTAAAAGAGCGCGATAACGATGTTATTTTATTGGCAGGCTTTTTTATTGAGCAAACATCTAAAAAATTGGCAATTAAACAACTTAAGCTTAGTAGCGATACACAGTTACTACTGCGTCAATATGATTGGCCAGGCAATGTGAGAGAGCTTGAACATGTGATCAGCCGCGCAGCACTCAAAGCCAAGCAGCAGCAATGGCAACAAAGCATTGTCACAATCGAGCCTGAGCATTGTGATATTGCTAAAACGACCGTTGCTGCACCAAGCCCTGTTGCAGTTAACGAACAAAAAGCCACTCGCTTATCGCTGAAAGAGGCAACTGACGCTTTTAGTTATCAATTGATTATGCAACAACTTGAACTACACAACCTAAACTGGGCAGCCACAGCACGCAGCTTAAGTGTTGATAGAGCCAACCTTGTGCGCCTAGCCAAACGGCTAGGCATTAGCGTTAAAAAGTCTGTTTAGGCTTTTAAATCTTTAAAATAGGCTTTTAAAAGCTGACTAAATGCTTGGACTTTGGCTGTGCGATGCACCAAGTGATGCGTTACCAGCCAAAGATCCGTTGGCCAGTTTAGCTCTTTAGGAAGCACTGGCAGCAGATCAGGGTATTGGCTTGCCACTTCATGCTGTAAACCACCAATTCCTAAGCCTCTCACAATCGCCCTTGTAGCTTCTGATGTTTCAGACACCCGTAACTTAATTTGCGAAGGTTCAATGTGTTGATCAACCCATGCAAAATAAGGCACTTTACCGTTATAGCCAGCCACCCCAGAAACAAAACTATGCTGTTGCAACTGCTCAATATTCTTTGGCATGCCATACTTTTCAATATAACTTTTAGAGGCATAAAACCCTGACGAAAGTTCAGCTAAATGCTGGGCAATATAGTCGCCTTCATCAGGCCGAGGACCCGCTCGCACAGCAATGTGCGCCTGACCATGATCAAGGCGTAAACGGTTTTGATCAAGAATAACTTCGAGCTGCACTTGAGGGTGCAGACTTTGAAACTGTTCGCAGACATCACTAAGCACATCAATAAAACCACTAACCGTAGTTAATAATAAACTGCCTCGCAGTTGGCTATCAGCGGCAATAATATCGTTGTGAAGTTTTTCAAGTTCAGCGTTAATCGATTTTGCAGTCGCAAACAACTTAGCGCCTATTTCTGTCACTGTATAGCCTCGGGCATGGCGGTGGAATAACCGCGCATCAAGGTTATCTTCTAAATTATTGATTCTTCTAAGCACTGTGCTGTGGTGAACACCTAACGATTCGGCAGCAGCGGTTAACGTGCCGAGCCTTGCCACCTCATAAGCAACTTTTACATCTTGCCAATCATCAAATTGAATCGCCATAACGGCTCCTTGTGTGCATATACGCACATAAGTTTTGCGTTTATTTGGCTTTTCTGCAAGCTGTTTTTTGCTACAGTGAGTATATCAACAGTGAACAGAACAACAGTGAAGCTTAAAAAAGGAAGCCATCATGACAGCACCAAAAATTATTGCCCTAGCAGGCAGCCTACGTAAAGACAGCTTTAATCAAAAACTGATTAATGAAGCTGCACGCTTCGCCCTCGAAAGTGGTGCTGAAGTAGAAGTGATTAAATTAAGTGATTTAGACTTACCTTTATTTGATGAAGATATTGAAGCGCAAGGTACACCTGCTGGCGCACAATTATTAAAAGATAAGCTTCGCGCTGCTGATGGCATTTTATTAGCAAGCCCAGAATATAATGGCTCAATTACAGCGCCACTTAAAAACGCAATCGACTGGGCTTCTCGTACAGAGCAAGGCGCAGTGCCTGCATTTCGTAATAAAGTGACTGCACTTTATGCATCTTCACCGGGTGGTTTAGGTGGCTTACGTGGTTTAAATCACGTGCGTGATATTTTATCAGGTATTGGTAGTTTAGTACTTGCAGATCAACTTGCAGTACCAGCTATCCACACTAAATTAGATGAGCAAGGCCGCATCAGCGATGCTGATACAGCCGAGCAAGTTGCCAGCCTTGCCCAGCAACTTGTGAGCGTAGCGAGCAAATTAAATAAGTAATATAAGGGCGTGTTGACCTTTTATGATTAATTTTGCAGCAGTGTGTTTGGTATTTAGGCAAGGCAGAGCCTATGTAGTGTGGTTGTTCCACATAAATAGGCGATAACGCAGTCTCAATGCCAAACACGCGCTGCCCTTCGGGTTCTTCCTAGGGACGATTAACTCTTTGTTGCTCGATTTTTACTTAGCCCACTAGGTTACAAATCTCGCGCCGCGATTAAATCGCCCCTAGAGTGAACAAATTTTAATCCACAAAGGTCAACACGCCCTAGCTTAGTTTTGTCGCTGCTAGCTTAGCAGCGATAAAGTCTTCATGAGTTACATACAGCAAGCTTGCGACGCGGCGAATAACCATTTCTTCATGCTTATCTAAATTGCCATCTGCATAGGCTAAACGCCACAACAGCTCGATGATTTCAATACGCTGCTCGGCACTGCACTGGGCATTAACTTGTTTTGAGAACTGAAAGTAATCTATTGCATCATCTAAGCTTTGCGATGCACTTGCAACTAACTCTTGAACCTCTTCTTCGTTGAGCGAGAAATACTTCTTTAAGGTCTCATTCAGGGTCTGTTGCTCATCATCTTGTAACTCATTATCTGCACGCATAACCTCAATTAATAACGCAGCAACGGCGGTTTTTAGGTCATGCTCAGCAATGCTAGATTGGGTATCATTCAGCGCTGAAAACAGCTGTTTTATTTTATTGAGCATCACATTTTCCCTTTTTGGGTGTTAGACTACATGTAAGACGTAACGTTACCTTAGTTTGACTATGGATGCTAACTCAGGTTCAACATCTCGATGAAACAAGGTATTAATCACATGGAGTTAAGTGTTTATGAGTGAAGTGAGAAGTACACAAGCACTATTAATCAGCGCCGTTTTAATGTTAGCGGGGTGCAGTAATGCGCAGGCAGCAAAAGGCGAAACCGAAAAGCTCTATGACTTCGACGAAAAAGTCCATTACTACCAAACTAAATTGGCCGACGGCCGCTACCACCTCGAAATTCAGTCTGACGACTACAAGCATTTTCGCAATCAAAGCGTATTCTTACTGCGCCATGCAAGTCGCTTATGTAGAGACAAACCTTTTATGCTAAGAGTGACTGATGGGGTGCAGGAGTATGAACGTTTTCCAACTAAACCACGCGCCTATCAGCCACCTTTAACGGTTGTTTTACAGTGTGAAGACGAAGCTAAATAGTACTAGTCTTCATATCCCCACGGCGCGCTTGGCGGCGTGATAGGTTTAGTTAAGTCAAAATCAACACGAAATTCACGCCCTTCACGCACTAAGCGATACGTAAATTGCTCAGGATAAATATACATTTGCCACGTGTTACCCATTGATTGGGGAATACCTTGGCTCACAAACAACTCTTTTGAGTACTGATCAGCCGGGAACGACTGCGCGTTAGCAAAACCTGCATCAAGCGTATGGCCACCATACATGGTTGATTTATCATCGCTGCCATCTTTATGACGATGGTCATGCTTTAAACTAAGTCCACTGCCCGTTTTTGTGATGATCCAAGTACGAGATGCATCATCACCTACATGAAATGGCACTTGTAACTCACGCTCGTTACAACGACGTACATGCATTACTAACTTTTTGCCCGCAAATGAGCTTGGGCCAGCAGCGTTATCAACGCTCACTTTACCTTCGTAAGCTTTACCGCAATGGGCAGCAATATTATCAAAAAAGCCATCATGGCTTGGAATTGACACTAATGGTGCAGGTCGTGCAGCCGCTACTGATGATGCTGCCACGAGCATCGATGCCACTAAGTATTTCATGGTGTGTTCCCTAAATAAAATTTCAGTCTAGGCTAATGGTTTAAAGACCATAAAGAAAACAATTACGATAAGCTGCTAGACAGCGAGTGGTCATCCTGTTTTTACAACTAATTTATTGTCATTTTCAGCGCGTACTTTCATTAGCTTGAGAAGTGCTCGGTGAAAATCCTGAAAGATCACTTCCCCCCATACTCGCGAATAAATGCCAAAGTTAGTGTTATCAAGTACCGTCGTTTTAAGGCTTAACAGCGTTTGATTATTACCACTTGCAACTAACTCATAACCACCATGCAGCGGCGAAAAATATTCACCACCTAATTTCACATGCTGATCAAGTGCATGATCAGGAATTAATTCTGGGTCAATTTCAAAGTTATATAGCATTTTCTCATTCTGCTGCCACTCGGTTATCACTTCTTTAAATACAACATTTTTCTGCCACTGGCTGGTTCTAATTGCACCTACCCCATCACCACTCATATCAGCTCGAATTGGCCTAGGAATACCTATTAATTGCGAAAATGAACTTGGATATTCGCCCTCATGAATTTGGCTAACATTAGCTAATTGTTGCCACACAACATCAACAGGCGCATTGATAACAATTGTATTTTTAACTTCGTAAGTTTTCGATAAGTGTAAAAAGTTGAGCTCTAAAGGAGAAAGGATCAACGGCAGCAAAGCTACCGACATCACCGCTTTGTTGCTTTTCTTTTCCCAAAGGCGATGGCATAGCCCTGCTAACATACCACCAATACTAGCAAAAAACATAAATGCAGGGAGAGCCATTGCAACGCAGATACTTCCTTCTAAAAGAGTTACTACGCTGACAAATAAGAACACAAAAATAGGCTGCCAAGCGACTACCGCCATTCTTCCATATGTCATCGGCGACAGGTGGTTATATTCAAAATGTACCCGTATAAACCCAATAGCCACAGGCACTAAAAACATAAACGAAATAGTAACGAGGCTACCGAAATTAAACGTTCCGCTAACTTCAAGAAAGATGCGCATGCTGATGCCATAAAGCACACCCATCAAGATGCCGATAGATTTAGGAGAAAGAGGCCACATAGTTATTTGTTGTTTTCATTATTTTTCCAACCAAATTAGCAACTTTCTTTTTTAGAAACAAATAAAAACGCGGCCTTGGCCGCGTTTAGGTTCACATGGAAAAAAAAGGTTATTGCCAAGGGCGTTCTGCTGCAAGTTGCTGCTCAAAGGCATCAATTTGGCTGTTAAGTGTTTCAGTCACACCGATAAAGTCCAAGCCGCTTAATAAACGCTCTTTAATGTCATGACGAATATCAAAGTGAATAGTGTCAAACTTATCGCTACGAAGTTGTTGGTTTTCTAAATCAACTTCGATATGAATATCATCATGCTGTTCACTCAGAACAAATAATTGCTCAAGTGTTTCTGCAGGTAATGCGATAGCAAGCATTTGGTTATTGCCGCAGTTATTAAAGAAAATATCAGCAAAGCTTTCTGCTAAGATAACTTCAAAACCATATTGCTTTAATGCCCATGGCGCGTGCTCACGCGATGAACCACAACCAAAATTGTCGCGAGTTAAAAGAATTTGCGCACCTTGGTAACAAGGGCGGTTCAAAATAAACTCAGGGTTTGGCTCGCCGTTATCTAAATAACGCCAATCGTAAAAAAGCGCCGCATCAAAGCCATCACGGCTGGTCGACGTTAAAAACTGCTTTGGAATAATTTGGTCAGTATCAACATTGTTTTTATCTAACGGGGCCATTAAGCCACTAAAAAATACGCTCATTAGGCTTCTCCTCTGATATCAACAAAACGACCATGAATTGCCGCTGCCGCTGCCATTGCAGGGCTCACTAAGTGAGTGCGACCACCGCGACCTTGGCGACCTTCAAAGTTACGATTTGAGGTCGACGCACAGCGTTTACCGGCTTCTAATCTATCATCATTCATTGCTAAGCACATTGAACAACCTGGCTCACGCCATTCAAAGCCAGCTGCTTTGAAGATATCTGCAAGGCCTTCGTCTTCGGCTTGTTTTTTAACAAGGCCAGAACCCGGAACAATCAGCGCTTCAACACCCGCTGCAACCTGCTTACCTTCAACAATTTGTGCGGCAGCACGTAAATCTTCAATTCGGCTGTTTGTACATGAGCCAATAAATACGGTATCAACAGTTGCTGAAGACAATTTATCGCCTGCTGTTAAGCCCATATATTTTAGTGCGCTACGGATTGCATCAGCTTTGATTAGATCTGGTTCTTGCTCAGGATCAGGAATGAATTCATCTACGCCAATCACTTGCTCAGGGCTGGTGCCCCAAGTAACTTGCGGTTGAATATCAGCAGCCTCCAATTCAACCACATGATCAAACTCTGCGCCTTCATCAGTTTTTAGTGTTTGCCAATAGGCTACAGCACTATCAAAGTCTGCACCTTGTGGTGCAAATGGACGACCTTTTAAATAATCATAAGTTGTTTTATCTGGCGCGATTAAACCCGCTTTTGCGCCCATTTCAATACTCATATTACAAAGCGTCATACGCGCTTCCATAGACAGCGCTTCGATCCCTTCGCCACAAAATTCAGCAACATAGCCAGTACCACCCGCCGTGCCTAATTTACCGATCACCGCCATGATTAAATCTTTGGCAGTAACAGTTGGGCGCAGGCGACCATTAATTTGAATTTTTAACGACTTGGCTTTTTTCTGCTGTAGCGTTTGAGTGGCTAGAACATGCTCAACTTCTGAAGTACCAATACCATGCGCTAGTGCACCAAATGCACCGTGAGTAGAGGTATGGCTGTCACCACACACTATGGTTGTGCCCGGTAAGGTAATGCCCTGCTCAGGCCCCATTACATGCACAATACCTTGATTAATCGAATTTAAATCATAAAGTTGAATACCAAACTCTTTACAGTTTGCATCCAATGCCATTAATTGATTTTTCGACACTTCACTCGCTGCATCTAATGAGCGACTTTTTGTTGAAACGTTATGATCCATAGTCGCAAAGGTTTTTTCTGGGCAACGTACTTTGCGGTTTTTCTCACGTAAACCCGCAAAGGCTTGCGGCGATGTAACTTCATGAACTAGGTGACGGTCGATATAAAGTAAATCGGTTTGATCATTTATGCTGGCGACTACATGAGCTTGCCAAATTTTATCGTATAAGGTTTGGGCCACTTGCTATTCCCTCATTTTAGTTACGCTGAGTGACGAGCTCAGCGCAAACAATTTTTAATTAAATACGTGCCACAATTGCCGCAGCAACATCACTCGTGGTGTACCCTGCATTTGGGTAGATATCTGGCGTACCAACACCGGCCTCAACCGCTTCTGCTACCGCTTTTTCAATCGTACGAGCCGCTTCATCTTGACCTAGTGAATAGCGCAGCATAAGCGCAGCACTTAAAATTTGTGCGATTGGGTTTGCAACCCCTTTACCTGCGATATCTGGTGCTGAGCCACCAGCTGGCTCATACAAACCAAAGCCAGACTGATTTAAACTCGCTGATGGTAATAAGCCCATAGAGCCTGTGATCATCGCGCACTCATCAGACAAAATGTCGCCAAATAAGTTATCGCAAAGTAATACATCAAACTGACTAGGCTGTTTAACTAACTGCATTGCCGCGTTATCAACATAAATGTAGTCAAGGCTTACTTCTGGGTAATCTTTGCTTACTTCAGAGACCACTTCACGCCAAAGTACGCTGGTCGCTAACACATTCGCTTTATCAACCGAGGTAACATGATTACTACGCAGCTTAGCAGCTTCAAATGCAAAGCGTGCGATGCGCTCAATTTCTTTACGAGAATATGTTTGGGTATCGAAAGCGGCTTCTTGTTCCCCTTCGCCACTGCGGCCTTTTTCACCGAAATAAATACCGCCTGTTAGCTCGCGAACACATAAGATATCAAAGCCTTGTGCGCTGATATCTGCACGAAGCGGTGACGCAGCGCTTAGTGCTGGTAATAATTGTGCTGGGCGTAAATTACAGAACAAACCAAAATGCTTACGTAGTGGCAACAGTGAAGCTCGCTCTGGTTGCTCATTCGGTGGTAAGTTTTCCCACTTAGGGCCACCTACTGAGCCAAATAAAATCGCATCGGCATTTTCACAAGCACTCAGTGTGCTTTGCGGCAGGGCCTGACCAAACTCATCAATAGCAGCGCCACCAATCGCATGGTGATGACGAGTCAAAGTAAAACCAAATTTTTCGCTTACAGCATCCAAGACGGTTTCTGCTGCTGCCATAACTTCTGGACCAATCCCGTCGCCTGCTAATACTGCGATACTGTAATTCGATTGACTCATCCTGCTTTCCTCTGTTGTTTTAAATCAGACACTTTTTGTGCACGATAAATTAAGTTATAAACGCGGATCATGGCGCGTACCGACGCTTCTACCACATCCGCTGCAATGCCCGCGCCGTGATAAGGGCGACCATCGTATTTAGCGATAATATTCACTTGCCCTAGCGAGCTGGCACCTTGGCCTGTTGCTTCTAGGTTATATTCAATCATTTCGACCGACATACCCGTTAAGCGCTCAATTGCTAAGAAAGATGCTTCGACAGGACCATTACCTGTTGCTGCCTCTTGCTTGGACTCGCCATCAATTGTCATGCCGATTGTTGAGCTCGCCACCGATTGTGAGTTAGACGTAGAGTTAACAAACTCAAGTTGGTACTTTTCGTCTTTATCTTTGATTTGATTAAAGTAAATCATCGCTTCTAAGTCGTAGTCATACACAGTGCCTTTTTGGTCTGCTAATGCTAAGAAGCTGCTATATAAGCTATCCATATCGTAATCAGATTTTTGATAGCCTAACTCTTCTAAACGATGCTCAATAACATGACGACCTGAACGCGAAGTCATGTTTAATTGGTTATTTGGTACACCAACACTTTCTGGCGACATAATTTCGTAGGTGTTTTGTGCTTTTAATACGCCGTCTTGGTGGATTCCTGAGCTGTGTGCAAAGGCATTTTCACCAACAATTGCTTTGTTTGGTTGCACTGGCATATTACAAATCTTCGCGATTTGGCGCGAAGCACGGTAAATCTCTTCACTGCGAATATCGGTATGCACTTTTAAGTGGTCTTCACGCATCTTCATGATCATCGCCACTTCTTCAAGCGAGCAGTTACCTGCACGCTCACCAATGCCATTAATCGTACATTCGATTTGGCGAGCACCGGCTTGTACCGCTGCGATTGAGTTAGCAACCGCTAAACCTAAATCGTTGTGGCAATGCACGCTTAAACGCGCCTTGTCGATATTTGGCACATTGTTCATTAAGTGGTGGATCATCGCGGCGTATTCGTCTGGCGTTACATAGCCTACGGTGTCAGGTAAGTTGATAGTTGATGCACCCGCATCAATAGCACTTTCAACGATACGGCATAAATCCCAATGCGGTGTACGACCTGCATCTTCACACGAAAACTCAACGTCATCGGTGTAGTTACGCGCAAGTTTAATCGACTTAACAGCCATCGCTGTTGCATCGTCTAAGCTCATACGTAATTTGTGTTCAAGGTGTAATGGACTGGTTGCAATAAATGTATGAATACGGCCCTGCTCTGCCGGGCGAAGTGCTTCACCACATGCTTCAATATCTTTTGCAACAGCACGTGCTAAGCCACAAATAATCGGCCCTTTCACTTCAGTCGCAATGCGCTGTACAGAGCGAAAATCTGCCGGACTAGATACCGGAAAACCCACTTCCATTACATCCACATTTAAGCGGCTAATGGTATGCGCAAGTTGAATTTTGTCGTCTTCGGTTAGGCTTGCTTTTAATGCTTGCTCACCATCACGTAACGTTGTGTCAAAAATCCAAACCTTATCTTTCATAAACTGTCCTCGTTCCCAATGACCCATTAGCGAGATAAAAAAAACCCCGCGGTTGCGGGGTTTTTTAATGTTCTACAAATGCAAATACACTAAGCCCCGCTCACTGATTTAAGCAGTAAGAGGTTTAGTTTTAATGTAATTGAGTGTGTAATTTGCATCTTAATTTACTAAATGTGTGTTCAGTGGCTGTATTTTTAACATTCAAAAAACGAGCTTGCAAGCATAATTTTTCCACAAAAGCGATTTTCAAATCACCTTACTGAAATTAAAAATCCACAAAAATGCATTTTTAAGGTTAATTAACCCTCATTGAGTGTGTTGAACGTTTTAAAGTTTCGGAAGGTAAAGCCTCTATTGCTTAGATTAACTTTTGCGATTGGTTACTATCACGCACGTATAAAGTGGCACCGCGAGCAATATAACGTAATTGCCAGATTAAACGCTCAACCAGCTCTTCGCGTTGTGTCCCTTCAATATCGAGGGCTTCGGCACCGGCATTAAATACTAAAGTCACCATGGCTTCGGCTTGAATGTATGCATGAGTTGGGTCGCATGGTGTTTCGCTTTCAAGGTAATGCGCAAGCTCTAAAATGAAATGTTTAATTTCACGAGCAACCGCGGCACGAAATGCTTTTGAAGTTCCTGAGCGCTCACGCAATAACAATCTAAATTGGTTGCTCGAGTTATCGATAAACTCCATAAAGGTAACGATTGATGTCGTGATCACACTACCACCACTCTCAATACGGCGACGCGCTTGGCGCATAAGCTGGCGAAGTGTTAAACCAGCTTCATCAACCATGGTCAAACCGAGCTCATTCATGTCTTTAAAGTGGCGGTAAAAAGAGGTGGGTGCAATCCCAGCTTCACGGGCAACTTCACGCAAGCTTAAATTAGAAAAACTATGATCGGCACTCAATTGATTGAATGCAGCCTCGATTAGTGCTTGTCGTGTTTTTTGTTTCTGTTGCGCTCTAACACCCGACATGGAAACTCCCAGCGTGAATTTTTAATGATTTTTCGGTTAATGAGCTAGTCTAATACTTGACGCGGAGAGAATGAAACACTATTTTAGCGTACAACTGTACGCCGAGATTTATTCAGATGAAAAAACCACCGATTATTTGGACCAATGTGCTATTTTTTAGCCTTACATTTTTGGCCGCGATCACCCTTGTTCCTTGGTATGGCTTTAGCTACGGATACACCAGTACACAGTGGATAGCCTTTATTGGCTGTATGTTCTACGCCGGACTTTCTATTACTGCAGGGTATCACCGTTTATGGGCACACAAAGCCTATGATGTGCATCCTGTTATTGAAGTGATTTTTGCCTTAGGTGGTGCTTTTGCATTACAAAATAGTGCCTTGCACTGGAGTAGTGATCACCGTATTCACCATGGTCAAGTTGATGATCCAATCAAAGACCCTTACGCCGCTACCAATGGCTTTTGGTATAGCCACATCGGTTGGATGCTGCGCGATTATCAAGGCGAGCAATACGGTAACTACAGTAACTGCCGAGACTTACAAAAAAACAAAGTTGTTATGTGGCAACACCGTCACTATATGAAGTTAGTCGTCGCGACTAATTTTGGTATTCCTTTATTATTAGGTTTAATGCTTGGCGATGTATGGGGCATGTTATTACTGGTTGGTTTACTGCGCTTAGTATTGAGCCAACACTTTACCTTTTTTATCAACTCGCTGGCACATATCTGGGGCTCACGTCCATACACAGAAAAAAACACCGCCCGCGATAATGGTTTTTTAGCGCTATTCACATACGGTGAAGGCTATCATAACTTCCACCATATTTTTGCTAGCGACTATCGCAATGGCATTAAGTGGTATCACTATGATCCAACTAAGTGGATGATCCGCTCTCTAGCGGCAATCGGCCTTGCTTCAAAATTAAAGCGCACACCGATTGAGCGAATCGAAAAAGCCAAAGCAGAAACCTTGATGAATAAGACTCAAGGTCGCCTTGCAAAATTGCCTTTAGCGCAAGATAAGCTTACATTATTACAATCTGAGTACGATTTACTGCTGAAAAAACTGCAACACTTCTGTGCCTTGCAAAAACGCGTGTTAGAAATCAAACGTAATAAAATGATGAAACAGTGTGAAAAATCAGCATTAATGACACAATATCACGAGCTTGAAGCCGCTTGGGAAAACCAAAAGCAGGCTTGGCTTGCACTAAATGCGAGGTTGTTAAAAGCCTCTTTTAGTTAACATAGGAGCGGCTGTGGCCAAACAACAAGTAAAGCAAAAAGATACTCCATCTTATCAATATGATGCGATCATCATAGGTACAGGTCCTGGCGGTGAAGGTACCGCCATGAACCTATCTAAAAGTAACAAGAAAGTCGCTGTTATTGAGCGTCAAGAAGCGGTAGGCGGCGGTTGTGTGCACTGGGGTACTATCCCGTCAAAAGCATTACGTCATTCCGTAAGCCGTTATATTGAATATAAAGCAAATCCGCTATTTAATATTAGTGAGCGCCCTAACCGCTTAACTTTCCCAGATATTTTGCACCACGCAAGTAACGTCATTTCAAAGCAATCTAATTTACGCAGCAGCTTTTATGAGCGTAACCGCATTCATATGTATCAAGGTGATGCTGAGTTTATTGATAAACACACTATCAAAGTGACGCACCTAGACGGTTCGTTTGAAACTCTTACTGCACAAACAATCGTTATTGCTACTGGCTCGCGCCCTTACCGTCCACCGGGTGTAGACTTTAAACATCCACGTATTTACGACAGCGATACCATTTTAGGCCTTGAAGATGACCCTCATCGTGTGCTGATTTATGGTGCCGGTGTAATTGGTTGTGAATACGCCTCTATTTTTAAAGGCTTAGGTGCCAAGGTTGACCTGGTAAATACCCGTGACCGCCTACTTGCCTTTATGGATGCAGAAATTTCAGATGCTCTAAGCTATCACTTTTGGAATAGCGGTATTGTTATTCGTCACAATGAAGAGTTTGATCGCGTAGAAACTCGCGATGATTGTGTGGTAATGCACTTAAAATCAGGTAAGCGCGTAAAAGCTGACTGTATTTTATTTGCCAATGGTCGTACTGGTAACACAGACACATTAAACCTTGAAGCTGTAGGCCTAAAAGCGGATGGTCGTGGCCAGCTTAGAGTGAATGAAACATACCAAACAGAAGTTGACAACATTTATGCTGTAGGTGATGTCATTGGTTACCCAAGCCTTGCAAGTGCGGCATTTGACCAAGGCCGTATTGCAGCCGATGCAATTGCAAGTGGTAACTGTGATGAAAAGCTGATCATTGATATTCCAGCAGGTATTTATACGATCCCTGAAATGAGCTCAGTGGGTAAAACAGAGCAAGAATTAACAGCTGCAAAGGTCCCTTACGAGGTAGGCCGTGCTCAATTTAAGCATTTAGCGCGCGCGCAAATTGCTGGCACCGAGGTGGGTAGCTTAAAGATTTTATTCCACGTTGATACCAAAGAAGTACTGGGTGTGCACTGCTTCGGTGAGCGTGCCTCTGAAATCGTTCACATCGGTCAAGCGATTATGGAGCAAAAGAACGGCGGTAATAACATTGATTACTTTGTAAATACCACGTTCAACTATCCGACCATGGCTGAAGCCTATCGAGTAGCTGCATTAAATGGTTTAAATCGTTTGTTTAAGTAACGAAGTAAATTACAACAAAAAGCCCGCTTAATGCGGGCTTTTTTACGATTAGCTTTTGCTTATTTGTGGTATTTACCACTGAATTCATGAACAGCGTTGATAAATACACCTGCGTTTTCTGGGTCTACATCTGGTGTAATACCGTGACCTAGGTTGAATACATGGCCAGAGCCTGTACCAAAGTCTTCTAGGATAGTGGCAACTTCTTGGCGAATACGCTCAGGCGTGCCATGCAGCATTGCTGGGTCCATGTTGCCTTGCAGCGCTACTTTATCGCCAACACGACGTTTTGCATCACCGATGTTAATAGTCCAGTCTAGACCTACTGCATCACAGCCTGTTGCTGCAATTGCTTCAATCCACTGACCACCATTTTTAGTAAATAACGTCACTGGTACTTTACGGCCATCATGTTCGCGAATTAAGCCATCAACAATCTTGTGCATATATTGTAATGAAAACTCATTGTAGTCACGTGGGCTTAATACACCGCCCCATGAGTCAAATACCATTAACGATTGCGCGCCCGCTTTAACTTGCGCGTTTAAATAGTCGATTACTGAGTCAGCTAATTTATCAAGTAATAGGTGCAGTGTTTGTGGCTCTGCGAAGGCCATTTTCTTGATTTTACCGAATGTTTTGCTGCTACCACCTTCAACCATGTAAGTAGCAAGGGTCCAAGGTGAACCAGAGAAACCAATTAGCGGTACTTCACCTTTTAATTCACGACGAATCGTACTTACCGCATTCATCACATAACCAAGTTCATCAGTTGGATCGATATTTGGGATTTTTTTAACATCTGCTAATGAAGAAATCGGACGTTCAAATTTCGGACCTTCACCTGTTTCAAAGTAAAGACCTAAGCCCATAGCATCTGGAATAGTTAAAATATCACTGAATAGAATTGCAGCATCAAGCGGATAACGACGTAATGGCTGTAACGTTACTTCACAAGCAAGTTCAGCGTTTTTACATAAACTCATAAAGTCGCCTGCTTGGGCACGTGTAGCACGGTATTCAGGTAAATAACGGCCAGCTTGGCGCATCATCCATACCGGTGTGACATCAACAGGTTGCTTTTGTAGTGCACGTAAATAACGATCGTTTTTTAATTCGCTCATGCGTATAGAATCCTAGAACTGAATGAAATTGAGCAGATTGTATCACCATATTGCGCGTCTCACTATGGATAGATAATCAAGGCTAGATATAGATCATGTTTTTTAAGCTAGCCTAAGCCTAATGTGCGTTTTTTGAGCGAAAATAAAATAAATTTAAAACTTTCTATTAATAAATTTGCAACATCCAAAAAAGCTTGGTATAACTTATCCCGCGTTAACAAAAACAATAATAAAAATCTTATAACAATAAGAACAACAATCTTCCCATAATAATAAGAACGCTTGTTTTAACAAGTCTTAGAAAAAGAATTAAACCACCAATTTTGGTGGTTTTTTCTTTTCTAAATCAGCAAATTATAACTCCTCCGCTTAGATAAAAATCGCAAAATTAATACTAGTAGTTTTGAATCAATTCCCATACACTGCAATGAGAGCAAAAAAAGTCCACTCTAAAAAGCTAGGTTATTTTATGGCCAACCCTGTGCTGAAAAATATTACTTTAGAATGACTTTTACAATCTGTTGCAATTAGACACTAAGAATTTAGTTGATCTTTGTGTCATATTTCCTTTTTATATATACAAAGGAAAACCTACTCAGCGAGGAGATGAAATATGCTGACGCGTTTGGAAAAAGCTCAACAAAAGTGGGGTGGTAGTCACTCTGTAATCGACAAATGGCTCACAGAACGTCAAGAGCTGCTTGTGTTGTTCTGCCGTATTGCAGGCTTTTCACCGTACGAAAAGAAAGATCACGCCCTTCCTGATCAGCTGCAAATTCAAAACTTTTGCCAAATTCTGATGGATTACCTTTCTGCTGGCCATTTCGAAATTTACGACGACATTGCCAAAGCGTGTGAAGAAAAAGGCCCTGAGAGCCAAAAGCTGGCGAATGCCTTATACCCGCGCATTTCTGAAACCACAGATGTAGCACTCGACTTTAACGACAAATACGCAGAAGTTGACAAAGATGACTTGCTTGATGAGTTTGATAAAGACCTATCAATCTTAGGCGAAGCACTTGAACTGCGCTTTGAGCTAGAAGATGAGTTAATCGACAACTTATATTCTAATCACACCAGCTAACAGCATAGTTGCACAGCAGAGAAGCACTCTCTGCTGAAGTGTCTCTGCCTTTCCAAAAAGAATCATCTATTCCATTCATAACAAATATTTGAAATATTTTCTTCAATGCGATACTCATACTATAAAAACATGAGGCTCGCTATGAATAAACGGTCATTTTTAAAGTCACTTTCAATCCTTGCCGCTGGCACAAGTCTGACATCAGCTCCCTTAATAGCGGCACAGAATGCTAGTACCCAAACATTAATTAAGCCAAAAGCTCTTCCTACAGGCGGCACAATTGGGATATGTAGCCCTTCAGCTGCCACTGCTGCGCACGCTGATATTTTATTAGCACAAGGCGTTATAGAAGCACTAGGCTACAAGGCTAAGCTTGCACCAAACATTTTAGCAAGACGTGGGCATTTAGCTGGCACTGATGCAATGCGAGCCGGCGACTTAAATAGTTTATTCAGCGATAAAGAGATTGATGCCATTTTGTGTTTACGTGGCGGCTCAGGCGCTGCCCGTATTCTACCTTTGCTCGACTACGAAATGATCCGTAACAACCCAAAACCTCTAATGGGCTATTCAGATATTACCGCTCTTCACAATGCATTACTGTCTCAAGCTGGGTTAATCAGCTTTCATGGTCCAAATGCATCAAGTGACTGGAACCCGTTTCATGTCGCGCAATTTAAGAGCATGTTCGAAGCGCGTAAATTGATGCATTTCCAAAACTTACCAAAAGCCGATGATGAGCTTGTTAACACTCAGTACCTGACCCAAACGATTACATCAGGTAAAGCCACGGGACGATTAATCGGTGGCAACTTAACAGTACTGACAGCCCTTGCAGGCTCGAATTATTTACCTGACTTTAATGGCGCAATTTTATTTTTAGAAGATATCGACGAAGCGCCGTATCGAATTGACAGGATGATGAGCACACTAAAGCTTATGGGTGCACTGGATAAGATTGCAGGCTTTGTATTTGGCGATTGTAATGACTGTAAGCCTGGCCGTGGTTATGGCTCTTTAACCCTTGATGATATTTTTGCAGATTATATAAAACCATTGGGAATTCCTGCTTATCGTGGTGCTATGATTGGCCATATTAAGCGCCAATTTATTCTGCCTGTTGGCACTGTGGTTGAGCTTGATGCAAATAGTGGCACATTAAAAATGAAAGAAGCGGCATTTAGTTAATAAAATTCACGCATAAAAAAAGGGCTAAAAAGCCCTTTTTTATTGAGTTAAATATTACTCAGCTGGTACAGCTTTGTCATCGCTTTGGATTTCAAGTAATTCTACTTCGAAAACAAGCGTTGAGTTTGCAGGGATCTTACCAAGATCACGCTCACCGTATGCAAGTTCAGATGGAATAGTGAACTTGTACTTAGAGCCAACTGGCATTAATTGTAAACCTTCAGTCCAACCTGGGATCACACGATTAAGTGGGAAAGTAGTTGGTTCGTTACGTGAGTAAGAGCTATCGAACTCAGTACCGTCTAATAAAGTGCCTTTGTAGTGAACTTTAACAACGTCAGTTGCTACTGGCTTTTCGCCTTCACCTTCAGTGATCACTTCGTACTGTAGGCCAGATTCAGTTACTGTAACGCCTTCTTTCTTCGCGTTTTCAGCTAGGTATTTTTCGCCTTCAGCTTTGCTCTTTTCAGATTCTACTTTCGCTTTTTCTTGTTGTTTAGTGCGAATGCTTTGATCAAGTGCAGTTAACACTTCACGAATTTTTTCGTCATCAAGTTTAGCGTTACCCGCTAGTGCGTCTTCAAAACCACGCTTAAGAAGTGCTTCGTCTAGTTCAACACCTAGCGCTTTTTTATCAGCAAGGTCTTGGTTTAAGAAATTACCAACAGATGCACCAATACCGTATGCTTGTTGTTGAGCTTCAGTCTCTAGTTTAACTTCAGCTTGCTGTTCTTTTTTTGCTTCCTGATTACAAGCTGTAAGCGCTAAAACTGACGCTGCAATCAATGACAATTTAATCGTCTTTCTCATTTTATATCTCCGACACACTTTGCAGTTGTCAATTATTGTATTATTACTAGTTAAAGATTAACGACCTACATGGTAGGCTGCTTGTCTAATAACTAACGTCATGCCTATGCATGATCAGCGATTAGACTAACAACCTAGGCCTTCAACGAGACCTAGTCTAACCTCTCAATCACTAAGAGTTAAGGGGAAATACTCGTAATATGTCGATATTTCGTACTTTTTTGTATCTGCTCAGCCTTTGCTTAGTTGTAGCCTGCTCTGAGCAACATGAGCAATCAACTGCACGCTATGAGCATGCGGCTAAAGGTGCCTTTGCATCCGCGCTGTCGCACGATGGTAAATACAGCTTAATCTCATCAATACACCATGGGGTCGCACTGTGGGATAATCAACAACAAGTGCTAAAATACCAATGGTTCCAACAACAAAATCAAGATAGCCTAGTTCATACTGTTGCTATCTCATACGACAATAGCCATGCAGTTACCGCTGAAAAGTCCACCTTTGCAGTGTGGGACATTGCCACGGGCAACAACACGGGTTATTACAAAATACACGCCTCAACAATTAGAGATATCGCCATAAGTAACCAAGGGCGCAGTGTATTATATGGTCGCGCCGACGGTGTAGTCGTTTACCTCGACTTAGAGAGTGGCAGGCGCATAGAGTTCCTTGGCCACCAAGAAAAAGTCAATGTTGTTGATCTATCACCTAACGGTCACTACGCCATTAGCGGCTCAAATGATTATGTTGCTTACTTTTGGGATACTCGCACAGGGCAAGTGATCCACCGCTTTAATCACCCAAGTCGCGTTACTCAAGTCGCCCTTGATCCACAAGGTCGTTACGCATTTACCGCAGACAGTATGAAGCAAGCAAATGTATGGCAACTGACTACAGGTGATCTTGTTAGCAAACTGGCGTATATTGCGCGTCAGAAAATTTTTACCGCCGTCCGTTTTAACGACGAAGGCACTTTAATTGCCACCGGTTCACCCAATCGATTGGTTGATTTATGGCAGCTAGAGTCAGGTAAAAAATTACAAACGTGGCAAGTGATTCCTCGTGAAGGAAGCCGCCCGAAATCAGCCGTGGTGTTAGATGTTGCGTTTACTGATAACAACCAAGCGTTATTAACCGAAAGCTCCAGCGGATTCGCTGAAAGTTTTAATCTAAGAGAATCAAATGAATACAATTGAAGATCGTCTAATGGAACTTGAAGCGAAAGTCGCTTTTCAAGATGAAACAATTGAAATATTAAACGATGAGCTTAAAGCGCACCAACAGCAGCTGGCTAAAATGAAGCGCCAGACAGAGTTACTTGCAGAAAAGATCAAAGAAGCACAGCAGCCATCTTTAATGTCACAAATGCAAGAGCCGCCACCGCCGCACTATTAATTAGTTAGTGATAGAGTAATTAGGTAGTGATAGAGCCGGGAATTAATCGCCCGGCTTAAATACACCAATCACTTGCTCAAATTGGCGTGTTGAGGCTTGCACTGCCTGCTCTGGTTGCGTCATTTTGTGGCCACACTGTACGCACTCCACTTTTTCCACATCATGTTCTTTATAAAGCATCATGGTATCCATGGCCTTACACTCAGGGCATGATGCGCCAGCAATAAAGCGTTTCTTTTGTCTCATAGATGATCTCCCGTGGCATGTAGGCGGCTATTTTAGCCTAATAATTCTCTGTTTGATACGATTGCGAAGGCTAATGTGATCCGTGTTATGATAGCGACAATTAAATCAGTGCTGTGCAAGTAAACATTCATGATCCAAATTTCAGACATCGAACTTCTACGTGGTGGTAACGCCTTACTAAAAGGGGCTTCTGCAACCTTATTCCCAGAGCATAAAGTCGGCCTTGTTGGCGCTAATGGCTGTGGTAAATCAACGCTGTTCGCGCTATTAAAGTCTGAATTGCAACTCGATGCCGGTGAATGCCAAATTCCTAAAGACTGGTCAATTGCCTCTGTAAAGCAAGAAACTCCCGCGCTCGAAATCAGCGCTCTAGATTATGTATTACAAGGTCATCCGGAATATTACGCGCTAAGAATTGCACTTCGCGAAGCTGAGCAAAATAACGACGGCGATGCGCAGGCAAAAGCACATATTGGCCTAGAACATATTCAAGGCTATAGCATTGAGGCAAAAGCAGGTGAGCTATTACACGGTTTAGGTTTTAGTAATGAGCAAATAGACAACCCAGTGAGTGCCTTTTCTGGTGGCTGGCGTATGCGCTTAAACTTAGCACAAGCACTTATTCGTGATGCCGATTTATTACTGCTGGATGAGCCAACCAACCACTTAGATCTCGATGCGGTTTACTGGTTAGAACGCTTTTTACGTGCCTACACAGGCACACTTGTGCTTATTTCCCATGACCGAGAGTTCTTAGATGCCGTTGTTGACCAAATTTGGCACATAGACGCACAAAAAATAAATGTTTATAAAGGCAATTACTCGCAATTCGAACGCCAAAAAGCAGAGCGCTTATTACAACAACAAGCGATGTTCGAAAAGCAACAAGAGCAAATTGCTCATCTAGAAAAATTCATTACACGCTTCAAAGCAAAAGCCAGTAAGGCTAAGCAAGCACAAAGCCGTGTAAAAGCGCTAGAGCGTATGGAGAAATTGGCCCCAGCCCATGTTGACTCTCCCTTTGATTTTGAATTTGCCGAGCCAACAGCGCTGCCAAACCCGTTAATGACTCTCGACCAAGCCAAAGCAGGCTATGGCGACACCACCATTTTGCATAGCATCAAGCTAAACCTTGTGCCGGGTAGCCGTATTGCGCTGCTTGGCCGAAATGGTGCGGGTAAATCAACACTGATTAAATTATTAGCTGGCGATTTACAACCTCAAGCAGGTGAAGTATTTCAGCATCAGGGCTTAAATATTGGTTACTTTGCGCAGCATCAGCTTGAGTCACTTGATTTAAAAGCCAGTGCGGTTACCCATTTACAACGTTTAAATCCGCAAGCTCCAGAACAATCACTGCGTGACTTTTTAGGTGGCTTTGCGTTCTTTGGCGATAAAGCACTTGAGCCAGTTGCGCCATTTTCTGGCGGTGAAAAAGCCCGTTTAGTACTAGCAATGCTGGTATATCAAAAGCCAAACCTACTGTTACTGGATGAGCCAACTAACCACCTCGATTTAGAAATGCGCCATGCTTTAGTTATGGCACTGCAAGGCTTTGAAGGCGCTATGGTTACCGTATCGCACGACCGTCATATGCTTAAAAATACCGCTGATGAGTATTACCTTGTTGATAATGGCGAAGTAACACAATTTGGTTATGACCTTGATGCCTATTACCAATGGCTACTGAATGCCAATAAAGAAGCCGCTAAAAGCCCTGAAGACGATGCGCCTAAAGCCCATTCAAGCGTTAACCGCAAAGAGCAAAAGCGCTTAGAAGCTGAGTTTAGAAAATCAGTGCAGCCGTTGAAAAAGCAAATCGAAAAGCTTGAAAAGCAACTTGATAAGTACTCTACAGAGCTTGGAGAAATCGAAAACGCACTTGCCGACAATGACTTATACAGTGATGAAAATAAAGCCAAACTGACAGAGCTACTCGCTAAGCAAGCAAGCTTAACACCCAAGCTTAATGACGTTGAAGAAGAGCTACTCATGGCACTTGAAGAGCTTGAAGAAAAAGAGCAGGCCTTTGCCGATGAAACCGCTTAACAGCGAACAGTTTTGGCAGTTTGCATGCAAGCTTTACAGCAAAGACGGCATGCAAACCAAGCTACTAAGCTATCAAGACCTGCAAGGCAAAAATGTGAACCTTTGCCTGCTGCTTTATTATCTTGATTCTTTAGAGCTGGCTGTAACACCCTCTCAACTGAGTGAGCTTGAGTCGTGCATTGCTGAATTTGATCAACAGGCTTTACAGCCCCTACGAGCCACACGCGCCTACCTTAAAACCATTCAAAACGAGATTTTAGACTACCCTACCATTCGCAAAGAGCTACTTAGTGCAGAACTAAAACTAGAAAAACAACAGCAACAATTACTGATAAACACAGCGAATACGATGGCATTCACTCAGTACACAAATGCTGAAAATATAAGGCTTTATGTCGGTACTGAGTTAGCGAGTTAGCGAGTTAGCGAGTTAGCGAGTTAGCGAGTTAGCGAGTTAGCGAGTTAGCGAGAGTAAAGTTTAAAGAGTCTAGGTCAAGCCTAATTGTGAGAATGGTTCTAATTCGGCACTAAAGTGCCTCCTACGGTATTTTATTTCTGAGTAAGACAGCGCACTCAACAACTCCACCGCTCAACTGACGCCTGACGGCTGAAAGCTGATAGCTCTGCTTACGTTGGGTTTCGCTCCGCTCAAACCAACCTACTCCCTCCCATACCTATCATCAAATCGCTCAATGTCAGTTTCATCAAGTATCGCTCCGGTTTGTACTTCGATAACGATCAGTGGCGTGTTTTGTTGATTAGCAAGACTGTGTAATTGTTTAGCCGCAATATAACAAGATTGATCAGCTGTTAATTCAAATTCATCATCGCCAACTCGCACGCTTGCCACTCCAGAAACAACAACCCAATGCTCTGCACGGTGCTGATGGCGTTGAGTTGAGAGCTTTGCGCCGCTGTTTACGATTATTTTCTTTACTTTAAAGCCTGTACTTTCAATTAAAGTTCGATAATTGCCCCAAGGTCTAAATACGGCTTGATGGTGGGTTAGTTTATCGCTATCGACAACAGCAAGCTGTTTAAGTAAATCAGGGAGTTTATCGAGCGCACTTTTGTCTGCCACTAAGGTGGCATCGTGAGTATGTATAATTGCTTGATTACTCACGCCGAGCGCCGCAATAGTATGGTCGGCTTCGCTGATAAGTAGATTATTCTCGCTATCTAAACTCACCCCTTGTGAGGCTAAATAGTTACCATGATGGTCTTTTTCTGCGATTTTCGACAATGCTGAAAAGCTGCCAACATCGCTCCAATTTAAATCAACAGGAATAACAGCAACGTTAGCGCTACGCTCCAAAATAGCATAATCAATAGAATCACTAGGACATGCTGTAAGCTCTGCCGCAACAGGCCGTTGAAAACCTAAATCTGTGGTGAAGCTTGCCGCTTTTGCGACACTGTCAGCAATCTTTGGGGCAAAACGATTAAGCTCGCTTAAATACACATCTGGCAAAAATAAAAACATGCCGCTATTCCATCCATACTCACCACTGGCAAGGTATTTTTCGGCTAATTGTAGGGCTGGTTTTTCTTTGAATTCAGCCACCTTAAAACAACCTTCATGAGCTAACTGCTCGCCTTGGCGAATATAACCATAACCAGTATGTGGCTCAGTGGGAGTAATGGCAAAGGTTACTAATTGTTGTTGCTGACAAAGCGCTATCGCATTATCTAAGCAGGCAATAAGCTTATCAAAATCACTGATATGGTGATCAGCAGGCATGACTAGCAAGGGATCGGTTAGACCCTTTTGCAATGCAAATTCAGCGGCCAAGGCAATCGCTGGCGCGGTATTTTTACCTTCAGGCTCAAGCAATAAAGTATAGTTATCTGTGATTTCTGCAATTTGCGTTTTAGCAATAAAACGATGCTCTTCATTACACACTAAAATTGGCGCATTAAATCGTGAGTCAGCCACTCGTAACAACGTGCTCTGTAAGAGTGATTTTTCGCTTAGTAAAGATAAAAACTGCTTAGGCATCGCTTTACGCGACAAAGGCCATAAACGAGAACCTATGCCACCAGCAAGAATAACGGGGGTGATTTTGCGACTCATGATTGCTTAAAGTAAATAATCCAACCATGAGTTTAACAAATTTTTGAGTATGCGGCTTCGAGCAATTACAGTAACTGAAATTGATCAGCATCTAAGTGAGCAGGAAACACTCTTCGAAAGTCATAAAGCGGTGATTTTTCTAAGCGCTGAATAATGATGCCCGATTGGTCATCTTCAAGCTTTGCCAAGGTGTCACCTTTAAAATCATAAACGGCAGTACCACCACTGTGGGCAACATCATTACCATCAGCACCTATGCGATTCACACCCACGACATAACACAGGTTTTCCATTGCGCGTGCTTTTAGAAGAGTATCCCAGACATGGCGACGAGCTGCTGGCCAATTAGCTACGTTGATCATCACATCGTAGTCGTTGCAATTACGCTGAAATACAGGAAAGCGTAAGTCGTAACACACTTGCGGCAAAATCCGAAAATCATTGATAGCGAATATCTCGCGCTGCTCGCCTGCTGCGACGAAATTGCCTTCGTTACCTAAACAGAATAAATGGCGTTTGTCGTAATACTTCACTTCGCCATTTGGCCAAACCCAATAAAAGCGATTAGCCTTTTTGTCGCCTTTCGCAACTAAAACAGAGCCTGCAACCACAGCATTTTTTTGCTTAGCTGTGGCTTTTAACCAGCTAAGTACCTCGCCTTGTTCTGGTTCGCTGCAATCTAGATTAATCGCAAAACCCGTGGCAAATGTTTCTGGCAAGACAATTAAATCAACCTGCTCGTTAAAACTGTTAAGCTGCTCTGTAAAGTGCGCAAGGTTGGCGCTTTTATCAAGCCAATGCAGTGATGACTGCACTAAAGCTAAGGTTAAAGTTGGCATAAAATCTCCGCGGCACGTTTTAATGTGTCATCATTTTTTGCAAAGCATAAACGAATCACTTTATCGCTGCTTGTACTGTTATAAAACACACTGAGTGGTACAGCTGCAACACCCGCTTGCTCAACCAGCCATTGGCAAAACTCAACATCATCAAGATCAGACACATCACTATAATCGAGTAGCAAAAAGTAGGTGCCTTCACTTGGTAATATTTTAAAACGGCTTTGCGCTAGTGCTTCGCTGAGCAAGTCGCGTTTTTGTTGATAAAAACAACTAAGTTCATCAACATGTTCTGGCTCTAACTCGAGCATATCGGCTAGTGCATGCTGGGCAGGCGTAAAGCTTGAAAAAGTCACATATTGGTGAATTTTACGAAACTCCCCCATTAATTGGGCAGGTGCAACACAATAACCCATCTTCCAGCCGGTGCTATGAAAAGTTTTGCCAAAGCTTGAGATCACAAAACTGCGTGCAAATAACTCAGGGTCGGTCAGCGCACTTAAATGCAAAGCGCCATCAAAGGTAATGTGCTCATACACTTCATCGCTAATTACATATAAATCATGCTTAGTAACAAGCGCTTTAAGGGCATTAATATCTTCTGTTTTAAAGATTTTACCGCTTGGGTTATGTGGCGTGTTGATGATGATGACACGTGTTTTGTCTGTAATAACATCAGCTACAGCTTGCCAATCGATTTTGTAGTCTGGCGCATGCAAAGCAACATGAACTGAGCGACCGCCAGCAAGCTCAATTGCCGGTTGATACGAGTCATAAGCGGGGTCAAATACCACAACTTCATCACCCTCTTTAACAAGCGCTTGAATTGCTACGAATAATGCCTCTGTTGCCCCTGAAGTGACGGTAACTTGTTGCTCGTAATTTATGTTGTTATGGTATTTTCTAGCTATCAAAGCCGCTATTTGCTGTTGTAGCTTTACAACCCCACTTGAAGGCGCATATTGATTTACCCCCTCAAGTACATAATGATTGAGCTGTTTTTTTAGTAATTCTGGTGCATCAAATTCAGGAAAACCCTGAGATAAATTAAGCGCTTGGTGCTTATTTGCTAGAGCGGTCATTTGACTAAAAATACTGGTGCCTAAATTCGGCAATTTACTTTCAAACACAGAGGTTCCTTAAAGATGGTTTTGCACCCGAAGCGATGCTATCATTGCTTAAAACAGATGTATAGCCGTCTAAATAACTTTTAGAATGTCGAGGAATATATGCATAACAATACCGCTATTTCAGAACTAATTGAAGCTGGTAAATGGGTAAGCCAACGTGGCTGGGTCCCTGCTACTGGTGGTAACTTTTCAGCCCGCACTGCAAGCGGTTATGTCGTCACAGCAAGTGGCTTCGATAAAGGTCAACTCGGCACTCATGCATTTATTGAATTTGATCATGAAGGCAATCGTACTAAAGGTTCTGGCAATCCATCAGCTGAAACTGAGCTACATTTGAATATGTATAAGCTTATCCCATCAGCTAAATTTGTTTTGCACACTCATTCTGTTGCGGCAACCGTGTTATCTCGCGTGATCAAAGGCCACGCTATCAATTTGCATGGCTACGAAATGCAAAAATCTTTAAGCGGTGTCAAATCGCACTTAGATACCTTAACTATTCCTATTTTTGATAATGACCAAGACATTGACCGCTTAAGCTTACTGGTCAGTGATCATCACCTTCACACCCCTATTGAGCATGCCGTATTAATTCGTGGCCATGGTTTATATGTCGTTGGCCGAGATATCAAAGAAGTACTTCGCCATTTAGAAGGATTAGAGTTTCTATTTAGCTGTGAGCTTGAGCGCCTAAAACTAGAAGGTATTCAAGCTGGAGTTCAGCCATGATCAAAGCAATTTTAACCGATATTGAAGGCACTATTACCCGCATCTCATTTGTTAAAGACGTATTATTTCCTTACGCGGCAGGGCAATTACCTGAGTTTGTAAAGTCACATCAATCAGACCCAGAAGTTGCAGCTCAAATTGAGGCCGTTAAAGCACATGTTGAACAACCCGAAGCCGATATCGACACGGTCATTAAACATTTAATTCATTGGATTGAAACAGATCAAAAAATTACCCCACTCAAGCAGTTGCAAGGCTTAATTTGGCAAACGGGCTACGAAAGTGGTGATTTTACTGGCCACCTTTACCCAGATGCTTATGACTTTTTACAAGCCCAAAAACATGCTGGTAAAAGTTTATATGTCTACTCATCAGGCTCAGTAAAAGCCCAACACCTGATTTTTGAGTTTTCTGACTACGGTGATGTTAGACCTTTATTTAGTGATTACTTCGACACTAAAGTCGGTGCGAAACAACAGCAAAGCTCTTATGAGAATATTATTGCCGAGCTACCATTTGACGCTGCCGAAGTATTGTTCTTAAGCGATGTGGTAGCAGAGCTTGATGCTGCCAAAGCTGCTGGCCTTGGAACTTTGCACCTTGTTCGCGATGGCCAAGCGGTAAGTGATGCTCACCCATATATCAACGACTTTTCGGAATTTAGCGCGGAGCTGTTAGCATGAGTCAATTAACTATTTATAACGATAACAACGCAAACGACATACTGTTTCATAGTGAAGACTTAAGCGTTATTGCCAATGAACTAAATACAGTTGGCGTTCGCTTTGAGCAGTGGCAAGCAACAGCACAGATTGACAAAGAGACCAGTCATGACGCAATTTTAACTGCTTATGCTAAAGATATAGAGCGCTTAAAAGCTGAAGGGGGCTATCAAACAGTGGATGTTATTTCGCTTGCTAAGGGTAATCCAAATGCCAGCGAACTACGCAGTAAGTTCTTGTTTGAACATACACATAGCGAAGATGAAGTTCGTTTTTTTGTGAAAGGCCAAGGTTTATTCTGCTTACACTTAGGCGACAAAGTGTATCAAGTGCTGTGCCAACAAGGCGACCTAATTTCAGTACCAGAACTCACACCACATTGGTTTGATATGGGCAGCGACCCTGAATTCACTGCAATTCGCTTATTCAATAATACCGAAGGTTGGATTGCTAAAAGCACAGAGTCAACCATTGCTACCAACTTCCCACTGTTGGACTAACATGGAAAAACTATTCTCGTACGGTACCTTACAGTACCCGCAGGTTCAGCTTGATACCTTCGGGCGTTTGCTCGAAGGTCAACCTGCTACGCTAACTGGGTATGTCATTGGTGAAGTCGAGATCACCGACGAAGCCGTACTTAAAAGTAGTGGTCAACGTTTTCACCCGGCTTTAATCAAAACAAGCAAACAAAGTGATATTGTTAATGGCGCTATTTATTTAATCACCGAACAAGAGCTTGCTCAGGCAGATGCTTACGAAGTAGATGATTATCAGCGAATTGCAGAAACATTCCAATGTAACAACCAAGCTTGGCTATATGTTGCAAAAAACAGCCTTTAATTTACAAATATAAAACAAAAAGACCCAAATTAAGAACAAAAGCTGCTATTATCCTCCCCATCAAGATTATTACTAATACTAAATCGCTTATTTAAGTGCATTGGTATAAATTTTTAGTTAAAGGACTAAACATGGGGTCGGCATTTTCACCCTTACGCGATACCGTTATTTATGTAGGTGAGTGGCAACTTAACACTCAGCAGCAAACCATCAGCGATGGTACTCATAAGCGTGAACTAGAACCTTTATTATTTAAATTACTGTGTTTCTTTATTGAGCATAATGATCGCATTATCACTCGCCAAGAGCTGGTTGAGAATATTTGGCAACAAAGCTTTGTTGATGACAATGCCATTAACCGTGCCATCTCTGAACTAAGAAAAACTCTTAAATCAGAAAAACAGCCCGGGCAAACCATTAAAACCCATTATCGCAAAGGTTATAGCCTATTTATTGAAGTTAAGCCTCTTGATCACACTGTGAGTACAGAGCCGCTAAAAACAGAAAATGTAATAACAGTAGATAAAGACGCTGATACTCAAGTTAAACCTACGGCCATTAATGAACAAAAAGCGAATTCTTCACGCTGGCCATGGCCTTTTGCAGCGTTAGTGCTTGGTTTATTGATTACTGCTATTTGGTTATTTTCACAACAGCCTAAAGCAAATGATGAAGTACAAAACGAAGCGCCATTTTTAGACCTGCAAGCTGAAACCATTTCATGGCATAAAGGCTCTCACTATCGTTTAATGCTAAGCCATGACAAAACTAAGCTTGCTTATATTCTAGAAAATGATGGTCAAAGTCTTTTTGTCGTCGACCTAACCACTAAAAAAGAATACGTGATTGCTTCTGGCAATATCTTTTTACAGGGTTGGTCTGAGGATGGAGAGCGATTATTTTACGGCTCTTGTGAAAACAAAGACTACAGCGATTGCATCACTTGGCAAGCAAGCAACCTGTTATCAAGTGAAGCGTTAATAAAGCCACGTATCAACCAATCTTTGCTTAATTCTCAGCCAAGTCAGTACATTGAAGTGGGTGATGTCGCAATTTCAAGGCGTAATAATTACCGTGGCTTAACTCATTTATATGCTTTATATGCACAAGATTTAAAAACCGGTGAAGAAATTCGCATTAGCACACCCAACATCACTGGCACTGGGGACTTTATTTTAACAACTATAAAAAACCCGAGCCGCATCATCTTTGAGCGCCATAATGTTGGCCAAGTAGAGATATACATGGCGAATTTAGATGGCAGCTCGCTAAAGCTTTTAACTACCAACGATTACCGTGCATGGGTAGCCACATATGATGAGCAGACCAACTCACTAATTTGGTATAGCCGCGGCACCTCAACTATTGAATCATTCTCTTTTGATAGTATGAGTCGACAACCCGCTATAAAAGCGCCAGTAAAACGAGCAAATTATGCTTACCCTTTAAGCAAAGAAAGTGTGTTGATCAGCACAGACCTTCACGATAAAGATGCCGCAGTCTTTGACCTTAATTCAAAAACAATGAGTTACATCGCCACAGCGAATAAGCATGAAGACGACTTAGTCGCATTAGCCAATAATGATGTGTACTTCTCTGACTTTGAGTTTTCAGAACGACAACACTGGCTCAGAAAAGCAAACCAATACATCAATATCACTGGCAAAATTGGTGAAGATAGTTCAGTAATTGCAGCAAATAGTGACAGTAGCCGACTTGTTAGTTTTAATAAAACCAATCAGCAATTAACATTATTAAATGCTGCTGATTTCTCAGAAATTAAGCACTGGACACTTCCAGGTAGTACCAAGCTGGCAGCTATAAGAGGTAACAAGATTGCCGTGCTATATACCGATCTTAGCAATCAGCTAAATCAAATAATGATTCTTCACACCAACAGCGATGAAGTGATCAAAAGCACTATAGATACACCCCTAGCTATTGCATGGTATGACGATACACAGCTGATTGTGCATTCTAAATACGATAAATACCTGCTTTTAGACAGCGATAACAATACCTATAGTGAGCTGACTACACCAGACAAACTAACTGAGTTAAAGCCTTCTATTGTGTCGATGGCAAGTAACCTACATAGCTTGTATATCGCCACTGATACTGAAGTTTTCAGCATTAATTTAGCCAAAATGCAGGGCGTTGAGTCAGTACTTCAAATGAAGCCTTCTCACTATATATCGCGCCTTAATGCTAAAAACAACAAGCTGGCAGTGACCTTCTTAACTGCCAACAATCAAAATAGCATTGAGCTTTACACTAAAAAAAGCGCAGAGTAATTTACGACTTTAACTGTTTTAGAATACCTTGCTCGATATCGGACTGGTTATAAACGCCGCTATCGAGCACCCAGCCTGTGACTAGGCTCGCCGGTGTAACATCAAATGCTGGGTTATAAACCTTCGCGTTAGTCGGTGCCCACATTGCTTCACCAAAACTACCACTAACACCGCGCACTTCATTAGGGCTGCGTTGCTCAATTTCGATATCTGAACCACACACCGTTTGTGTATCAAGTGTCGTAAGTGGCGCAACGACATAAAATGGAATGTTATGAAAACGCGCTAACACTGCAAGGTTATATGTGCCTACCTTATTGGCAAAATCACCGTTTGCAGCAATGCGATCGGCACCAACAAAGATTTTATCGACTTTACCTGCCGCCATTAAACTGGCCGCCATGTTATCGCAAATCAAGGTATAAGGAATTTGCCAGCGCTCAAGCTCAAAAGCCGTTAAGCGGCCGCCTTGCAGTAACGGCCTTGTTTCATCAACCCAAACATGAATATCACCATGACGTTGCTGCGCTTTATAAATCACACCTAATGCAGTGCCTACGCCCGCAGTCGCTAACGCACCGGTATTACAGTGGGTTAAAATGTTATCGCCTTTATCAACCAAGGCAGCACCACGCTCTGCCATGCTATCGCAAAGGGCAATATCTTCTTTAAATAACTGCTCAGCAGTAGAGACAATAGCTGCAACATAATCAGTTTCTGCAAGCGCTACGCGTAACTTGGCCATGCAGTGCATAAGGTTTACCGCTGTTGGGCGGGTTGCTTCTAGTTCATCTATAGCAACCGCAAGTGCTGATTGACTCATGCCCTGCTCGGCTAGGTGTGCAACCAATAAGCTAGCACCTAAGCCGATTAAAGGCGCTCCACGGATTTTCAAAGTCAGAATCAAATCTTTCATCGTTTCAACATCGTTACATATATGCCAATGCTGTTGATGTGGCAACAAATACTGATCAAGCACGGTTAGCGTACCTTGCTGATATTTAATACTGCTGGCGATGAGATCTTGCATACTGAATCCGAATAACTAATGAATAACTAATTTAAGTGAATAGTTATTTTACATCAGTTTTAACAACTAACAAGCTAGATGTATGGACATCTAAACGGTTGCAGGTATAGAATGCTCAAAGTTAATTGTATTACGAGATAAAGCCATGGCTAAATACACTGCCTTTAATGCAGAGCATGCTGTTGATTACATTAAAGAACTTGTTAAAAGTGAACTAATTTCAGTCTTCCCTGCTGATGCAACACTGACTGCATACGAGTTTGGAGACGGAAACTTAAACTTAGTTTTTCGGGTTGCTGATCAGCACAACAACAGTGTAATTCTTAAGCAAGCACTCCCTTATGCCCGCTGCGTAGGTGAGTCATGGCCATTATCGTTAGACCGCGCCAGAATCGAAGCCGAAGTATTGATTAATCATGGTAAGTTATGCCCAGAGCATACCGTGGCGATATTGCATCACAATGTAGAGCTGGCATTAACCGTGTTAGAAGATTTAGGTGAGTTACAAATTTTACGTGGCGCACAAATCAACGCAGAGCAATTTCCATTATTGGCCAGTCATGTTGCGCTCTATTTAAGCCGAACAGGCTTTTATAACTCAGACTTTTACTTATCTGCTGAAGATAAAAAAGCCAAAGTCAGTCAATTTATTAATCCTGATTTATGTAAGATCACAGAAGACTTATTCTTTACTGATCCGTACATTGAGCATGAGCGCAATAATTTCCCAACTGAGCTTAATGAGCACGTCGAAAGTATTCGAAATAATGATGGTTTAAAACTGGCAGCGGCCAAATTAAAAGCTAAATTTTTATCGTGCCCACAAACTTTATTGCATGGCGATATGCACAGTGGCAGCATTTTTGTTGATAGCAAAACCACTAAAATGATCGACCCAGAGTTTGGCTTTTTTGGCCCTGTTGGCTTTGATATCGGCTCATTTATGGGTAACTTGCTACTAAATTACTGTGCCCAAAACGCCCGTATTACAGAGCAAGCAAAACGCCGTCAGTATCAAACCCATTTATTAACCTGCTTACAAGACTGTTATAGCCAATTTGAACAACACTGGCTAAACCTAGCAAGCAGCGAGGCAACTGATATTAGCTTTGCAAACCTCGCTTTTAGCGAAGATTACTTACAACACGTATTGCGTGATGCGATTGGCTACTGTGGCGCTGAACTTATTCGCCGTACTATTGGTTTAGCCCATGTTGCAGATATAGACGGTATTGAAGATGTACAAGCTCGTTTAGCAGTACAACAACAAACGCTTGTACTTGGCGAGCAACTGATGCTCAATGCCACAAGCTGTAACAATAAAGATGAGTTTTTTTCGTTATTAATCAGTTTATTAAACTAATTGTCAAAAAGTAAAAAGGCGCTTAATGCGCCTTTTAATTATTCAACTAGATTATTTATTGTAGTGCTCATACATTTTATCGAGCGGCTCTGATAAACCATTTTCTTGTACCACTCGCACATGCTGCCGAGCTAACTCACGGGCACTTGATACACCACATGAATGAGCAATCAGCCCTGCACCATAATGAATAAACTTATTATAATTAGCGACTCGTTGCGCCTTATCGGTCACATCTAGGCCTCGTTGTAAGCGTTCATTATGAGTCGTAATACCAGTCGGGCAGGTATCTTTATTACATTGTAGAGCCTGAATACAACCAAGCGAAAACATATGACCACGCGCCGACACAATAAAATCAGCGCCCAGAGCGAGTGCCCAAGCCACTTTTGACGGTACGATTAGCTTACCCGATGCAATCACTTTTACACGCTCTCTGAGACCATGTTTTTTTAGCAGATCAACAACCAAAGGTAGGCTCTCTCGTAATGGTAAACCAACTGAATCCATCAAGGGTTGAGGGGCAGCGCCCGTTCCACCGTCGGCACTATCAATAGTGATAAAATCAGGGGCAGATTCAATACCACGATTATTAATTTCGCTGAACAAGCTTTCGAGCCAAGTGTATTCACCAATAACCGCTTTAAAACCGGTTGGTTTACCTGTGGTACTGCGTACCGTTTCAATCATATCGAGTAAATCTGCTGGGCATTTAATCTCTGGATGACCATTTGGACTAATAGAGTCATGCCCTTCAGGAATACCCCGAATTTTTGCAATTTCAGCAGTCACTTTGCGCCCTGGTAACATACCCCCTTTACCGGGTTTAGCACCTTGACTCATTTTAATTTCGAACATTTTAACTTGTTCGTGATCAGCAATCGCTTTGAGTTTTTCGGTGCTTAATTTACCGTGCTCATCTCGTACACCATATTTTGCCGTGCCAATCTGAAACACAATATCAGCGCCACCTTCAAGGTGGTAAGGGCTGAGCCCTCCTTCACCGGTATTCATCCAACAACCAGCTAACTTTGCACCTCGCGATAGTGCGCGCACCGCTGGCTTAGATAAGGCACCAAAGCTCATACCTGAAATATTAAATAACGAGTTTGTTGTATAAGGAGCGTGGCAATAAGGCCCTAACGTAACTTCGCTCGGGTCGAGTGCATCTTCATCTAAGGTTGGAAACGCACAGTTCATAAACATCACCGTTCCCGTTGCTTCAAGGCTTTGGGTTGAACCAAAGGCAGTAGTGCGGTCAACATTTTTCGCAGCGCGGTAAACCCAGCTTCGCTCAGCACGATTAAATGGTAGCTCTTCCCTATCCATGGCAAAAAAGTATTGTCGGAAGAATTCACCTTGGCGTTCAAAAAAATAACGAAAGCGGCCGATCACAGGGTAATTACGGCGAATCGCCTGCTTAGATTGCGTCACATCACTAATGTAAAAGCACACAATCACCAGCAAGCCTATGCCGAGTGCAAAAATAAACAAGCTGGCAAAAACATCGATACTAAAAATTATAAAATCACTCATCCAAGGCCCCTTTGTGAAATGACATCCTTCAAAGCATATAAGGTGTTTATATTACGTGCAATAAACAAAAAAGGCGTGATGTAAGTCACGCCTTTTCGTTTCTTTTATGCCGCTATGCTGCTCGTTTGGCTAATTCAGCTTTAATATAAAGTTGAATTTGCTCTTCAAGCACTGACATTGGCACTGAGCCATGACGTAATATTTGATGGTGGAATTCGCGAATATCGAAATCTTGACCAAGCGCTTGTTCAGCTTCGTGGCGTAAACGTTTAATTGTTAGCTCACCAATTTTGTATGACAACGCTTGTGCAGGCCATGAAATATAACGGTCAGTTTCGGTCTTCACGTTATGTAATGATAGCGCGGTGTTTTCGCTCATAAACTTCATTGCGCGTTCGCGGCTCCAGCCATACATATGCATACCTGTATCAACCACTAAACGTGCTGCACGCCACATTTCATAGGTTAAACGACCAAAATCACTGTATGGGTCTTGATAAAAGCCCGCCTCGATACCTAAAAACTCCGAATATAAGCCCCAACCTTCACCAAATGCCGATAAATATGCATTACGGCGATAGCTTGGTAATGACTCAAGTTCAGCATTTAGCGAGATTTGTAAATGATGCCCTGGTACAGCTTCGTGTAAAGTTAATGCTTCAAGAACATACAACGGGCGCTTATCTAGCGCATAGGTATTAACCCAGTAATAACCTGCTTGGTCATCACGGCGAGAACCTGAGTAACGGCCGGTTGTATATTTAGGGGCAATACTCTCTGGCACTGGCGCAACACCGTACGGCATTCTTGGCAAGGTGTGGAATAACTTAGGTAACTGCGCATCCATTTTCTTGGCGATGTAAGACGCTTCTTTTAGTAAATCTTTTGGTGTTTTTGCGTAAAATTGCGGATCAGTACGTAAAAAGTGCACAAAATCAGCAAACGAGCCTTCAAAGCCTACTTTCTCAATAATTTTTTCCATTTCTGCACGAATACGCGCAACTTCTTGTAAACCCAACTCATGGATTTCTTTTGGCGTCATATCTGTGGTGGTGTAGTACTTAGCGCGATTTTCGTAAAACGCTTTGCCATTCGGCGTACTTGAAATACCAATATCTGTACGTGCACCCGGTTGATACTCATTGTTAAAGAAAGTTAAGTAACCTTGATATGCCGGAATAACTTGTTCTTTGATAATGGTTTGCGCTTGCTTTTGTAGCGCTGCAAACTCGCTATCACTTAAACCTGCCGTGTTATTTAAAAATGGTTTGTAAAATTCAGACTGTGTCGCATCATCAACAATATAAGCCGTGATTGAGTCTTGATAGCCTTCTAAAACAGCCTTTGGTTGAGTTAGACCCACTTCAAGGCCTTTTCGCATCCAGCCGATATTTTGCGAAAAATAGCGAGGAATTTGCTGTAATTTAGCAAGATATAGCTGGTAATCTTGTGGTTTTGTGTAATCTGAGCTTGATATCATAAATGATAGGCTAGAATGGAAGCCATACTCAGATGTCAGCGGCATATAGTGCGCATTAAACACATATTCATCGACACTATTTTGCACTTGGCCACGCAAAATAGTCAGGTTAATTCGGTTTTCTTCCGATAACTTATCACGGTCGATAGCGTCTAGCTCGGCAAGTAACTCAGTATTCTTCTTATATTTTTGTTCTAAAAATTCAGCCGATAGATTTTCTAATAAATAACCATCAACACCATTTTCTTTACCATATGGGCTGATGCTTTGGCGGTAATTAACAATATTTTCGGCTACTTGAGTAAATTGCTGATCAGCATCAATATTTGTTACTTGGCAAGCGCTTAAAGTACAAGCTAAAGCAACCGCAATAACAGAACGGTTTAAAGTTCGCGACAGTGTTTGTTTCATAGCATTCTTTTTAGTTTTAATCAGTATCGCTAAAGTAGCGCAGCACTGGCTAAAACCCAAGCAAATGCGACCAAGCTCAGATTAAATACGCTCAAATTAACAGCGTTGTGTAAATAAGAATGAGCAAGGTTTAAGCAATTTTTAATTACACTTGTTAAAGTTGTTGAGAAAATCAGCTAATAGACACAAACGAAACAAATTTAAGTTCCAAAATTAGCGATTTTGCTTTTAAATAGACTGATTACAGATTACTGTAGACTCAGTATTTATGCTTGGAAGCAAATAAACTTTACGGAAGAGATGATTAATTGGTTGATATGCGTATTTAGTGGTATTGAAAAATGATGTTCCATGATCCCATGGCTATTGCTCAAGAAAAAATGACAAAGGTATGTATCTTTTTAGAACATCATGCATTACCGCCGTCACCACTTAACTACCAAGTTGTTTACACCTACGTCAGCCAGTCTAATCCAAAACTTAACGCCGCTATTGACCGTGCCATCGCGCAAAGAAAAACCATCGATTGTGTCTATGTAGAACAGCTTTATTTCGATTTTATTGAGCAAGGCCATAAAATGAAAACCGCCATTGTTCGCAACGTTGACTCAGTAATTAACACTCTTTCACGTAATGCTAGCAATAACGAACAAAATATTGTGCGCTTTGCTGATCAAGTTAGTGACTGTGTGCATTCAATCGATGAAAACAATATTGAGCAAACACGTCACGCATTAAAAATGCTCAGTAAGCAATCAGAAGTACTGCTCAACCAGCATCGTCAATTTAAGCAAGAAATAGCAAAAGCCAAATCACTGCAAGAAAAAACTCAAAAACAACTCACTCAATTACGCAAACAACACATTACCGACCAACAAACTGGCTTATACAAGCGCCACTACTTGAATCAACAAACCCAACTCTGGGTCGGCCAAAATAAAGCGGTTTGCGCTATCTCTATTCACATTGAGAACTTAAACCATTTTATTGAAAACTATGGCGATGTAATTGGTGAAGTTATTTTGAGTAAAGTCGCCAAGCAAGTGCAAAAATACGTACAAGAAAGCGGTTTACCTGGGCGCACAAGTAAAGATGAATTTACCATCCTACTTGCTGATATAGAGCCTGAAACTGCCAACTTAATTGCCGAAAAAGTACGAAATGGTGTAGAAAAGCTGCGCTTTGTCAGCTCAAAAAATGGCACCAAACTTCCAGCTATCACCCTAGCCCTAGGCATCGCTAAACATGAAGGCGATGGCGACTTTAACAGTTTAGCTCGTAAAGCCTCTTTAGCAGCCGCTAAAGCCAAGTCACTTGGACAAAGTAGTTTTATTGCTGGCCAATAAAGTTCAAAACTGCGCTAAGTCATGAAAAGCCATGCTAATCTGATGATTTAGTTATAATCAAATTGCACCCCACAGCTACAATCAAGTACACTAGTCTTTATTGCCACGATAGAGATTAATCATGAACGAGAATCAAGAAAAGACCACGCATTTTGGCTATAAAACCGTTGCTGAAAACGACAAAGCATCAATGGTTGCAGATGTATTCCACTCAGTCGCTGCAAAGTATGACGTAATGAATGATCTTATGTCGTTCGGTATTCATCGTTTATGGAAACGCCAAACTATTGCAAGTTCAGGTGTTCGCAAAGGTCACTATGTATTAGATCTTGCCGGCGGTACAGGTGATTTAACCGCTAAATTTAGTCAGTTAGTGGGTGAAACCGGTCAGGTTATCTTAGGCGATATTAACTCTTCAATGCTGAAAGTTGGCCGTGAGAAACTTCGTAACCTTGGTCGTGTTGGCAATATCGAATATGTTCAAATGAATGCAGAAGCATTACCATTTCCTGATAACAGCTTCGACTTAATTACGATTGCCTTTGGTCTTCGTAACGTGACCGATAAAGATAAAGCTCTGCGTTCAATGTATCGTATTCTTAAGCCAGGTGGCCGTTTACTCGTGCTTGAGTTCTCAAAACCAGAACAAGAAATATTAAGCAAAGCCTACGATTTCTACTCATTTAATATCTTACCTAAGATGGGTGAGCTGGTAGCGAATGATGGCGAGTCTTATCAATATCTTGCAGAATCTATTCGTATGCATCCAGATCAAGAAACATTAAAAGGCATGATGGAAGATGCGGGTTTTGAACAAACCAGTTATCAAAACCTTACTGGCGGTATTGTTGCCCTTCACCGTGGTTTTAAATACTAAAAACTCTGTAAATTAAGTAGGTAACGCGATGTTAGCAAACGCTCTGTTATCACTAGTCGAACGAATCATTAATCAACTGCTGCAGTTAGACCCTCAGTTAAAGGGTAAGCTTGCAGCAATTGCTGATAAACAGCTGTTGATTGAGATACGTGATTGGCAACAGTCAATTTTGTGCGTTTACAGCGACGAGCAAATTCACTTATACAGTACGCAAGAGCGTAGTTTTGATTGCATGATCAGCGCCGATATCGACACCTTGTTGGCGCTTAAAGATCCATCAATGCTCACGCAACTAATTCGCCAAGATAAGCTCGACTTACAAGGCGATTTAAATCTTGCACAAGGTTTCAGTAATGCCTTTGCTGAGCTTGATATTGATTGGCCAGAACATTTTTCTCGGTACATTGGCGATGCCCCAGCACAACAGTTGTGGCTCTCTATTCAAGCTTTAAAACGTCGTGGCTCACAAACGAAAAGCAAGTTAGAAAACACCTTAACAACGCTTTGCCAAGATGAGTTAGCAGTGACTATACACCCTCTTGAGCTTGCTGAATTTAAACAGCAAAACCGCCAATTAAAAAGCCAAGTATCTCAATTAGAGATGCGAATTAACGCGCTGTTACAGTCTCGCTAATGCGCTAAGGAACTTGTGTGTCGTCTGCTCGTCTTTATTACATCACTAAAACCCTACTGAGCTATGGCTTAGACGAATTAATTCCACGTAAACGAGTGCCTTGGTTTGCCAAACTCGCCCGTGGCAGCTTATTTTGGTTACGTAACCAACATAAAGATAAACCTGCAGGTATGCGCTTACGACTTGCTCTGCAAGAGCTTGGCCCTGTATGGATCAAGTTTGGCCAAATGCTTTCAACACGCCGTGATTTACTTCCTCATGATGTCGCATTAGAGCTTGCACTACTACAAGATCAAGTTGAACCTTTTGAAGGTGAACTTGCCCAGCAACTTATCGAAAAAGCGCTGGGTATTAATGATATTAGTGAATTGTTTAGTGATTTTTCGCAAACACCTTTAGCATCAGCCTCGATTGCACAAGTTCACACGGCAACCTTAATTGATGAGCATGGCGCGCCACAAGATGTGGTGATTAAAGTCATTCGCCCTAACATTAAAGAGCAAATTGATGCCGACTTAATGCTAATGCAAAAAGTCGCACGCTTAGTTGCTAAGTTATTAAAAGAAGCGAAACGTTTACGCCCTATTGAGGTAGTAAACGAGTACAAAAAAACTTTGCTCGATGAGCTCGACCTAATGCGCGAAGGGGCGAATGCGATTCAGCTACGCCGTAACTTTGAAGATTCAGATTCGCTCTACATTCCTTTTGTTTACAGCGACTACAGCCGCAGTAACGTATTAGTAATGGAGCGCATTTACGGTATTCCGGTATCAGATACCGAAGCATTGCTGGCACAAAATACCAATATGCAGCTACTAGCTGAGCGCGGTGTCGAAGTATTTTTCACACAAGTATTCCGTGATAGCTTCTTCCACGCTGATATGCACCCAGGTAATATCTTCGTTTCTCGCGAAAACCCTCATAACCCAAAATACATAGGTATTGATTGCGGTATTGTAGGCACCCTTAATCGTGAAGATAAGCGCTATTTAGCAGAGAACTTTATTGCCTTTTTCAATCGTGATTACCGCCAAGTAGCACAGCTACACGTTGATTCTGGCTGGGTACCCGCCGATACCAGCATTGAAGAGTTTGAATTTGCCATTCGTACTGTGTGTGAGCCAATTTTCAATAAACCACTGGCCGAAATCTCGTTTGGCCATGTGTTAGTCAATCTGTTTAATACGGCTCGTCGCTTTAATATGCAAGTTCAACCGCAATTAGTGTTACTGCAAAAGACGCTGTTGTATGTTGAAGGCCTTGGCAGACAACTGTATCCGCAGCTTGATTTATGGAAAACCGCTAAACCTTTTCTAGAAGATTGGGTCAAAGAACAAGTTGGTCCGCTTGCAGTAATGAAAAAAATGTATGCAAACTTGCCATTTTGGGCAGAAAAAATGCCTGAATTACCAGATTTAATTTATCAAAACTTAAAGCGTCAACAACAACCTGTACAATTGCCAGCGCCGCAATCCGCTAAACCTTTGTTACTTAGCATCTTTGCTGGCAGCTGCTTGATTGTTTCAGGCTTATGTTATTTGCAGCATGACTTAGTTGCCAGTGCAATTACCGCAGGCTTTGCTATAGCAGGCTTTATTGCAGCGTGGCGTAGTGCATAAACTAAGTGCTATTTATGTTTTGGTGAGTATAATCGAGACAAGTCTATTCGATAAATTTGAAAAAACGGAGTAACCCATGGGTTTTGGTGGTATCAGTATTTGGCAATTAATCATTATTTTGGCAATCATCGTGTTGTTATTTGGCACAAAAAAACTTCGTGGCATCGGCGGTGATTTAGGTAGCGCAGTAAAAGGCTTTAAAAAAGCCGTGTCTGATGATGACCAAGCTAGCGCTAAAAGCGAGCAAATAGAACAAGCTTCTAACACGCAAAACAAAGAAACCGTAGAGAAAAGCAAAGACGACCATAAGGCTTAATCAACATGGGGATGTGGGAACTTGTTGTCGTACTGATCGTGGGTCTAATTGTATTAGGCCCAGAGCGCTTGCCTGTGGCAATTCGCACGGTTAGCCGCTGGGTAAAAACCTTAAAGTCAGTCGCCAACTCAGTGAAAGCAGAAGTGAACGAAGAACTCCGTATCCATGAGCTTCACGAAAACTTAAAAAAAGCAGAGCAACAAAACTTGCAAGAACTATCTCCAGATCTGCAAGACTCTGTAAACGAACTTCAAAAGGCTGCTCAGTCAGTCACCCACAGTTACAAAAAAGACACGCCTGAAAAAGCAGAAAGTAACAATAATGACGAAAAAAAGTGAATTTAGTCTCTGCTTTTGTGGTCAATAACAATGATGATGAATAGTAAACTATGACCGAGCAAGCTCACACAGGCTTTGTTGGCCACTTAATTGAGTTACGAAATCGACTCATGAAAGCTTTGTTAAGCATTTTGATTATATTTATTAGCTTGGTGTACTTTGCCAACGATATTTATGACTTTATTGCAGCACCACTTATTGCAAACTTGCCTAGCACTGCCACCATGATTGCAACGGATGTTACATCCCCCTTTATTGCACCGTTTAAACTCACCTTATTTGTGGCGTTATTTGCTGCTATTCCTATGATACTGCACCAAGTTTGGAGCTTTATAGCACCTGGCTTGTATCAACATGAAAAGCGTATGCTAATGCCAATTTTGGCCTCTAGCATCTTGCTATTTTATAGTGGTATCGCATTTTGCTACTTTGTAGTGCTACCCATTATTTTAGGGTTTTTCACTAACACTGGCCCTGATATGATGACATTAGCGCCCGATATTAGTAGCTACTTAAGTTTTGCTTTAAAGCTATTTTTTGCTTTTGGTATTGCCTTTGAAATACCAGTTGCCATCATGCTGTTATGCTGGAGTGGCGCAACAACAACGAAAAGTTTAAAAGAAAAACGACCTTATATCGTGGTAGGTGTATTTGTAATTGCTATGTTCTTAACACCTCCTGATGTACTGTCACAAACATTACTAGCATTACCCATGCTGTTATTATTTGAATTAGGTTTAATTTTGGCTGCATTTTATACCGCCAAACCTCAACAGGAATCAGAGGAATAAATGAAAAAACAACTCATTCCATTAGTTGCACTGTTAACGATTACTGGCACTGCACAAGCAAACGAAGTTAACTTACAAGCACTACAAGCGTGTACTTTTGTTGAAAATGATTTTAACCGCTTACTTTGTTACGACAACGTGATGGCAGGTAAATCACTATCAAAGCCTGCGACAAAAAAACAAATTGAACAACCTGTTGCAAGCTCAGCTGCAGCTGCTTCCTCAGCACCTGTTGCCGCAGCAGGAGCAACAAATGAACAAATCGTAAGAACAAAAAATGAAGACTTTGGTTTAGAGCATAAAGAAGTTGCTAAAGTAAACGATGACCAAATTAGCGCTAGTGTAAAAAGCGTGAAAAAAGCCCCTTACGGTGAGCTCATCATCGAACTTGATAATGGTCAACAATGGCGTCAAGTTGGCTCTGATAGCTTACGTCTAAAAAAACAAGATGTTGTGGTTATTGAACGTGGCGTTTTCAATTCTTTCCTTTTAAAAATTGAAGGCCAAAACCGTTCGATTCGTGTTAAGCGCACTAACTAATGAGCATTTCGCTGGTTGATGCAGGCGTCAACTTAAGCAATCATCAATTTGATGATATTCATGAAGCTGTGTTACAACGTGCCGCTGAGGCAAATGTAACGCAGCTGCTTCTTATCGGCTGCGATCTGCAAACTAGCCAAGCCTCTCTTAACCTCGCCAAACAATTTAAGCAATTTAGCACTGCGGGGGTTCACCCTCATGATGCAAAAACCGCCGACGCACACCTTGAAGAACACTTAACAACGCTTAGCCAAAACCATGAAGTAGTTGCTATTGGTGAATGTGGCCTCGATTACAATCGTGACTTTTCTCCTCGGGACGTTCAGCGCAGCGTTTTTAGACGCCAACTGCAGCTAGCTGAGCAGCTGAATATGCCAGTGTACTTGCATGAGCGAGATGCTAGTGAAGATATGCTCGCAATTTTAAGTGACTTCAAAGTACGAGGCGTATTGCACTGTTTTACGGGGGATGAAAAAGCGCTACAAAGTTACCTAGCAATGGGGCTTTATATCGGTGTTACGGGCTGGGTCTGCGATGAACGCCGTGGTGAGCAACTACAAGCCTTAGTGCCATCAATCCCTTTAGAACGCTTGTTAATCGAGACTGATGCGCCTTTTTTAATGCCAAGAAATATTAGACCAAGACCGAAGTCTCGTCGCAATGAACCTCAGAACCTTCCTTATGTGTGTCAGCAAATTGCTGATTTAAAAGGCTGTGAATTTACTGAAGTGGCAAAACAAACTACACTAAACTTTCAGCAATTATTTTCCATAAAGGGTTAAGATGAAGCGCCTATGGTCACTTTGTGGCGTACTCTTCGTTTTTTTATTTACTCCTTATTTATTGGCTAACCCACTTATTGTTAGCTCACAATTTAAGTCTCAACACACGCTAAATGTTGAGTACACCCTTGATCCTATTACTCAACAACAAGCTTTTAGCAATGCTAATGTAAAATGGCTGAAAAACCGAGGTGAAACCTTAAATCTAGGCATGACTTTAAAGTCTCTGTGGCTCAAGCTATCCATAAAAAACACCTCATTAGATGATGTCCCCCTGATATTATCGATAGATAACCCTTTACTCGATGAAGTGAGCGTCTTTCATCTGCAAGGTGGGCATGTGTTATTTAACACCAAAATAGGTGATGCCGTTCCTTTAGCTAGTCGGCAAATTAAAAATGAATCGCTGCTAGCCTCATTAACTATTCCAAAAGCCAGCCATTCCGAAATCTTCCTCAAAGTTAAAAACAATGGTGGTTTAAGAGTGCCTCTAAGCCTTTGGAGCCCCTCTGAATATCTAAAACATAAAAGTAAGTTCAATTTATTGTACGGCTTATTAGTCGGTTTTATTTTATCTCTCGCACTCACTAATTTAGTACTTTATGGCTTTTCTAGACGCCGCTATTTCGCCTACACAGGGTTATTACTTACCTTACTTTGGTTGTCGCTAGCCTACCTTTATGGCTATGGTTATCGTTACTTACAACCGAGCGGTTCATCGTTTCAACAATTGACTATTCCGACTCTATTTTTTATCTGTGGTGCGTTATTTGTGCCCTTGCAAGGCTATATATTCGGCTTTGCCAAATCTCGCTTAAATCGTTTTCAGTATTGGTTAGCTTGGGTCGTAGTGCTTGTCACCGTAATAATGTGGTTCTTACCAATTCATATTGCAATTACACTTTGCTTATTAAGTTTACCTGTGGTGCTTATCATCTTTGCAAGTATTGCTCTAAAGCAGTTTAACCGTGAGTATAAACAGCCTTGTAGCGCTTTTCTAATAGCCCTATTCGCTTTTTTCTGCGCTATTATTTACAGCGCACTTGGGGTATTTAACCCGTTTAATTTAAATATCGGGGTGCTTTCACTTACCTTTATTTGCTTTTTGGTTTGTAGCTTAAGTTTAAGCTATGCAGTTATAAAACTGTTTTTGATGCAGCGCGATGCTGAAGTTGCAGCACAACAAAATGCCTTAGCTGAAAGCAAAGCTAAAGATACCTTAATGCGCGAGCGCCTTGAACTGCAAGAACAAGCTCGCCAAGACCTTGAAGCGAATATCGAGGAGCGTACCTTTGAGTTACAAGTGACATTACGCGAGCTTGAAGAGAAAAACCGAGAGCTTGAACAGCTCAATATGGAAGACGCGCTGACAAAAACCAAGAACCGCCGTTACTTCGATAAAAAGCTACTGATGGATATTCGACGCTCGCGACGTGAACAAACCCCTTTAGCCATCATCATGTTGGATATTGACCATTTTAAAGCAATTAATGACACCTACGGTCATTTAACCGGTGATCAAACCATTCAATCAGCTGCCGATGTCATTAAACAGCACCTGAAACGACCTCTCGATGAAGTGGCGCGCTACGGCGGTGAAGAATTTGTCGTGCTGTTGCCTAATACGCCACTGGCAGGTGCATTAGAAATTGCCGAACAAATACGCAAAGCAGCCCAAAATACTGATATAATAGTTGCCGGAACAACGATTAAATTTACTTTGAGTGCAGGTGTTTACAGCGCAATTGCTGAAGACATTAATAACCCAAGTTTATTCACTGACTATGCCGACAAAGCCTTATATCATGCCAAGCAAACAGGTCGAAATCGCGTAGTGAGTTATCCTCTACCAGACTAGGAGTATACAAAGCATGGCCCAATCAGGACTCGACCTTTTCCCTTATACACGTATGCGCCGCATGCGTCGTGATGACTTCTCTCGTCGCCTAATGGCTGAAAACCAACTAACTGTTAATGACCTTATTTTTCCTGTATTTGTGTTAGAAGGTAAAAATCGCCGCGAAGCTATTGAGTCTATGCCTGGCATTGAGCGTCTTTCTATTGATTTACTACTTGAAGAAGCAAAAGAGCTTGTTGAATTAGGTGTTCCTGCAGTGGCTATTTTCCCGGTAACACCGAGCGATAAAAAATCTCTACTTGCTGAAGAAGCCTATAACCCAGATGCATTAGCACAACGCACTGTCCGCGCGCTTAAAGAAGCTTTTCCTACATTAGGTGTGATCACAGATGTTGCACTTGACCCATTCACCGTTCATGGTCAAGACGGCATTATCGATGAAGACGGTTATGTGATTAACGATGTAACAACTGAAATTTTAGTTAAACAAGCGCTATCGCATGCCGAAGCAGGTGCGGATGTAGTTGCACCATCAGACATGATGGATGGACGTATTGGTGCAATTCGTGAAGCACTCGAAGCTGAAGGTCATATCCACACTCGTATCATGGCTTACTCTGCTAAATACGCTTCAAGCTACTATGGCCCATTCCGTGATGCAGTTGGCTCTGCAGGCAACTTAAAAGGTGCCGACAAAAAGACTTATCAAATGGACCCTGCCAACTCTGATGAAGCTATTCGTGAAGTAGCCCTCGATCTGCAAGAAGGTGCAGATATGGTAATGGTAAAACCAGGTATGCCGTATTTAGATGTAGTACGCCGCGTAAAAGATGAGTTTGGTGTACCGACATTTGCTTACCAAGTAAGTGGTGAATATGCCATGCATAAAGCAGCCATTGATAACGGTTGGCTTGCAGAAGAAGCAATAATCATGGAATCGTTATTAGCATTTAAACGTGCTGGCGCCGATGGCATCCTGACTTATTTTGCAAAACAAGCAGCTATTTGGTTAAAAAATAACTAACCTAAAGTAAATGTTCTAAAAATTGGTAATTATTCCTATTTTATTAACATTTTGTATTTAATTTGTCATAGATTTTTCTTAAAGTACTGTGTCCCATATTGGGACTTTTATAATACATACACGGGAAAAATAATGATAAATACAAAATTAACGCCGCTCGCGCTTGTGATTGCAAGCCTGAGCGCACCTGCTTCTGCCAACCTAATCATCTCTGAATACGTTGAAGGAAGCTCTAACAATAAAGCGGTAGAGCTTTACAACACTTCTGGTGCTGAGCTATCGCTTGACGGTTACACCATCTCTTTATACTCAAATGGTAAAACCGAGGCAAACAGCACGTTAGACCTTAGCGGCACTTTAGCCGCCAATGCGACCTATGTTATTGTTAATGCAGGCTCAGTTAATGAACTAAAAGCAAAAGGCAATACTGAATCAACAATCACTTATTTCAACGGTGATGACGCATTAGTGCTAACTAAAGACGGTGCAATTGTTGATAGCTTTGGTCAACTGGGCGTAGATCCAGGTTCAGCATGGGATGAAGGCGGCGTTTCAACACAAAATAAAACACTGCGCCGTAAAGCTACAATCACTTCAGGCCGTACTGATGCAACCTCAGCGTTTAACCCAAGCGATGAGTGGGAGCAATTCGACCAAGACGATTTCAGCAATATAGGTCAATATGGTGAGAGCACAGAGCCAACGCCTGAACCAGAGCCAGTTACTCCTCTTGAGTGTGGTGCAGAAAAAACCTTAATCAGCGCAATTCAAGGTGAAGGCGGCGACAGCCCGCTTATAGACACTGAAGTAGAAGTTGAAGGTGTTGTTACAGCTGACTTCCAAGGTGATGATCAACTAAAAGGCTTCTTCATTAGCTCACTTGCTGCTGATATTGATGAAAATGCACTTACTTCTGAAGGTGTATTCGTTTATTTCGCAGATACCGACGTTGCTGTTGGTGACCATGTGCGCGTTAAAGGTAGCGTGGCTGAATACTACAGCGCAACACAACTAGGCGATGTTAGCCAAGTTGAGATCTGTGCGACAGGTTTATCTACTGACGCAACCGCTATTTCTTTACCAGTTACTGACGTGGCAGACCTTGAAGCTTACGAAGGTATGTTAGTAACTATAGATCAACCTTTAGTCGTTAATAACAACTACGGTCTTGGTCGCTATGGTGAAGTTGACTTAGGTACTGAGCGTTTATACCAAGGTACTCAAGTTGCGCTACCAGGTGATGCAGCAAATGCTGTTGAAGCTGAAAACCTGAAAAAACAAATCTTAATCGACGATGGTTCAACAAAGCAAAACCTTGATCCTATTGCCTACCCAGGTACGGGTCTTGATGCCTATAACACGTTACGTTTAGGCGATACTGTTAATACAATTACCGGTGTAATGGGTTACAGCTTCGACCGTTACCGTATTCACCCTACAGTACAACCTGAATTCACTGCGACTAACCCTCGTACAGATGCACCAGAGCTTAACGAAGGTGCAGACCTACGTGTAGCAAGCTTCAACGTATTAAACTATTTCAATGGTGATGGCCAAGGCGCTGGCTTCCCTACTAGCCGTGGTGCAGATAGCGAAGAAGAGCTGATTCGCCAAGAAGCTAAATTAGTTAGCGCAATTACAGCTATTAACGCTGATGTTATTGGCTTAATGGAAATCGAAAATGACGGTTTCGGTGAAAATAGCGCTATTGCTAGCCTAGTATCTGCACTTAATGATGAAGATGCAGAAAATACCTACGCATTTGTTGATTTCGGTGTTGACCAAATTGGTACTGATGCAATCACAACAGCACTGATTTATCGCTCAAATAAAGTATCTGAAGTTGGTAAGGCTGCTCATACAACAGTAGAACCTTTCAATTACAGTAATCGCCCGCCAATTGCACAAAGCTTCCAATCTCTTGAAAGCGAAGAAATCTTCACTGTTGCCGTTGCCCACCTAAAATCTAAAGGCGGCTGTGGTAGCGCTGAAGGTAATAATGCTGACTTAGGCGATGGTCAAGCATGTTGGAATGAAATCCGTGTTGCAGGTGCAAATGCATATGCTGATTGGTTAGCAACTTACCCAACTGAGGTTGAAGATGAAGATATCATCCTAGTCGGTGATATGAACGCTTATGCGATGGAAGATCCTATCCGTGCATTTGCAGACAAAGGTCTAAAGAGTGCGGTTGCTGAACTAGACGGCGACACATTTGGTTACTCTTATAGCTTCTCTGGCCGCATTGGCAGCCTTGACCACGCACTAGTCTCTGAATCTATGCTTGCTAAAGTTGTTGCTGCTACGGATTGGCATATCAATGCCGATGAGCCAATTAGCCTAGACTACAACCTTGAGTATAAGTCATCGACACAACAAGCTAGCCTATACGCTGACAATGCATACCGCGCATCTGATCACGACCCAGTGATTGTTGATATTCAATCTGCAGAGCCTATTCCTGCAGAGCAGGCACCAGTAATCGAAGCGAGTCAATCATTCGAAATCGTAGAAAATAGTGAAATTGGCGCTGTGATTGGCCAACTAGTTTTCTCTGATGGTGATGCTGATTACACCCCAGTAGTAAGCTTTAGTATTGAAGGTGAGCATGCTGATGCGATTGCAATCAGTGCTGCAGGTGAAATCACAGTGGCTAAAGAGCTAGACTTCGAAGAAGAAGACAAGCTTACGCTGATGATCCGTGCAGAAGATAGCGCAGGTAACCTATCAGAAGCACAACTGCTATACATCAACATCACAAACGATGAGGCTGATGATGAAGCAGAAGATGTAGCTGAAGAAGTTGAAGAAGAAACAGAAGAAGAGTCAAAAGACGATGATTCTGGTTCATTTGCTTGGTTAAGCTTACTTGCTTTACCGTTTGCACTTCGTCGTCGTATGAAAAAATAAACGACACTGCATATGAATAAGGCCGCATTTCGCGGCCTTTTTTATTTCAGTTCACTTTATTTAGCAATATTGAGACTTGCCAGTATTAGGCTTTACATTGCAGATTAGGCTTTATGGCACAACCTGCTTTTGACTTATAGAGCTTAGCGATGTCACTCTGTTGCTGCTCATCAATCTGCCAGTTCATAAACTGGTGTGTTTTACCATTCGCTAAGGTAATTTTAAATACTGTGATGAATGCCATTGGGTTAAATTCAACAGTGACAATATCTTCAGCGTTGATGTAACGCTTACCTAATCCTCGCGAATAACAAATCCCCGCCTTGTAACAGTGTAAGAAGCGCAATTCTAAAAAATTTAATAGAGTAATAAATAGCAGAACGGGCAACAATAGCATCAAAATTGATGCTCCTAGCAAACTAACGCTTAATGCAACAAGAATAGCTAGTGCTATCTTGCTTCCCTGTAGAGTCCAATTAGGACTTAACTTAATCGTTTTCATGAGTATATTTCTATAGTTGTAATATTTAATAAGCAGACGTTTAATACAAAATGATTAAAAAATCATTCGGGCGCCATTTTACATAGACTAAAAAAGGTACACAAGGTACAAAAAAGCACTTTTTTACTAGAACAAAGTAATTAGCTTACAACATACTAATAACCTTATATATTTCTGGAAAATTAAATTTGTATTAAAATCGTACAATTTAAGAGCGGCAGCACTTAAATCGTATTCACTATTTAGAAAATACTTTAAAAGTGCGATGCCTGTACCGGTACATTAATAACTCAAAGCTGAATGGTTAATTAACATACAAAGGAAAGAAATGATTATTTTGTAATCGAAAAAATTACGACAATACATTTATGATTTTTAGGCAATAAAAAACCCGCAACAAGTGCGGGTTTTTTTAATAGAAGTTAAGAGGCTAATTACTTAGCAGCTTTTTTCTCTTTTTCTGCAGCGATTACTGTTTCAGCAACGTTTGCAGGACATGGTGCGTAGTGTGAGAACTCCATAGAGAACTGACCACGACCAGAAGTGATAGTACGTAAGTGGCCGATGTAACCGAACATTTCAGAAAGTGGTACATCACCCTTGATGCGAACGCCCATTGCGCCAGCTTCTTGGTCTTTGATCATACCACGACGACGGTTAAGGTCACCGATTACGTCACCTACGTTGTCTTCCGGAGTGAATACGTCAACTTTCATGATTGGCTCAAGAAGTTGTGCACCCGCTTTAGGGATAGACTGACGGAAAGCGCCTTTAGCAGCGATTTCGAACGCGATTGCTGATGAGTCAACTGCGTGGAAAGCACCGTCGAAAAGTTCAACTTCAACGTCTAATACTGGGAAGCCAGCTAGAACACCTTCTTGCATCATTGATGCGAAGCCTTTCTCAACTGCAGGCCAGAATTCTTTAGGTACGTTACCACCAACAACTGATGAAGAGAACGTGAAGCCTGAGTTTTGCTCGCCTGGCTTGATGCGGTAATCGATCTTACCGAATTGACCAGAACCACCAGATTGTTTCTTATGCGTGTAGCTATCTTCGATTTCTTTCGTGATAGTTTCACGGTAAGCAACCTGAGGTTGACCAACAACTAGGTCTACGCCGTAAGTACGCTTAAGGATATCTACTTTGATATCTAAGTGAAGCTCACCCATACCTTTAAGGATGGTTTCGCCTGAATCTTCGTCAGTTTCAACTTGGAATGAAGGATCTTCTGCAACCATCTTACCGATCGCGATACCCATCTTCTCGTTACCGCCTTTGTCTTTAGGAGCAACAGCGATTGAGATTACTGGATCAGGGAAGATCATCGCTTCAAGTGTACATTCGTGCTTAGGATCACAAAGAGTGTGACCAGTTTGAACGTTCTTCATACCAACAACAGCGATGATGTCACCCGCTTGTGCTTCAGTAAGTTCGTTACGCTCATCAGCTTGCATCTCAACCATACGGCCGATACGCTCTGTTTTACCAGTTGCTGAGTTAAGTACTGTGTCACCTTTCTTCATACGACCAGCGTAGATACGGATGAACGTAAGTGCACCGAAACGGTCGTCCATGATTTTGAACGCTAACGCTTTAAGTGGCTCATCTGCAGAAACAGTTGCTACTTCACCAGTAGGCTCACCTGTGTCTTTATCAGTTAGAGGTTGAGGATCAACTTCTGTAGGCGAAGGTAGGTAATCTACAACCGCGTCTAGTACTAACTGCATACCTTTGTTTTTGAATGCAGAACCACAGTAAGTTGGGAAGAATGCAAGATCACGAGTACCTTTACGGATACAACGCTTGATGTCTTCTAAAGACGGCTCTTCACCATCCATGTAAGCCATCATTAAGTCTTCGTCTTGCTCAACAGCAGACTCAACAAGCATCTCATGGTATTCATCAACTTTGTCTACCATGTCAGCTGGAACGTCTTGTACTTCGTAGTTTTCAGGAAGACCAGTGTCATCCCAAACGTATGCTTTTTTCTCAAGTACGTCTACAACACCAGTGAATTGGTCTTCGATACCGATTGGTAAAGTCATAACTAGTGGGTTAGCACCAAGTACTTTCTCAACTTGACCAACAACACGGTAGAAATCAGCACCCATACGGTCTAGTTTGTTTACGAAGATTACACGTGCAACTTCTGATTCGTTCGCATAACGCCAGTTAGTTTCTGACTGCGGCTCAACACCACCAGAACCACAGAATACACCGACACCACCGTCTAATACTTTAAGTGAACGGTATACTTCTACTGTGAAGTCAACGTGTCCCGGAGTATCGATAACGTTTAAGCGGTGGCCTTTCCACTCACAAGTTACAGCAGCTGATTGGATTGTAATACCGCGCTCAGCTTCTTGGTCCATGAAGTCAGTAGTAGACTCACCGTCGTGTACCTCACCAGTCTTATGAATTTTACCCGTAAGCTTAAGGATACGCTCAGTGGTGGTAGTTTTACCCGCGTCAACGTGGGCGAAAATACCAATATTTCTGTACTTCGATAAATCTGCCATTATTTTACTCTTAATAAAGTCGAAAAATTATTCGGCGGGAGTATAGCATTACTTAAAGCGAACATCACCATCGAAGTCGCTTAAAATGCAATCAATTTTATAAAATTTTTCTATGGTCAAGATAAGCGGCACTTTTTAAGGTGCCGATCAGTGAATTTATGCTACTAAAATCGCTAATTTAGCGATGATTAGGTTATTAAATGATGTGATTAGCTACTTGTCATTTTATAACAGCGCTCGGGTCGGCCAATGCTTCCGTAGCTCTGATCAGCACCGACTTGTTCTGCTTCAAGCAGATATTCAAGGTAACGACGGGCCGTTGAGCGACTTACACCCACTAAATCCCCCATTTGCTGAGCAGTAAAAGTCGTGCCAATATTCGCCTTAAAGGCTTTTAAGATCTTTTGCAAAGTGAGCTGATCCACCCCTTTTGGCAACCTAACGGGTGTTTTTAACTGCTCTTGCGATCCAAATAAAGTATCGACCATAGATTGGGTTACTTCATCAGCATCCGATAAACATTGCTGCCTTGCTTCGAATCGAGCAAGTGCTTGATCTAAGCGATTTAGCATTAATGGTTTAACTAAGAAGTCACAAGCGCCAAGCTGCATGGCTTTTTCCAGTGTTTCTACTTCTTTTGCTGCGGTTAACAGCATTACTTCGCTTTTCATTTCTTCGCGGCGTAGTTCATTGAGTAAATCAAGTCCATTGCCATCAGGTAAATGAATATCGAGTAAAATTAAATCGGCATTAATGGCCGATAACAGCGCTTTCGCGGTGACAAGATTGCCTGCAATACCCACAACCTGATACTGCCCCTGACGCAGGGTTTGCCGCGCCCCTTGTTGACCAGCAACGCCATGTGGAAGTAATAAGTATTGCGCCAACAATTGGGCTACTTCTACTTCATCTTCAACAATGACAACTGAATAAGTCATGTTCTTTACCTTTTATTTAGAGGCTGATCAGTTTTTATTATTTTGGAATGTAGACACTTAAACGTGCCCCCATCAGATCAGACTCACCTATTTCTAAACTACCACGACACGAATCTAAGTTGGTTTTAACTAAATATAAGCCAATACCATGCTCTGCCCCTGACTTAGAACTGTATTGTGGTGTGAATATCACATCCTTGTCATCGCCTAAACCAAAGCCGCTGTCTTCAACATCAAACAATAATGTTTTACTGGTTTCGTCAACCGTAACACGAACCTTAGGAGTACGTGTATCGCTAGCTCGAATAGCAGCTTCAATTGCGTTATCAATCAAATTGCCAAGTATCGAGACAACCCGTTCGAGCATATCTTTACGGGTGATCGATCCCAATAAGCTGTCTGGGTTGAGCTCAAGAATCACGTTTAATTCACGGGCTTTATGGTATTTACCAACCAATAAACCTGCTAGTACCGGATCTTGGATCCTTTCGAGTAAATGATGGATCTGCGCTTGCGAGCCTTTACTTTCTTGACCAATGAGATCAATCGCCTGATCCGTTTGCCCCATCTGAATTAACGCACCAATTAAGTTTAGCTTGTTCGAGTAATCATGCGTTTGCACTCGTAATAACTCAGCAAAGGCTTGCACTTTGGTTAATTGTTGCGATAAATATTCAAGCTCATCCGCAGGGCGCATACTTAGCAAAATACCATCAGCCTGACCCTGCACTTGCAATGCATATCGCGACAACACAATGCGTTTATCGGCTGCAAATAATTCAAAACCTACAATCGGACGCTGTTGGTTATGCATTAAAAACTCGCTATGTTCAGGAAGTAAGTCTGCAAGCTTAAGCGGCTGATGAATACAGCTAATCGGTTTACCGAGGATTTCGCAGGCACGTTGATTTAAGTTACGCACATTACCTTCAGGATCAAGGGCGATAATGCCGCTACGAACAGTATTCAAAATAGCATCCTGCTCAGAGAACAACCGTGCTATTTCGTCAGGCTGTAACCCAAAAATAGCATTACGAACCCGTTGACCGATATACACCGCGGCCAAAATGCTTAAACCTACTAACAATAAGCCCCAAAGCATAATTTCAGCACTGCGAGCACGAATAAGCGGTTCAATTGATTGCACTAAAAAGCCAACCGAAACCAAGCCGATGACTTCGCCTCGCTCTGAAAGCACCGGGACTTTGCCACGAATAGACTCGCCCAAACTCCCTTTTGCAATCGACACATAACGCTCACCACGTAGCGCCGCTTTACTATCCCCCCCCACCATCGGCTTACCGAGCTTGTCGGGGTCTGGGTGAACAATGCGACGGGTATTGTTATCGCCAATCACAATAAAGCTAGCTGCAGTGAGTTCACGAATATGCTCTATTTGCGTATTTAACTCATAAAGCCCTTGCTTGGTTTGCAATGCGTTTTGCACATCATCTCGTGAGGCAATACTGGTTGCGAGCGCAAGCGCTTTATCACCCATGTGGTTATGTAAGCTTTCTGCAGTGATCTGATACACCAAAGCGCCAAACAATACAGCCTGTAAAACACATAGACCGGTAACCCAAATAATGAGTCGCGTTTCTAAGCGCTTAGGTTTTTTAACCACATGCTGAAATGGGTTTAGCGTATTGGTGTATCTCATATCAGTGCCTTGTTCTAAGCATGTTGCTCTGCTTGCGTAGCTGCTTTTTCTTTACGACGTTGGACAATATAGTCTTTCAGTGGGAACAACAACACTAAGATCGAAATCACAAAAATACTCAGTGTTAATGGGCGGTCCCATAAAAAGCTCAGCGAGCCATCTGAAATCATCATGGCACGACGGAAGTTTCGCTCAATCATATCACCGAGGATAAAGCCAAGTAATAAAGGCGCCATCGGGAAAGCTAACAATCGAAGCACCAAGGCCACCAGCGCAAAGCCCACCATCATAAATAAATCAAAGGTGTTAAATGACACTAAATACACACCAATTAAGCTGAAGAATAAAATCATCACTGTCAGCACAGATTTAGGCATTGCCAACACTTTAGCGAAATATGGGATCAACGGCAGATTCAAAATCAGCAATACAATATTGCCAAAGTACATACTAACAATGACAGCCCAAAACACGCTTGGGTTTTCTTGCATTAACATAGGGCCCGGCTGAATACCGTAGGCAATTAATGCACCTAGCATGATCGCTGTCGTACCAGAGCCTGGAATACCTAAAGTCAGTAATGGTACAAATGAGCCCGTACAGGCAGCATTATTAGCAGACTCAGGTGCGGCTAAGCCACGCATTGAGCCTTTACCAAATTTATCTTTCAGCGCCTTTGGAGCAAGGTTACGTTCAGTGGCATAGGCCATAAAGCTGGCAATGGTTGCCCCTGCGCCAGGTAAAACACCGACAATAAAACCAAGTAAAGATGAGCGACCAACCACAGGAGCCATGTCTTTTACTTCTTCTTTAGTCAGTTTTGTTGAACCAATTTTTGGCGTATCAGGATCATCAATTTTTTTATCTGGTTCAGCTTCAGGGCGCGCCACATTAATTAGTGCCTCAGCCAACGCAAACGTTGCCATTGCTACTAATAAAAAGCTAATACCATCTAATAAATCAGCTTGGCCAAAAGTAAAGCGCTCGGTACCTGAAGAGGGATCAATACCTACCGTTGCCAGCATTAAGCCAAATACCGTCATCATCATGGCTTTTAAAAATTGCCCTTTATTAGAGAACGCAGCGATAGCCGTTAAGCCTAAAAACATCAGTACAACATAATCAGGCGATTGGAAACTTAATGACACTTTCGCTAATAATGGCGCAGCCACCATCAATAAAATGGCGCCGATCGTCCCGCCTATAAAGGATGAATAAGCCGCAATCGCAAGGGCTTTACCTGCCTTACCCTGCTTTGCTAGCGGGTAGCCATCAAACGATGACGCTACCGTACCCGCTACACCCGGCGCATTAATCAAAATAGAAGAAGTAGAGCCACCGAATATAGCCCCGTAGTAAACACCGGCCATTAAAATCATGCCCGAATCAGCACCGATGCTGTAAGTGATCGGGATCATCAACGCAATCGCGGTAATTGGACCAAGGCCAGGTAGCATACCGATGAACGTGCCAACAAAGCAGCCTACAATCACATATAACAAGTTGTTCCAGTCGAGTACGGTCGACAAACCTAACATAATTCCATCAAGCATAACTTAACTCCACAGGTTGCCAGGTACTAAGTAAATGCCCAGTACTTGTGTCATTAAAAACCAAAAAACCACAGCCACAGGCACAGAAGCAAACAGCAGCACTGTCTTACGGCGTTCGCCCATGATAAAAAAGCCCGTAATTAAAAATGCACTGGTGGCAATTAAAAAGCCGAACGGTTCAAGCATGGCGCTATAAGCAACCATTAAAACCAACAGTGCAAAGGTACGTAGTAAGTTGCCCTTACTGAGTAGCTCTGCTTTTTCTGCAGGCGCTTGCTTTAATAAGTTGGCACCAATCGATAGTACACACACCACGATACCAAATACTGCATACACTTTTGGTAAGGTTGCAGAAGTAACGCTTTCGTACTCTTCAAATGGCATAAGTGGAATTTGCCAAGCCACAAGGGCGTATAGGGTAAAGAGGACCAAGAATAAACTCGGTCCAATTAGTTCACGGTTTAACATCGTCTAACCTTAGCCTCGGATAAAACCAAGTTCTTTCATTACAACGCGTAATTGCGCTTCTTGCTGCTCAAGCGATTTAATAAACGCTTCTTTTTCTTGAAATAGATTTAGCCAACCATTACGGGCACGAACCGCTTCCCATTCAGGGGTTTGTTGCAACTTACGTAGCTTTTCTGTGTACTCGGCTAGTTTGTTTGCTGGTAAATCTGGGGTTGCAAAAAAGCCGCGCCAGTTTACGAACTCCATGTCGTAACCTAGCGACTTTAAGGTTGGAATTGCTGGATAATCTGGCAATTTATCTGCAGAAGTCACCGCTAAAATACGTGCCTGACCACCATTAGCGACTTCGAGTGCTTCACTTAAGCCTGTTGAAAGTAAGTTGACCTCACCCGACAGTAAACCAGCTTTCGCTTTACCACCGGCATCATAAGGAATGTAACGTAATCGACGACCATCAAGACCCGCCGCTTTAACCGCTTGTGCAGCCACTAAGTGATCCATGCTGCCGCGCGCAGAGCCACCTGCTACTTTTACAGAGCCTGGGTCTTTTTTCATTGCATCAATAACGTCTTGCCATGTTTTAAATGGCGAGTCATTACGCACCACAAATGCACCATAATCAGCAATCATGCTAGCAACTGGTGTTAAATCGCGATAGCTGTAAGGAATTTTGCCTGATAATGCGCGCAGTACGATAGGCGTTGAGTTAACCATCAAAATATCGCCTTTTTTAGTGCCCGACTCAATCAAGTAAGCAATTGCACGGCCACCGCCGCCGCCCGACATATTCTGAAACGATGCATTATCTTCAATGCCCGCTTTTACCATTGCTTCACCGACACCACGTGCTGTGGTATCCCAACCGCCGCCTGGGCCACCCGGTACCAAAAAGTGTAAGTTTGCTAATGCCAGTGGGCTGGCTACTAATAATGAAGCTGCTAAAACAGAGCTTTTTAATGATTTAAACATAGTCATAATGCACGACTCCTAAAATAAGTACTGCATACGAGCACTGATGCCCATACCTGAATCTTCATCACCTACCAGCGTAGAAGCACCGGCACCATCAACATCGCTGTAAATCAGGTTGCCCATAAATTTGATATCGCTGCTTAGGTAATATGATGTGCCTAATGTATAAGTGGTTACGTCGGTACCTTGCTGTTTGCTGCTAGCGTTCATTTGTGACACACGTGCAACAAGCTCCCATGCATCTTTAATTCCTTTCGGTTGTACAAATAATGCTGAGCCTGCTTTGTAATGGCGCTGCTCACCGCCTAAGAAGTAACTTGCCGAAACATGGAAGCCATCAAAACGTTCACCATCAAGTTCGTTGCTACTATCTACCGTATCGAGGTAGCGGCTGGCATATTCAGCCTCTAGAGTGAATGCATTAGCTTGGTAGGCAAACTCAAGACCGCTTTGCGACATGCTATTTAGCGCTGCGGTTTCACCACCGACTGCGTAATCCACTAAGCGAACATTGGTTTCACGCACTTCACCACGGGCAAAACGAGCGCTTAAATCATTGTCGCCCATATCACGATAAGAGTGCCAAGCACCTAAATGAATCACATCACCCGGCGCTGCACTTGACCACGTTAAGCGACCTGTTACAGCCAATGTCAGTTTGTCATCTTCGTCATGGCCTGAGGCACCAAACGCATCGTTTTTGTAAACACCCACGGCGTAACGTAAGCCTGAATCTTTAAAGTATTGATAAGCCGAGATACCCCAGCGGAAGAAAGGCGAGAAGGTGTTAGCAAGGGTGCTACGCTCAATGGTATTAATGTGTTTAGAACTGGTTAGCGCATTGAGCGACATATCTTCACGAATTTTACCAGCTTTTACTTTTAAGCCGTTGTCGAATGCATAACGTACCCGCGCTAACACGATTTCAGCCGTGCCTTCAGAAAATTCGAGTAGTAATTTGTGATCCCAGTTACCATGTTCACTTTCAACATAAGTACGGATACGACGTGGGAAGAAGTCGCTGCCTCCAGCGCCATCATTGTCGGCATTGTAAGCACCGTCAAAATAGTTGTAGTCAAGTTGCACGCGGCCACCAAATTCTAGATTGAAGCCGCTAGATGTTTTTAATGAATCCACTTCTTTTTGAAGTGCATCGAGTTGTTGCTGTAGTTGTTCAGTGTCGCTTTGTGCGAATGCTGATGTACTTGCTAACGCCGCTGCAACGGCTAAAGCGAGCTGTGTGTTACTTGCTTTCATGAATTACTCCACACCAGATTATAATTATTTGTTGTCGTTGATCGGCCTACTGCAAATGGCGATCTGGTTTGGAGCATAGTGTTAACGATAGATTAACGAAATGTTTAGGGGGTAAGTTGCATTGATGGTGATAAATGGCTTTTTGTTCATAAAACTCATGAACAAAAAGCACATTACTGGGGGTTAGTATAAAATCTAGGCAAATTAGCTGCTTAAAAGTCGCAAAACTAGCTAAAAGTCATCTCAGGAACGTCACCAGAGACAATAAGTTTGCCCTGTGTCTTAGCAATAATCTCATCAACCGAGACACCTGGAGCACGCTCTAATAAATGAAATGCACCGTCTTTAATTTCTAAAAGTGCCAAATCGGTGATCACTTTATTGATACAACCAACACCCGTTAACGGCAAACTACATTCGGTCAACAGTTTTGATTCACCATGCTTGTTGGCATGGGTCATGGTACAAATAATGTTTTTAGCACCGGCAACTAAGTCCATCGCACCGCCCATTCCTTTAACCAGTTTTTTCGGGATCATCCAACTGGCAATGTTGCCGTTTTGGTCTACTTCAAACGCGCCCAGCACGGTTAAATCAACATGGCCGCCGCGGATCATGGCAAAGCTTTCTGCGGAGCTAAATATAGCCGCCCCCGTTGCAGCGGTGACCGTTTCTTTACCTGCGTTGATCATATCGGCATCAACTTGGTCTGCACTTGGGTATGGCCCCATACCGAGTAAACCATTTTCAGATTGCAGCATCACTTCGATGCCATCAGGGACGTAATTAGCAACCAAGGTTGGAATACCTATACCTAAGTTAACGTAGTAACCATCCTGTAGTTCCATCGCCACGCGTTTAGCGATTTGTTCTCGTGATAATGCCATCAGCGTGCTCCTTATTGATTCTCTTGCTTAGTGGTAACTTTCTCGATGCGTTTTTCAAATTCACCTTTAATCACTCGGTCAATATAGATACCCGGCGTGTGAATTTGGCTTGGCTCCAGCTCACCTGGCTCAACAATTTCTTCAACTTCAAGAACCGTAATTTTGCCTGCGGTTGCAGCCATCGGATTAAAGTTCATTGCCGTATGACGATAAATGCAGTTACCGTAGCGATCTGCTTTCCACGCTTTAACTATCGCAAAGTCGCCAGTAATGCTTGGCTCTAATAAATAATCGCGACCATTAATATTGCGGGTTTCTTTACCGTCAGCCACCGGTGTACCGACACCCGTTGCGGTATAAAATGCAGGAATACCCGCACCACCAGCTCGCATTTTTTCAGCTAAAGTGCCTTGCGGTGTGAGCTCAACTTCAAGTTCACCATTTAATAACTGCTGCTCAAATAACGCGTTTTCACCAACGTAAGAGGCAACCATCTTGCTGATTTGCTTGTCTTCAAGTAGCACTCCTAAACCAAAACCATCAACGCCACAGTTATTCGATACCACTGTTAAACCACGGGTGCCTTGATGTTTAATTTGCGCAATTAGTCCTTCAGGAATACCGCATAAACCAAAACCACCGGCTATCACTGTCATGCCATCTTCAAGGCCAGCCATCGCTTCGCTATAACTTGTAACTACTTTATCAAAACCTGCCATTGGCTCCTCCTATTGTGCAGTCCAACCGCCATCAATGGCGATTGCTTGGGCGGTAATATTGCGTGCTGCATCGGCCATTAAAAAGCTAACGGTATGCAGGATCTCATCTAAGCCGATAAATGCTTTTTTTGGCATCGGTGCTAGCATAATCGTGTCGATCACTTGTTGCTCAGAAATGCCATGCTCTTTGGCTTGCGAGGCAATTTGTTGCTCCACAAGCGGCGTTTTTACATACGCTGGGCACACGGTATTAATCGTGATATTGGCATCGCCAGTTTCAAGTGCCATGGTTTTAGCAAAGCCGATTAAGCCATGTTTTGCAGCGATATAAGCCGACTTATATTTAGACGCCACCATGGCATGGATTGAACCAATATTAATGATGCGACCAAAATCTTGCTCACGCATGCGAGGGAGTACGGCCTTGGTCATCATCGCCGGGCCAACGAGCATAACTTGCTGTAAGAACTGCCATTTATCAGCCGGGAAATCTTCAAGCTTTGCCACGTGCTGAATACCCGCATTATTAATAAGTACATCAATTGGCTGATTAAGCTCAGTGAAAAACTGCTCTATTGCATCACTATCTGCCACATTAAGCGCATACCCTTCGGCGCTACCACCTTGCTCAACAATGCCTGCCGCCGCTTGTTGTGCAGCTTGCTGATTTAAATCAGTCACAATAATAGTGTGACCTTGCATCGCCAGTTGCTGGGCAACATATAGACCGATACCACTGGCTGCACCGGTAATTAAAACTGTTTTGCTCATCGGGCTACTCCTCTAAAAACTCACTGATAAGCTGCGCTTTAGGGGCGATTGAGAAAATACCATCAAGGTGTCCCCAGCCCCCTTCAATTTCTGAAATCTCAACGTCTTTACCTGCCGCTTTCATGGTGTCAAACACAGTACGCATGTTTTCAGGGCGAAGCAGTAAGTCGTTCGTTGCGGGTAGTAATAATGTTTTGGCAGAGACATTTTTAAGTGCCGTTGTTAAATCACTTTGCATGCCAGCGGTAAATAGTTGTGATGCCCGGACCAAATAAAGTACATGGTTGGCATCTTGCGTTTTCGCTCGTGCCATTGCACGTTGAGCGAGTACTTGGTTTAACTTAGGCAAAGTGCGAATATCTTTTAATGCACCTTCATCCAATACATTAAAGTCAGGGAAGCTCGCGTTATAAATAATTGGATGCATCGCATCTTGTGTAATATTAAGCATGGTTGCCGCTAAGCCATCTAACGGGCGCTCTTTACCGTAGTAATTACCTTGCTGCCAGTTTTTATCTAAACGAATTGGTAACGCCCATTTTTCAAGTGCCGCGACTGTCCATGCATCCATGGTTGCAGCGCCAATCACATGAATTAAACGCTCTACTTTATCTGGGTAACGTGTTGCCCACTCAAGTGCTTGAAACGAGCCCATTGATGCGCCCATCACAGCATGTAATTTAGTGATACCTAGGCTGTCGAGTAAGCGCTTTTGCACATTCACAAAGTCAGTAATCGTAACCACAGGAAAATCTAAGCCATAAGGTTTGCCTGTTTTTGGATTAGTTGATGCAGGGCCTGTGGTGATTACATTTTCATCATGCCAGTTGGCATTCACTAAGGTATCTGAGCTAATCACATAATATTTATTCGTATCGATAGCTTTACCTGGGCCGATAATCGCATCCCAATAACCCGGTAGGGCGTCATCCGCTTTATATTTACCTGCGGCATGAGAAGTACCAGAGAAATAATGAGTGATTAAAATCACGTTATCTTTATTGGCGTTTAGTTTTCCGTAACTTTCCCAGCCAATATCCACTTGCTCTAAAGTCACACCAGACACAGTGGTAAAATCTTTTGTCGTAAAATGCTGTTTTTCCACCAGCATGGTGTCGGCTTTGTTTGCAGCGCCAAAGGCAGTGCTACTAAATACAACCAGCCATAGCAAAATTATTAATTTGGTTTTCATTGCTGTTCCTTAAAAGATAATAAAGAGTCCAAGTGCCAATGCGACACCGATAAGCGGAATAACCGCTGTCAGAGCTGCCATTGACCAATACGCTCGTTGATGCGTTTCTTTACAGATAGCGCGTATTGTTGTGACCACATAACCATTATGCGGCAAGGTATCGAGGGCTCCAGAACTAATCGCCACTACTCGGTGCAGTTGTTCAGGGTTTACACCCATGTCTAAATAACCTGGTGCGACAAGTGGTAATGCAATGGCTTGTCCGCCAGAAGCAGAGCCAGTTAAACCAGCAATCACACTGACCGCAACCGCAGCACCAACCAACTCATTCCCCGGCATATGAGTCATCACATCGACAGCGGCGGTAAATGCCGGTGATACTTTCGCCACAGCGCCAAAACCAACCACAGCAGCGGTATTACCGATTGCTACTAAAGCGCCGGTTGTACCAACATTAATAGCGTTGCCCATATCGTGAAAATGCTTAAAGTTAATAATCACAATACTCAGTACACCACCAAGTAAGGCAACAATAAGCGCTGTTTGCTGTAGTACATCATGTAGCGTAAATGATAAAAGCAGCACTACGATCAGCGGGATCACACCCGTAATTGGATGCGGACGACGACGCTCAATAATGACAGGGTCATCATCACGCGCTTCAAAGGTTTCGCCATTAGCAACGGCCTTTTTGATCATCTTGTTTAACCAAAAGTAACCTGCTGTCGCCATAAAAATAGCCACGACTAAGCTCACTTCCCATGCCGCATAGGGTGACGTACCAAGGTGCTTAACTGGGATCCAGTTTTGAATTTCTGGCGAGCCTGCCGAGGTCATGGTAAAGGTCACCGAACCAAATGCCAGCGTTGCTGGAATAAAGCGGCGCGGTAAGTTTGCATCTTTAAACAGACTTAATGCCATTGGATAGACAGAAAACGCAACAATAAAGACGCTCACGCCACCGTAGGTTAAAACAGCACAGGCAATCACAACCGCAAGAACGGCGTGCTTCATACCTAGTTTACCCACAATGTAGCTCGCAACACTGTCTGCAGCACCGGTGTCTTCCATGAACTTACCGAATAAAGAACCCAGTAAGAACATAAAGAACCACGCACTTAAGAAGCCTGCAAAGCCATCCATATAGGCGTTAATAAAGTTTGTATCTGCCGATACAGGGAAAATGGCCATGCCACTACTAAGTGCAACTAACAGTGCACAGATTGGCGCAGCGATAAATAAATTTACCCCACGCAGCGTTAAAATGATCAGCAGTATTAAACCGCCTAACAGTCCTATCATGCTCAGCATAGACATTCCTATAATTATTGTTATTACACAGATGAGGTGACATCGGAATAATGCTTTCAGTCTTACCCTAAGCGTTAAAAAAATACATAACACTAAGGTACTATCTGTTTTAAAAATAGCTTAATTGCTTGATAAATAAAGGGCTGTGGCGGGTATAGCACTATGGTACTAATTCAATTTCTGCAACTATCTTCTACATTAATTGACAGGTGACACGGGCAAATCTTATTAAGTCTTCGGCAACATCAATGTGAGTGGCCATAAGACTAATGACAACAATAACAAGGAATACAACATGATAAAGCTTAACCCAAAAGTCGCGCCACTTACTCTGGCTGTATCACTTGCTTTGGCAGGTGTCAGTGCTCAAGCGGCAGAACAAGCCGAACCTGCAGCAAAAAAAGGTGAACTTGAACGTATTCAGGTAACAGCACGTAAAACTGTTGAAAACCTGCAAGAAGTTCCTGTTACTGTAACCTCAGTGGGTGCTGAAGAACTGGCAGAAAATGGCATCGTCGTTATGACCGAAGTTCAGCAGTTCTCGCCAAATACCACCCTGCAAGCAAGCCGTGGTACTAACTCTACAATTACCGCGTTTATTCGTGGTGTAGGTCAGCAAGATCCTCTTTGGGGGTATGAGCCAGGCGTAGGTATTTATATTGATGATGTCTACCTTGCTCGTCCACAAGGTGCCGTGCTTGACCTTCTTGATGTGCAACAAATCGAAGTATTACGCGGCCCACAAGGGACGCTTTACGGTAAAAATACCATAGGTGGTGCGATTAAATATGTCACCAAAGAAATGAGCGGTGATGCTACCTTAAATATTCAAGGCACTGTTGGTAGCTATAACCAGAAAGATTTAAAAATCACCGGCCAATTACCAATTGTTGACGAAAAACTTTACGTTGGTTTTGGTTTTGCAACGTTAAATCGTGACGGCTTTGGCGAGTTTTTAACATCGGCTCTTGATAACCAAGACCGCGAAAACTACAACAAAGACGTAACCGCAGCACGCGTTACACTCGAATACACTCCGACTGACGACTTATTCTTCCGTTTCGCGTGGGATAAAACAGAAGACAAATCAAACGCAAAAGGTGGTTACCGTTTACTACCAAGTATTCTTACTGATGCACCAGTTCCAGACAGCGTGTATGACTCTTACACCAGCTTACCAACATGGAACAAAGTTGAACTAGAAGGCTATAGCCTAACTGCTCGTTGGGATATGACTGACAGCACTAGCATTAAATATATTGGTTCAAGCCGTGAGAGCTACTCACCAACGAATATCGACTTTGATAACACGTCAATTCAAATTTTCGATGTACCTGCTATTTACGATGATGAGCAAACCACTCATGAGTTACAGCTAAATCATCAAGGTGATAACTACAAACTGGTTTCGGGTCTTTACTACTATGATGGTGAATCTTGCGGTCAATTTGAGGCTATTTTAGGTATCTTAGGTCAAAGCCTAGGTGCTCCGGGTCTGACTCGTGAAGTAAGCGGTTGTAGTAACTCAAACAGTAAAGCAGCGTATATCCAAAGCTCAATTGATTTAACCGATAAATGGTCAATGACACTCGGCGCGCGTTACACCAAAGACAAAAAAGAAGCACAGGTTAACAATGGCCTAATCTTTGATATTGTTTACCCTGAGTCAGGTTGGGTGCCAGGTTATACTCGCCCAGAAGGCCAACTGGTTCCAACAGTACTCGATGATGAAGAAGAATGGTCACGCTTCACACCACGTGCAGGTGTTGAATACCAATACAATCGTGACATCATGTTCTTTGCAAGTTATGCGCAAGGCTTTAAGTCAGGTACTTTCAACCCACGTGCAACGACTGCAGAGCCAGCAGCAAAACCAGAAATCGTTGATTCATTCGAAATCGGTATGAAGAGTGAGTGGAACAACAACTTACGTGCAAACGTCACTTTATTCACCCTTGACCATAAAGACCGTCAATATATTTCGGTATTACCGGGCGATAGCGCTGCAGATCTGAACCAACGCTTAGGTAACATTGGTGAGTCAACATCAGATGGTATTGAGCTTGAGCTTAACTATGTTGCAACAGAATCACTCAGCTTTGATGCATCAGTGGGTTACATCGATAGTAGCTTCGATAACGTAATTGATTACGACCCAGAAACCGGTGAAGCATTCGATAAATCAGACCGCTTTACGGTATCAAACACACCTGATTTAACCTTTAACCTGGGTGCAACGTACCGTATGTACACAGAAATGGGTGACTTTGTTGTCAATGGTAACTACTACCACAGAGGCGACTACGCGCTATTCGAAGAAGATAGCCTATTAACGCAAGATGCTTACGGTATCTTTAATATGGGTATCACTTGGTACAGCACTGATGGTCACTGGACTGCAGGTCTTTACGGTAAAAACTTAACGGATGAAGAGTACATGATTGGTGGTTACCAATTCGTGGCACCTGATCCAACAGACCCAACTGATATCAGCAAATACACCCCAGGTTTAGGTGGTGATAATACCCTGATTGGTTACTACGGCGACCCTCGCACTGTAGCCTTCACTGTTGGTTACCGTTTCTAAAATAGAATCTAAATCCTTGTGTGAGAAAGGTTTGTCTGAAACTTCCCTTCAGGCAAACCTTGTTTCAAAGCGCAAAATCACTTATAACATAACGCATTGGAGAATCGAGGGAATGTCTTTAGCTGTGAACACCATAATCGCCGATGATCACCCGTTATTTAGAAGTGCGCTGCGTCAAGCTGCCGCGACATCAGTGCCTGAAGAACATATTAAAGAAACCAGTGACATTGATGGTTTGTTTGCACTGTTAAGCGCTCACCCTGAGATTGAATTAATATTTTTAGACCTTACGATCCCAGGTGCAAATGGCCTACAAGCCCTTTCGCAACTGCGTAACCACTACCCTGATATCTTAGTGATCATGGTCTCAGCCAATGAGACACCCGCCATAATCAAACAAGCTATGAGCCTTGGTGCTGCTGGCTATATTCCTAAGTCATCTTCTTTAGATGTCATCAGTGAAGCAATTAGCCATGTACTCAACGGCGACACTTGGTTACCACCTGAAGTGGATTTAACCGATGTGGTGATCAACGACGAACAAAGCGAATTTGCTCGTAACCTTGAAAAACTAACCCCCCAGCAATACCGCGTACTAGCGATGATTGCCGACGGTTTATTGAATAAACAAATCGCCTTTGAAATGTCGATTCAAGAAACCACAATCAAACAACATGTATCAGCGATTTTACGCAAACTCAATGTTTATAACCGTACTCAAGCGGGCATTTTGTTTAATCAGCTTTCGCAGGTTGGCAAAATCGAAGAAAGCTAATTTAAACATTCACTCCCAGTTTTAAAACTCGCTTTCCCAGTAGTGGGAAAAGCTCACGTTCTAAAAAAACAATAAGTTATTATTTTTCAACACTTTAACTTTTGGCACAAAACTCGCCTTAGCTATTCCATGATTATTTATATTTCTCAGTATCATGGATTTAGACAGCACACTAAAACGCAAACCTCAGCAATCAAAAGCTAAAAAATGGCTGGCTGGTGCAGCTATTGGCGTATCGGCTCTTGGCGCTTTAATGGTGTATCAATGGGCGACACCCACTGTGGTTGCTGCAAGCCAACTGCAAATAGCAACCGTAGAACAAGCCGATTTTGTGGTAAAAATACGTGGCTTTGGTCGTTTAAAGCCAAAGTATCAACGTTATTTAACCAATAACGACACCGCAATGGTCGAAGCTATCCATGTATACCCCGGCACTATCGTTAAAAAAGACACAGTGATTTTAAGCCTCGTCAACCCACAGCAAGCGCAGCGTTTATCGGTCGCTCGGCTAGAACTTGCTCGCCAAAAAGCCAGTGTTAATGAGCAAAGAATTAACCAGCAAAGTGAACTACTTGAGCGCCAAGCAAATCTCGCCATATTAAAAAGTGAGCTGCAAAGTGCAGAGCTTAGAGTCGATGCTGAAAGCAAACTGATCGAGCAAGGGATTGTTTCAAGCCTCGATTACAAACGAAGCATGCTAAACGTTGCACAGCTTACAGAGCGCGTAAGTATCGAGCAGCAACGCCTTGCACAGCTTAAAGAAATGCACTTACAACGTAGCAAAATACAGCAAGAACTATTAAGCCAATTTGAGCTTAATTATCAGGTTGAGCAACGCGCTTTTGATCAGCTGCAAATAACGGCAGGTATAGATGGCATGCTACAAGAATTGAATGTTGAACTTGGCCAAAATCTCGTGCCCGGTACCCGCCTTGCGGTGGTTGGCTCAAATAAAGCACTCAAAGCAGAGCTAAGCGTTAAGCAAGCAGATGCCGAAAAAGTGGCACTCAATATGGCAGCGAAAGTAAACACCTTTAGCCAAGCAGATCACGGTGAAGTTGATGCCAAAGTCACCCGAATTGACCCTATTGTAACCGATGGTCGAGTCATTATCGAACTTGATTTACAAGGCACATTGCCTGCGAATGCCCGCCCAGATTTAAGCATTGAAGGCTATGTGGTTAGCAACATTATTCCCGATGCATTAACCATTAACGTGCCACAAAAGGCGCAAGCAAATAGCGAAGCCACGCTATTTAAACTTAATCCAAATACCCAGTTAGCAACGCCAACCAATATCGAATTTGGTACACTCAGTGACAATCAAATTCAACTTTTGAGCGGTGCCACCGTGGGCGAACAGCTGATCATTTCAGACCTTTCTAAATGGCAGCATTTGGCAACAATAAAAATCGAACAGGACAGTTTATGAAAACCAATACGCTTATCTCATTAAACAAAATCGCCAAAGTTTATCGCGGCCAAAATGTTGAAACCTATGCATTAAAAGACATCAGCCTGAATATTAACCAAGGTGACTATATCTGCATTAGCGGCCCATCTGGCTGTGGTAAATCGACGTTGCTGTCATTATTAGGCTTACTCGATAGCCCAACTGCTGGCGACTATTTCATTAAAGAAGTCGACACAAAAACCCTCGATATGGATCAGCAAGCTGAACTTAGAAACCTTCACATTGGTTTTATATTTCAGTCGTTTAACCTAATTGATGAATTATCGGTGTTTGACAACGTAGCACTGCCGCTCACTTATCGAGAGCCAGCCATGAGCCCGAGCGAAATAGAGCTTGCGGTAAAACAGGCCCTTGATGAAGTTGAAATGGGCCACCGCTCTCAGCACAAACCAAACCAATTATCTGGTGGTCAGCAACAGCGTATTGCCATTGCCCGTGCACTGGCTGGCAAGCCAAGCATTTTATTGGTGGATGAGCCAACTGGTAACTTAGATTCAAAAAATGGTGATGCCGTCATGGACTTGCTTGATGAGCTGAATAAAAAAGGCACCACGATTTGCATGGTAACCCATGATTTACGTTATGCCGGACGTGCTAAAACGCAACTTAAATTGCTAGATGGTGAAATTGTTTCCTACTCTGAAGCTCGCCAAGCACCTAGCAGCGACAATACTGAGCATGCACTTGAAAGCGCTGAGGTGATGTAATGAAATTAACCAAAACACGCGCCCAATTAAGCTTAGCGTGGGCATCATTAATGAATGCACCGGGCTTTGTCACTGCAGTTATCGCAACACTTGCTTTAACATTGGCCACCTTGTTTGTGGTGCTTAGCCTTGTTAACAGCTACTTTTTAAAGCCCCTTGATGTGTACGATGAAAGCCGCATGGTAGTGGTTGAGCAATCACTTACCTATGATGACTACGATGCCACCGGCTTTCAAAGCTATCAGTCGATGGTGCATTGGCTTAAGCATAACCAAAGCTTTGAACAAAGTATGATGATCAATGCGGGTGAGCAAATCTTTGCAAACCTTGATGGCGAACCGAAAGAACCAGTGCTGTATGTTGGCGGCAACTATTTTGACTTATTAAACACGCCATTTTTAATGGGACAAGGTTTTGATCTTGGAGAAACGCTGGAAACTCCTGATGACCGCGTTGTTATATCTGCCAATTTTTGGCGCAAGCATTACAACAGCGACCCGAACATTATTGGTAAAACACTTTCAGTCATGGCGGGTGAAACCGATTATGTTCACCGTATCGTGGGTGTTGTTGATGATTCATTCAGCCCACCTTACATGTTTAAAGCAAGTGATGTTGAGGTATGGTTTCCATCAAGTGCGGACCGTCGTTTCTTTCACAATGACGATTGGCAAAGCCCATGGACAAACACTTTTAAAAACCTAAAACTGATTGCAGTTTTAAAGCCTGGGGTCACCATAGATCAAGTTAAAGTCGATTTAAAACAGCAAATTGATACGGTTAAATCGGAGTGGCTAAACAATGGCGGTATCACCGATGTAAAACCTGAAGTAACCCCGTATCGTGATGTTGAGCTGGGTAATAACGATGACTTAAGCTTAATGATGTTAGCCGGTGCAGTAGGGCTACTAATTATTGCAGTACTTAATGTAAGCACTTTATTCTTCTCGCGCGCTCTTGCTCAACATAAAACCCTCGCTTTGCAGGCGGTGTTAGGTGCAAAACGCAGCACATTATTTAAAAGTATCTTTTTACAGTCACTGATTTTAATGACCTTATCGGTAAGCATTGCGCTGTTTTTATCGGTATGGGGCATACGTTTATTTAAAGTACTAGCAGAAGGGCGTTTACCACTGGTTAATAGCTTGGCCGTGGATAGCACGTTGGTCATTGTTGCCATCATACTTTGTATTGCTCTTGCTTATATTTTCTCTGTAATTACAGCGCGTTTGGTAAATTACAAAACCCTAAATACGCAAATGCAGAACAGTGGTAAAGGCGGAGTTTCGCAGGTATCAGGTCGTACAGTGCGTATTTTAATTGGCTCACAAATGTTTGTTGCCGCGTTGCTCGTTAGCTTTTCAGTGATGGTAGTGAGTAAAGCCATGGGCACGATAAACCGTCCGCTCGGCAGTGATACCGAAAACCTATATTTTGCCAACCTATTCCAGCCAAATAATCAAATGTCATTGGCAGAGCGCTACGAACATATGCTGCAATACAAGCAGGTTTTGCTTGATAGCCAAGGTATTGATGATGTTGCCCTGGGTCACAGCCCTGTTTCGCAAAGACAAAACGCCAACACCTTGACTGATGTAAACGGTAAAAGCTCCGTTTTCTTCCCTAGTCAGTGGGTAGGGCCTGATTACTTTGCTTTAGTTAACACCAAAATTCTCGCTGGCCACACTTTTAGTGAACAAGCTATACGCGGTGAAACCAACGAGATACTGGTATCAGTCAGCGTGGCAGAGAACTTATTACCAGGCCAAGACTATCGAAATATCATCGGCAAGAGCTACCAAGGCTTAGAAGAAAAGATGTATGAAGTGGTGGGTGTAACCGAAGACTTTAATCACCCTAAATACTACGATGAGTCGTTTGGTCGTCACATTTGGTGGCCTGCGACACCGTATAGCTACATGTTTACTATCAAAGCTTCTGAAGGCGTTAAGCTGACTAACAAACAAATACTTAATACGCTAAAAGAAAAGAACAGCGACTTAACCATGTGGCAATTTAATGACCTGCAACAAGAGTACGATAATTTACTGTATATGAGCCGACTGACCGTGGTTCTGTGTAGTACCTTAGCGCTATTTACTCTATTATTAGCAGCAATCGGTATTTTTGGGGTACTGAGCTACAATCTGGGTCTGCGCCGTTATGAGTTTGGTATTCGTATGGCATTAGGTGCGAAAAAAGCACGCTTATTCAAGCTGATGAGTGTTGAAGCTATTATCCCTGTGCTCATTGGTTTTGCGGTTGCTCTCGCCGCGGTAATGGTGGGTTTTTACATGTTACAAGGACAGCTAATGTCTTGGCTGATACTTGATGTAAGACTGCAATTACTCGCTTGGAGTATTACCTTATGTATTGCGCTATTCGCTTGCTTTAGACCTTTGGTTTTACTGCTTAAAGCAAAACCTATGGCCGCACTACGTAACGATTAACAGCACAAAATGGTGGCTTAAATTTAAGCCACCTCAACAGGATAATAAGAAAACATCATGGACAAAATCTTAGTCATAGACGATCAAGCTGATGTACGTCTGGCTGCTACTGTTGCATTACAACAATTAGGCTTACACTGCCTTGAGGCCGAAGGCCCTGAACATGCCCTTGAATTATTAAAATCGGAGCACATTAGCCTGATTTTGCTTGATATGAACTACAAGCTCGACACGACCTCAGGTGAAGAAGGGTTACGCTTTTTAAAGCAACTAAATCAATTAGGTTCGACCATACCTGTCATTGTGATGACCGCATGGGCCAGCATTGACGTCGCTGTTAAAGCCATGCAATTAGGGGCAGTCGACTTTGTTGAAAAGCCATGGAATAACTTACGCTTAACCGCCGTTGTACAACAACAACTCAAGCTCAAGCAAAGTAATCACGATAACGCGTGCTTAAAGGCGCTTACCAGTGACACACAAGCACATTACATAGCTCAATCAGAAATCATGCAGCTGTTGCTTGCCAAAGCTGAGCGCGCAGCTAAAACCGATGCCAGCATTTTAATTACCGGCGAAAATGGCACTGGCAAAAGCTTATTGGCACATTATATCCACCAGCACTCGCTCAGAGCTGATAAACGCTATGTAAGCGTGAATGTTGGCGCCATTGCCCCGACGCTATTCGAAAGTGAATTATTTGGCCATAAGAAAGGCTCTTTTACTGATGCCAAAGAAGACCGCCTAGGGCGTTTTGAAATTGCCGAAGGCGGCACCCTATTTTTAGATGAAATTGCGACTTTAAGCCTTGAGCTACAAAGTAAAATGCTTCGTGTACTAGAAAGCAAAGAATTTGAAGTACTAGGCTCAAGCCAAACCAAAACCGCCAATGTTCGCATTATTTCTGCCACCAATAGCGAATTAGCTACGGCTATTGAGCAGGGTGAGTTCCGCCGTGATTTATTATTTAGACTCAATACCATTGAACTGCACATTCCACCGCTTCGTGACAGAAAAGACGACATCGCTCCCTTGGCAGAACACTTATTGTTGGTGCATGGTAAAAAATATCAACGCGCGAATATGGCGCTCAGTGATGACGCCCTAAAGGCGCTAAAAAATTACAGTTGGCCTGGTAATATTCGTGAGCTAAGCCATTGTATTGAACGCGCGGTGATCATGAGCGATAACAACAATATTCAAGCCAATGACCTCATTTTAGATCAACCAAGTTGCGAGCAAACAAATAGCAATGCCGAACAGGCTTTGCCACTATTGCCCCTTGAAGAGCTTGAAAAACAGATGATTCAAAAAGCACTGCTGCAATTTAATGGCAATGTTATCGCCGCAGGAGAATTTTTAGGGTTAAGCAAATCGGCGATTTATCGTCGCATTGATAAACATCAGCTCGATTTAAAAGAAGTCGAACGCTAAATGAGTAACAAGTTGTCGTTAGAGCAGCGTGTTCGACGCTATTTTTATATGCTTATAGCGGTGCTATTAACGCTTGGTATTGCCCTTTCGCTCAGCTTAAAACTAGATTGGTTTGCTAGTATCAGCCTATTATTGCCATTTATCGGGATAAGCGCTTTTGCTTTAATTAAAAGCTACCGTGCGATCACCGATGTGGTTGAACGCTTTGGCCTGCAACTAGATGCATTGGCAAATGACGAAAGTAATAGTTGGCATTTAGCGTCTTATCAAAGTGGACGAGTCGCAGCGCTTAAGCAAGATTTTGCCAAGCTCAGCAATAAAATAGCCAAGAACAAACGCCATTATATGCAAACAGAAGAGTTTGTTTTTGAGTTTGCCAGCATGCTGGACTTACCCATCGTTATACTAGACCCCCATGGCTTAATTTACTTTAGTAATAAGGCGTTTAAAAATAGTATTAGCCATCGCCAGATTGAAGGTAAATCGGCCAGCGACTTAGGTATTGCTCTGCATGATGGCGAATGGCAACAAAACAGCGACTCACTGTTTAAACAACGCTTTCAAATCTCATCGCAGACTTTTTGGCGGACCGGCAGAAACTTTGAATTACTAACCTTCTTTTCAATTGAGCAACAGCTTCGCGATAACGAACAACTTGTTTGGCAACGGTTAATTCGCGTGTTAAATCATGAAGTGCGTAACTCACTCACGCCGATTTATTCAATGAGTCAGTCATTGCAAACCCTTAAGCGCCAAGGACAAATTAGCAGTCACGATGATCTCGCCCTAGATATGCTGCAAGTTATAGAAAAGCGCGCTCAACACTTGCTTGATTTTGTAGCCAGTTATAGTGCGTTTGCCAAGCTACCACCTGCACAAAAGCAGGCAATCAGTAGCGAGCAATTAAACACTCGTTTAAGTGCTATCTTTCCTGAACTAGTGATAAATAGCAGCGAAGAGTTACATATTAATGCCGACTTCGGCCAGCTAGAACAAGCATTGATCAACCTGATAAAAAATGCCTTTGAAGCAGGCAGCAATTCTGCCCCTACCCTCACTTGGTCAAGGCAGGGTGATAACTTAAATATTGCAATTAGCGACCAAGGTTGTGGTATTCAAAACCCCGATAACTTGTTCGTACCATTTTACTCAACCAAAGCAAATGGCACAGGAATAGGACTTGTGATCACCCGAGAACTTGTGCGCAACCAAGGTTTTGAGTTATCGATAAATTCAAAACCCCAGCAAGGCACACAAGCTACAATTACAGTGCCCAGCTAACTTATTTTACAAATGTCGCTTTCACACGCTTAGATAACAGCATGTAAGGTCCCCAGATCACAGCTTGAATAAGGCCTCTGATAATCATAGCTCTAACTTCATCGTCGAACACATCGACATCGGGCACAATTAAACTAACCGCATAGGCATCGAGAGCAATAAACGCTAATCCACCAAATAATATTGCTAAGTACCAACTTACAAACGCTTTCTTATGCTTAAAAAACAACACGATTAAATAGAGCGAAGCTAAAAATAATGCTGCATTAAAAGCCATTTCAATGATTAGTAAAGGCTCCCAAAGCGGATGATACATATCACCAAATTGCGACGTTAAACGTTGCCACATCTCGGTCGTGAAAATGGGTTTAAAGGTATTAATTGATTCGATAAATACTCTAAAAGGGCTGATCACTACACCTATCGCCACAAGAATGAGCCAACCTTTTATGCCAACTAAGTCATCATTTACGGAGCTTTTAGCTTCTGGTGTTTCGATTTGGTTTTGTTGTTTTGCTTCTTCCATGAGTTGTCCTTTTTATTTTTATTTCTTCTACTATACGCTTATTTTTTAATAAAATTCACAAAAACAACAGATTGTTGCGCTTTCAGAAAAACCACGCTATGTTTATTTTTTAAACTACGGAAGGTTATAAAAATGAAAAACGCTATAAAACCCATCGTATTAGCAACATCACTTATTCTAGTTTCAGCCTGTAATTCAACGGCTCCTATTAATAAAACAGCAGCGACAGCCATAAACCAAGAAAAATTTAGCCAATTTCATCAGTACGATGAAAAATCAAATATCACCCTTGAGTACACTGACTACGGGCAAATATTAAATGCCTCGGTGATTGATTTAGGTATGTCTGACCGCTATCGCATTTCACAAAACACAACCAAAATTGGCACCCGGTTGTCGTCGAATCCAAAACCGTCGACCGCAACAGAAGCAAACCGCTTTTATTATGATTCGTACAAAAAGAACCCTCAGATGAAGCAAGACTTGCAAATAGTGCAAGAAAATATGGCCGACCTGCCAAACAAAATTAATTTAAGTAACTTACCAAAATCAGAGTTGCTCGCTTACTGGCTCAATCTTTATAACGTGACGGTGCTCAATGAGTTAGTGCAGCAGTACCCTGTTAAGAACCTGACCAAGTTATTAAATGAAGAACCAAGTTTTTTTGATAAGCCACGCTTTAACTTTAACGGTAACCAGTATTCATTAAACGACATTGAGTACAACATTGTTGCACCGCTATTTAACAATGACCCGCTATTAATATATGGCTACTACCGTGGCTACATTGGCAGCCCAAATTTGCTTGACCACCCATATACAGCAAAAAATGTGTTTGCAGCCCTGACCACCAATGCGGTGCAGTTTGTTAATTCAAACCGCGGTAGTGTGATAGGTAACCATAGCACTCGTGTTTCTTCGTTATACCTTGAAAAGAAAAACTACTTTCCTAACTTTGAAGAAGATTTAGCTGATCACCTTCAATCGTTAGTAATTCAAGAGCCAGATAAAGACCAAGTTGTAAAAAACCTCTCTTTTAGTATCGATAACTACGATATTACCGACATTCTAGGTACCGATGTTGAATATGGTGGAGGTAATGCAGTTGTTGTCGATCCGAGTATTGTAGCAGAGGGCTTTGATAATAACTTTGTTACTTATGGTGCAAACTTAACTAAAGAAGTCGGCCATGTAAGCCCGTTACGCCGCGAGATTTTGCAAAAAATCACGCAAAAATACTATGAAGCAAATACTCGCGTTGAAATAAAAGACTTACCAGCTAAAGAGTCTGAAGATAAATAATATAAACCTAAAGCGGCTCGCTATGAGCCGCTTTAATACCCCCTTAAATACCCAACTAAAACACTTAGCAAAACCGCAATAGCCAACTTTAAGTCTTATTATTTCTGTGTTAATTACCTGGATATTGCCAATTTAAAGCAAAAGTAATATGTTTATTTTTTGTACTAAGGAAGGTGATAAAAATGAAAAGCGCTATAAAGACCACCACATTAACAACATCACTTATTTTGATAACGGCCTGTAATTCAACGGCACCTAGTAATAAAACAGCCATAACAGCAATTAACCAAGAAAAATTTAGCCAATTTCATCAGTATGATGCAAACTCAAACATTACTCTTGATTACGCTGGCTATGGGCAAATATTAAGTGCTTCGGTCATTGATTTAGGCATGTCTGACCGCTACCGCATCACCTCACACACCACGACGATTGGTACACATTTATCATCCAACCCTAAACCTTCAACAGCAACAGAAGCAAACCGCTTTTATTATGATTCATATAAAGACAATCCTAAAATGAGGCAAGCCTTGCAGGTCATACAAAAAAATATGGCCGACCTGCCAAATAAGATTAACTTGAGTAACTTGCCAAAGTCTGAACTGCTTGCTTACTGGTTCAATCTTTATAACGTGACGGTACTCAATGAGTTAGTCCAGCAGTACCCAGTAAAAAACTTATCTAAGCTAATAAACGAAGAGCCAAGTTTTTTTGATAAGCCACGCTTTAATTTTAACGGTAATCAATATTCATTGAACGATATAGAGTACAACATTGTTGCACCGCTATTTAACAATGACCCGCTATTAATATATGGCTATTACCGTGGTTATATTGGTAGCCCAAATTTACTTAACTACCCATATACAGCAAAAAATGTATTTACCGCCCTGACTAACAATGCAGTGCAATTTGTAAATTCAAATCGAGGCAGTGTTATTGATACTCATAGCACACGTGTTTCTTCGTTATACCTTGAAAAGAAAAACTATTTCCCTAACTTTGAAGAAGACTTAACTGACCATCTTCAATCATTAGTTATTCAAGAACCAGATAAAGACCAAGTTGTGCAAAACCTCTCTTTTAGTATCGATAATTACGATATTACCGATATTTTAGGTACCGATGTTGCTTATGGTGGAGGTAATGCAGTTGTTGTCGATCCTAGTATTGTGGCACTGGGCTGGGATAAAACATTTACGACCTATGGTAACCACTTAACTAAAGCTGGCACTGTAAGCACATTGCGCCGCGAGACTTTGAAAAAAATCACGCAAAAATACTATGAAGTAAATAGTCGCGTTGAAATAAAAGACTTACCAGCTAAAGAGTCTGAAGAAAAATAATCGTTTTTGTACTAAGGAAAGTGATAGATGAATAGTGTTTTCACCTCAGCTCTATTAGCTGTTTCTATTCTTATATTAGCGGGCTGTAAAGCAACAGAGCCTGTAAATAAAACAACCATTACAGACAATAACCAAGAGAAGTTCAGTCTATTTCATCAATATGATGAAAGCTCCACAATCACTCTTGATTACAGCGATTATGCTAAAATACTTGATGCATCGGCCATCAATTTAGGCATGTCTGACCGCTACAATATCTCTAGTAACACAGGGCAAATTGGTACGCGAATAGCGAGAAACCCAAAACCTTCCACTGCTACTGAGTCTAATCGTTTTTTCTATACTTCTTACCAAGACAACCCTCACATGAAGCAGGTTTTGCAGCAAGTACAAGAAAAAATGGCTAATATTCCTAACACTATTAATTTAGCAACACTTTCAAAAGCTGAGCAGCTCGCCTACTGGCTTAATTTATATAGTGTCACTGTAATTAATGCATTAGTTCAGCAGTATCCGGTACAAAACATATTAAGATTACTAAAGGGCAAAGATAACTTTTTTGATAAGTCTCGCTTTACCTTTAATGGCAATCAATACTCTCTTAATGATATTGAATACAACATAGTCGCACCACTATTTAACAATGATCCACTTATTATGTACGGTTTTTATCGCGGCTACATTGGTGGCCCAAGCCTAGTTACATATCCTTTTACCGCAAAAAACGTTTACCCAACACTCAAAGCAAATGCCCTGCAATTTGTAAACTCTAACCGAGGTGTTGTCATTAGGGGTCACGCAACATATGTCTCATCACTTTACCTCGAAAAACAAAACTACTTTCCAAACTTTGAAGAAGATCTGACTGACCACCTCCTTTCGTTGTTAGTTAATCAACCTGCTGATCAACAGGTTATTAGTAGATTGTCTTTGAGTATAAGTAATTACAATATCACCGACATTATAGGTAGCGACCCACAATATGGGGGCGGTACCTCTACAGTTAATGACCCGAGTATTGTGGCCGATGGCTTCAGTGATAGTTTTGAAAGAAGCGGGGCTAATTACGTTAAGCAAATAGGTCACGTAAGTAGGCTTCGACTTGAGATTTTGAAAAAAATTGCCCAACGATATTTTGAAGAAAAAGGCAGAGTAACAATCACTGACTTACCTAATAAAGAAAGCACTGAAAACTAGCGCTTATTAAGCATTGGACCTAAAAAGAAGCATTTATATTGAATTTTATTTGGCTCATGCCGTGAAATTCAGTAATTTGTCATATAAAACTAAACGTAATTAGAAAATAACAATGAAATGGATGCACTTACAACTTAAGGTACTGGCTGTTTTTTTATTCTTTGTGAGCTGCTTTGCTGCCGCAGAAGAGTATCAGGTTGCACCCGCAGCTAACTGGGTAAAACACCATGAGTTACTTACCCCTGAGATACCTCGAGACCAAATACGAGACGGGACTTTCTACCTAATGCTCGACACTCAGCTTCAGGTATCTGAGCAAGCCCCACAGCAACGCTTTAATCGCACCGTAATGCAAGCGGTCAATCAGTCTGGGGTTGATTATATAAGCCAGCTGAATATTGATTTTGACCCAAATTATCAATCTCTTACGCTCAATAGTTTAGGCATTATTCGTGACGGCCAATATATAGATAAACTAAATAGTGCCGAGCTTCAGGTGTTACAGCGCGAGACCGACTTAGCAAGTCGTATATACAATGGCACCTTAAGCCTAAATATCATTATTGATGATATGCGGGTCATGGATATTTTAGATTACAGCTATACGGTTTCGGGCAGTAACCCGGTTTATCAACACTTCAGCACCATGCGTACACTGAACTGGTCTGTGCCGATAGTGCAGCAATTTATGCGGGTAAAGTGGCAAAAGCCTACGCCCTTATATATCAACTTTATGAATGGCGAGTCGCCAGTTACTAAAACCAAGTTAGATACGGGTTTTGACTACCAGATTAGCCAACACAATGAGCCGACCCTTAGCTCTGCAAGCGAAGTACCGCATTGGTATTCGCCTTATAAAGAGGTGTATTTTTCTGAAGTAAATAATTGGCAAGAGGTAGTCAATTGGTCGTTACCTTTGTACCAATCTGCCATAGAAGTGAGCCCTGCTATTGAAACAATTGCTCGTCAAATTAAGTTTCAACATGCCGATTTAGAGTCTCAAATTGTGGCTGCCCTGCGCTTTAGCCAAGACGAAGTACGTTATTTGGGCCTAGAAATGGGCACTAACTCGCACCAGCCTACTCCTGCATCAGAAACTTTGGCACTGCGCTATGGCGACTGTAAAGACAAAACCGTCTTGCTCATTTCTTTACTTAAAGCACTCGGCGTAGAGGCTCACCCTGCTTTAGTTAACACTGAAGACAGAAAACGTACTGCTAGCTTACCGGTCTCTCCTAGCTTATTTGACCATGTCATTGTCACCTTAGAGCACCAAGGTAAACGCTATTGGCTTGATCCGACCATTTCGTATCAGCGCGGCGATTTAGCACATTTAGCTCAACCGAACTACGATGTCGCGTTAATAATAAAGCAAGGTGAAACAGGCTTTACAGATATGTTCACAGAGCCTGCCCTAAAACGCGTTCAGGTTTTTGATAATTATCAAATCCCAGAAGGTATTAATGAGCCAGTTAGTTTTTCAACTCAATATAAATACGGCGACTTTGAAGCAATTAACCGCCGCAGTTCAATCGCTAAAAACAGCTTAAAAAGCATAGAAGATGATTACCGCGAATATTATCAAGATACCTACAAAGGCTTACAAACAGCCAAACCTATGCTGGTTGAATCTCCAAAGGACACCGGTCAGCTAATTACCAATGAGTACTATACTATTGATGACTTTTGGCGACCTGAGGGTAATGATTTTCAAAACGACTTTTACGCCAGTGAAATTCAAAACTCAGTTTATAAGCCAGAACAGCGGGAGCGTAACAATGCACCAATGTGGTTTCGTTACCCAAATAATATCGAAACAACCATAAAGGTTACGTTTACGGATACTAATTGGCAGTTTGATGATGAGCAGGTCACGATCGACAACCCATTTTTTCATTTTGAAAAACGCGTGACATTTAAAGATTCTGTATTGACCTTATACTTTGATTACAGTGCTAAGCAGGATCATATTCCAGCCGATCAAATAGACCTTTACCTAAGCGAGCGCAAAAAACTCAATAACGCGACCCATTTCGGCATCATTAAATACGGCACAAATAGCTCAACAACCACACCCGCGGATGATGAAACCAACTGGTATAGCGTTTTTATTTTAAGTTACTTGGCGGCAATCATCTTTTTCATCGCGGCTTGGCGTATAGAAGCAAGTAACCGCCCAGTTTTTGCTGAGCAACAGTTCTACCCTGTCAGTAACAGTAAGTTTGTTATTTACAGCTTATTGAGCTTAGGAATATTCATTCACTACTGGAGCTATCGCAACTGGAAAGCGATAAAAGAGCAGCAACAAAGCCATATTATGCCGATTGCTCGAGGGATATTCGCACCACTGTTTTTTATTCCGTTGTTACTTGAACTTTGCAAGCACAGCGAACAAACCTTTGGCAAAAATAAGATCATGCCCGTCGCGGTTGGGTTCGTGTTATGGCTGGCGATTATCATTTCTGAAGTCGTAAGCTATAACTGGGAATATGGTAGTTGGCTGTTTTTAGTTATACCTATTCTATGGTTGCCACTGGTTAATTACATTCAAAACCTCAAGCAACCAGAACAGGCTCTTGAGTACCACTCTCAGTGGCGAGCGAGGCAGGTTATCATTTCGATATTCATGCTGCCTTGGTTATTTTATGGCTTAATTTATGAGCTATATTTGTTGCCAAGCTCAACCATAGTAACCGGCGATAAGCTTTGGTCCTATCAAGTTAACTTTCTAAAAAGAAAAGAAATTATTCCTGCCAGCGAGAATGTGCACTATTTTTATAGTGACGCATTTTTCGATTTTAAAACTGATGGAAACGGCATCACAGAAAACACTATTTTTAGTTACTGGGAAAATGAGCAAGGTGTGCTCGAAAAAGATCAGCGCCGCTTTAGTGACATTAAAGAGATCAACGTTGATTATGCTAAAAGCGCCCTACTAACCACCACAGTAACAGTAATCGACCACAATGGTGATGAAATGCTGTTATTTTTGAGCCATGAAGATGACTTAGATAAGAAGTTTGTCGCTGAGGTAGAGCGCTTAATTAAAGCCAATACCCCAGCAACTGAGCAAAACGCAGATTAAGTCAGTCGCTTAATCATGCGTTTTAAGGCGGGCGCTTTCAGAGGCTTATAAAGCAATGGATAGCCCGCATCGAGCACTAACTCGCGTATCCCCTCATCATGATTCGCGGTATTCACTATGGCAGGTAAGCGTGTTAGTGCCGCTTGTTCAATCACTTCAAGGCCAGTTACCCCATCATCAAGCTGATAATCAATGATCAACAATTGCGGTAGGGCTTGGTTTGCCTTTAGCTGCTCAAGCTCCGCTAAGTTAGTGGCTGTTGAAATTTCACAGCCCCAATTTTCGAGTAGCTGCTTTAATGCCTCTAACACGTTGCGGTCGTTATCAAGCAACCAAATACGCAATTGCCCCAGCTCGGTTTCTTGTGATGCCTCAGCACCTTTCGCTTGCGCTGGCGCAACACTCACTTTACAAGGCAGAGTGAGGGTAAATTGCGTGCCTTTACCAAGTTCAGACCCCATCACTAGCGGTATTTTAAGTAAGTCACATATACGTTTAGTGATTGCCAACCCTAAGCCTAACCCCTCGGCGCTTGGTTTTGCACCAAGCTGTTTAAACTCTTGGAAAATAGTTTGTTGATCGCTCGATGCAATACCAATCCCTGTGTCTTCAACAATAAAGGATACATGGTCGTCGTCGTACTGCATTTTTAAGCGCACTTCACCTTGCTCGGTATAACGAATCGCATTACTCAAAAGGTTACGCAGCACTCGTCGCAGCAGCGCTTTGTCGGTATGCAAGCGAACATCGCAGGTTTCAATAATAAACTTTAAGCCTTTTTCGCGGGCAAGGGCTTCGTAGTCATTACGCAATGGTTCAACCAAGGAGCTGGCAGCAAACTCGCTCATTTGTACTTTAAACGAGCCCGAATCGAGCTTGGTTAACTCTAAAATACTCGATAACAACTCTTCGGCGCTGCCCAATGAATTCTTAATATTCATCGCCAGCTCTTTAAGTTCGGTATCTTGGGCTTTTTCATTCATTAAAGAACAAAACAAGCTCGCAGCATTGAAAGGTTGCAGTAAATCATGGCTGGCAGCGGCAAAAAAGCGCGTTTTACTGACCGTTGCTTGCTCCGCCACTTGCTTTGCCATCGACAACTCTTGGTTTGCTTGAGTCAATGCCAAGGTGCGGGCTGCGACTTTTTCTTCAAGGCTAACATTGGCTTCTGTTAACGCTTTTTGTTGCTTTACGAACTCGGTAATGTCGGTATAGGTTGTTACAAAGCCGCCACCTGGCAGTGGGTTACCTTGCATTTCAAACACGCGACCATCATTGTGCGAGCGCTGGTATTTATAAGCGCTGCCTTGGCGTAAATAGGCTAAGCGTTTTTCAACTTCGCTGGTCATACTCTCGCCGCTAAATAAGCCACGCTCGGCATTAAAACGAATAATGTCGGCAACCGGGCGGCCTATGTAAAGCGCATCATCTGGGTAGGCGAACATGTTTTTGTAGCCTTGGTTCCAAGCTACCAAGCGCAGCTCACTATCAACTACACTGATCCCTTGTTGAATGTTTTCGATTGTTGATTGCAGTAAGTCACGATTAAATTTAAGTACTTGGCTTGCTTCATCAACAAACTCGGCAACCTGCTCTAGAGGCTGGCGCTGCTCATTTTTCGCTACATCTAAAATAAGCCGTGCCGATGCGCCGCCGATCACCGCAGACATCTCGCGCTCAACTAATAGCTCTAACTCAACATTGGCAGGGCGCTTCCACTTACTTTTATCATCCGGAAAGTAATGATTTACCAAAGACTGTGCCGCTTCTTTTTCGGCAAATCGTTGCAATAGCGCACCTAGGTCATGGTAGCTCAAAGGCTGTAGATGATTGCTTACCTTCGAATCATTCAGCTGCGAAACAAACTTATTGCTTTGCAAGCGTTCAGCTAAGGTTGCACGACTAAATAGCGGCACTAAGAAATACACTAAACAGTTCGCACCTAGCGATAGCAATAAAGCTTGGCTAATGCTTTCCATGCCTAATGAGAATAAATCAGTTGGTGCTAACCAGCTTATTCCCCACGGTCCATCCACAAGCCATAAGCTATCGCTTCCTAAACCTCCGGCGATATTCGGCAGTAAAAGTGTATAACCCCAAATAATAAAACCGCTTAAAATCCCTAATTGCGCACCGCGACACGATGCTTGTCGCCACCATAAGCCAATGATCATGGCCGGCGAAAATTGCGCGACTAAGGTGAACGACATCAAACCCACATTGGCAAGGGTTGTACTTTCGCCTAGCACTCGGTGAGTGAAGTAGCTTAGCAATAAAATCAATACGATAACGATTTTACGCGCATGTAGTAGGTTGTTTTTATCGAGCCCGCGACTACTCGATGTAAGTTGCGAGCGGCGTAAAATAAACTGGTTAATAAAGTCATTAGTGATCATCACTGAAAGCACAATTGATGACACTATCACCATACTGGTTGCCGCTGAAAAGCCACCTAAAAAGGCTAATAACGCCACAAAGGCATCATCAGCTGCCATAGGTAAAGCCAATACAAAGGTGTCGTAGCCGACTTCTTGACCTTGAAAGTAAATTAATCCAGCGTATGCAATCGGTAGAATAAACAGGTTAATAAGTAATAGGTAAATCGGAAATAGCCACCGTGCCGAGGCCAGCTCTTTATCGTTATTTTTTTCGATAAAGCTCATATGGAATTGTCTTGGCAAACATAAGGTCGCCAAAATACCAAGCAAAGTATGAGCAACATACACATATGTAGGACTTTGCGTTGCAGCCACTTGCTGATCAATATTTAGGTCATGCGCTTTTTCAAACAGTGCCACTGGGCTGTCGAATAGAGCAAAGCACACATACAAACCCACCGCTAAAAACGCCAACAACTTAACCACAGATTCAAAGGCAATACTGGCAATCAAACCTGGGTTGTGCTCACTGGGTTTTAACCGCCTCGCGCCGAATAAAATAGCAAACAGTGCCAATACAATCGTGATGTAAAAAGTACTATCGGCCCATACCTCATGGCTTTGTGTGGCAGCGCGATCGGTAAGTAAGTTGATACTTTGTGCAGTTGCACTTAGCTGTAAAGAGATATAGGGCACAATGGCAATCACTGAAATCAATGAAATGAGCCCAGACAAGCTCGACGATTGACCATACCGAGTCGCTATGAAATCTGCCATTGAGGTTATTTTTTGCTGCCGACAAATATGCGCTATGCGGCAATAGACTTGCCAGCCAAAAATAAATAGCAAAATAGTACCGGCATAGGTCGGAGCCAACCACCAACCGTTGTAAGCAGCTTGTGCTGTGGTACCAAAAAATGCCCAAGAGGTGCAATACACCCCAAGTGATAAACCATAAGTTAAGCCTTTAAAAGGCAATACTTTTCTTTTATCAGCCCAGCCTGCAACCGCAAATAAAATTGCCAAGTATACAATTGCAAGAAGGCTTATTGACCAAATTGAGAACATCGCATGTGATTATTTTAATTGTTATAGCCCCAGCATAGTTTTTATTGCACGTAATTTACAGCCTAACTTTAGTGCTAATGCATTGTATAACTGAAGTTTAAAAAACAGACACAAAGAAATGAGAATTATTTTCAATTGAGTGTTGACAGACACGTAAATCTAATTGATAATCACTATCAACAAGACGATAAAGTACTTGTTCGGAATAAACTGATTTGTTTCTCGACCCTGAAACACGTGTGGCCCACGATAAAGCTAAGATCGCCTGTTGCTAATCGCAACGCCCCTTGATATTGGCAACAGGTGATCGCCCTACTATTTTACTTGCTACATTGCTCATATCGGTGACGGTAGATATGAAACTCAAAAAGCCCTTACAGGGCTTTTTTTATGTCTAAAATTCGTACCAAACCTGCAAGCCAAACTAAATGAGAATTATTTTCAAAGAGGTGTTGACAGTATTGCAAACCTAATTGATAATTAATCTCAACAAGCCAATCGAAGTATGATGACTTGTTCAGATTAAATTTGTTTCTCTACCCTGAAACACGTGTCGCCACGTTAAAGCTTTAGCTTATATGTTGCTAATCACAACGCCCCTTGATGTTGGCAACATATAAGCGACCCTACTTATTTTACTTGCTACATTGCTCATATCGGTGACGGTAGATATGAAACTAAAAAAGCCCTTGCAGGGCTTTTTTTATGTCTCAAAATTAATGTGTTAATTTTATCGACGATTCTTACGCGCACGAGCTCGGCGTTGTTTTTTCTCTTCTTCTTTAGCGGCTTTTTTCGCCTCTGCAGCAGCGCGAAGCTCAGCAACCATTTGCTCTTCTTCTTCACGCATAGCTGGTGTTTCCATGGTAATACGACCAATAATGCCATCGCGTAATTCGTTAATAAGAATTTCAGACATTTTGTAAGTATCGATTTGATTACCACCGCGGATACAACCACGCTTTTTACCTGCCATTTCAACAAACTCCCAGTCAGACTCTGGTAGCTCATCAATTTTATAGCGGCTTTTTAAAAGTTCTGGGTATGCTTGCAATAAATATTCAGCGGTGTAACTTGCCACTTCTTCGTAGTCGATAGCGGTATCACGAATAGCCCCAGTTGCCCCTAAACGATAACCTGAGTTTTCGTTCTCTACTTTAGGCCATAACATACCCGGCGTGTCGTAAAGCATAATGCCATCGTCAAGCTTAATACGTTGCTGCGCTTTGGTTACCGCAGGTTCATTACCTGTTTTTGCCACGATACGGCCAGCTAAGGTATTAATAAGCGTTGATTTACCAACGTTTGGAATACCCATGATCATGGCTTTAATTTGTTTATCAGCGCCTACTTTATGCGGCACTAATTTTTTACAAAGCTCATTAATACGATGTACTTCACCCGCTTTATCATTACCAAAATCAATCGCTTTTACACCACTTTGCTGCTCAAAGTAGTCTTTCCAAGCTTGCGTTAACTTAGGATCTGCCAAGTCCGCCTTGTTCATGATTTTGATCACCGGCTTGTCGCCACGCAGCGCAGTAACCATTGGGTTTTCACTACTGTAAGGAATACGGGCATCAAGTACCTCAATGATCACATCCATCTGTGGCATGATTTCTTTAATTTCGTTTCGGGCTTTGTTCATGTGACCCGGGAACCACTGGATGGCCATTTTTAACTCCTACAAGATAATTTCACGGTATTTTAACTGGCTCGGCAACGAATTGCGCTATAATGACGCAAATTTTTTCAAGTAAGCAGTTATGGCTCTTAAATCAACCATTATTAAAGCGCAATTATCGTTAAGCGATATGGACCGCCACATTTATCAAGATTTCAATTTAACTCTGGCACAACACCCATCAGAAACCGAACAACGCTTGATGATCCGCTTGTTGGCTTTTGCGCTAAATGCCCGTGAAGGCTTAGAGTTTACTAAAGGCTTATGCGCCGATGATGAGCCTGAGCTTTGGCACATTAACTATAGCGAAGAAATTGAATTATGGGTTGAGCTTGGGCTACCAGACGAAAAACGCCTGAAAAAAGCCTGCAATAAGTCGAAGCAAGTTGTTTTATATACCTACGGCGAAAATAACCAAGCGATTTGGTGGCAAAAACATCAACCTAAGTTGTATGATTTTAAAAACTTAAGTATTTTTAGTCTCGATTATGCCGCGACTCAGGCATTAGCCGACTTAGCTGATCGTAATATTAAGCTCACTATTACCATTCAAGATGGTGAAGTATGGATTAGCTCAGATACAGCAAATATCGAAATTAAACCACAACAGTTAATGTAAGGAACGCGATGGCAATTAGGCAAGTTGTAGTATTACACGGACTTTATATGTCAGGCTTTGTGATGCGCCCACTGTGCGCGCGTCTTGAAAAGTCAGGTCTAAAAATACTCAATTTGACCTATAACACGCTCTCTCCCGATAGAGCGGCGATTTTCGACAAGATTGATCGCTTTATCGGTGGTAAACCTACCGCCTTAGTTTGCCATTCTATGGGCGGCTTAGTTGCTCGCGCTTACTTAGAGGCCAACTCTCTTCAAAGCCGCCATGTCGAAAAGGTGATCACCTTAGGCACCCCGCATAAAGGCAGTCATATTGCTAAGCAAATGCAGCAAAAGGGCTTTGAAATGCTGTTAAAAAATAGTGTGGAGTTTTTATTACCTGAGAATGGCGATTGGCCGTTTAATGCCAAGCTTTATAGTATTGCTGGTGACTTACCAATAGGGCTAATGCCACTGATTGCTAAAGGCAGTGTCTCTGATGGTACAGTTTTGATAGATGAAACCAAGCTCAATGGCATGGCAGAACATAAGGTGTTTCATTTGAGTCACACCAGTATGATCTACTCACGCCAAGTGATGGATTACATTATTAAGCTTATAAATCAAAGTGAGTGATACTTTAATCTTCAGCACTTGCAGCCACTTTATATGAGATTAAAACAATGATCCCTAAGATCAATGGTACAGGTGCAGCAATATAGCCAAAGGTATCAAAGTTTGCGAAGCTAGCACCTGCTAGATGACCTACCAAACCGATAACAAATGCAAGTAATGCAATCACTACAACAACTATTTCAGCTTTGCTTTCTTTAACTGTTTTACCGTCCATTTTTCTTCTCCTGGTTAAATGCGGTAAAGTCATTATGCGCTTCTGGTTCGTTGTTTTTTTGACCTAAATCAAGTTCTAAATCAGCCTATTTATCAGCGAGTACAAACCTTGTTTTAGATCATACTTTCTGCCTAATTTTTGAATACTTGAAAAATAAGGTAGATTTTTTGCTCAGTTGCCCCAAGTCTATATAAAAGTAATTCAAAGTTATGTTGATAGTGAACAAATGGACAAAATCAACCTTTGATAGCTAAAACCTATCACTGTGTTCGAATTAAACCATTTTACAGATTAACCAAGATGGCTAATACTTAACACCAAGCACTAGCAAGTAAACACTTAACGGTTTTTTTAAGGAGCAATCTATGTCACAGGTAAATGCAATTGGTTTAAACAGCGCAAAAAGTGAAGATATCGTAAATTCACTAAACTCTTTACTAAGCTGCTACCAAATCCAATACATGAACGCACGCGGCTTTCATTGGAATATTAAAGGTCGTAACTTTTTTGAATTACACCTTAAGTTTGAAGAAATTTATAACTTACTACTTGAGAAAGTAGACGAGATTGCAGAGCGTATTTTAACGTTAGGCGGTACACCGGTACATGCATTCTCTGAGTACATCGAAGATAGCAAGATCAGTGAAGCTAAAAATATCACTGAAGGTACTGCTGCAGTAGAAAACCTTTTAGCAGGTTACAGCACGCTTATTCAAATGCAGCGTGAAATCCTTGCACAAGCAGGTGATGCAGATGACGAAGGTACAGCATCGCTAATGGGCGACTACATTAAAGAACAAGAGAAACTTGTTTGGATGTTAAAAGCCTACCTTGGTTAATATTTAGAATTGACACGAAAAAGCCCTCAAATGAGGGCTTTTTTATATTTAGAAAGCATTACTTTAACCACTTTCTTAAATTATCGTACTCGGGTCTTGCTTGAAAAAAGCTTTCAGCATCTGGGTGAAAGTTAATATCCATTTCTACACCAGACCAAACTGTCTCTAATAAATTGCGAGCAATGATATTCGCTTTAATATAATCAACGCGTTTGTAACCCCGCGCTTTTACAGCCTGAAAGTAAGCCTTTGCAATCTCAATACTATCTGCAGTTGCTAATTCAAATTGTTCCAAATTAACCACTGCATACTGAATTGAATTTTCAGGGTACTTCATGATTTCTTGACCGACTTCAATACTAAATGAAGCAACGGCTTCTTTATTAAAGCTGCCACTAACTTCCACATAAATCACTGGCGGCTCAACAAAATAACGCCAATCACCATGGGCTTTAAACATGCTCACCCCTTTGAAATACAACTTAAGTTTACGCTTATAAAATTTATTTACTTATTTATCTAAGCCTTAATTCGGTAATAAAGCAATAAAAAATGCCATTTCTAATGCCTTTTCCTCAAGGCTTTTAAAGCGACCCGATGCGCCACCATGGCCTGCATCCATGTCGGTTTTAAATACCAAAATGTTGTCATCGGTTTTAAGTTCACGCAGCTTAGCAACCCACTTCATTGGCTCCCAGTATTGCACTTGAGAGTCATGGAACCCGGTGGTAACAAGAATATTAGGGTAAGCCTGCGACTTAATATTATCGTACGGCGAGTAAGCCTGAATCACATCATAAAACGCAGGATCATTTGGGTTACCCCACTCGTCGTATTCATTGGTCGTCAGTGGAATACTCTCATCCAGCATGGTGGTAAGCACATCTAAAAATGGCACATGACAGCCGATACCTAAATAAAGCTCAGGTGCTTGGTTAACCACAGCGCCCATTAATAAACCACCAGCACTGCCACCAGACGCGAAAACTTTTTCTGGGTGTGCATAGCCTTGCTCAGTAAGCGCATGAGTAACATCAATAAAATCGCTAAAGCTATTTTGCTTATATTGCTTTTTACCTTGCTCATACCAATGACGACCTAGCATTTCACCGCCACGGATATGTGCAATCCCATAAACAAAGCCGCGGTCAAGCAAGCTTAGTGAGCTGCTTGAAAAGCTTGGATCGATGGTAATACCGTACGCGCCATAGCCATATTGCAACAGCGGGTTAGTACCGTCTTTATTAAATTGGTCGATACGATAAACCAAAGAAACCGGCACTTGCTCGCCATCCCTTGCAGTCACCATTACACGTTCTGAGCGATAATGCTCTGGGTTAAAATCCCCGAGCACTTGCTGTTGTTTTAATAAGGTTTTGTTACCTGTTTTTAAATCAACATCATACAAAGAACCTGGCGTCGTTAAGCTTGAATAGTAAATACGCGCAGAGCTCACATTCGGCTCTGGATTCATTGCAATTGCAGCATAATAACAAGGGTCATCAAACTCTAAAGTAAGACGCTCGGCTTGCTGATCCACCACCACAAAACGTGTTTGGCCAAGCTCTCGCTCGGTGAGGATAAGGTAGTCATTGAAAATTTCGACCCCTTCTAACAATACATTCTCGCGATGCGGTGTATGCTCCTGCCAACGATTTTTATCGGCAATGGTGCTTTGCGTCGCGGTCATTAAGCGAAAGTTTTTCGCTTGCCAGTTGGTAACAATGTAAAAGGTATCACCTAGCTTATCGACATCGAACTCATGGCCTTCTTCGCGTGGCATTAAGGCGCTAAATTCACCCTCTGGGTTATTGGCATCAAGTACCCAAGTATCGTTTGTTTCTGTGGTCGCAAGGTCAATAATAATAAGGCTTTCATCGCGGCTTTTGCCAAGCCCCATAAAGAAGCTTTTATCTTGCTCTTCATAAACAAGTACGTCATCAGCTTGCGGGGTGCCTAAAACATGGCGGTAAACCTGAAAGCCCAATAAGGTTTGCAGGTCTTTTTTCACATAAAACACCGTTTTGTTATCATTAGCCCACACCACTTGGCCTTCGGTGTTTTCCAGCACATCACTAAACATCTCACCGCTGGCAATATTTTTAAAACGCACGGTATAAATACGGCGACTTTCGGTGTCTTCAGAGTAAGCAAGCAGCTGCTCATCAGGGCTAATTGCAACTTCACCTAACTCATAAAATTCGTAATCGCCAGCTAATTGATTTACATCTAACAACAGGTGCTTGTCGCGCGCTTCTATTGAGCTGCTACGATAATGGCGTGCATATTCATCGTCGCCACGTACTTCTGAGTGATACCAATATTGGCCATCTTTCACGGGTACCGTGTTGTCGTCTTTTACAATACGGTCTTTTAACTCATTAAATAGCTGTTCGCGCAGTGGTTTTATGTCGGTAAGTTGTTTATCGCAATAACCGTTTTCGGCATTTAAATGCGCTAATACATCTTCATTTTCGCGCTCATCATTACGCATCCAATAATAATTATCGGTGCGCGTCAGTTGATGTGTAGTTAATTGCTGAGGCTGTTTTTTTGCAACAGGAGGATGCGCTAATAAAGACAAAGAATACGAATTTGACGACACAAGAAAAAACCAAAATAAAAAACGAATTGCTGGCAGTTTATCACAGAATTATACCAATCAGCTTAATTAAGTAGTCTATTTTGAGGCAATAAAACCTCGTTGATAACAAGGCAAAAATTTCGTTATTTAGTTGTTCTAAATGAGAAATTTTTAACGCAGTTAGCGACAGGTTTAATCCCTCAAAATGATTAAGTATTATTGCGGGTTGGTATTAAAAAAGCCCACTCAAATTGAGTGGGCTAAGCAATGCTAAAATAGCATTTAGGGGGAAACTGTTAATGCGATACTTGCTGCCAAGCCATAGCCCAGCTTTTTCCTACACCTGGCTCAAAAAGCGGGTTGTGTGAATCTTTAACACGACAAAACTCGCTAAATGGCCATGGTTTACACATATAAATATGACCCGTTTTTGGCTGTAGTACTTTAACACCCGCACTGTAATCGCTGCATGCTTGTGGGTATACATAGTCATAATCTTGCAGACTATCTTGCACTCGCTCTTTACATTTTGCGATGCAATTAAATGCCACTTTTACATGCGTAATGCCCGAACCTTCTAGGGCATAAATTTGGTTTGAACGGTACGCAACCACTAAACCTTGTTCAGTCATTTTGCCCGCTTTTACCAGCGGAACATGCACGTTTATATGCTCGGCAACAGAACGTGGCCAATTATGAGGCTCACCCTGATCGGAACTACTGATCGGGTATTCGAATGATAAATCGACTAGCTCTCCTTGCATGTCATAAAAGGTCACAATCACCCTATCTCCAACAAACAGTTGGGTATGATGATTTAAGCAACCAATCGGCAACCACTTCCCGGAGGCCATTGACGTATGCATAAACAAAATATCACCCTAAGAACAACTAATAGGCATTATCTAACAACCGAACAAAATAAATACTTTTAGTTTGAGGCAAGTGAACCAAAGCACTAGATTATGTGCTTATCAGCGGTCCCGCTATCATAGTTTAAAACCTTAGACCGGAAACTTTGCGTCCTAACCTTTCAGTTAGTTTGCCAAAAACAAGACTGAGTATAATCGTGACCGAATCACAAATCAAACAAAAGAATGTAACCAAACGTCTTATATAGCAAATAGTTACTAGCAAATGCGTCAGGTACAAAAAAGCCAACCGCTTGGTTGGCTTTTTCGCATATGGGCTGTTAATCCCTTGCTAGCTTTCTTCTGGTCGCGACTCGGTGCCCTGCACGGAATACATTCAAGAAGCCATTACCCACATCACTCATTACAATATATAAACAAGGTACTAGTACTAAAGTGATTAGAGTTGCAAACATAACCGCAAAACCAAGTGCTACAGCCATTGGAATTACAAACTTAGCTTGCAAGCTGGTTTCGAACATAATCGGTAGTACACCGGCAAAGGTTGTAATTGATGTCAGGGTGATTGCTCTAAAGCGCGCACAACCTGCTTCAATAACTGCTTGGCGAGTTGAAATACCTTCGCGGCGTGCTTGGTTTACAAAGTCGGTCATAACTAACGAATCATTAATTACAACACCGGCTGCGGCAATCAAGCCAAAGCCCGACATCAAGCTAATATCTAAACCAAACCAGAAGTGACCCCAAATTGCACCGGTTAAGCTAAATGGAATAACCGACATAACAATTAGAGGCTGCGAATAGCTCTTAAGCGGTACAGCAAGCAAGATATACACTAAAATCATACCGCCGATAAAGAACATGATTTGCTCATTAGCTTGCGCTTGTTGTTCTTCAATAGAACCACCTAGCTCAGTTTTAACTGATGGGTATTCCTCTTTTAACTGCGGTAATAAGTTCTCATCAACTTGCTTAACCACTTCACCCGGTTCAATCGCTTCTTCATCGATACTGCCGTAGATATACACTGTACGATAGCCACCTTCACGGCGAATATAGCTAATACCAGGTTTTTCGTTCAGTTCAACAACATCGCCCAACATCACCTCTTGGCCTGCAGGCGTTGTGATAACAGCATGCTTTAATGATGCAAACGCTTCACGTGTTAGTTTCGGGTAACGAACCATAACACGTACTTCTTCACCGCGACGAATAACACGCTGTGCTTCACCACCGTAAAAGCTTGCGCCCACTTGATTAGCAATATTGGCAAGGTCTAAACCTAGATCATATGCCACAGGTTTTAAGCTTAACTGCACTTCTTTGCTCGCCGGATCGATGGTCGAACTAATATCAAATAAGCCTTTTTGCTGTTGTAATAGTTGGATGAAACGACGACCTGCCTCATTTAAGGTATCGATATCTGGGCCATAAAGTAAGTAACCAAACTCACCATCCATACCACCGCCATTTACATCATCGTAAATTTGCAGCGATTTCACACCTGGGATACTTGGCATTTGTTCACGCCAACGACGAGATAATTCGAATGCGTTATACGGGCGAAGCTCTTCATCTACCAGCGGAGCAAGTAATTGTGCTTCAGTACGACCTTGGTTGAACACTAAGATATCGCGAATAAGCTTTTGGCCAAACTCACGCTCAGTCTCTTGGTCTACCTTATTAACCATGGTCTCAATTTCACGAATAGCATTAATTGTTTGCATATCCGAGGCATTTTCATTCATTTCTAAACGAATTTGCGGAAAGTCATGAGGTACTTTTGGTGTTGGTACCACACGCACTTGGTTTGATGAAATTAAGCCAAACGTCAAAATCAATAAACCGATAAACGCAAATAGCACAAACCAACGCCACTCTACACAAAGCTCAATAAAACGCTTATACGGGCCATTTACAAAGTTAAAGAAACGTTTGTTAAAACGCGCTCGCCAGCTATTTGGGTTAATTGGCGGGAATTTAGTGTGGGCAATGTGCGCCGGTAAAATAAGTTTCGATTCAATCAAACTAAATATCAGACACAGAATTACCACCACCGCAATACCAAAGAAAAATGCACTCTCTGGGCCACTTGATAGTGTAAATGGTGCAAATACAGCAATTGTTGTTAAAACACCAAATGTTGCTGGGGTAGCAACGCGTTTTGCGCCATTTACCACATTTACAACACCACCGCCTTTTTTCTCAATTTCGGTGTAGGCACTTTCCCCTATGACGATGGCATCATCGACCACGATCCCCAGCACCATAATAAAGGCAAATAACGACACGATATTAATACTGATACCAAATAATGGCATCATCATCATTGCACCTAAGAAACACACAGGTAAACCAATCATTACCCAAAGTGCCAACTTAAAGCGTAAGAAGATAGACAACATAATGGCAACCAAGATAGCCCCTTGGAAGAGATTGCTTTTCATCATGTCTAAACGGGCATTTAGGTAATAAGTCATGTCCATTAATGGCTCAAGACGCAGGCCCGCCGGTAGCTCTTTATTCTTTTGCTCAATAAACGCTTTAACTGAATCAGCAACCGGGATCATATTTTGTTCTTTGGTTGCTTTTACTGATAAATAAACGGCATTTTCACCATTAAATTTAAAGTAGCGCTCACCTTCTGTGAATTGGTCTTTAATCACAGCAATGTCGTTTAGCAGCACTTTCGCGCCATTAGCACCAATTTTTACTGGGATCTGGCGGAACTCATCACCGCTGTAGTATTGATTTTCAACACGTACCGAGATAATACCTGCGTCAGTACGTAATTGACCTGCTGAGATATTTGCAGAGTAACGACGTACAGCACTGGCCACCTCACTTAAAGTAAGGTTGTATTGACGCAGTGAATCTGGGTCAATTTCAATCGCAATTTCATCAAGTGGTACATCGTTTTGCACCAGTGACACATTGGATAATTGCAGTAACTCATCTTCAATTTTATTTGCAACTGGTTTTAACTCAGTAAGTGGAATATCACCTACTAGCGTCATACCAATCACGTCTTGGCGAAACTCAACCTGACTAATCGTCACCGGCTCCATTCCCGCAGGGAAAGTCGCAATACTGTCTACTCTTAGCTTCACTTTATCGAGTACATCAGTAAGTTCTGCATCAGTGTTGATCTCTAAACTTGCACGGCCACTATTTCGAAATGAGCGATATACACCACGTTTAATTTCGGTGACATCTTTTAGTGACTCTTCAATTTTGATCAGAATACTTTCTTCAATTTCCTGTGGTGAGGCCCCCGGATAATTGGCTTGTACTTCAATATAGTTAATTTCAACATTCGGGAACATCTGGCGCTGAATAGTGAAATAACTAATGATCCCCATAATGATGATAAACACCATCATTAAGTTAGCAGCGACCGAGTTATTGGCAAAATAGGCAATAAGGCCAGACTGTTTTTCTGTGTTTGTATCAGTCATAGTGCTACCTTAAAGCTTTTCAACCGCTGCAGTTTCTGCATCGCTTGTCATTTCTTTCATACCTGCAACCTTCACTTCCATACCCTCTTGCGGGTACTCAGGTAGCGTAAGAACCAACTGGTCATTCACTTCAAGGCCATCACTAATGTAGAAATACTCACCTTCTTCGCGTACTACCGTTACTTTGCGTGGTTCAAGTTTATTCTCGTCGTTCACAATCCACACCGTCTGGTTATTCACTAAAGACTGCGGTAAACGGTAGATATTTTGTAATGTTGCACCGGCAAAGCTCACTTGTACGTAAGCACCAAATTTAATAGGTTGTACGTCGTGCTTTAAGCCGTATGGGTCATCAACACGAACAACTAAGTTGCTCATACGCGTCGCGTTATCAACTACGCCTAGGTCACGGTCAATTTCGGCTTCACGAGTAAAGCTATTTAAGCCTTTATTGATGATGGTCGCTTTTACGCCTTTTAAGCGTTTTGGCAAAAATACACTATCGAAACCAGCAATTGGTACAATGATTTCTGCACTTTCAATATTATTAATTTCAGCAACTTGGCTGCCCACATTGATGTATTGACCGACACCAATTTCACGGCTGATCACCAATGCATCGTAAGGTGCTTTTACCTCACAGCGAGCAAGGTCACGCTCGGCACGTTTTAATGCAGCTTGCGCTGATTTAACAGCGGCTTGCGCGCTTAAAACTTGAGGTTTACGTAGGAATAAGTCTGTGCGCTCACGTTCTGGGTAACGTCTTGCTTCATCCTCTGCCACTTTAGCTTGTGCTTGCTCTTCGATCAGTGCAGCTTGAGCACTGGCAAGTGACGCCTCAGCTTGTAGTACAGCTGCTTCGTAGTTATCTTTTTCGATGGTAAATAACACTTCACCACGAGCTACGATGCCACCAGCAACAAAATTTGGATGCCAGCTTGTAACTTCACCAGCCACTTGTGAGGCAAGCAAAGTACTTTCAAGCGGTTTCACTTCGCCGTAACTATTAATAATCACTTGATGATCATCACTTGCTACTGGCTCAACCTGTACTAAAGGACGCACATCAACTACATCCTTGTCTTTAGGCTCTTGAGCAATCGCGTTGATTGCTTTAAAACCAGCAACACCAACGATTAATGCAACAAACGGTAATATCCATTTTAATAAACTTGTGCGCATAACTTACACCTATAATATTTTCACTGGCCCTATCATACCAAAGCTGACAGAAACATTAATGTGACATTTGTAAGGAACTGTTACAAAAACAGATAAATTGGCAACACAAAAACCTAAACTTATCTAAGAACAATTTGTTACAAACAAAAGCTACGTAATATCAAAGGCTTACAAAACCACCTTCACACTTGTTAACAAACGGTCTTTTATCAAGGGGTTAATTCATTAAACTTGATTGAGAAATAATAAAAGGAACGAGTTAACAATGAAAATAACAAACATTGCGCTGGCACTAAGCTTAGCGTTTGCCATGAATGGCCACACCGCCGAAGCGAAAAAAGAAGAAAAGAAGCCAAAAACACTGGCTGAAATGATCAAAGATAAAAGCGAGTTTGCTGGTGTTTTCAGCATTTACCAAGATGCGAAAACCGGCGATAACTTAATGGTTATCGACCAATCTCAACTTGATACACCATTTGTGTACTTTGCTCACACCGTTGATGGTGTTACTGACGCAGGCCACTTCAGAGGGGCATATCGCGAGACAAAGCTAATTGAGTTTCGTAAATACTTTGACCGCATTGATATTATTAGCAAAACACCGCGCTATAAATTTGATGAAAACTCAGCCCTAGCACGCTCTGCCGATGCCAACATCAGCGAAGCTGTCCTTGCGAGTATTAAAATCGAAAAAGAAGAAGACGGTAAAATTGCTTTTAAAGTTGATAAGCTCTTTTTAAGTGAAGCACTGCATAAAGTGTCACCTTGGGCAAACCCAAAAGATAAAAATGCCAGCAAACGCTTTAAACTTGGTAAGTTAAACGACAAAAAATCGCGTATTGTTAAACAGCGCCCTTACCCAAATAACCTAGATGTTGTGGTGGATTATGTATTTTCTAATGCTAACCCAACAGTACGAGGTTCAAAAGCTGTAAGCGACCCTCGTAATGTTTCAATTAAAGTACAGCATTCATTTGTCGCGTTACCGAAAAATGATTATCAAGCTCGCCAAGATGACGCGCGTATTGGTTATTTCACTAACGAATTCGACAATATGACATCAGCGGATTGGGCTCCTTATGAAGATGTCATCAAGCGCTGGGACTTACAAAAGAAAGACCCGTCAGCGGCACTGTCTGAGCCAGTTAAACCGATTACTTGGTGGATTGAAAATACTACGCCAGTTGAGTGGCGAGACACTATTCGTGATGCCGTACTAGCATGGAATAGCTCATTTGAAAAAGCGGGCTTTAAAAATGCCATCGAAGTAAAAGTACAACCTGATGACGCCGATTGGGATGCGGGCGATATTAACTACAATGTATTGCGTTGGACTGCATCACCGCGCCCTCCATTTGGCGGTTATGGTCCTGCCCTTGCGAACCCATTAACCGGTGAAATCTTAGGCTCTGACATCATGTTAGAGTATGTTTTCATGAAAAACCGTTGGATGTACGACACCTTATACACTCAAGGTGCAGCCACGCTTGAAACTAGCCAAAACAGCACAGATTTACATTGCTCACTGGGCCACAGCATTCAAGAAAACATGCTACTTGCTAAAGGCTTAGGCACAGGTGCGAGCATTGAAGACAAAGAGATTTTACGCCAAGGCTTAACTCAGCTAGTTTTACACGAAGTGGGCCATACCCTAGGCCTTAACCACAATATGAAATCATCTATTTTGTGGGATGAAAAAGAAGTTCACGATAAGAGTAAAACGCAAGGTATCGTAACGGGCTCAGTTATGGACTATGCACCAGCAAACATTGCCCCTATTGGCATGCAACAAGGTGATATCTTCCAAACAAAACCTGGCCCTTACGATGATTGGGCGATTGAGTATGGCTACAGCCAAGCATTAGCAGATAAAGCCGCTGAGCAGCAGCGCCTTGAAAAAATTCTCTCTCGCTCATCTGAGCATGCTTTAGCTTTTGGTAATGATGCTGATGATATGCGTGCCCCAGGCCGCCATATCGACCCACGTGTAATGATTGGTGATATGTCATCTAACCCTGCCGCATATGCTGATGATCGTATGGAACTTATCAATAAGCTGTTTACTGAACTTAAAGACAATGCCACGGTTAATGGTGAGTCATACCAGCAGCTAGTTACCTCAGCGAACATTTTATTTAGAAGCTACAGAACACAAGCAGGCGTGGTATCTCGTCAAATTGGTGGTGTTTATGTAGAACGTAATGTGGTGGGCGATGACAAAAATGGTGCACCATTTACGCCAGTACCACTTGAGCGTCAGCAACATGCAATGCAAGTGTTAGCCGACAAAGTATTCTCGCCAAATGTACTTTCGAGCATGCAGCCACTGTATAACTACCTGCTACAGCAGCGTCGTGGTTTTAATCATTATGGTAAGAACGAAGACCCTAAACCACATGGCATGATTTTAGGTATGCAAAAGCTGGTACTTGCTCAGTTGTTGCACCCAGCAGTTATGCTGCGTATTTCAGACAGCGCAATGTATGGCAACGAGTATTCACTTAACCAATTTATGAATGACTTAACAGCAAGCATTTTTGTAGACAGCAAAAAAGCAAATACCCTAAGTCACAATCTACAAGTTGAATATGTGAATCAGCTAATCGCGATTGCTGGTTTAGGCAAAGCGAGCAAGCACGATAACCTAGCCAAAGCTGCCGCGCTTTATCAGTTAAATCAAATTGCTGATATGAGCGTACCATGGGGTGCAGACACCGCAGCTAAAGCCCATAAGCAATATATCGATCGCTTAATTAGTAAAGCCCTCGAAGCATAAGTAAAACTACACAAAAAAGGCTGCCACTTGGCAGCCTTTTTTAAAAGTTAGCGCCGATCAATGCACGATGAAGGTAATATATCTTTTGGCACAGTCGTTTTATTCTCACCAACCGCTTGCATACCCGTTACAGGTTTATCAAACCCGCAAAGCCAAGCGATAGGGCTTGTAGGGCTTCCGACAACAACCGCAGGGCGAAAACTTAATACTGTATTTTGCAAAGGCATAGATACCTTATTGCCCAAGCTAATATGAATCGCTCCGTCTTCAACAGTGATCCCCGTAACTCGATTACCAATTAAAAATTTACTTGCAGGGACACCTGCTTGCTCATTGTTTTTTGGAAAGCGACCGTGCTCCAAGTAAAAAGCTGTAACGTCTTCTCGAATAGTTGACGCCATTGCTAAGGGATCAGCTAGTTCACTGCGCTGAATATATTGACTGTATTGTGGTAATGCAACAGAAGCTAAAATGCCGATGATGGCTACTACAACCATTAACTCAATCAGCGTAAATCCTTTATTTTTCATACTATCTCTCCCATTAAGAATAGAGGCTCATATGCTCCCACTAAGAAATGGGCAATTAATATCACCAATAAAATACTAAATACAGTGATGAGTCTGTTGATATGCGCTGTGATATCGCCGCGTAAGCTTTCAAGTTTATTGGCGACGAGGAGCTCTAGCTCTTGGGCAATATCCAAGCCATTACTTTGGCATGTTTTTAAATGAGATAACTCACGATTATCGTTCTGTAATGTTCCATACAATGGGAACTCAATTAATGCGACTAACGCATCATAATTGTGCCTAATTTTTTTAGGGATTATTAACTCAAACTGGGCTGATGAAGCGCTCATTAAAGTCAGATTTGCAAACTGTCGAAGCGCATTTACAGTCAATACAATAACCATCAAGAACAAGCCGAGCGCAATACTTGCTACTAGCCAGAATCTAGCTAAATTAGCCAGGTGCTCTGTAAATTGCACATCAAATTGACTAAACACATTTGAGAATGAAGGAATAACAAATTGCTGATAAATGAAGTTAACGAGGATGAAAACTGAGAAAAGTACACCAAGATAGAGCAACTTGGTTTTATAGTCGAAAGAGTGCTCTTTTAGTGTTGATGATAACGCTGCATAACTTAACGCTAACCTTTGCTGCTGCTCACCTTCAGCTTTTTTAAGGTCTTTTGCAAGTTTAGTGGCTAATGGACTATTCTTTTGCCCGTCATTATAAATTTCTATGTGTTGCGGGGCACTAAGCGCTTCTTGCTGTGCTTTATTTAGGCCACTTATTGGCGATAATAATCGACATAAGTAGCCTAATTGATTCCAATTCATATCTTATCCTTTCGATAGCGATAAGATAATGTGCCATAAAGCAACGAGTTAATAAACGGAATATTACTTAGACATTTAAGCCATTGCAGGGCGCGATTTATAATACTGAATACACCCCAATTGCGCGGCATTAGTCAGTAGAATCATTACAAAGGTCAGTATGTGAGACACACTCGGTGTCGCCATAGCAAGTTCGGCAGCGAGGCCACAGCTTCCAGCAACAAACTGTAGGCTAAAGTAGCGCGCACTTAAATTACTAATATCACCACTTTTAATGGTTTTATAAGTCTGCGGCATAACACGAATAGAGCTCATGACTAAACCTACATAGGTTAGCCAGTTAAGCACCGTTGCTGTTTCATAATGAGGGTTAAGTAACAAACCAAAAGGCACGACCGAGATGGCTAATAACCCAGCTAGCTGCATGCGTTGCTTTCGTGCGGCATTGTAACGAACAAAATAGTAAAGAATCACGCCACTTAGCATGCCTGTTACAACGAATGGCAAAACCATGTAAAAACGCTGAAAAAACAGGTTAAAGGTGATGAAATATAAACTTTGCGCGACACCAAAGCTCATCATTAACAGCGAAACGCCCGACACACTGCGATTTTTACGGATCTTATTTAAAAGCGGATAAAAGCTAAACGCTAAAATAAAGCATGAAATAATCGGCAAAAAGTGCGCCAAAACAGACCTCTCTCGTTACAATTTAGTTAATAAGTTAGCAGTTTATAAATCACCCATAAAATTACAGTAAACACCTGTTTTTAAAGCAATTTAAAAGAGCGCGGCATTGTAATGAGAGTGCTTTAGAATGCAATAAAGAATAAAAAATAAACAACAGGCTATTGGCAAGATATCCGTACAAGCTGTTTACAGCTGATGACACTAACGACTAACTTGAATAATTAATGTGATCTGGGTACATTGATTAAATAGTGCTCAGGAGGGTTAAGCAATGAAGTCAATTTTATATGCGCTTGTTTTAAGTACTTTTTTAGTTGGATGCAAGAGTACAAAACAACAACCAACGCCACCACCGAGTGTGGCCAGCTTACTCAATGCAGCACATTTTAAACACGTTGAACTTAGCGACCCTGAGCTATTTACGCTTCCTGCAGATGAGCAGAAACGTTTTCTTAATTATTTTACCGAACGTCAAGGTGGTGATTTAAGGGATGACCAAATCCTATATCACTATTTAGAAAATAAACTCACCAATTTTAATTACTTTAGCGCCACACTCAATGCCCAGCAGACTCTTCAAGGTCATCAAGGTAACTGTATTAGCTTAGCAATTTTAACCCATGCTTATGCTCAACTAGCAGGACTTCAAACAGGCTTTCAAGCGGTCTCCAGTGAGCCTGTTTATAGCAAACAAAATAACATCGTGTATGTATCGGGCCATTTTCGTACCAAAGTCTACGCCCCTTTAAATGAGGACGATAATTACTTGGTGCCGCCAGGCACAGTCATTGATTACTTCCCTGCACGTGGCAGCTTTTACTCTGGCCGCGCTGAATTAAAAGACTTAATTAGCCGCTATTACAGTAACTTGGCTGCTAAAGCACTGGCCTTGAAACAATTCGACTTAAGCTACAGTTATATATTAAAAGCCAATGAATACACCCCAAATGCGGCATCACTTTATAATCTAGCCGCCGTATTACATCGCCAAGCGGGTGATTTAGCTGGAGCAAAACATATTTATCAAACAGCAATGCAGCATGGCTTTAGCGATACAAATTTACTACATAATTACGCAGTGCTGGCCGAGCAACTGAATGATCAGGTTTTGGCTGAGCAGCTCAATTCACAGTTGGCGATGCTAGAGCAGGATCCATTCGAGTTACTGGCAACGGCAATTAACGCCCGTAACAATGGCAAGCTTTTCAAGGCAAAGCAACAACTCGAAGACGCTATTGCATTAGCCCCTTATTTATCTGAACCCTATATAGAATTAGCGATTATTAGTTATCAGCAAGGTAATGAACAAAGTAGTAAGGAATGGTTAGAAAAAGCCATTGAGATAGAAAATAAAGACGAAAAACTGGCGCTATATCACGCAAAGCTTTTCGCCTTAAAAGACCAACACTAGGCTATAACGAGTAATAGAAGCTTAGCCAAGCGCGTAAATCATTTTCGAAGTCGTCGCCTTCTACCCGGGCGACGCCAAAATCAAGGTTTACATCGTTTAAACCAGCGGGCCCCATACCAAAGCTAAAGTCTCCTCGCCATTTTAGCCCGTAACTTTGTGCATAGACTCGGTTATCAACTTGATGCTGTTGGTAATAAAGCCAAGGTAATGAATCTTTGTAACTAATGCCCCCGCCATAACCTTTATAGCGGCTACCTGATTGACTAATAAACGGCAGCTCAGGAGCGACAACAAAGCCGCTTTGCGTGTCATTATTAATTAAGTTTGACTCATAACCGCCAAGAGCAAGAATACTGTCATCGCGATATTGCTGTGTAAAATTAACATAAACAGGAATATCAAAAGCATAACCGCTCAATACGGTGGCAAAGTTATAGCCCTGCCAATTATTCGAGTTAGCATCACCGGATAACCACTGAGCACTCACAGACTGAGCAAAACCGTATCGCTGTCTATCATGTTGCCATTTTTGTTCAAGTCCAAGGGTTAACCATTGATCATCCCCCTTACTAAAATCACTGTAGTTATAGCTCAAACTCGGTGTAATTCTAAGCTGCTGAAACTGCAACGGGTAGCTCATGGCTAAATGCGCCCCAGTGTTACTTACCTTCACCGGTATTTGTGAATGGTACTGTTTTGCCGATTCAAGGTCGTAATCAAATAACAGCGCTTTAAATTTTAAATCAAACGCTGAGTACTTAGCGGCCGCAAACACCCCTTCCAATGCTTTGTCATGTAAATCAGCACTGTAGCCCGCTTGTAAATCAAGCTGCTTTAAAAAGTCGTTACTTTTGACCCCAAGGGTAAGCAGCGAAGATGAGGCCGAATAATACTGAGATGCCAATGAAAAGGTGGGTTTTTGCTGCCAAATATCATAATCGGCTGGCTCAGTTGGGCTTTGCGGGTAGATTTTAGCCTCAGGTAATACTTCGCTCGTTACTTGCCCTCGTGGTGGCGCTGCACTTTTAGCAAATTCAACAACCTCTAATCCTTGTGGTTGCTCAGCAAAATGCTTGATATTCGGCCCTTCAGCAGTGATCGATAAATACAAAAGTTCACCGTTATTCATTGCTATTGGGTGTGCAACAGCTTCTTGGCCTTGCGTTAATTGTCGTAGTGAATTGCTTTGTAGATCATAATGATATAAATCGAGAGCGGCATTTTTACCGGCGACAAAATAAAGCCCTTTGCCATCGGCTTGCCAATTAGGTTGTGACACATACTGATAACCATCAGGCATAGGCACTGCTATTGATTGCTGAGAGTTTACATCTTGTATATACAACTGCCAATTAGCATTCAATGTCGCTTTTAAATAGGCAAGTTGTGTTTTATTAGGGCTTAGTAATGGATAGTCATAAACCGTTTCTAGGCTTTTCTCAAATAAAGGCGTAGCGACACCCGTATTGAGGTCAAGGCGCACTAGCTCAGAGAAACCATGCTTGGTTTGCTCAGCATAAACCGTTTGCCCGTTATCACTGATACTAAAGCGGCGCAGCCCTGCATGATGGGTCAATGCGCTCACTTTACCTGTATCAATATCATAGCGGTATAGATCAGAAATACCTTGAATTGAGCCTTTAGCAACAGTTGTTGTGGCGGTGAAAAACAATGTATTTTCGTCTAACCACTGGGGGTTTTTTATACCCTGCCTATTAATTTGGTGAAGCACATGTTTTTGCTTACGCTTAAAAACACTGGGGGCTTTATCTGCAATATCAGCAGGGTCATCATCGAGTAACGCTTGTTGCTGCTTCGCAAAATCATCAGCAGCCTGTTGATTGTCATCAGTGCTATAAATGACTAAACGGGTTTCGTCATCTTTGTTGCGCTCAACAATGGCAAGCTTAGTATTATCTAAGCTTAAAACAGGGTTCGAGGCGTATAGATCAAGCCCCAACCAAAGCTTACTTGTAAGTGTTTGCTCACTTACCTCTTTAGCCATTGCCTTATAGGTATATTCGGCAATAAAACGGCGGTAGAGGCGTTCAGGTGAGTCGCCAAATACTCCGCTAAAGGCCTCATTAAAATCACGCGCTTTAACCGCTTGCATGCGGGTCCAAACTGCATCGAGAGTTTGCGCTGAATAGTTCTCTTCAAGCCAAGCAAGAAAACGAGAACCCATTAAATACGCCATTGAGCCAGCTAAATAGCCCCCTTCGGTACTATTTAATTGGCTATATCGTGGCAATGCACCTTGCTGGGCAAATTCAACCAGTATTGCCTCTGAAAGGTTATCGTACAAACGACCCCGCCCTGTCATTTTCGACTCAAGTAGCGTTGCATACCCTTCTGCAGCCCAGCGCGGCATTTGGCCATCAACTAAGTCGTAAATATCCCAACTATTACGAATAGCTTGGCGCACGTCACTTCGAGTAGGCTGAGCAAGGTGCACCAAATGAATATATTCGTGCAAAATCAATAACTGCTGCCAGCCATCGGTGTTAGAAATCACCGTATCGGATTGTGGAGGCGTAGTAAACAAAGCCATTAAAGGCTTGTTAGTCACCGGCAAAGCAAAGCCATTGGAGGCGTTAAATGGGTCAAAAACCAGAACATCGACCACTTCATCAAGAGCACGGTTTTGCTGTTTTAGTACCTTATCGCGAACAATTTCAAGCTCTGTTGCCGCTGAACGGGCCCATTGCTGGTTCTCAGTACTAAAATGCACATTAAAGTGCTCGGTATGAATAGTTTGCCAAGTCTCTTGGCTTGAAGCGTGGCTAGCAGCAAGTAGTGCCACAGTTAACAGAGCTTTTTTCATCACAATCCTTGATTAGCAAGTTGCTTAATTTAAGGGTTAGTATGCGATGCTTTTTTAAAAGGCTGAAGTTAAAAAGTGTAAGAAATTACTCGATTTTTAGCGGTTGTAGGGCGTGTTGACCCTTGTTGATTGAAATTTGTTCACTCTAGGGGCGATTTAATCGCGGCGCGAGATTTGTAACCTAGTGGGCTAAGTAAAAATCGAGCAACAAAGAGTTAATCGCCCCTAGGAAGAACCCGGAGGGCAGCGCGTGTTTGGCATTAATGCTGCGTTATCGCCTATTTATGTGGAACAACCACACTACATAGGCTCTGCCTTGCCTAAATACCAAACACACTGCTGCAAAATTAATCATAAAGGGTCAGCACGCCCTAGACCGAGTAATTGATAAATAATAAAAATAGTCACGGCAAACATCAGGCTACTTCTTAGTGCACCGAGCCCCGCGATGACCAAAGCTGCGGTTACGAGTAAAGCAATTGCTGTAACGGCAACACTCACACATAAGCCCTTACACTCCTGCTGAGAACGTGCATAACAAAGTAAGGCAACAACACCTGAAATAGCTAAAATAGGTAGTAAATAAATCATTGCGCACCCGTGATTATTGACGTTGCGCTAGTATACCTCGATATTAAAATGAGTCAATGATATTGAGAATTATTTTCATTTAAAACCAATTCCGCTCAACGCCTTCTATTTCATATAGGGCGAAATCAGCAAACTGCTCAGCCAGCTCTGCTTTTAAGTAAGGCATTGATACTGAACCAGAAGCTAGTTGTATATACAAGCTTTTAAGCTGTGATCGGCGCATTAAATAAGTGCTTATTGTGGTGACGCTTTGCGCTTTATAGATTTCAAAAACACGATACTGCACACCCAGCATGCCGGTTTTAAATACGGCAAAAAAACGGCCGTCATGTTGATACATAGCCAAACCCGTTTTTTGATAATTCAAAAACACACCGGTCATCAAAACTAAGCCTACGACACTGCTCCACAGCATCGTAGCAGCATCAAATAAGGCGTTGAAAATTAAAGCAGAAAATACAGTTGGCAGGATCACATATAAAAACGTATTTTTATAAAGTAAAGCTCGCTCAGGCTTAATAAAGTTAAGCTCTGTTAAATCAACAAACCATGGAAATAACCAGCCACACACGGCTTGCACTTGCTCTTTGGTGATTACTGGCATCACTAACGTTTGTTTATTTTTATGTGCCGCGACCCCAGCTGCCATACCACCACTACTCACTTGTGGGCAAATTAAGGTATAGCGATTAAGGAGCCTGGCAATAATATTTTGTTTGATTTGTACACTTTGAATTTTCGACACGCTGATCGAGAGTTGCTGGCGCTCAAATAAACCTGCCACGCGCTTAAACTTATCGTCCTGAAAATACAGCTGAAAGTTAAAAAAGCGCACTAAAGCCATGACAACAGAAAGTAAAATGGCACATAACACAATGACAACAACCATAATTAACACAGCGATTGCGGCAGCACTGCCAACAAAAGCAGCTTGCTCATTCAGTATGGTCTCTAGGCGGCTTATGATGGTTTTTTCGAGGTACTCAAAAATCACATTCATAAATGGGGCAAGCGCAGCCAATGCTAAAATTGCCATGTTCGACATCAAACCAAATTTAGCAATTTCAGCATTGCTGATCGTTAAGGTTTTCGGTTTATCTGTTGCTTCGCTCTGCTCAACAGGTAGCTGCTCTTGCTGTTGTAACTGAGCTTTAAATTCCATAACTTGTTCACGAACTTGCTCGGCATAGCTAAGCTTAACTCCTGGGATAACAGCTTCTTGAGCACTACTACCGGCGGCATCGAAAATACAATTAACTAAATTAACTGGCTGAAAATAAAAAGGCTCGGCAATGTTTACGTTCTGTACTCGAGCAAATTTTAGGGTTAGCCGCTCTTTTTTAAATACCCCTTTATTGAGCAGTATTTCGTGACCATCTGTTATGCGGTATTTAAAATTACGATAATAAGCAAAGGCATACAGCACTAAAACTAAAGAGGCTACGGCAACAGCTATTTGCCCCCAAAACAGCTTTTGCTCAACTTGCGTAACAAATAACACCAAAATTGGCAGTAAATTAAGTAGCCCATCTTTTATGAAGCGCAGTGCAAAGTGCACAATAAAATACAGTAGCGCCCATGGCGACACGCGTTGCCATTGTTGATCACTCATCGGCAAGCTCATTTTCTTGAGTTGCTGCATTATCACCATAACTTTGCACGAACTGGCGAACATCATTGCATTGCTTGTCAGTTAACCCACTGATATGTAAATCAGCACTCATGCCACCCGCACTGTAAAGCCTGAGTGTTGCGAGTCCTAACTTTCGCTCAATCGGGCCGCGATGAATTTCGGTGTGTTGCACGCGAGAAATAGGCAATAAAGTGATTTGTTGCCAAATTAAACCTCGCTTAAAGGCAATATCATGCTCTCTTACTGCCACCCCTTTAGCGCGAACGCTGTAAAGGTTGTAAACCATCGACAGTATTACCAACAATGGCAAAACCAAAAGCCAAGGTGTAGCAATAACTTCGCTAACGGCAGGATTAAAGTGCCGTACCGCAATGATCACGGCCATCAGAGGCACATAAAACAACAACCAATTTAGTTGTACATGCCATATCGCATTATCAGCAAGTGGTTGGAATTGAATCGTTTGATGCTTTGGAAGGGTTTCTATTTGTTGATTACTAAACACGGTAATTCCTTGTAAAGGCCAGCTGTGCCGGCCTTACGTGCTAACACTGAGTTTTTATATGTTATAAATTATACCCAGCGTAGTTTTGTTGCAAGTGTGTGGCTTGCTCCTGGTGCAAGTTCAACACTATCATCAAGGACATTAGCCGCTTCTAAGCACAGCATAACGTGGTATTCGTCATCAGCAAAATTAGAAAGGCGTTTTGATTTATCAATCCATGGATTCCAAAGAACACACGATGTTGAATTTTCGCGACCTACTTCAATAATGCCATCAGGTGTAATGATACGCTGAGTGTCTTTTGCTTCGGTGTAAACCATGTCTGTTTCACGTGCAAACGACACTAACTCATTTTGCTCAAATGGACCTTCAGCAAATTCAATGTATTTCGCACCTTGCAGACCATCTACTTTTGTTTCTTCAATTGCTGGTGTTGGGAAGTACGTGTGCAGTGCTTGAGTAAACTGTACAGTTTGGTTATCTAAGTTCGTGGTTGTTAAACGCATCTCTAAGCTAGAGGTTAAAATAAACTCAGCCAATAACTTAGTTTTATAAGGCCAATACTTTTCATCAACTTGCGTCATCGGCAATGACAAGCTGATATAAATAGAATCGTCTTGTTCTTTCACTTCTTCTGCGCGCCATAAACTTGTGCGAGCAACACCATGAGCTGGCCAGCCTTCATGTTGGCTTACTCCGAACCATGGCCAACAAATCGGAATACCGCCTCGCACACCTTTGCCTTCTTGGTAATCTTCTAATTCTGAGACCCATAATAGTGGCTTTTTATCGGTTGGCGTGAACTCAGTGATCTGCGAACCTTGCAGAAAAATAGTTGCGCTACAAAACTCACTAGCAACTTTAATAAATTCAAGCCCGGTTTCACTTTGCTCAATCGTTACTGATGGCGATAACTTCATAATTCGTCCCATTTAATGAAAGAAAAATCCACCTTACCCAATGCAGTGGCTTTTAGTAAATAATATTTAGTTATTTGTATAAATTGTTTTACTACAAAGTGATGGTGTCACCTCGTAATTGCATTTTAAGTGTTAACAACAATTACTCCATCTAAATTTTAACTTTTGCTTTTTAATTTCTGCTCTAATTATTTTAAAAGCACAAAAACAACCTTTATGGCCATAAATTATAAGCAATATAGTCATTATTTATTTGAACTCAATTTATTAGATGTGTAAAATTTTTTGATTGCGGTTGCTCCACACCGCCTTATTTAAGAGACAGAAACATGCAAAAGTATGACGAGCTATTAGTGTCGCTGCGCAAAGTGATCAGAGCCATCGACCTTCATTCAAAACAGCTCAACAAAACCTCAGGCTTAACGAGCCCACAATTACTTATTATGAATGAGGTTGCACAAACCGATGGCATCACCGCTAGTCGAATTGCACAAAATGTAAATCTAAGCCCGGCTACGGTTACCAATATCTTAGACCGTATAGAAAACCGTAACCTGATCACCCGCGTGCGTAGCCAATTAGATAAACGCCGAGTTAGTTTGCACCTAACAGAAGCGGGTAAACAGCTATTAGATCAAGCACCTCAACCCTTGCAAGAACACTTCATTGAAAAGTTCTCAGCACTCGATGAGTGGGAGCAAAGTTTGCTGCTGTCATCAATGCAACGTATTGCCGCAATGATGGATGCTGATCAACTCGATGCTTCACCACTGCTTGAGGTTGGCGCAATCACCAAGACATTAGAACCACAGTAGAAATTAAAACTGGTTGATTAATATTAATTTTCTGTGGCTAGTCTTGGGTTCAGCTTAAATATCAACTATGCTTGATAGTACCCATTCCAACACTAGTGAAAATACATGCTTAAACTATCAAAGTTAGCCCTTGCAATAGCCTTGGGTACAACTTCAAGTCTGAGTCAGGCATCTGAAATTGATGACCTTCAAAAGCAACTGCAATTACTGAAACAGCAAATGCAGCAACTGCAAAGTAAGCTGGATGCTGCGGAAGAGCAATCGCAGCAACAAGCCGAGAAACAAGCACAGATTGACGCACAAGTAGCAAAACAACAAAAGCAACTTGAGCAGCAAACGGCGGCTGTTGAAGCACCTAAAAAAGAATCTGGCATTAAAGTCGGCGGTGCAGTACGTACCAACTTCAGCCATACATCATATAACGATGGTAATAAAAACCGTGGCGGCGACTTCGATTTTGACATCTTTAGATTAAACTTTGCTGGTGATGTCGGTGATGTACAACTTAACGCCGAGATTCGCTTTTTCGATTATATGACTGCAGTTAAGTATGCTTATGCCGCCTATGATTTTGCCGAAGACTGGCAAGTCCAGGCAGGTATTACCAAAGTGCCTTTTGGTAACTGGCCTTATAATTCACACAACTACTTCTTTGGTACTACCTACTATATTGGTCTTGAAGATGATCATGATCTAGGTGTGCTATTTAAACGCAAAATTGCTGATAACTGGCAAATTGATCTGGGCTTTTTCAAAAATGATGAGCTAGGTGGCGTTGACGGTTATGTAAGCGACAGAAGCGACCGCTATTCATATGATGTTGTGGGTTTCCGCTCTGCTGATGAAGGTGTTTATGCCGAACCAACCAATGCGATTGGAGAATACAACACCTTCTCTGGTCGTTATGGTTATCACTTTGAGCATGACGGCGGCACCACCGAGCTAGGTGTTTCTGCATTATCGGGTGGCTTGCATGATGGTGAAGATAAAGCCGGCGATTACTACGCCTGGGCGGTGCACTTAAATAGCACAATTGGCCCATGGAATTTCCAGCTCCAGCACGGTGAATATAACTACGATATCGACAACGTCGACCGTATGGCTGTGGGTGCTTATGCGTTTTACGATAGTATTGCCGCAGAAGCGACCATGACTAATGCTAATATCGCTTACAGCCTGCCTGTAGAGTGGGGTCCGGTAACAAACCTGCAGTTTTATAATGACTACGGCATCATTTATGACAAGTCAGATAACAGCGAAGATACATGGATGAATGTAACCGGTGTATCTGTTGCCGCAGGTGGCTTATTCACTTACTTTGATTTTGTACAAGCGAAAAACCAACCATTTGTTGGTGGTTCAATTGCTGGCGACAGCGACGAGACTGAAACCCGCTTCAATATCAATATAGGTTATTACTTCTAAGATACGCTTAATTAAGTGAAAGCAAGGAGCTGGCCTCCTTGCTTTTTTATTTACTCGAAACCACACAACAACCTCACGCTACTCTTAACGTTCATTCATTACTAGCAAACTTCTTACTTCACTCCCAAGTAGTCCACTATGCTTAAGGCTAAGGTCCGATCTGTACCTTTAGTAAAAACATTTTCTGGCTATACAAATGAAAATCATTATTATATAGCGCTATTCTAAGCCCGATTTATTGTTAAAAGCTGTACAGAAGCTTTGTCTGATTATCACTTAGAAATTATGGGTATAACCCTATGACAACATCAAATACCCCGTGCATTTACTCTATAGACGTTGCTGAGGAACATATTCATGCCAATACTCGAGCTACTTTCTCGAGCTGAAAAGCTAAAACAAGCGATAAGCATCATAACCGATGATATTGATCATCATTTATTAGAGTTAGCGCCTAGTGCTGATTTAGATAACTATAAAAAGTTTTTAACCTTACAGTATGTCTACCAGTTAGAATTAAAAGGCCTCTACGAGCATGCTGGTTTACATCAATATATAGATAACTTACATGATCGTACCCGATTATCTTTAATTGAGCAGGACTTAGATGATTTAAAGCACCCATTACCAAATCATCAACAGCACCCCTGCCGCTTTCAAAATGCCGACTTTGCCTATGTACTTGGTTGGCTGTATGTAATTGAAGGAGCGCAATTTTCTGCAGCTACATTAGGCAAACAGGTAGAAGCTGAGCTAAAGTTAAATAATCAACGTGGTGCACGCTACCTTGCTAAAGCCAGTGAATACTCTAAAGGCTGTCAACTAAGTCATCTTATTGATAACCTTGAGCTCTGTGAACAGCAACAAGCCACCTTGATAGAGGGTGCCGAGCAAGCACTACAACGATTTAAGTTTTATCAGGCTCAACTTTATTGATGAATGTGAGAGCGGCGTTTACCGCCTATAAAAATGGCTGCTATCAATTACTCGGGTTATTGATGGTGGGTTTAGGTATCATAGGTATTGCATTACCTGTGATGCCGACGACTATCTTTTTTATACTAGCATTGGCGTGCTTTACCCGCTCATCACCCAAGCTTTCTGCCTGGCTGCTAAACCACCCCAGATACGGCCAACCGTTAAGGTTTTGGCAAGAGCATAAGGTTGTCCCTACCCGTGCTAAGTTATTAGCAGGTTTTGGTATGGCTATCGGATATGCTTTTTTACTACAAAGTGCCGCGCCAATTTGGGTGATGTATTTAGTAGCAGTGATTGAATTGAGCGTATTAGCCTATTTAATTAACCGCCCATCTGAGCCAAATAAACCAACCCTAATTCAAGTTAATATAACCACACAGATGCGCTTGATGTTGCTTGCTTGTTTTCTCAGTTCGCAACTAGCTGTTATGGCTTACCTCGCTATTCATTTCTAGCACAAAGAAATGTAAAGAACGTAAACCTGCTTGTTATCAGTAATACAAATCATTATCATATTTGTATCTTTAACGAATAAACCGCATTATGTTCTCATTTAACAAACGCAGCTTTTATAGCGTTAGCCGCGCCTTACACATATACCTTTCAACGGCCTTATTCTTTTTGCTTATTTTATTTTGTGTCAGTGGCATCATTCTTAACCACGTTAGTTGGCTCGAAAATGATAAACATAATGGTCAGAACCAACTACTTGTTTCTGCAGAGCTATTCGAAAAAGCACAAGCAAACCTCGACACATTACCAAGCCTTTACCCTGAAATAGAGCAATACATGCAACAGCAGTTTTCACTCAGCAATGTAAAAAGTATTGAGTGGGAAAAAGAAGATGCCTTGGTAATGCTCGACTACCCGCTTCCGGCTGGCTTTGCCTATGCCGAAATCGATTTTCAAACCGGTGAACTTAATATTGATTATCAAACTGGTGGCTTTATGAGTCTGATTGGTGACTTACACAAAGGCCGCCATACAGGCGAAGCATGGAGCTGGGTGATTGATATCTCAGCTGTTTTGATGATTCTGTTTGCTATTACCGGATTATTTATTCTCTTTCAAAACCGTAAAAAACGTGCCGCAGGCCTTTGGTTAACGCTGCTTGGTGTTGCCACGCCTTTGGTTATTTATCTAGTTTGGGTGCCTCAACTTAAAGGAGTATCTTAATGAAAAAAGCCCACTTACTCGTTGCTCTACTAATTGGCTGTTTGTTCAGCCCACTGAGCTTTGCAAAAGATCCCAACCTAACCGTTGAATTTACCTTACCTGAGCTAGATGTTTCCCCATATCATCGCCCTTACGTGGCGTTATGGCTAGAAACACCTGAACGTAAACACGTTACCACTATTGCACTTTGGGTCGAAAAAGCTGAATGGTTTAAAGACTTACGTCAGTGGTGGCGAAAAGCAGGTCGTAGCAACGACAGCTTTGATGGTGTAACAGGTGCAACAAAACGCCCAGGCACTTACACCATTGAGTGGCAAGGTAAAGATTTAAAAGGTAATCCAGTTAAACCTGGTAGCTACCTACTAAATGTTGAAGTTGTACGTGAAGAAGGTGGCCGAGATTACACCCGCGTTGAAATCGACTTAACGAAAGACGGCAAAGTCACAATTAAAGGCGAAAAAGAGTTCGCGACTAGCTTTGTTACCATTACCAGTAATTAAGGACAAACAATGAAATTAAAATTATTAAAAACGGCGCTGATCGGCGCCGTGACCTTCACAGCAATTGCATCTGGCTATGCACAAGCACATGCCCGTTGGTTAATGCCATCTCACACTTCTTTATCTGGTGAGAAAACTCACTATGTGATGATCGATGCCAGTATTTCTAATGAGTTGTTTAGCCCAGATAAAGCATACCGCCCAAAACAAAAAGGCGCAGAGTATGATGACAACTTATTAATTGCCCTTGCTCCAAATGGTAAGCCGGTTGAAGAAACGATTCGTGCATACTATTTAAAACGCAAAAACTCAGCGGCAGTGAGCTTAACGCAAGATGGTACTTACCATATTGCTATGCAGCAAAAGCCAATGCTAATGACTTTCTATAAAGATAAAGACGGCAATCGCGGCCGTGTTTTCGCAGGTAAAAAAGAAGCAGACCTACCAGCAGGCGCAACCGACGTGCGCACTGTAAAATCAATTGCAACTGTTGATACTTTTGTTAGCCGTAATGGTACTTCTAAGCCAACATTGCTTGGTCAGGGCTTAGAAATTTCAGGCCCTACTCACCCGAACGATCTATTTGCTGGTGAAGAAGCTAAGTTCCAATTACTAATGGATGGCAAACCAGCAGCTGACGTTGAGCTTGCTATTGTTCGTGGTAGTACTCGCTACCGTAATGAGCGTGACGAAGTTAAAGTAACAACCGACAAGAAAGGTTTCTTTACTGTGACATTCGCTCACGCTGATATGTATTTGATTGAAGCATCTGTAAATCAAAAGCCAACAGAGGCTGATATCGATAACGTACGCTATTCATTGTTCACAACGCTTGAAGTAGCGCCTGAATAATATGCTGATTAGGCCTTAGCAAAGGCCTAATTCGACTTTCGAGGAAGGCTGTAGTCAACCGTGTGATCGCAGCTACCGTCTTTCTCGCAATCATTTACCCCATCACCATCGACATCCCAGCTTGGGTGCATGCCTTTTAATGTACTTTTTACGACGCTAATATCTGCTGTAAATTCACTTTGCTCATCACGGCGCGCAGCATTGCGCATGAGAAACACCCGAATCACATAATCGCCATTATCAGGAATTTTAATCTCGGCATGATCACCTTTTGCCGGGCCAACAAACAAAGCAGTTGGGTTGCCTTTTGGTAAAATATTAAAGTAGTTGCTTGAATTTGATGGAGCAAAATCAACCTTTAAAGTAGTGCCTTTATTAAGGTTAATTTGATATTCCAGCATCTCATAACCTTTAATTGTGTCTTTAACTTGCCAGCTTTGCTGCACCGCAATATCTGAAGCTAGCAACTCATAATGACGACTATTTGGTAAATTTTGTTCGGCAAACACCAAGCTACTTGTAGCCACCGAAAAACAAAACCCTATTAATAACAACAACTTCATATTCAACCTCCTTTTATGTTCTTTTTTAAAGAATGATAAACACTAATTTTACAATTTTTAATTCTTTTAAAGTGAACTTATAGTTACTCCATCGCAGACACACTGCTTAACTAAACAGGATACCTACTATGAAACTTTTTACTTTAATCTCAGCTCAACCACACTTACAAAATATTAGCACTTTATTGGCACGTATTGGTTTATCGGCCATCTTTTTACTGACCGGATTTAGCAAAATAGAATTTTTTGATGCAACAGCACAGTACATGGCATCAGTAGGTTTACCAGAGTTCTTACTGCCGTTTGTGATTGCCTTTGAAATTGTTGGCGGATTATTTATTTTACTAGGCTTTTTAACACAACTAACCGCTGTCGCTTTTGCTGGTTTCAGCCTAGTTAGTGCTTTGTTATTCCACTTTCAGCTTGATGATCAAATGCAATTTTTAATGTTCTACAAAAACATTGCAATGGCAGGCGGCTTTTTAGCATTAGCCAGTGTTGGTGCAGGCAAAATCAGCCTAGATCAACTAGTGTTAAAACGTAGTCAGGCATAATATTTATCCCAGCCAATAACCTAGGTTATTGGCTGAATTTGTTTTTAAGAGGGCGCGAATATGGCAACGTTATTAACAGCAACCAGCCATGATATTGGTGGGCTCGATGTAAAACGCATCTTGCCTCATTTTGACAAAAAAATGGTTGGCCCATTTATCTTTTTTGACCACATGGGGCCAAATCACTTTCCTCGCGGTGAAGGCATAAATGTGAGGCCTCACCCTCATATTGGCTTATCAACGCTCACTTATTTATTTACTGGCAGTATTTACCATCGCGATTCGCTAGGTAATAGCCTACAAATAGAACCCGGCGATGTTAACTGGATGACCGCAGGTCGCGGTATAGTTCACTCAGAAAGAGAAAGCCTTGAAGTGCGGGCGGGCGAGCACGACATTAATGGTCTGCAATGCTGGGTTGCTTTACCTGAAAGTATGACCGAAATAGCACCGCGTTTTGAACATATCAAAAAACAGCAATTGCCTGAGAAAATCGAAAAAGGCGTGCTGATGCGACTCATTGTCGGTGATGCCTATGGCTTAAGCTCCCCTGTGAAAAGCTACTCACCGATGTTTTATGTAGATACGGTAGCAGAGCAAGGTAGCCATATAACTAAGCCGTATCCTCACCATGAAACCGCTGTGTATGTTATTTACGGTGAAATTAGTGTGGGTGATACTCGCTATACCCAAGGCGACTTTGTACTACTTGATGACAGTGAACACGAAATAACGACTCTGGTGCACAGCCGCTTTATTTTACTCGGTGGCAGTAAATTCAATAAAGTCCCGTATTTACACTGGAATTTTGTTGCTTACAGCAAAGAGCGCATCGAGCAAGCAAAACAAGATTGGCAAGCACAGCGGTTTGCTAAAATTCCCGGTGATGAGCTTGAGTATATTGAGTTGCCCTCACCTAAAAAGTAAACTTTTTCAGCATTTACAGGTACTATTAGGTAGTTAAGTAAGCAAAGGAACATCATGCTAAGAATTACGCTAGAACAGTGGCGCATGTTTCGTGCTGTTGTTGAATTTGGAGGCTTTAACCAAGCCTCACAAGGTATTCATAAAAGCCAATCGAGTATTCATAATGCAGTTGGCAAAATTGAATCTGCACTCGATGTAAAGTTATTCAGCATTCAAGGCCGTAAAACCGTGCTCACTGAAGCCGGCGAAATGATGCTGCGCCGTGCTAATTACTTACTTGATGAAGCAGCTAAAGTTGAGGCCATTGGGCAAACCTTGGGTGAAGGTATCGAAAGTAAGTTACGCATTGCTGTTGATGCTATTTTCCCACAACAACTGCTTTATAAAGTACTTAACGACACGTCATCGCAATACCCGCAACTGCGTATTGAGCTGCATGAATCTGTGCTAATGGGGGGCAATGAGCTGCTCGAAAACGATCAGGTTGATATTGCCATTACCGGCTTTCCAATTGCAGCAAACTTTCACGAAGAGTTATGTGATATCGAGTTTATTGCTGTAGCACACCCAGATCACCCCTTGCATGAGATAGAGCGTGAAATCACCCTCGAAGATTTAAAATCACACCGCCAAATTGTAGTTCGCGATTCAGCGAATAAGCACAAACAAGATGGTGGCTGGTTAGGTGCCGATCAACGCTGGACTGTTACTCATTTACGCACTTCAATTGATATGATCAGTAATGGACTGGGCTTTGCGTGGTTACCAAAAGTCGCGATAGAAAAACAACTTGCGGCAGGGCAAATGAAAGCACTTAATTTAACCCATAACAGCAGTCGCAGCGCTAAGTTACATTTACTCTTTAAAGATGGTGACAAACTGGGTCCTGCAGCACGCTCGTTTATTGGCGAGTTGCGTTATCAAGTAATGGAAAACCTATAGCTTCAAGGGCGTTTCAGCAATACCTTTAACGCCCGGCTCAAGAATAAACACGCCACCACTGTGAGGGTAATCAGCGAGTACTGAGTCTTCTAGCCCTACTGACGCAGTTGTCACCGCCAGGTGCGTGAGCTCTTCACCTACAAATGCGACACTCGTAACACGCGGTGCGGGTAAGCGAATAAACTGCACTTGCTCACCGTTTGGAGCAAAACGATACACGCCATAACCATTCCATGCAGCAACCCACAGATGATCTTCGCTATCAACTGTCATGCCATCAGGAAAACCCATATTGTCAGTAAAGCGAATAAACTCTTGTTTATCAGCAAGCTCGCCATGCTCATTCAGAGTAAAGCGGTAGATTGTTTGTTTATCTGAGTCTGTAGAATATAGAAACTGGCCATTTTTACTTACCGCAGGGCCATTGCTAATGGTGTAATCATGATCAACTGCTTTCGGAGCCTGACCATGACCAAAACGGTATAACTTGCCACTATTGGTTTGCTCTTGAGAGTCCATTGAGCCAAAAAAGCCAAAGCCTTGGCGAGACGTTTTACCATCGTTTAAGCGGTTTTGTGAGGGTTCGTGATCGATTGAGTAAAGAAGCTCGCGGCTAAAGTCTTCACTATTTAGTTTATAAACGCCTTTCGCAAAGCCTGCAACTAGCTCTGCTTGCTCGGTTTCCATCACCCAGCAAATCGGTTCTGGCATAGTAAACTGGCTAACTCGCATCGATTGACACTGCAAACGAAACAAACGCTGCCCTAAAATATCGACCCAAAATAAACAGTTATGTGCCTTAGCAAAATAGGCACCTTCGCCCAATTGGCATTGGCTAGAAATGATTACTTTAATGGTGTCATCGAGCATAGGCTTCATTACACAAACAGCTGAACTATTCTCATTCTATCTGTGTATGAAAATAAGTGCTAGACCAGATAAGCCCGCAACCAGCAAGATGATGCCGCGAATGGCCTTTTCATTGAGGTTATTGTTGATCACAAACGACAAGCCCCAGCCAATTAAAATAGCGGGTAAGCAGAAAAAGAACAGCTTTACATCAGCCATATCGGCAGAGCCTGTCAGCATCAATACAATAATGCCAAACAAGTTTATAAATACAAAAAAGGCACTCAGGTTTGCTTTAATTTTATCTTTATCTTCAGCTTGATAGAGTAGCCCCATTGGCGCGCCACCGGCTGACGTTGTGGTACCTAAAAAGCCCGACGACATTGACGCAAGTAAGCTTGTAATGGTGGAAATTTTCGGTTTCATACCTATGATAGACAATGCCACCACTACCAAAATACTCACTCCTAGCAAGAGTTGATACTGCTTCGCATTGACATACCACATCACCACAGCAGCAAGAATAACTCCTACTGCACCACCAATAATGGAAATGCCTGTTTGTTTCATGTCTATCGCGCCGCGGTGTTTAATCATTAACACCGACGTTAAAAACAGCGCATTCAGAATCATTGGCCCAGGCACCAGCTCTGGCATCAGCCAGTAAAGCACAGGCACACATAGCATGCCTAAACCAAAGCCAATAACACTTTGCAGGCAAGCGCCAATAATCAGAATTAAATAAACAAGTACAAAGTCGGTCAAACTTTCTTACCACCTTCCTAAGTATGAGCTCTGTTGATTCTATAACCCATATTTTATTATTATAGTATCATTTGAATTATGTAAAAATTTTTATTGCAAGCTAGTTATCTTACGATTGTTTCGCAAAATTATGTCCAACCTGCATCCACTATCAATGATTGTGCTGTCATCATTCGGCTGTCATCAGCAGCCAAAAACAATGCCGCGTTTACCACATGGTCTGGTTGAATTGTTTCGTTAATACACTGACTTAAACGAACATTTTCAATCATTTCTGGGGTCAGCCAATGAGTAATTTGGCGCTCTGTCATAACCCAACCCGGAACCAGTGAATTCACACGAATATTGTCTTTACCATATGAAGCAGCCAATGAGCGGGTTAAACCTTCAATCCCTGCTTTTGCGGTTGTATAGGCTGGCATGCCTGTTTGCTTAATGCGCCAGCTTACCGACCCCATATTGATAATGCTACCACCGCCTAAACGCTGCATCTGTTCAACCACAGCTTGCGATGAAAAGAAACACGGGCGCAAGTTAACTGCAAACTTATCTTCCCAATATTTCACATCCATATTTTCAGCGGCATGGCGGGTGTCATCGGCTGCGTTATTAATTAACACACCAATGTCACCCTGTTGCTGACGAGTTTGCTCAATGGCCGCTTTTAAGGCTTCTACATCACGTATATCGCAACGGATAAATTGTGGGTCAAACTCATATTTGCCAGCTAATTTCGCGCATAACGCATCGCTTTGCTCAGTTGCAATATCAACAAAGGTGACTTTTGCGCCCTGCTCGCAGAACCGCATTACCATTACTTCACCAATTCCCGATGCGCCGCCAGTTATAAACACACTCTTACCAGCAAGGCTTGGGTAAACAGTTTTTAGCTCGTTTGAATTTGGCATGATAACCTTTTGTTTTAAAGTAATTACAACGTCAAAAAGCGAAGTTATTGAGCCGCTTCTTTTTCGGCGATTTCTTTTTCAATAAACGCCATTGCTTCATCAATCATGTACGTCATCATGTTTTTAGCACGCTCAGGGTCGCCGCTCGCAATCGCGTTATACACTTTAAAGTGCTCTTCCGCGATAGCCTTTTTATTACCCTTAGCAGGTGTAGTATGCTGAATACTTACATGCAGAGCCGTGCTAATAAAATCACGTAACTGATAGAAAAAACGGTTACCACTGGCATGCAAAATGGCCGTATGGAAAGCAAGGTCTGGCTCATGCATTACGCCTTCTGGCTCTTCTGCTGCCGCTTGCATTTTATCAAGTGCCATTTTAATTTCTGCAATGGCTGCTTGGTCGCCTTTTCTTGCTGCAAGTGCTGCTGCTTGTGGCTCAATTGCCAAACGCACTTGTAGAAATTCTTTAAGTACGTAAAGTGATGGGCTGCTTTCTAACAACCATTTTAATACGCTTGTGTCGTATAAGTTCCAGTTCTCCGCCGACTCAACACGAATACCTTGTCGTGGACGAGAAGAAATCAGTCCTTTTGCAGCAAGCATTTTCACTGCTTCACGAACAGCTGTGCGGCTAATACCATACACTTCGCAAAGTTGTGCTTCGGTTGGTAGCCCCGTTTCAGAGTTATAATCTCCAACAATAATTGCTTTACCAAGCTCATTGGTAACTTGTTGTGATAGGTTTAAATTTTCTAAGCGCGCCATGTGTGTTCCTCAAAAGATCTGAGTAATATGATACATCTATAAAGCAATTCCGTCATCCTGGAAATAATTGATTAAAATCAATAACAAGTAAAAAACGGCCTAATACAAGTGTCTGTATTTTGAACAATACAGTCACCATTTCACCTACAGACTGTCACCTTATTTTAACAAATCTCTTTCACTTAGCTTATTTATAATATAATATTTTTATTCACAACTAAAAAAGCAAAATTTTCTTTCAAAATTAGGTGGAACACACGATGGTCGAACTAAGTACCTTAGACTGGGCAGTGCTAGCAGGATTTTTCGTCCTGTTACTAGGCGTTGTCGTGATGTCTATGCGACAAAAAGAAGAAGACACCGCTGATTACTTTTTAGCGGGTCGTAATGCAAGTTGGTTAGTGATTGGTGCCTCTATTTTCGCATCGAACATTGGCTCGGAACATTTAGTGGGCCTTTCAGGTTCAGGTGCACAATCGGGTATGGCACTGGCTCACTGGGAGATGCAATCGTGGATCATTCTACTGCTCGGTTGGATTTTCGTGCCTTTCTATTGGAGTAGTAAAGTCTACACCATGCCTGAATTCTTAGAGCGCCGCTTTAACTCTAAATCACGTACCTTCTTATCTGTTATCTCATTGATTAGTTATGTATTAACCAAGGTTGCGGTAACGGTTTATGCTGGCGGCATCGCATTTAAAACAATATTAGGTATTGAGAGCATTTGGGGCATCGATTTCTTCTGGATTTCAGCTATTGGTCTAGTGGTTATCACCGGTATTTATACGGTGCTTGGCGGTATGAAAGCCATTATGTGGACCTCGGTGTTGCAGACCCCTGTACTCATTATTGGCTCCTTAGTCATATTAGTTGTTGGACTAGATAAAGTAGGTGGCTGGGCAGAAGTTGAGCGTATCAACGATGCTAATATGCACCTTATTCGTAGTGCTTCAGATGCTGAATTCCCTTGGCCTGGCATTGTATTTGGTTCATTCATTATTGGTTTTTGGTATTGGTGTACCGACCAATACATCGTACAACGTGTTTTATCTGCAAAAGGCATTAAAGAAGCCCGTCGCGGTACCATGTTTGCTGGTTACTTAAAATTACTTCCTGTATTTATCTTCTTAGTACCAGGCATGATTGCATACGCATTGAATGTTAAAGGTATTATTAGCTATGAAAGTGCTGACCAAGCTTTCCCAACTTTAGTTGCTGAGCTATTACCAGCCGGCGTAAAGGGGATTGTAATCGGTGGTTTAGTAGCGGCTCTTATGAGCTCTTTAGCATCATTATTTAACTCATCAGCAACCTTATTTACCATTGATTTCTATAAGAAATTTAAACCAGAATCATCTGAGAAGCACCTTCTGAAAGTAGGCCGTATTGCCACTATCGTGATTGTTGTATTAGGTCTTCTGTGGATACCCGTCATGAGCTTAATTGCCGATGTGCTTTATGAATATCTGCAAAGTGTGCAGTCTCTTATTGCACCAGGTATTGCTGCGGTATTTTTACTAGGTTTATGTAGTAAACGCATCACTCCAACAGCGGGTTTTGTGGGCTTAGTATCAGGTTTTGTGCTTGGTATGATCCGCTTAGTGTTACTGCCATTTAAAGATGATTTAACAGGTTCATCATTTGCGTGGATCACCACAATGAACTGGTTATATTACTGTATTCTGCTATTTGTCGTGGTCGTTGCGATTATGATTGTGGTGAGTATTTTCACCAAACAAGCAGACGAAGAACAATTGAAAGGTCTTACTTTCTCAAGCCTAGATAAAGCAACTATGAAAGAAGTGGCTGCCGGCTTAGATAAGTGGGATTACATTCATACCGCGGGTATTATTGGTATTACTGCCTTTATTTACTACCGCTTCTGGTAATCGTTCGTTCCCAAAGTTGTAGGGCGCCAATTGGCGCCCTTTTTTAATCAGCGAGTTCTGGTGAAAACACAGGAAAACCGTTTTTATCCCACGTAATAATGCGTGCACGCGCATGGCGATTTGGGTCTGTAAGCGGTGTGCCTTTCAGCTCTTTATAGTCACGACTGTGATAAATCATTAAATCGGTTACACCATCTTCAGCTTTTACAAAACTGTTGTGCCCAGGGCCAAAACGACCTAGCTCAGCATTGGTGGTGAACACCGGCTCAGCCTTTTTATGCCAACTAGCAGGATCAAGCAAATCAGCATTCACATCTGCCCATAGCAAGCCCATCGCATATCGATGATCGGTGGCACTGGCTGAATAAGTGACAAATATTTTATCGCCATGAGTGATGACTGCAGCACCTTCGTTCACCTTGTAGCCTTGCACTTCCCAATCAAGGGTTGGCTCTGTAATCGCGATAATGGGTTCTTTAATTGATGTTGGTGAGTCCATTTCAGCTAACCATAAAGCTGAGTTATAAGTTGCAGGCTGGTTCTGCTGCGCCCAAATCATGTAACGCTTACCCTTGTGCGTAAAGCTTGTGGCATCAAGCGAAAAACTATCAAGGTGGCTAGTTACTTGCCCCATTTCTTGCCACTCACCTTGCATCGGATTAGCACTGTCGTTTTTAAGTGCATACATGCGAATACTGAACGGCTTTTCGATATCACCTGCGGCGAAGTAGATATACCAACTGCCATCAATCTGATGCAGCTCAGGGGCCCAAATATTGACACTCATTGGGCCTTTATCGCGCTTTCGCCAAATAGCCTTCGGCTCAGCTAATTTTAAATCGTTTAAACGACAAGCTTGGCGCAGCTCAATTTCATCAAATTTCGGCGAACTACCTATAAACGTGTAACAGCCACTTTTATCATCACGAACTAACCAAGGATCAGCACGTTTGAGTACAATGGGGTTATCAATTGGCGCTAAAGTCTTGCTACTATTAGCATCAGCAAGGGCTGACACTGACGAGGCGCTTAACGCACTAAGAAGCGTTAGCCGAGATAATTTTTTGAGCATAATGTGTCCTGTATTTCGTCTCGATTTTATTGTTAATATTGTATTACATATTATATAGTAGCTGAATGAACACAAGAGTTAAAACAACAAAAGGTATTCAAGCATGAGACCCGTAAGTAAGGTGACACACGCAATGAAATGGCTTTCAACAGGGCTACTTTTTTCTGCCGCAGCCGTATCTGCAAAGCAAGTTGAAGTACACGATCCGGTAATGACCAAAGAAGGCGACACGTACTATGTATTTAGCACAGGCCCAGGCATTACCTATTATGAATCGAAAGATTTAACCAACTGGAAACTCACAGGCCGCGTTTTTAAAGATGAGCCGAGTTGGGCAAAGCGTATTTCACCAAGCTTTGATGGCCACTTATGGGCACCTGATGTGTATGAGAAAAATGGTAAGTTTTACCTTTATTACTCAGTCTCTGCATTTGGCAAAAACACTTCGGCAATTGGTGTGACGGTTAATGAAACACTTGACCCATCATCACCTGACTACAAGTGGATTGACTATGGCATAGTGGTTGAATCAGTGCCTGAACGTGACGATTGGAACGCTATCGACCCTGCAATAATCGAAGATGACAATGGCACACCATGGATGAGCTTTGGTTCGTTCTGGGGTGGTCTTAAACTAGTAAAACTTGATGATGACATGGTGCGCTTAGCAAAACCTGAAAAGTGGCATCACATTGCGAGTCGCCCAAACACGGAGCATGGCCCAATTGAAGCACCTTATATCTTTAAAAAGAACGGCTATTACTACCTATTTGTTTCGTTTGATAAATGCTGCCGTGGCGTAGAGAGTACTTACAACGTACGCGTAGGTCGCAGTAAAAACATCGAAGGCCCATACTTAGATCAACAAGGTCGCTCTATGGTTGATGGCGGTGGCAGTTTAGTTATTGAAGGTAATAAAGACTGGGCAGCTCTTGGTCATAATGCTGCGTACACCTTTGATGGCAAAGACTATTTAGTATTACACGCCTACGAAACAGCCGATAACGGCGTGCAAAAGCTACGTATTTTACCAATGAGTTGGAAAAACGATTGGCCGGTTGTTAACCCAGCCGACCTGAATAAGCTTAAAACCAAGCTTAAGAAGTAATTATCCAACACACAAAAAAACCTGCAAAATTGCAGGTTTTTTATTTGCTTTAATGACCTAGTTTGAGGTTGAAAGTAGGTGTTATTAACTAAAATCAACCAAGGTAATATCAACGAGCATGGGGCTTTGGCAGCCTTGCTGATGCTTTTCTTCAATAAATGCGCTGTACACATCGCGCGCAAGATGCGCAGGTATTAGCACCTCAAAGCGACTACCTTTATTCATTAATTGCAATGCTTCTTGCAAGCCTACTATCGCCTCTGCAATTTCGTACTCTACAGCAGCACCTTGCTTGCGAGTATCAAATAACACCCGACCATTTGTAAGGGTAACGCGTTGATGCACAGTCACTGTGGCATCCCAACTAGGTTTATCCCCCTGACCCTGCTCAATCACTCTATAACCGAGCCCTGTCGGCGTTTGGTAAAAACTGTGTTGCTCAGCGCTGTTATCTAAAAGCGACGGTAAAACATGCTCTTTAGCCGTCGCAAACACATTGTTGCTTAACATAGCCAACTCTTTATTGTGCGTTGATTAAACGAATACCATAGATACCACCGGCAACAGAATCTTTGTCGGCAGCAAAACGTAAGGTAAGCGTTTTCGACTTTTTCATTGCTTCTGTTAATGGGTAATCAATGGTGTAGAACTCATCCGTTGGTTTACCTACAGGCAAACTAACTGCAGCTAATTGCTCACCATTTAAATTAATTGAGAAATGACGATCTACATCGCCAATAAAATAGCGAACACGCAAAGCAACCGCTTTTTGTTCTGGGTTACTAAGCTGATACTCAAACCAACCTGTCGCATCGCGCCAGTGATGACCATTATTAACACCTGCACGGGTTCCCTCACCTTTAAAGTCGTGTTCGACTTCAGGTTGTTGCTCACCCGGCGTAATTTGGTCAACGGTTAATAAACGAAGCTGTTCTTTCGCTTGCTCAGCCGCTTTTGCATCGGCAACAAATTGCGTGAACTCTGCTTCGCTTTGCTGCGGCCAATACACTTGATAGCGACTATCGTGTAAGCGGAAGAATGGAATTAGCTCTGTGCTCTTAGTGTTATCGATACCTTGCTTGGCAATCGCCACATTTTTATCGGCGATAAATGCAAGCTCTTGGCCCGGTTTACGAGTAAGATCAGCAATAAATTCTTCTGGCTCACTCAGCATGATTGGTAGAGCCTCTGGCGGACAGGTCGGCCCTGCAGCGATGTGGCCCATGCGGCTATTATCGGCAACAAAGTTAAGCTGCTCATTTGCAAATGCTTGTACTTTGGTAGCCATTACAACAGGCCCATACATCACAGAGTAATAATGCTGGCCATCAGGTAGCTGCTCAGTATAAAGCTTAGGACTAAGCTCAAAGGCAAGCTTATCACCGCTCTGCCATGCATGGCTGATACTGTAATAACCGTCTTTTTCGGTTGCGCTTACAGCTTGTCCATTTAAAGTAAAGCTCAGCTCACCTTGCTGCCAAGACGGTTTACGAATATGAATTACCGACTCAGTGCTTTGCCCTTCAGACAAACGATTCACGGTCAGTGAAACCTTGTTATCATCTGGAAATTGGCTGTCTTGCGTGATCTGTAAACCCTGCTGTTGCCAATTTAACGTGCTAGGAATAAACAAGTTCACCCATAGCTCTTTACCGGTATTGCTATAAATCAGCTCACCATATTTGCTGTGATTCTCAATACCTGAGCCTACGCAACACCACATTGAATCTTGCACTGACGAATACATGCGGTAATGCCCCGGGCGCATTGAGGTAAAGTAAACAAGACCGCCATGCTCTGGGTGTTGTGACGATAAAATATGGTTATATGTGGCGCGCTCATAATAGTCTAAATAGCGCGTATCACCGGTTTTTAAGAATAATAACTTACTAAGTTTCATCATGTTGTAAGTGTTGCAGGTTTCAGGGCCTTCAACATCTTCAACCATAGGCGTAAAGTCACTTTTATCATGGAAATGCTCACGTACCGAGTTACCGCCAATTGATACTGAGCGCTCTTGGCTGACTGTTTTCCAGAAAAAGTCTGCACCTTGCTGCCATGCTTTATCATCGCTGGCATTAGCCACTTTCAACATGCCAATAATTTTTGGAATTTGCGTATTGGCATGCAGGCCAGTTAACTTATCTTCTTTGTGTAATAAGGGTTCAATAATGATGTTATGAGAGAACTGACGCGCTAGTTTTAAGTAACGCTCATCGTCACTAATAAAGTACATATCTGCAAACACATCATTTAAGCCACCATGCTCTGAATACAGCATTTGTTGAACTTGTTCATCAGTTAGCTTCGCAGTGGTCGCTAAGAACCATTCGCCTAACTTAAATAGCATTTGTTTGGCTTTATCGCTACCGGCTACATCGTATGCATCACGCAAACCATGGAAGATTTTATCGATGTTATAAAGCGGCACCCAGCGGTCATTTAAGCTGAATAAATCGGCTTTGATTTCACCTTTTTCAATCTGCTGCCACATTTCATCGCCATTTGGGATACCGCCTAGGTAACCACCTGTGGCTTGTTGGGCGCGCTCCAGCTCACTCAGCATATAATCTAAACGCTGCTTTAATTCTTCGTCACCTGTGGCTGCCCACGCAAGGCTTAAGGCTGAAAGATAATGACCGCCAATATGGCCATCAAGGCCAGTGCTTTCCCAGTTGCCATAGTTAGGCGCTTTTGGCTCAAGGCCGGCTTCACGCAGATAAGGAGCAAGCAGCTGATCAGGATGAAGAGCTAATAAATAACGCACATTCGTTTGCTGCGCATGTAAAAACGGGCTGGCGCTTAAACTTACTTGATTTAGGGCAAATAAATGTTGTTCGCTGGTATGTTCAGCATGCTCGACAGCAGCTTGTTTAGTGTCTGTTGGCTGCTCACTGCAACCGGTCACAGTTAAAATTGCAGCGCAAACGCTTGCTAAATAGCTAACCTTGAATGTGTTCATACTGTTGTCTCCCAGCGAATTGTTATTTTAAAGAGCAAAGCGCACACACTTATTTAGTGTGTGCGTTTAAAGGGTGGTTATTTTGGTAGGCGCTTATGAATAACCATATCCGTATAGTACTCATCGGTAATTTTGTATTTTTTCAAAATCAGACCTAGTAAGGCGTGGAAAACACCCGGAATGATAGTTAGCATCAGCGCTAGGCCCATTAGTGTAAATTCGGTTTGCTCAACGTTAGGCTTGTACTCAAAAAATGCCAGTAATAAACCACCTGCTAAGCCCGCTAAACCGCCCCCGGCTTTTTGGCAGAATGAAATACCACCAAATGATAGGCCCGATGCACGAACGCCGTCTTTAATTTCACCGTAATCAACGGCTTCAGCAATGGCAGACCAGAATACTGGTGCATGTAAATCAACCACAAATGACAAGATGATATAAAACACAAACGCCGTCATCACATCGCCAGGTTGCACCACAAAGTACATTAGTAATGAAATAAATAGCACGGCAATTTGTGATTGACGGAATAGCTTCATTTTACAGTAACGCTGGGTGATCCACGTACTTGCCACCATTGAGACAATAGATGCTGCAATACCTGCACTGGTAAAGGCACCTGCTAAATCTGGTACACCTAAGTAATAGGTTGCGTAATACATAGCAACACTGCCACGAATCGCATAGCCAAGCGTACCAAGCACACATGCTGCACACAGTAGTAACCATTGGTCATTTTTAATAAGTACTTTTAATTGCGTAAGTACGCCTTCGGTTTGTGGCTCATGGGTAATACGTTCGCGAGTAGTAAAGAAGCAAAACAAAAATAGTGCTACGGCACATGCCGATACCAATGCCATTGCCAGTTTATAACCATACGACAAGCTGCCATCTCCCCAATATGTGGCAAGTAGCGGCACTGAAAATACGATCACTACATTAGCAATCTTAGCGAAGAACATACGGTAACCATTGGCTGACAAACGCTCTTTAGGATCGGCAGTTAATACACCAATGTAAGAGATGTAAGGGATAGCAACACCGGTAAACATCAAGGTCGCAAACAAGTACGTTGCATAAGCCCAAGCTAACTTCATGTTGTAGTCGAAATCAGGCGTGGTAAATAACAGTACGACCGATAAACCATAAGGCACAGATAAAAATAAGAACCAGTGACGGAATTGACCCCAGCGTGTTTTCACTTTGTCGGTGATCACCCCCATTAATGGATCGGTAAAGGCATCAACAAAACGCGCCACTAAGAACAACACACCCATATCAACTGGATCAAGTCCGTAGATATCGGTGTAAAAGAAAGACATAAAATAGAACAACGCTGCAACCATGACATTTACTGCCATGTCGCCGGCACCAAAGCCGACCTTTTCTACAACGGATAACTTTTGAGATTCCATACAACAACACCCTAATTGGTCAATAATGAGCCGCCGCTCACTATTTCAAGCAATGCTAAAAAGCTTTTAACATTGCGTATCAAATAAATTTATAGCCCTAGATATTACACAGCTTGGCCATTGCGTTCGTTATTTTTGTAAATTTAATGCTAATCTGATTAATAGTATTATCATACTTATTAAATCGCAACTCTTTTCGACCGATGGTTTGGTTTATAAAAACCAATAAAAAACCCCAGCAAAGCCGGGGTTTTTAGGTCTATAAAAGAAATTTAGAAAGAATAACGTGCGCCTAGTGCGAATGTACGTGAGTAGATACCGTTACCAAAGTTAAATAGGTTGTCGTTACCTTCACCGTAGTAGCTCTGATATACGTCATCTAGGATGTTCGTTGCATCAAAGGTTACAACAAAGTCATCATTCACATTGTAGCTAAATTGGAAGTCTAAGCTTTGCTCAGGACGATTCCAAAACTGAATCGGGTTAGCAAAGATTGCCGCTTCATTACCTGTGTAGAACTCAGAACGCCATACATAAGATAAGCGCATATCGAATGAATCACGCTCGTAGATACCGACGATGCTGTAAGATTCATCAGAAACACCTGTCATTTGCGAATCTACATAACCAGAAATTTCACCTAGCTCATTGAATTCTGGTGTATCTTGTTCTGAATCAAGCATCGTGTAGCTTGCTTGCACACCAAAACCGTTTAAGTACTCTGGTAGGTTTTCAGGGAAGTAAACTAAACCAACTTCTAAACCAGATAGTTCACCGTTTGAAGCATTCACTGGTGCACTTAATACGTATGGACGTGTTACGCCATCATCGCCTTCGCGCACAACTTGCTTACGACCCGCAACAACTAAGCCTTCGATTTCACGGTAAAAGTAAGCCGCGTAAAGTGAGCTTGTATCTGCGAAGTACCATTCAAGTGATACGTCGTAGTTCTTTGACTCTGTTGGTTTAAGCTCTGGGTTACCACCATTACCTGTACCGTATGTAGCACCTTCTGTTAATGGATCGTACCAGTATTGCAGCGCGTTCAAGTCAGCAAAGTTAGGCATACGTAATGTTTCTGTGTACGCAACACGACCCACTACATCATCAGTGATGTTCCAGTTAAGTACTAAGCTTGGTAGTAATGCGCTGCTATCTGCACTTGCTGAGCTTTCTTCAAATACATTTGAGTTCATACCGCCAGATTCAGCAACGAAGTCCATATCTTGCTCGTAGCTTACATAACGTAAACCAAACTCACCGCTGATATCATCCGTTAAGAAGAAGTTAGTTGTGGCATATAGCGCGTATGAATTTTCTTCGATATCAAATGTTTTATATACGTCTTCAGCTTCAATACCATATACGCTACGAACAGCATCGCCGTTATCTAGCATGTAACCACCGTCAGCAGTTACAAAGCTGTCGAATACGTCAGCACGGCCATCGAAATAATCATCAACTTGGAACACAATACCAGAACCATCACCTGCTGCACCCGCTGCTGCTAGCTGCTCAATTAAGCTAGCTACAGACGTGTTGGCAATACCAGTATCTTGACCACGCGTGTACTCTTGCGCAGTACGTTTTTCGTAACGGCCACCGAATTTCACTTTATCAAAATAAGTACCACCAATTAGGTATTCAGCATCAAATGTGAATGTTAGTGCATCGCCGGCATTACCACCGCCATTGTCATAAATAGTACCTGCATTCCAGTTTTCGATAGCAGCCATATCAGCTTCGTTTACCGCTGTGTTTGGATCATCCCAAAACGCGATGCCTGGTACGCCGTCTTTATCATTAAAATCAACATCAAGACCCGTCGCTACACGATCAAAACGCATTGCGAAGAAATCTGTTTCGTACTCACTGTCTTGGTAAACAACTTCAGTGTTGATAGTTAGGTAATCGCTTGCTAGCCACTCGGCACCTAGCGCATATAAGTAGCTATCTGTTTTACCATATGAAAAGTCACCACTTTGGAAACCGCCAGCGCCAATCGCTTGCTTTTCTTTAACCACATTAGTGCCATCAAACACAGTTGGTGTTTCAATGAAGCCGTTACCATTTTCAAACGTATTTGAGAACCACATCGCATTTTGCGATTCGTTTTCGTAACCTGTGTAGAAACCTTCAGCTGTGATTTCTAGGGTTTCATCTGGTGCCCACTGTAAAGATACAGACGCAGCAGGACGCTTACGAAGACCAGTATATGAAGTACCAAAAATAGCATCACGTGCAAGTAGGTATTCTGTTGGCTCGCCATTAACATCTAGAGTCGAACCTGACGCTGTCGGTAGACCTAACTCAGTACCTTGAGTCCAAAATTCATTTGGAACACGTGAATACGGTGAGTAGTTGTATTGTGGCTTATCAGTAAAGAATGGGAATGCAGCACCCGCTGTGATGGTGTCATCGCGGTAATGTGTTTCAGCGTATGAAAGATTAACTAATGCACCAAATTCACCAGCGCCGTCGATTTCCCAACGATTAGAAAGTAACGCACTGATATTTGGATCAACTTCATCTGGTTGATCTGAGTAAATCGCACGTGCCGCTAAAACAACTTTTTCACCTTCGAAGTTGAAAGGACGGTGAGTTTTAATATCAATCGCACCTGCGATACCGCGTTCGATTTGGTCCGCCGAACGGGTTTTATAAACTGTTACGCCTGAAAGTAAACTTGCAGGAATGTCTTGCAGCGCCACATCACGGCCCGCACCTGTAAAGATAGCGCGACCATTAACTGTGGTATTAACATCAGTAAGACCACGGATTGAAACCGCGCTTACTTCACCAGCACCACGGCCTGTTGTTTGTACACCCGTTACACGTTGTAATGCTTCAACTACGTTGTTATCAGGGAATTTACCAATATCTTCAGCAACAATTGCATCCACGATTTGAACGCTTGCACGTTTTTCATCTAACGCTTTGTTTAAACTGCCGCGAATACCTGATACTTGAATAACTTCCATCTCATCGACGTTATTCTCAGGAGTGTTTGGTGCTTCCTCCTGTGCAAAAGCAAATTGACAGGTAAATGCCATAACTACAGCACTGGCTATGTGTGTTCTTTTAAACATAAGCGGTGTTCTCCAAATTATAGTTATATCGGTCCGCTGAACTTTCCCCATTCAGTTACCGAAGAGTGACCACTGCATTGTGCATCGTGTGTTGTCAAAACGGTGCGCGAGTGTGTCTATATTTTTATGTTAATACATTGCTGCCTGAACTTTAATCATATTGTATGATTATTTAACAGTCAACTCAAAAAGCCAAATTAAAATAACCGCCATTATGTTTACAAAAAACGTTGCAATTATAACATGTTACAAACTCAAAGCATGCTGCGTTTTTGTTTTGGGGATTTATTAAGACCCATTATTATCAGCCACTTAGCGATTGTTCGTTCGCTTATTTAATTTGTCTTTCATTCATCCAGAGCAACAAAAAAGGGCTAACAAGTTATTTACCCAGCGTATTTTGATGCTACTATGATTAAAATACAATAATACAATATAGAGTTATTTTTTGCTGCACTTTTGCTGATTTGTTTCGATGTAAACAATCAGTTACTCAGTATAACCAGGCATACACTGTGTATTATCTGGTCACTTAGAGCGAGCTCTGGGTCGAAAAAGCTGCAGTTCGAACAACAATTATTAGTTACTAAGGACACTCATGAAGAAATTGAAAGCGTTAGCGCTGCCATTACTTTTTTCGAGCAGCTTAGCCGTTGCACAAAACCCATTATTTACCGATGTATTTACTGCAGACCCTGCTGCACTTGTTCACAATGACACCGTATACCTTTATACAGGTCATGATGAAGCTCCTAATAATGACGTGTTTTTTGAAATGCATGACTGGTTAGCCTTTTCATCAACAGATATGGTGAACTGGAAAAAGCACGGCCCAATTATGAAAGCAACAGACTTTAAATGGGCTAAAGGTCAGGCTTGGGCTTCACACATGATTGAGCGTGACGGCACTTTCTACTTCTTTACAACTGTTCGTCACAACGACACAAAACCAGGCTTTGCAATTGGTGTTGCAACTTCTAAGTCACCAACGGGTCCATTTAAAGATGCGATTGGCCATGCACTGGTTACCGATGACATGACCAAGCATACGCCAAATGATTGGGATGATATTGATCCGGCTATTTATACCGAAGAAAACGGCGATACTTACATGTTTTTTGGTAACTTAATGCCAAAATACGTAAAGCTAAGCGACGATTTACTCTCTCTTGATGGTGAAATTAAGACGCTAGACTTACCAAACTTTACCGAAGCGTTATGGGTTCATAAGAAAAACGACAACTACTATGTATCGTACGCATGTGAGTTCCCTGAGAAGATCTGTTATGCCATGAGCAAAAGCATTCATGGGCCATGGGAATATAAAGGTATCTTGAATGAGATCGCAGGTAACAGCGAAACTAACCACCAATCAATCATTGAATATAAAGGTAAAGACTACTTTATTTACCATACTGGTGCTGTACCACCGATTGATGGCAAACCAAGTGGCGGGCGTTTTCGCCGTTCAGTGGCGATTGAGCCGCTTTATTACAACGAAGATGGCACACTTAAACGTATTATCATGACCACTGAAGGTCTAAGTAAACAAGACAAGTAATCTCAAAAAGGGCTCTTTAAGAGCCCTTTTTAGTGTTCAAATGTAATACAAATAAACAAATTTACCGGAAAATCCTCACTTGCAGATAAGCTAAAAACTTCCCTAATAGAGCAAAAACAGCGAAAAAAGCGCCAAAATTGGCAACTTGAAAAAATTAAAATCACGCTGTACATATTGTAAACACTGACACTTCGTGTTTACATATCAATTACCTTTGCAAAAGTATTTGCACATTTTAAATCGTACTATAAAATTACAATACTACGTTCTTATTAGTTTGATATAGGCACGCGGCAATTTTATTGACAACAATCGAATAAAAAAATGAATCCCAGTTTCAAGAGGACACATAAAATGAAATTAAATAAATTAGCCATGGTCATAGCCTGCTCTTTGGCTGTTACAGGTTGTGGCAAAGAAGATGGTACTAAGCTTGACACAGCACCAGCGGTTGCCGACCCGCAAAGTGCAAAACCGACAGTAAGCAGCAGTGTTGAATACACTGAATCAGGTAGCGTAATGGTTACCAATGTAAGCGTGCACGATCCTTCTGTCGTTAAAGTTGACGACACTTATTATATTTTTGGTTCACACCTTGCTGCCGCTAAATCAACTGATCTCTTGAACTGGGAAATGATTTCGAGCCTTTCAGCTAACGCAGCCGTTAATGAAAGCCCATTATTTGATTACAACTACACAGGTGAAATTGCCGAAGGTATTGAATGGACAGACGGTTTTACAGGAAACTGGGCTGCCGATGTAATCAAAGCGCCAAATGGTAAATTTTGGTTCTACTATAACCACTGTGCACAAGATAACCCAGATACACCAGATGTTGTTGATGAAGTATGCTGGAACCGTTCTTACCTTGGTTTAGCTGAAGCTGACAATATTGAAGGTCCTTATACAAACAAAGGTATTTTCTTACGCAGCGGTTATCGTACAGAAGCGGAGTTTGCAGCTTACCCACTTGATAATGGCCAAACAACATGGAATGGTGCCGTTGATCCTAACGCCATTGATCCTGCAGCCTTCTATGATGCTGATGGCAAACTTTGGATGGTTTACGGCTCATACTCTGGCGGTATTTTCGTTCTAGCAATGGACGAAGAAACAGGTATGCCAGAAGCAGGTCAAGGCTATGGTAAAAAGCTAGTAGGCGGTGACTTCCGTGCAATGGAAGGTGCATTTGTAATGTACAGCCCAGAAAGTGAATACTACTACCTATTCTTCTCTGTTGCTGGTTTTGATCTTAATGGTGGTTACAACATCCGTGTTGCTCGCTCTAAAACACCAGATGGCCCTTACCTAGATAACGCAGGTAATGACATTGCAGCTATCGGCGGCTTAGAGGTCGGCGAAAAACTAATGGGCGGCTTTGAGTACACGCAAGAACTTGGCGAAACAGCACCAGCATGGGGCTACCAATCACCGGGCCATAACTCTGCTTACTATGATGAAGCGACAGGTCGTCATATCTTAGTTACGCATACACGTTTCCCACAAACGTCTACTGAGTTCCCAACCATTTCAGAAGCGCACCAAGTTCGCGTACATGAAATGTTCATTAACTCATTAGGTTGGCCTATGGCTTCTCCACAACGTTATGTGCCGCTTGAAGGCGACAACATGGTTGTAGCAGATGAGCTTTACGGCTATTACAAATTTATCAACCATGGTAACGATGTAAATACAGATGCTATTCGTTCAATGCATATTGCTTTAAACGAAGATCACTCAGTAACCGGTGATGATCCAGGTATCTGGTACATGATTGATGACTCAAATATTAAACTTGAGTTAGATTCTGGTACTTACTTTGGCGTGGCTAAATGGCAATGGGATGATGCAACTAAAGCAATGGCTGTAACTGTGTCAGCTACATCAAGCGAAGGCGCTACCATTTGGGCAAGTAAACGTGATGAAATTACGGATACTGCAAACGTGCTGGGTACTGTTCAAGAAGCGCTTGATATCAAAACTGAATTATCAATCGCTGACGAAGGCTACTCATTACCAACGAAAGGTAAAGACGGTGCTGCAATTAACTGGGAAAGCAGTGATGAATACTACATCACCAGTGAAGGCTCTGTATTCATTCCAACGCCAGATCGTGGTGATAAAGCGGTTACTTTAACGGCTAATATCTCTTTAAACGGTGAAAGCACGACTAAAACATTTAATGTAAATCTAGAAGCGCGCCCAGAGTTTAAAAATGCGATTGCACACTATGCATTTGAAGATTCACTCAGTGATGGCTTAGGTAACCTTGATGATGCGGGTGTAACAGATAACAACATGTTAAATGTGGGTGCTGGTACAGCTGCATACGCAGAAGGTCAAACAGGTAAAGCATTTAATTTTGATGGTGCAACGGGTGTTCGTTTACCTGATGAGTTAGTAACAGGCGATGAGTACACTATTTCGTATTGGTTTAAGCCAACAGTACTAACTAACTTCACGCCTACATTCTTCGCATCAACCTCTGATGCACGTTGGATGAGTTTGATCCCGGGTAGTACTCACTTTACAACAACACCAATGCTTTGGAGCCGTTACTTAGCTGATGATGGCACAGATATGTGGAACCAAATCATCTCTGACTCTCCAGCGGTAATGGATTGGAATCATATTGCAATCACTTATGCTAATGGCACTGCAACACTTTATCGTGATGGTGTACGTGCAGGTTCGATGCCTCGCCCTGACTTCTTTAGCGAACAAACAGGTAACTTTGCCCTTGGTGTGAACTACGGCTGGGATTTACCTTTCCAAGGTCAAATTGATGAATTCATCGTTTATGACTACGCGCTAAACGGTCTAGACATTAATGGTGCGGCTATCAATAACCTGACAGATCCGACTAAATTCGAGAGCTTCATTACTGACGCGCTTGATTTAGGTGATGTATCGGCAGTACGTGAAAGCTTTGAGTTACCGCGTGTAGGTCCATTTGTATCTGGTATTAGCTGGACGTCAAACAACGAAGAGTACTTAAAACCGGTTAATGGCACAGCTGTTGTGACACAACCTAGCGCCTCTGCTGGCGACCAAGTAGTGACATTAACTGCAACTATTAACTACAAAGACTTTACTGATACTAAGTCATTCGATGTAACCTTAAAATCACTTGCACCTGCTGAATACAGCTTCGAAGGTGACTTAAGTGCATTAAACGGTGCATATGCAGCGGGTAAACCAACGGGTGGTTTCATCAACAACACTGGTGGTAACGTAACTTTTGTTGACGGTATCATAGGTCAAGCAGTATTCCTTGAAGGTTCAGGTGTTCGTTTACCGGATAACCTAATCACGACCAATGACTACTCAGTATCTATGTGGTTAAAACCTGAAACCTTCACTGATTACACTACAGCGTTCTTCGCAGGTGCAAGTGCAGGCTCTTGGTTAAGTTATGTGCCATCTATGGCTGGTACAGGCCTAACTCGTTTATGGGCAAATAACGGCGCCTTCTTCGATAATGCAGAACTAGATAGCCGTATTCCAGCAAAAGAATGGACACATGTTGCATTCACTGTTGATGGTACGAACGGTGATGTGTTGAAGATGTATGTTAACGGTGAATTACAGCTAGAAACCGATGGCTTCCCGCGTGTATTCACGGTTCCTGGTGAAACAAATGAGTTTGCACTCGGTGTTAACTACTGGGATACACCTTATAACGGTGCTATCGATGAACTGAAAATTTTCAACGGTGCGATTAGCGCTGAAGAAATAAAAGCACTCTTTGATGCAGCTGCTGCACAGGAGTAACAAAGTGAGGTGAGCTGCCTCACCTCAACTATTTGTTGTCTGGAAAGGCCGGGTGAAAACCCGGCTTTTTTCTAAAGCTTTAGTACCCCTTGCCGATACATAGCTATCTTTACCTTTAAACTCAATCGTTATGGCTATTAACTCATTAGCAAATGCGTTAACTATCTCAAACGCAGATACAGCAAGCAGTAATACCAGTTCAAAAGTAGGCTACAAACTCAGCAGCCAAGAGATGAATAAACTCTCTGGTCGTGAAACAGAGACCGCTCAAAAAGAAGAAGTATCTAGCGAACTCCCCGCGCATATTCGCAAAATGGTTGAGCAACTCGAAAAGCTCAAAGAACAACTCGAACTTGCCAAAGAGCAATTAGCCAAACTGCAAGCGCTCAAAAACCAACAAGACGAAGCTGTAAAAGTGCAAGTTGAAACGCAGACCAAGATGGTTATGGAAATCCAAACGCAAATAATGTCTCTTAGCCAATCAATTAGCGACGCGCTAAAAGAAGCTGGTATCAGCGACCCTGGAGTGCTAATGAATGTCTTAGTATAAAACTTTAGGCTTTAGGCTTTAGGCTTTAGGCTTTAGGCTTTAAACAGTATTGATTACGCCCGTTCTCTTTGGCTTCATACAGATTTTCGTCAGCCTTTAAGAAAAGTGTCTTCCAGTCTCTTGGAGATTCCGGAACAGTCACCCCACCAATTGAAATAGTTAAATAACCACTCGGTGAGTCTTCATGGGGTATATGCTCTTCGTGCAATAGGTCTATTATTCGTTTTGCCACCAACTGACAACCATCATGATTAGTGTGCGGAAGAACTATGGCAAACTCCTCACCACCCCAACGTGAAATAAAGTCAGTGTCGCGTGCTAATGCTCTTTTGACTGTGTTAGTAACTGATACAAGCGCTGCATCACCAGCCAAATGGCCATAACGGTCGTTATATTTTTTAAAATAATCAATATCCAGTAATAACACAGAGACTTCGGGTGACTCATGTCTTGCACTCAGTTGATTCATCACCACCTCTAAATAGCGTCGATTAAAAACTTTAGTGAGCGAGTCAATCATTGAGGCTTCTTTATGTTGCTCAAGCAAGGCACTGTATTTTAGTTCTTTTTCTACACGCTTTTGCAGTGTTACTGCACTGTAAGGTTTAGCAATAAAATCATTGCATCCTGCGTCCCAAAATTTATATTCAAAGCTTGCATAGGCTTCGCCAGTTAACATGATTATGGGTGTATGCTCAAACGCAGGAACACTGCGAATGCTCTGACACAGATCAATCCCGTCCATACCTGGCAACCGGTAATCAAGTAAAAAAAGTGAGACCTTTAAATCACCTAATAGCTCTAACAATTGCTCGGCTGATGAGAAGCGCCTGAGATTGTACTTAGGTGATAGCACTTTGTTGATAACAGTAAAATCAAGATCACTGTCTTCAACCAAAACAACATTGCTTTCAAGTGTTGCTTGATTCAGCTCCTTTTCAGCTTTTTTTCGTAATAAATTAAGCGAACTATCCATATAAAGTTTACCCCTATTGGTTCACCGTTGAGGGTAGTTTGCATTATCGGGATTTTCAAGTGACGACAAATAGCAAGGCTTCCAACCTGTGAATAATGGCTTTTAGGTTTGGACTGTGCCTTCACGGCTATAGCCAATTTTCTCCTTTCTAACTTTTCCCTTTCTAACTTTTCCCTTTCTAACTTTTCCCTTTCTAACTTTTCCCTTTCTAACTTTTCCCTTGCTAACTTTCCCCTCGCTAACTCCTCTCTGAAAACCCAAAAAGGGTCAAAAACCCAGTAACTATGCGGGCTCTGAAATATCGAGCATGCAAATACGAAACTTCCTTAGCAGCAAAAACAAGTGTTATTTATGGTCATTGTCGTTACATTTTGTAGCTATTAAAACGAATTGTTTTGTTTAATAAATCAACAATATAAACTTAACAATCTAAACTACATCGCCACTTTTCGAACTCAATTGCAAAGATCGCTCAAATAAAAAACAACACTTAAATCCCACCAAAAAGCCTTCTCTAGTACTTTTTCAGTATAGAAATTAACCAACTCATTCGTATTATGAATTCACCCTATGAACGAAGTGAGGGCGTCTTATGCGTCAAATTTTATTACTTTCTGTAAATGGATTTACGCTACAAAAACTGTTTTTACTGGCATCATTATTGGTGTGCTTTTTCACCTCAGCTGAAGAAACAAGCCCTATTTCAACAGCGAGAGCATGGTTAACCTTGGTCGATTCAGGAGAGTACCACGAGAGCTGGCAGCAAGCTGATCAGGTCTTTCAAAACACCACGCCCAAAGCTCGCTGGCAAATGGCCTTAGATCAAATACGCGTTCCTTTAGGCCGAGTTATGTCTCGCACCTATTTTGGCACAGCAGAATATAACTCATTACCCGGCCTGCCAAATGGTGAGTATTTAGTGGTCAAGTTTCAAACCGAGTTTATGAATAAAGAGGCTGTAGTTGAAACGCTCAGCCTTAGCAAAGCCGCCGATGGCTGGCACCCACTAGGCTATCTGATCGATTAATTTAGAGCAGCGCAAAGCACCTTGAGCTATGTGCTGTAAGATTTATCGGCAGTCAAAATGCTTATCTGCGGGAAAATAAACCGCACAATTGATGAATAGTATTTATTGTTCGTCGCCGTAACATAAAAACACTTCAAGACGAATTCAATAAACAACAAGTAAATGGAATTGCTATGAGAAAAACGCTCTTACTAATCATTTTTTTAAGCTGCTTTTGTGCAAATGCTGAGGAGCTCGAAGTTATTCATCGCGCTAAAAGCTGGCTTACGTTAATCGACAACGGTCAGTATCAGCAAAGTTGGCAGCAAGCAGACTTATTATTTAAACAAGCGATGCCACAAAGCAACTGGAGTAAAGCGTTAAAACAAGTTCGGGTACCGCTTGGCAAGGTGGTTTTACGTAAGAATTTAAGCCTGATGAATTATGACTCTTTACCCTCTCTTCCTGATGGTGAATACGTGATCATTCAGTTTCAAAGCCAATTTATGAATAAAGAGCAGGCCATTGAAACAATTAGCCTCAGCAAAAATAGTGGCCAGTGGCAACCTATCGGTTATTTTATTAATTAGGGGTTATATTTAGGTTTTAGGCTCTAGGTTCTAGGTTCTAGGATTGCATTGTAGAAAGGCTTTAGCCGTGAAGATTATGTGATGGACAAAATTCGGCACTAAAGTACCTCCTACGTGGGGTTTTATATGCAATGCAGAGGCATGAGAAGGTTTTGATGGATTATGTTGGGTTTCGCTTCGCTCAAACCAACCTACCCGAAGAATGAGCAGGGCAAGTAGTGTGGTAGGCGTCACGCTTGCTTGCCGCGTCATGAAATCAACACCCTACGAGCAGACAGACATATCACCAACATACCACTCGGCTTGGAACTTTACTCTCGCTAACTTTACTCTCGCTAACTTGCAGCTGACAGCCACAAAAAAAGCCACTCATAAATGAAGTGGCTTTGGTTGAGTCGATTTTTTACTTATAACTTAATTTGGTTCACGCAGATGGAACACTTGGCACTTGTTACCTAAATCAGGTTGTTGTGCGAAGTTAGTGTTTTCAGCTAAACCACAGTTACTTAAGCCAAGCGCTTGTTTTGTGTAGCGGTTGATAAGCATCACACCACCACCTTCTACTGGAGCAATGCGCCACTGTGCTGTTTTCGCTGCACAAGAGGCCATTTCTACGTTGGCACCTGGTACTAAGGCGTTATCAGCTACCGCAGCACAGAACTCGCTGTCAGCGCTTTGTTTAAGGCTTACATAGCCAGTATCTGTTGGTGTGAAGAACCATTGCTGTGCATCTTTATGCGTGTAAGCTTGTTGCTCAACATTGGTACCTGCTTTAACTGTATCCGCCACGCTAAGTGCTTTACCACTTTGCTGGCTTAATACTACAACACTACCCATTGGGCGTAATTGCCAATCACCACACGCTGTTGCGTCACTTTGCTGTAAAACCGCTTGGTTTTGTGCAGCAGAACAACCAGCAACCGCTAATGGTTTGCCTGTGTAACGGTTAGTAATAGATACATTACCATCTGTGCTTGGTGCTACTTTCCATTGCTGGCAGAAGTTATTACGCCATGCTGCAGATTGTACTTTAGCGTTATCTGCGTCATTACAGCTTTCAAGCTCTAAGAACTTGCTGTCTTCACGGTTAGCTAAACGAACAAAACCATCTGTTGTTGCATCAATAACCCATTGACCATTGGTGCTTGCACACTGACGTTGCACAGCACGTGCATCTTGTGGATCAGCTGCGATGTCTAAACATAAGCCACTTGTTGCATTCACTAATTGATAGCGCTGACCTTGTACTCGCGTTACCAGTGGACCGTATTCACCTGATGGCGGAGCTACTTCAACGCCTGGTGTTAATGGTTTACCAAAGCTTGGCGTGCCATCGTCGTTCCAAGTAAATTTTTGCGCACGTAATGAACGAGTCGCACTACAACCGTGCTCTACCGAATCATTACCGTGATAAACTAACCAGTCTTCTGTACCGTCTGGCGATGTGAAAAAGCCGTTGTGACCTGGGCCAAACACTTCTTCTGTACGCTCAAATACTGGCTTGTCGTATTTTTTCCAGCTGCTCGCTTTAAGTGGGTCGTCACCAACAAGCTCAAGCATACCTAGTTTGTAATCAGGAGTATTACAGAAGCTTGCTGAGTACGTCATAAACGTACGACCATTATGCTGTAAAATTTCAGCACCTTCAGTTACTTTACGACCACTGATTTCCCAATCTAGCTCAGGACGCGTAATCACCGTATGCGGTGAGTTCTCTTTCAGTGTCCACGGATCTTCCATTTCAGCAATAATGTTTAATTGCTGATCGCCTTGCCATTGTGAGTAGATCACATATAGCTTGTCTTTGTATGTTAAGTAGTTACCGTCGATGTTCCATACGTTAGGCATTAATGCGCCCTTGTATTCGTATGGACCCATAGGATCGTCACCAGCACTTTCTAATACATTTAAGTGTTGGTTATCTAAAGTGCCATCAGTACCGGCTGTGTACATCATGTACCAACGGTAGCCGTTTGGTCCTTTTAGGCGGTGGAACTCAAACGCCCAAAAGTTACAACAGCGCTCAGGATTTGAATCAGACCAAACATTGACTGGTGTTGCATCAGCAAGGCCAGCTAGTGTTGGTGATTTACGCATCACTAACTCAGATGTCCATGTTGTTGTGGTTAGGTAATAGTTACCATCCCAGTACTCAAGCCATGGATCGGCGCCATTAGGAAAAAGTGGGTTGGTAAAAATACCATTATCTTGGATTGGCGCTTTTTCTGTGGCTGCCACGTCAGTTTTCTTAGCTGTGTTGTCTTCAGCTGTAGTCTGACAACCAGTCAGTGCACCAAACGACAAGGCAAATACGCTGGCTAAGCCAGCCTTTTGCATTGCGCTTTTAAGCTTTGTTGTTTTCACGATTGTGTTCCTTTATTTTGTACCAAATTCGTACACGATGCGTGTTGAATACACGTCACCCGGTAATAATGTTGTGCTTGGGAACGTTGGCTGATTTGGTGCATCAGGGAAATGCTGTGGCTCTAAACAAAAACCACTTCTGAAATTATGCACTAAGCCAGACGCTTGCTGAGTACTACCATCTAAGAAGTTACCTGAATAAAACTGTACTGCAGGCTCTTCTGTGTAAACTGTTAACGTACGGCCAGAGTTTGCTTCGTAAACCGTAGCAGCTTCAATTAGTTCATTGCTTGGCGTGTCTTTAAGCACAAAGTTATGGTCATAACCTTTACCAAGTTTCAGTTGTTCGTTGCTTGCTTTGATATCTTGACCGATTGCTTTAGCAGTACGGAAGTCAAACGGTGTGCCTGCAACATCCATCAACTCACCAGTTGGGATCAAGCCGCCATCCACAGGGGTAATTGCTTTTGAGTTAATTTGTATTTGGTGATCAAGAATGTCGCCTTTACCAGCTAGGTTGAAGTAGCTGTGTTGCGTCATATTGATGATGGTAGGCTTGCTTGTTGTAGCAATAAACTGCATATCTAACGTGTTGTTGTTCGTTAGCGTGTAAGTTACTTCAGTCGTCACTTCACCCGGGTAGCCTTGGTCGCCATCAGGGCTCACTAAGCTTAAGGTAACACCAGCACTGTTTTGCGTCGTGAACGGTGTCATGTTCCACACTTTTTTATCGAAACCTTGCACACCACCATGTAAGTGGTTGTCACCATCGTTGGTTGCTAATTGGTATTCAGTGCCATTTAACGTGAATTTACCGTTTGCGATACGGTTACCAAAACGACCGATGATTGCACCGTAGTAAGTTGTCGCTTTTGTGTATGCTTCTAGGTTATCTAAACCCAGTACAATATTACCCATTTCGCCTTTTGCATCAGGTGTTTCAATACGCGTGATAATGCCGCCGTAGTTGATTACATCAACGCTAATACCATTGCTGTTAGTCAGCGTTACTTGATTAACTGGCGTTTGATCTGCCAGTACGCCATAGGCCGTCATTGATGCTGAAGGGGAAGTAGTCATATTGTCTCCTTGATGAGCACAAGCTGGTGTAAAGGCAATCCCACATGTCACCAACAATGCATAAAGCCCGCGCGACTTTTTCGTGTTCGAACTGGCTGTTTGATGAGTTGTTTTTAAACCTTGGAAAACACATTGCAATGACATATGAATAACCTTTTTGTAATTGTATTTATAGTTTTATAATACAAATAAGGGTGTCATTGCAACTTTAATCGCTAAAGTTGGATTTTTCCGTCTTTCACCATGATGCAATCCATTCCCGCACTTTTGGCAGCTTGATAACCAATTTGCGTGTCTTCAAACACCACGCATTGGCTTGGCTCAACACCTAACTGCTCTGCTACTTTTAAGAATGTTTCAGGATTTGGCTTACCTTTACTTACATCACTGGCAGTCACTAACGCGCCAATTTTATTTATTAAATTGGTATCAGTTAGATGATCAATTGCATGTTCGCGGTCAGCACCTGTGCCCACGCCCATAGGTAATACACCATGGTACTTTTCAAGTACTGCGACGGTTTCGTCAATCACTAGCGGTTGGTGCTGTAAATCAACCCAAAACTGGTGTTTATCTTGTGCCACAACCAGAGGGTCGTGCTCTAAACCAAATTTTTCGTTAAGCATTTCAATTGTTTTAACGGTCGGAATGCCACCTAAGCTGTACATGTAGTCGTAATCGAATGGGTAGCCATAGGCTTCGCAAGCTTTTTGCCATGCCTGTAAGTGACTGCCCATTGAGTCAATTAAGGTGCCATCCATATCAAAAATAATGCCTTGGTAGGCGCTTAAATCGATCATATCTACTCCTAAAATGTTTCGCTTCACAATAGCATAAGCCAGCGAAGAGCGAGGCTCATCACTGGCTTAATCGACAACAAAATTTGGGGTGAACGTGCTCACACACAGCACGTTCTAGTACATAAAGTACTAATTCTTACACGCCACGTTTTAGCATGTAGTAAGCTGCGTTATGACGAAGCTCTGTTTTGAAACCACGGATCGTCGTATCGTTATCGATGATCATAGTTTCAACGCCAGCCATTTCAGCAAAATCGATAATCATATCGGTTGTTACTGCTTGGCTGTATGCAGTGTGGTGTGCACCACCGGCGTGGATCCATGCAGCTGATGCTACAGATAGGTTTGGTTTTGGTTCCCAAAGCGCTGAAGCAACCGGTAAGTGAGGTAAATCAGCTGGCGGAGCCACTGTATCTACTTCGTTAATAAGAATACGGAAACGGTTACCCATATCAATTGGTGATACGTTGATTGCAGCACCCGGTTTTGCAGTAAACAATAAACGACCTACATCACATTTAACACCGATAGTGTGCTGGTGAACTTCAAGACGTGGTTTTTGTGCTGCAATTGAAGGACACACTTCTAACATGTGCGCGCCAAGTACTTGGTCAGTCTCACCCATGTTGTAAGTGTAATCTTCCATGAATGAACAACCGCCGTCACGGCCTTCACCCATTACTTTCATGATGCGAACCATAGCAGCTGTTTTCCAGTCACCCTCACCACCGTAACCATAGCCTTTCGACATTAGGCGCTGTGTAGCAAGACCTGGAAGACCAGAAAGACCTGATAAGTCTTCAAAACAGTTAGTGAATGCTTTAAAGCCGCCTTTCTCTAAGAAACGCTCCATACCAAGCTCTAAACGTGCTTCGTTGCGTAGCATTTTCACTGCGTAATCGTCTTGTAGAGTTTCGTCAGCAATTACGTAGTCTTGCTTATAAAGCTCTAACTGTGCATCAACTTCTTCTTCAGTGATAGTATCAACCACTTTTACAAGCTCAGCGACACCAAAGGCGTGTACTTCATAACCAAAAGTAATTTGCGCTGAAACTTTGTTACCTTCAGTAACCGCAACTTGACGCATGTTGTCGCCAAAACGCGCAACCTTAAGTGTTTGGCTTTCTGCCCAACCTTTTGCCGCACGACACCAGTCATCTAACTGCTGTTGTACGTCAGCACGTTGCCAGTGACCTGCAACAACTTTACGCTCTTTACGCATTACAGTACCGATGAAACCGAACTCACGGTCACCGTGTGCACTTTGGTGCGTATTCATGTAGTTCATGTTGATGTCAGACCAAGGAAGGGCTGCATTGAACTGAGTATGAAGGTGTAACCAAGGCTTACGTAATTCGCTTAGGCCAGCAATCCACATTTTCGCAGGAGAGAAAGTGTGCATCCATAAAACTAAACCAACACAGTTAGGATCCGTATTTGCCGCTTGGCAAACAGCGTGAATTTCTTCAGGTGACTTAACGGTAGGCTTACATACCAAGTTTACTGGTAGATTAGCTTCGCTGTTTAAGCCCGCTACAATTGCTTCGCTGTCTTTGGCAACCGTTTCTAACACCTTAGGACCATAAAGATGTTGTGAGCCGGTAACAAACCAGACTTCTTTCGTCATCGTCGTCATGTTAATAATCCTCTAAATTCTTGCTATTTGCTCTGACCGTAATACGCGTTTTTACCGTGCTTACGTAGATAATGTTTATCCATCACTGCTTTTTTAAGTTCAGCTGCGTGTGGATCTAAAGTGCGTGTTAAATACGCCATGCGTGCAATCTCTTCGAGTAACGCGGCATGGTATACAGACTGAGCGGCATCTTTACCCCACGTGAAAGGCGCATGACCCGCAACAATCACCATAGGTGCAGCTTTCGGATCGCGGTCTTGATACGCATCAGTAATTTGAATACCGGTTTCTAATTCATAATCGCCATTCACTTGCTCATCGGTTAACTCACGAGTACAGGTGATGTCACCGTGTACATAGTCAGCGTGAGTTGTGCCAAGGCAAGGAATGCTTTGTTTTGCTTGCGCCCATGCAGTTGCATAGGTCGAATGCGTGTGTGTTACACCGCCAATTGAATCAAAGTGGCGATATAAATGAACATGTGTTTTGGTGTCAGAAGACGGACGCATAGACCCTTCAACAATGTTGTTTTCAAGGTCGACGATCACCATGTCTTCGGCTTTCATTTGGTCGTACGAAACACCACTTGGTTTAATCGCAATAACGCCTTTGTCGCGGTCGATTTGCGATACGTTACCAAAGGTATAAATTACTAAGCCACGACGTTGCAGCTCCATGTTCGCTTCATAGACTTCACGTTTTAGTTCAGTAAAACTCATGCTTTGTCTCCGTTTACATAGCTTGCAAGTGCTTGGTAGTTGGCATAAAGCTCGTCATACACAGCAACGCGCTCAGGGTTTGGTAAATACTGATGACATACAGACGACGCCATAACTTTTTGAGCATCTGCCACTGTTGCGTGCTCACCCGCAGCAACCGCAGCCATAATTGCCGCACCCAATGCACAGCTTTGCTCACTTTCTAAAACGTCGATTGGGCAGTTCCAAACATCAGCACAAGTTTGCATTACGTAGTCTGATTTTTTAGAAATACCGCCGATAACAACCACTGACTCGATTGGTACGCCTTCGCTACGGAAACGCTCAGTGATAGCACGTGCGCCAAACGCAGTTGCTTCAACAAGTGCTTTGAAGAACTTAGGTGCATCAGTGCCCATTTTTAAGCCTGTTAATGCCATGGCAACGCTTTGGTCAGCATCTGGCGTACGACGACCATTTACCCAATCAAGCGCAGTTACATCGTTGCTTGTTACAGGCAGTGCTGCCGCTGCTTTTGATAGATCAACTAAGATTGAATCTTCTAGCTTGTTAACTAACGCTTGTTCAGCGTCAGATAGATTTGTAAGTTGGCGGGTTGGCCAAAGTACTAGGTTTTTGAACCATGCGTATAAGTCACCGAATGCAGATTGACCGGCTTCTAGGCCAATTAACCCAGGGATTACTGAGCCATCAACTTGACCACAGATACCTTTAACGCAAGTATCACCTAGTTGTTCTTTAGACGTTACTGTGATGTCACAAGTTGAAGTACCCATTACTTTGGTTAGAACACCAGGGCGAACATTGGCTGCTACTGCGCCCATGTGACAGTCAAATGCACCGTAACCAATCACGATACCTTGTGGTAAACCTAGCTTCTCGGCCCACTCTGCAGTTAAGTTGCCAGCAACTTGGTCGCTTGGCTCTGTAGTTGCATTTAACGTATCAACAACACCATCTAATAGTGGATCGATATTGCTGAAGAAACTGTTTGGTGGGAAACCGCCCCACTGCTCGTTCCACATTTGTTTGTGGCCCGTTGCACAACGACCTAGCTTTAATGCTTCAGGGTGTGTTGTGCCGCACATTAGCGCGGTCATCCAATCGCAGTGCTCAACCCATGAATATGTGGCTGCTTTAACACTGCTATCAACGCGGAAAATATGTAATGCTTTGGCCCAGTACCACTCAGAAGAGTAGATACCGCCCATGTGTGAAAGGTAGTTCACATCGTTGTTAGTTGCAGCTTCAGTGATTTCATTTGCTTCTTTAATAGACGTATGGTCTTTCCACAAAATGAACATTGCATTTGGGTTTTCTGCAAATTCTTCAGTTAATGCCAGTGGTGTACCTTGGCTATTAATTGCTACAGGAGTTGAGCCTGTCGTATCAAAGCTCATACCCACTACTTTGTCTGCAGTACCTGCTGGAACTTGTGACCAAAGACCATTAACTACTTCTACAAGGCTATCAATATAGTCTTGTGGATGCTGACGAAACTGATCTTTACTTGGGTCACAGTATAAACCTTGTGCCCAGCGCGGGTAGTTTACTAAATGGCTGGCAAGTTCTTCACCAGTCGCAACATCAACGAGTAATGCTCTTACCGAGTCCGACCCGTAGTCTAATCCCAACGTATAACGAGACATAATTACCTTTCACTAATTGCTTACTAACATTGTTAGTCATTATCTTTATTTGTATGATAATATCAACAATACCAGATTGTAAAGGTATTATAAAAATATTATTAACAGGATTATTTGCTGCTGGCGGGCGATTTATTGCGCAGTTTCTCTGGTAGATTAGATTGTTTTTTCAGCACAAATAATAGGTTAAAGCCACTACATTAACTTTTGTATGATAAGAATGGGATAACTATGTCTAGTCAATTAGAACAACTTAAAGCAGTAACAACCGTTGTTGCTGACACGGGTGATTTTGAAGCAATCAACGAATATAAACCGCAAGATGCTACAACAAACCCATCACTAATCTTAAACGCGATTCAAATTGAGAAATATCGCCCACTTGCTGCAGAAGCCGTATCATGGGCAAAAGCACAAAGCAGTGACACAGCAGAAGTTGTAACAAAAGCAGCTGATAAGCTAGCAGTATTAATTGGCTCTAAATTAATGGAGCAAGTGCCAGGTTTAGTTTCAACCGAAGTTGATGCGCGTTTATCATTTGATACTCAAGCAACTGTTGATAAAGCACTTGAGCTTGTTGCTTTATATAAAGAGCAAGGTATCGACACATCGCGCGTGTTAATCAAAATTGCTTCAACATGGGAAGGTATTCAAGCAGCTAAGGTACTTGAAGCGCAAGGTATCCGTTGTAACCTAACGCTGGTATTTGCATTTGCTCAAGCACGCGCTTGTGCCGAAGTAGGTGCTTACCTAATTTCACCATTCGTTGGTCGTATTCTTGACTGGTACAAAGCACAAGATGCAAGCGCTGATTTCGACGGTGCTAACGATCCGGGCGTTAAGTCAGTAACGCATATCTACAACTACTTCAAAAAGCACGGCTATGACACGATTGTAATGGGCGCAAGCTTCCGTAACATCGGTGAAATCCAAGAATTAGCAGGTTGTGACCGTTTAACTATAAGCCCTAAGTTACTTGCTGAACTAGCTGCAACTGACGCACCATTAACTCAAAAACTATTACCAGCAACAGAAAAAGCAGAAGCGCCAGCTGCAATGACTGAGCAAGCTTTCCGCTGGGAAATGAATGAAGATGCCATGGCTACTGAAAAGCTAAGCCAAGGTATTCGTCAGTTCGCAATTGACCAAGAGAAACTAGAGTCAATCTTAAGCGAATTAGTTTAAACCGATTGTTTAAGCAGCAAAAAGCCCGCAAACCAAAGTTTGCGGGCTTTTTTATTGCCTGCCTTTTAGTAAAAGCAGGCTTATCGTGTTGCGATTACGATAATTTTTAGCCAGTCACATTATTCAGCAAGTAATGCGTTTGCTTTTGCAACTAGGTTTGCCACTGTGAAACCAAAGTGCTCAAGCAGTACTGCGCCAGGCGCTGACTCACCAAATGTCTCCATGCCTAGTACATCACCATCTTGGCCAACATACTTGAACCAGAAGTCACGGTGTGCAGCTTCAACAGCAATCTTAGGTGTACCAGCTGGTAACACGCTTTGACGGTATGCTTTATCTTGGCTGTCAAACTGATTCGTTGATGGCATAGATACCACGCGAACTTGCTTGCCTTGTGCTTTTAGCTCAGCAGCAGCATTCACAGCTAACTCTACCTCAGAACCCGTTGCAATAAGGATAAGCTCTGCAGCTTGTTCGCTATCAACAAGTACATAACCCCCTTTTGCAATGTCAGCAACTTGCTGTGCATCACGTGCCATTGCTTTGGTACCCTGACGGCTGAAAATCAGTGAACTTGGGCCTGTTTCTTTTAATAACGATTGACGCCAAGCTACTGCTGTTTCAGTTTCATCACACGGACGCCATGCAGTCATATTTGGTGTCATGCGAAGGTTAGCGATTTGCTCGATTGGTTGGTGAGTTGGGCCATCTTCACCTTGACCGATAGAGTCATGGGTATACACAAAAATGCTTTGCGCTTTCATTAATGCTGCCATACGTACTGCATTACGTGCGTATTCCATAAACATTAAGAAAGTTGCGCCAAATGGAATGAAGCCACCATGCAATGCAATACCATTCATGATTGCGCTCATACCAAACTCACGTACGCCATAGAATACGTAGTTACCATCAGCTGCATCTTGTAAACCTTTTGCTTCTGGCCATAAGGTTAAGTTAGAACCTGCAAGGTCAGCTGAGCCACCCATTAATTCTGGAAGCTGGTTAGCAAAGAAAGTGATCGCATTTTGTGATGCTTTACGTGTCGCAATGTTTTGCATATCAGCTTGGCATTTAGCAATGTACTCATCAGCTAATTCAGCGAAGTTAGCTGGTAATGCTTTTTCAAGAACACGACGTGTATATTCTTTTGCAAGTTCAGGATGTGCTTTGCTATAAGCTGCAAACTTTTGCTGCCATGCACCTTCAAGCTCTTGGCCTTTCGCTTGATTATTCCACTCGTTATAAACCTCTTGTGGAACTTCAAATGCTGGGTGTGGCCAGTTTAGCTTCTCACGTACTGCTGCGATTTCGTCGTGACCCAGTGGTGCACCGTGACAGTCGTGGCTACCTGATTTATTTGGCGAGCCAAAACCAATCACTGTTTTACAACAGATTAGTGTTGGTTGCGTAGTGTTGCTTTGTGCCGCTTCGATTGCACCTGCAATTGCATTCATATCGTGACCATCAACATCACGAATAACTTGCCAACCGTAAGATTCAAAACGTGCAGGCGTATCGTCGGTGAACCAACCTTCTACTTCACCATCGATAGAGATGCCATTGTCATCCCAAAATGCGATTAGTTTACCTAGGCCTAATGTACCTGCCAGCGAACATGCTTCGTGCGAGATACCTTCCATTAGACAGCCGTCACCCATGAAGCAGTAAGTGAAGTGATCAACGATATCAAACTTTGGCTTATTGAATTGCGCTGCTAAGGTTTTTTCAGCGATTGCCATACCAACTGCGTTAGCAATACCAGAACCTAATGGGCCCGTAGTTGTTTCAACACCCGGTGTGTAACCATATTCTGGGTGACCCGGTGTTTTAGAGTGAAGCTGACGGAATTGCTTAATATCTTCGATGCTTACGTCATAACCGCTTAGGTGTAACAATGCATATTGAAGCATTGAACCATGGCCATTTGATAACACAAAGCGGTCACGGTTAGACCAGTCTGGGTTTAATGGGTTATGGCGGTGAAAGTTTTGCCACAATACCGCTGCAATATCAGCCATACCCATAGGCGCACCTGGGTGGCCAGAGTTAGCTTGTTGAACGGCATCGACAGCAAGTATGCGAATAGCATTTGCAGATTGAGAACTAGGCAGAGTCATCTTATTAGCTTCCTGTTAATATTATAATATAAATAATATCGCAAAAACTCACCCAAATAGCAACTTAATAAACCGCCATGCCAGTAATGACGTGTATTTAGGGCCATTTTGTACCGCTAAGCGCAGGTTTTAACACCATTTTATTGTTAATAACTTTTTCTAACTAAAGAAATGACGACACCACTCAAAATAACCAAACCAAATTAGTGAAATATGCTTATTTATCAAGCAATTTGCTTAACTAATTTAGGTTACAAAAACCAGACCTTGCTACAATTTGGTACATTATTTCATTGTTCAAGCCATTAATAACAACTTAATGTTAACAAGTTTTTTCATTAAGGTTGTTTATTTGTGACTGTTCTAGGTAGTTGCTCACTTGGGCTACGAGTTTTATTTCTAATTAGTGCATTTTGCCTTTCACCAATGGCAAGCAGCACTGACTCTGCTTATTTAGCAGATGAAGGAGTAAGCATTGGTTTAAGCTTAGGTTATGGTCAACTCGACAACCCGGTTTATAAAAAAGACGACATTCCTCTTTATGCCCTACCGCGCATTGAGGTATTTACCGGTGACTTTTCATTTGCAAATACTCAGTTTGCTTGGACACCCGTGTGGGGCGATAACTATCAAGTGTCGTTATTCACCCAACTCAATGAAGACGGGCTGTATTTTGCTAAACACTCAGCAGCACTGACCGCGATTAGAACAACCGGCGGCCGCCCCTCAATGACACCGCCACCACCCGGTTCAGGTATCGAAACACCAGCGGTGATAAAACGCCGCGGTGATATTACTAAAATATCTAAACGTAAACTGTCTGCCATGAGCGGTATTGAAGCTATCGTTGACTGGCAAAGCTGGCGTTTTAGCGCGTATTGGTCAATGGAACTCACCAACTATCACAAAGGGTTACAGGGCGCATTGTCTGCACAGCGCTTGTTTTTGTTTGATCAGCATCTAGTTTTGCTCGGCGCAGAAATACAACATTTAAGCGCTGGTTTAGTGGATTACTACTATGGCAGCGCACAACAAGAAATACGAGCCGGATTTAGCCCTTTTTTAGGTCACTCTAGTCAAAAGTACAATCTAAAAGCCAGTTACCAATATCAGTTTAATCAACAATGGCAATTTATCAGCGATATAAAATACCAACGTTTATCATCGGGTATTGCCGATAGCCCGCTTATCGATGACAGCAACTTACTGTCTTTTTATGCTGGCTTTGCATGGAATTACTGATGATGTTGCGTACGAAGCTTTTTTCACTCTTATTCATTTGTAGCCTCGCGTTTGTTGGCAGTACATTCGCACAAGCCGGTTATATCGAGGCAACACCAGAAAACAGTGTAACAGTAGAGCAAGATTGCGTGATGGATGTATCGATTAATTGGTATACCGAAGTCAGCGAAACGGTGTGCATTCGTGTTACTGATCAACAAATTAGGCTGTTCTGCCAAAAGCCAAATCAAGGGCAAAACTTTGCAATCACAGTGCAAAACAATCGTAACATTGTATTAGAGCTACTTAGCGAACAGCTAGAGCCACTAGAAAGCACTGAAATTAGTTTATTCCACCAGCATGTTAAAAAACGCCGACGTGATATCGCATGGAGTATTTTTTGATGAGCCAGCATACTATTTTATATATTGAAGATGATTTAAAACTTGCCCAGCTAGTCTCTAACTATTTAACTGATCATGGCTATACCGTTGAACACTTTGAAAGTGGTTGCCATGCCTGTTACCAAGCAAGCTGCAAAAAGTACGACCTAATTTTGCTTGATATCGGATTAGGATCAGAAGATGGCTTTGAGGTATTTAAAGAACTAAAACAATATCAAGATACGCCAATTATTTTTATGACCGCAAGGCAGAGCCAAGTCGATCATATCACTGGCCTTGAGCTAGGCGCCGATGATTACCTAACCAAACCTGTCTCCCCGTCTATTTTATTAGCGCGTATTAACAATAGCATTCGCCGCAGCCAAGCTGTTAAGCCAACAAGTACTACCCATAATGCGCATAATATTCGCTTTGGTTCTTTAAGTATTAATACTATTCAGCGCGAGGCTTACCTGCATAGCCAGCCACTTGAATTGACCAGTGCAGAGTTCGAAATACTGATCCAACTAGCTCAATCAGCGGGTCAGTTGGTCAGTCGAGATCAGTTATTTGATGGCACCATTGGCCGTAAATATGATGGTCAAAGCCGCACTATCGATGGCCGCATTAGTCGCTTACGCAAAAAACTCGGTGACGAAGCGGTGCCGGCACAAAAAATCGTCACTGTTTGGGGTAAAGGATATATTTTTTCTCCACAAGCGTGGGGTTAATGCAGTTTGCTACGCCTGTTTTGCTATTTGTATTTAACCCTAGCAGTTTGTCTGGGGAGCGCCGCTTGGTTACTAGAAACCTATTTTCCAAGCCCACCGAGTTACAGTACAGAGCAGCAATTAGCAGAAAGCATCTTAAGTCTTGCCCCCAATAACCCTGATATTAAACAAACACCTCTGGCGAACTTTTACCTTGGTGAACAATTACAGGCATCACTTTTAGCAGGTCAGGTAATTAGCGTTAACGATGCTAATAACAACCTTTACTTTCATAAACTTGCAGATGATAGAGAGACCTTATTAAGCATTGGCCCCTACAGCCAGCCTGCTGATCAGGGTTATCAGTCTTTAGTAAGCCTTCTGTTTTACTCTAGCCTTGCCTTAGCTGTGGTGATTTTTACAGGCCCGCTGCTGTTTGACTTAACTAAGCTGCGCAAAGCCAGTAGTAAAATGTCAAATGCCGACTTTACAGCACAAGTACACTTCACACGTTTTAGCTTGCTAAAGAGCATTGGCGATACCTTCGATAACATGGCATTAGCGCTGCATAACCGTAATCAAAGCCAACGCGAATTGATCAATGCTGTTTCTCATGACTTTTTAACGCCTATTTCACGGGCTAAATTCGCTCTCGAAGCAGTCGTTGATAACAACGCTTATCGGCACAGTGTGTTGCAAGACATTATTGAACTTGAGCTTTTAGTCGAAGAGTTTTTAACCTATGCCGAGCTCGAACAATGCGAGCCTACCTTGTTAGTGAAAGACTACTGCCCAGACGAGCTATTACAGCCCTGCATTACTAAATTTCAAAGCTATAGCCCTTTGGCTATTCGTCTTGACTGCGAATTAACAGCAATTTGCGTTGATAAACAAAGCTTTCAACGCTTATTGCAAAACTTACTCGGCAACGCAGTCCGCTTTGCTAAAACGCAAATTCATATCAGGCTTTCACAATACGAAAACGGCACTTTGTTAGTGATTGAAGATGATGGCCCAGGGATCCCAGAACACATGCGCGCCAGCCTCATGCAGCCATTTTCAAAAACCGCTTCGGTGTACCAAACAGGCTACCAAGGTGTTGGGCTTGGCTTATCAATCGTTAAGCAACTGTGCCTATGGAATAACGCAAAATTTAGCTTAGATAACGCACAAACCTTAAGCGGAGCAAGAGCAAGCATCTTGTTTCCATAAACAGTTTTTCGGTAAAAATGTACCAAGCTGTAACAGTGTGTGCCAATTGTTTACATTTCATTGATGTTATAGTCACAACTCAACACTATCCCTACTGATTACAACCGTTCGCCGCTGCGCGAGCTCATAATTATAATCCTTCGAGGGAAGTTAGATCACATGTTCAATATGAAAAAAGTATCAGTGATGGTCGCATCTGCACTTTATTTAGGTGTAGGTACGTCTGCTGCTGCGCTAAATGACCAAGCATGGCCAGAACAGCCTGCAGGCTATGCGCCAAAGCAAACCATTAGCAATGAATTTGTGTGGGAAGACAAGGTTAATAACACAGTTAAAAAACAAAGCCGCGTTTTCACACCAGAGAAAGATATTAGTGGTATTCAAACTTATATCGTGCAACTGGACGATGCACCAATTTCGACTTACCACGGTGGTGTTAAAGGGCTTGCGAGCACTAAAGATGTGGTAATGCAGACGCAACAAGCAACAACGCGCTCAACGCTTAATATGGCGCAGCCTGCGATTGCAACTTACGCTAACCACCTAGCAAGTAAGCGCCAATCAGTACTGAGTACTGCGATGAGTCAGCAAGGCTTACAGCTAAATGTTGAGCGCACTTTCAATGTGACATTAAACGGTTTCACCACCCAAATGACACAAGATGAAGCGAAGCGACTTGCTAAAGTGGCAGGTGTTAAGAAGATCACTCGCTCAAAAGTCTACAGCCTAAATACTTTCAATACCATTGAGCAAACCGGTGCTTCTGCACTTTGGAGCGCAAGTGCTAGCAACCCTAGCAGCAACAAAGGTGAAGGCACGGTTGTAGGTATCATTGATACGGGTATCAATACCGATCACCCATCATTCGCAGCAGTAGGCGGCGACGGTTACACTCACACCAACCCTCTAGGCGACAAGTACCTAGGTGACTGTGCGACTGCTGAATTTGCTGATCTGTGTAACGACAAGCTAATTGGTGTTTATTCTTACCCTGAGATCACCGCAGCCTACGTTGATACTGTATTTGAAGAGACTCGCCCAGAAAATGGTGAAGACTATCATAGCCATGGTTCACACGTTGCAGGTACAGCAGCAGGTAATATCCTTTACGATATTCCTTACAAACTGACTGAGTATGAAAGCCAATCATCTGGTTTAGAAACCAATGTAACTTTCCCGCAAGTATCAGGTATGGCGCCACACGCTAATATCATTTCATACCAAGTATGTTGGCCAGGTAATTCTGGTGACCCTTATGCAGGCTGTCCAACAAGCGCAATCTTAGCTGCTGTTGAACAAGCTGCTATAGATAATGTTGACGTACTGAATGCTTCATTAGGTGGCCTTGAAGAAGATCCATGGAGCGACCCAATTGAGCAAGCGTTCATGAATGCGGCTGAAACCGGTGTATTTGTGGCGGTAGCGGCAGGTAACAGCGGCCCTGAATATTCAACGGCTGACCACTCTTCACCTTGGGTAACCACAGTTGCAGCTCATACACCTTCAACTAAAGTCAATTTTGGTAACAAACAACTTAAAAACCTAACTGGTGGCGATACTGCAGCGCCAGGACCATTTGCTGGTGCAGGTGTAAACTTTAACGAGCTAAAAGGTTTAATCGTTGCCGCAACTGATTTTGAAAATCCAAATGAAAGTTCAAGCTATGCACTTGCCAACTGTGACAAGCCATTCCCTGAGGGTACATTTGATTTAGTTGATGACCCAGCAACTGCTATCGACGAAAGTGCGCAAGATGTGATTGTCGTATGTAAGCGTAGTTCTTACCCTCTGTACTCTAAATCGCTGAACGTAGAGGCAGGTGGTGCTGAAGGTTTAATTATTTATAACCATGTATCATTTTACGATCGCTACACGATTCCTTCAGTGTCTTACCCTATTCCTACCATTCACATTAAAAACGTCGATGGTACGAGCTTACTTGACTGGCTAAGCACAGGCGACAGCCACATGGGTACCATTGAAGCAACCGAAGGTACTGTAGATGCTGTAGATAAAGACCGCATTGCTTACTTCTCTGGTCGTGGCCCATCATACTTTGGCTTTGACACCTTACTTGTAGACCTTGCGGCTCCGGGTGTTGATATCTATGCGCCATCATCAGACGATCAACCATTTACTAGCAACCCTGCAACTTCAGACTGGCAATCTATGTCTGGTACATCAATGGCAAGCCCACACGTTGCCGGTGCGGCAGCATTGTTAAAACAATCTCATCCTGATTGGACACCAATGCAAATTCAATCAGCATTGATGTTAACTGCAAACAATCAAGTTGCTTTAGCACAGTACTTAAACAACTACACCGATGATGGCTTTGATGCTGCTCTTGCTGAAATGGGTTCAGGTAAAATGCAAGTTGAGCGTGCTGATAAAGCAGGCCTATTGCTTGATGAAACCATTGCTAACATGAATGCAGCTAACCCAAGCCTTGGTGGCCGTGAAAAAGCACTAAACACAGCTTACATGGTTGATAATGACTGTGGTTTTAAGTGTACGTTTATCAGAACCTTTACAGCGACAGAAGACGCAAGCTGGACACTTCATACAGAAAACTGGATTGGTAATAGCAAAATTAGTGTTGAGCCAAGCAACTTTGATATCAAAGCAGGTGAAACACAAAGCATTGTTGTTACGGTTGAAGCAAGCCAACAAGCAACACCACAAGAAATTGTTGATTACACAGGTAACCAAGGTCAAATCGTAATGACCTCAAGCAACCCTGAATCACCAATTTTAGAAATGCCTGTATGGACTTTCGCTGGTGATACCGGTTTACCTGAGTATATTCAAATTGATGCACACCGCCGTTCTGCAACGATGAAAGTGGGTCCATTCAATACTGATGAAATCAGCAACCTAACAACACAATCGTACGGCTTAGTAAAAGGTCAAGTTGAAACAGTACACCTATTCAACGACACCACACCAGGCGACCCATTCGATAGCGTAGAGGCTGAAGGTGAAGGCGAAGCTGTAAACAACAACCACATTCAGTGGACGACAGTGCCAGAAGGCGCAAAAATGCTAAGCGCAAGCGTCATGAACGACACCTCACGTGTACTTGTGTTCATGGGTAAAGATAGCAACGGTGATGGCATTGCGTCTTATGAAGAAACGCTTTGTATGTCAACGAGCTACACCCTAACTAACTTCTGTAATATTGTTGACCCTGAAGCGGGTGAGTACTTTACGTTATACATGAGCCTACAGACTCTATCGTATGGTGAAGTTGATGAAGGTATCGAAGTATCGTTTGCAACAGCTGTGAGCACTGAAGACAATGGTTCATTAACCGTAACAGGCCCAAGCAGCGTACCGGGTTATGACCAGCTTGAGCTTGACCTTGCTTATAACCTACCTGATATGGAAGTGGGCGATATCTACTTTGGTGGCTTTGATATTGGTAGCAACCCTGAAGATGCGGGTAATCTTGGTTTTGTGCCAGTGATCATCGAGCAAGTTGATAAAGACGTGACCTTTACAGCTAACAAAGACAAAGCATTTGTGGGTGATTTAGTTGACTTCGAAATCAGCGTTATTGCTAATAACGAAGATGAAGCGCGTCAATTTGCACTAAACACTGAGTTCCCTGCGGGCGTAGACATTGTTCCTGACAGCATTGTCGCATCTAACTCAACGCCAGTAACACCAATGCTAGATAGCAACGCTCTAGCACTAGTTGGTGTTCAAGAAACGACTAAAAATGTTGAGCGTAATTATAACATTACCACCAACATCACAGACGAAATGTGTTCATTAACATCGGCGCATTCACCAGATCCTCACTACCTAGAACTACGTGAGCTTGGCTGGCGTACACTAGAAGGTGTTGAAGGCCGTTACTACAACGAGTTTGAGTACACATTTAAAGAAATCATGAACACTAACCTTGATGTGTCATTCCCATTCTTTAATAAGTATCACTTTGACTCAATTAAACTTAACCCAGCTGGCTTAGTCACATTTGGTTCGCAAGGCCGTACAACGCCATTCCACGTTGAACTGCCAGAAGGTTACACTCAGCCGCCACCTCCGCCTTACCTAATCGCACCATTCTGGGTTGGTGATAACATGATCCCTGAGCGTGTTGACGGTGGTTACGGTAACTATGACGCCAACGCCGGTATCACACCAACTTACACGGTATCGCGTGAGTGGTTAGTACTTGAGTGGGATAATATCCAGCGCTCAAGAACTGAAGGCCAATCAGTTGATGTTGAAATGTTCATGCGTATGGGCATTGACTATGAGCCAGGTGAATACGAGCTACTATTTGCTTACGACAACCTAAGCTTAGTTGATGCACAAGGTTCTATCGGCTTGAAAGCTGCCGATGGCCGTGGATTTATCAATGGTGATATTCCTATCGATTTAAACATCGGTAACAAGTACGGCTTCGACAATATGGACGAAGTACTACACGACAAACTGGTTGTGTGTCTTGACTACACAGGCCCTGAGATTTCTAAGTTTGACGTGAAATTCCAAGCGTACATTGGTGAGCAAGCGGCGAATCAAACGCATCAACTATCACTTACAAATGGTTTAGTTGGCGCAGATGATGAAACCATCACCCTTGACCTAGAAGTTATCGGTAACCTAGAAATGGCAGCCTTAACTGATATGTCGGTGGCAGAGAACGAAACGATTAGTTTTGACGTGCTTTATGCTGACGAAAACCAAGTGAGCAACCAAATCGAAGTGTTAGGCGAAAACTTCACTTATGAAGTATCTGGTCACACATCAGGTAGCACTGTGACTATCACGCCTGCGGCGCACTTCCATGGTGATATTGATGTCACAGTAAAAGTTAGCGACAGCGTTAACCCAACTGATGCAGCAATGAGTTCATTTGTATTATCGGTGATGTCTGATGGTGAAGAGCTTGGCTGTACTGACAGCTCAGCAACTAACTATGATGAAAGCGCCAATACTGACGATGGTAGCTGTACTTTCCCTGAGTTAGTGATTCCAGAAGCAGAGATTGAAAAAGACAAGAAATCATCAAGCGGTTCATTCGGCTGGTTACTACTAGCAGTTGCCCCACTGATGGCACTTCGTCGTAAAAAATCTCGAATTAACTAAGGATTAGTTAATTAGGATAGTAAGTAGGTAATGCCGATATGCTTAGCATATCGGCATTTTTCGTTATAAATACTTTAACCAAGGCTTGTTAGCCTTACGCTTGTATTCACTAAACTTCTTGGTTGGCCAATAAAGCCCTATTGCCAGCAACAAAGTAATAAACCAAATACCTGATATATCACTGACTCCTAAATATTGCCCTTGATTTGCCCCCCAGATCAGCATGCCTATTTGATACATAAATAGCAGTACATAGAGGTGGAAAATATAAAAGAACATAGGCACAGAGCCATATACACGTAGCGCATTCGTAAAGCGGTTTAATGGTCTTTCAAATAACCATAAGCCAACAAACATGCCTGCTAACGTGATCAGCAAAAAGCTCAGTGACGGTGGGTACTTAGTCACGTTAAACACCGACATCATGGTTTCGGTTATAGTGCTAAACGTTTGCCACGGCAAGGTTTCACCATAAATATTAAAACCACGCAGCAGCGCAAATAATCCCACACATAACAGTGCTAACAGCAGTAATGCTCGTTTACGCGAATCCGCCGATTGAGTGTGTGCATATAAAGGACCTGCACAGTAACCCAATAAGATAACGCCAATCCAAGGCAGCACTGGGTAGCTAATTTTGACGTCGATTAAGCCGCCTTGTGATAGATAGCCTCGGTCATGCAAAATCGTCCACAGCGAGTAGCCAAACTCATCGGGCGTAAAGCTGATTGGGGTCAGTAAGTTATGGCCAAATACAATAACTAAACCAAGCGCCAACAATAGGTTGCGTGGCAGCTTAATCAATAATGCTAACGCCAACATACAAAGGCCAATCGCCCACATCACTTGTAGCCAAATGGTGTGGTAGTAACCCATCCACGAAAAACAAATCAGAGTCACTTCGAGGGCGATTAAAAATAGCCCTCGCTTGATTAAAAAGCTTCGTGCTGAGCGCGCTACGCCACTAGCTGGATGACTATAAAGCCACGCCGACAAACCGGTTAAAAAGATAAAGGTTGGCGCACAAAAGTGCGCAGCAAAGCGGCTCCAAAAAAGCCCCGGCGTAGTTGTATCAACCACCATGGGATCAGCCACCTGCATGTGCAAGAAAAATCGCTCTCGCACATGATCAAGTAGCATCAGCAGAATAACGACACCACGCATGATGTCGATACTGTGAATACGGCTTTTAACTTGCTCAGAAGTCATAGCTTACGCCAAGTTTAAATTGCGTCGGCGCACCTGGGTAGGCCCACAATGCATTGTAAGAACTGGCAATATACTGTTCATCAAACACGTTATCAACATTCAGTGATACCGTAGTACGTTCAGTCGCTCGCCATTTAGCAAATAAACCAACAGTTTGGTAACTCGGTAAACGGAAAGTGAGATCAGCTGGGTCGCCCAAACGGTCAGACACATATTGATAATGACCACCAATCTTTATTTCTTGTGCGAATAGACTTAGGTCATGGTTTAAGCCAATCGAAAGGTTATTCTTTGGTACGTTCACAAGTGGACTACCTTTAGGAATTGGCACTAACCAGTCAACATTTAGACTGTCTGTTGCAGTCTCGGCATCAACATAGGCATAAGATAGGTTGTACTCGGTATTGTCACCCAATGAACCTGTTAAATCTAACTCAAAACCTGTGCTATTTGCTTTACCTACAGGTGTTGAATAACCCACATTTACTGGATCTGCCACCAGCATGTTGCTCTTGCTTGCATCAAAATAAGCAAGCGTACCGCTGATATTGGCGTAGCTAAATTTAACACCCACTTCAAACGAGTCACTTTCTTCAAAACCGAATGGATTACCTTCTGCATCGGTGCCGCTCAGTGGTAAAAAGCCTTCTGAATAGCTTGAGTAAAGGTTAATGTCGTCATTAAGCGCGTAAACCACACCAAAACGTGGACTAATTCGGTTTTCTTTGCTGTTTGATGCCACACCAGACTTAGTCTCAAAAATATCTTGTTCAATTTCATCAAAACGCAGACCTAACATCACTTTTAAGTTATCGGTTAGATCTAGTTGGTCTTGCAGGTAAATACCGTACGCATTTTGCTGTTCGTTATTTTCGTACTGCATGCCCACTTCAGGGCCTTCAGTAGTGCTGTACTCTGGCTCATAAATATCAATGGTGTAAGTACCATTACCACCACGGTAGCGATAAAGCCCAGTGCGCAGCTCATAGTCGTAACCGTCAACACCAATCAATACATGGTTGGTGATACCGGCAACATCAAAGTGACCGCTTAATTCAAAACGCAGCGATAAATCATCAGACTCATAGTCACGGTATCTGTGCTGGCGAGTTAAGGTTCTGCCATCATCAAATAATGACTGACGCGATGGTGAAAGCTCAGCATCTGACGAATAACCCGTTAACGTTGCAGTACGGTAACTAGCACCTAATAACAAGCTCCAATCTTGGTTTAGATCGTTGCTGTAATTTAATTGATGGCCGCGTGAGTGCACTTTGGTTGGTGCATCATTTGGGTTACCTAAAAAGCGTGACTCAGGCACGGTATCAAAATCACCATTTAACACCACAATACCGCGGTCATACATTTGCTGTTGATCAACATACTCAAACTCATAAGTCAGCGATGAGTTATCGTTGATTTGATAATAAAGCGAAGGCGTAATCACGAATTTGTCGTGGTGTACATAGTCTCTGAAGCTGTCACTATCTTGCCATGAGCCATTGATACGAAACGCTAAATCATCACTTAAACCGTTACTGTAATCACCTTGAATACGCTTGTGATCATCGCTACCGAACTCAGCTTGAAGTTGCCCTTGCTGATAAAACTGTGGCTTTTTAGTAATAATGTTTACGGTACCACCCGGCTCCGAACGGCCATAGAGTGCCGAGCCAGGCCCTTTTAATACTTCGATGTATTCAATGTTTGATACATCACGTGGGCCTGCAAAGCCGCGACCACCACTAAAACCGTTAACTAAGTACCCAGACGGCATATTTTCGTTACCTGACAAACCACGAATTGAATAGCTATCCCACAGTGCTCCACCATTATTCTTACGAGTAATACTGGCAGAAAAATCCAGTGCATCACGAAACTTTGTAATACCGTTATCAGTCATCATGTCTTTACTTAATGTGGTGATCGATTGCGGTAAATCTTTTGTTGGAATATCACCACGAAACGCCTGTTTATGTTCAATGGTGATCGTTTCGATATCGCTGTTATCAGCTGCATGTGTATTCGCTGCAAACGCCGCAGCTAAGGCTAAACTAAGAGTTGAGTACTTCATAAGGTCTGATTGTAAAAGTTAAGAGAAATGATTTGTTATAAAATAACATAAATAAAAAATAGGTTATAGTATAACAAATCATTCGCACAGAATTTTTACCTATCTTTTTAATGTTTACATCATGCAAGTTCATCACTAGTATTAATAAATGACTAAAAAACAAACAAGTTAAGGAAAACTATGTATAAATCACTTTTAGCATTAACGCTCGTATGCGCATCAATCAGCTCATTCGCAAACCCTGATTTATCACGTAAATTTCCATTTGTTGATATTCAAGCGCAGGTACTCGATACCACTACAGATAAGCCTAGCTGGCAACGGCTGCCACCAATGCACCATGTACAATACCCGACAGGGCTGCTAAATCGACAAGGCAGTGGCTGCGCTATTGTCAATTTTCAGGTAACGCCAGAAGGCAATGTGAAAAACTTAAATATTGAAAATTCAGCACCTAAGCGCTTTAGTAAAGACGTTAGAAAGGCAGCAAGGCAAATAGTGAGAGACTGGCAATGGCCAGAGCGCATGGGTGAACAAGTGATTGAGTTAACCATGCGTTTTGACTACTGCTTAACGCACGACTTCGATAAAAAGAGTGAAGCCGTTGCCATGTGTGTTGAGCATTCAGTACAAGCCTGCGAGTAAACAATAAATTTGCCGTGTAGATACTTGAGCCAATGCCAGCTATTGCCTACAATGGCGCACAATTTATTCAATGCAGATCGCAACTATGACTGATACACAAAAACCAGAATTACCAAACCAACTTTCTATCAATCCACGTAGTAAATTTTATGTGGAAGAAGTTTTCGAGCATGAAATTGGTGTAAAACTTAACGGCAAAGAGCGTTTTGACGTTGAAGAATATAATATCAGCGAAGGCTGGATCAAAGTCGCTTCTCCAAAAGCCCTTGATCGCCGCGGCCAACCTTTACTATTAAAAGTAAAAGGCACTGTAGAAGTATTCTACAAGTAATTCAGTTTTGCTGAATTAGCTTGTTGGCCAACACAATGGTTGGCCAACAAGTTTATATCTTTACGAGCTTAGACACTCAGCCCCTCGTTTTTTCCCACACAAGCGAAAGTTAAACCAATGCCCGGTGACGACAAAGAGCGAACCCAATAAAGTAAGTACTTTTTCGCCAGCCTCACCAATAACATTTTCGCCAAGCAGCACCGCTGCAGACAACAACACCAGCCCTGCACCACCTAGCATCAATAATCGATAACGTTTATGTTTTTTACACCCTAAAAATAGTGCTAATAAGCTGCTTGGCAGTACCGCAACTAACATCCAAAAATGAAATTGCTCGTTACCTAAACCCAGTGCTGCAGCACTTGGTAATAAAACCAATAACACAGGCACAGCTAAACAGTGAATAGCACACATAGCTGATAACCCGATGGCAAACTTGTCCATTATTTCTTGTAATTTCACTGAATAATTCCTACAAAATTGAACACATGAATTATAAAAAGTGCATCAAGCAAGTTTTGCTCGGCACTCATTGCATACTCCCAACATTTCAAATTGCTTTGTTTGTGAGGTAAAACCTGCATCATCAAAATGAGGGAAAAGCTTTGCAACGTCACTCTGTGAAACCGCTAAAGTCTCAACTTTTTGGCAGTGACGGCAAATCAAAAACAAAGAAGTCTCACGCTTAAAAACCTCACTGTCGGTACCGTAAGCGATATACTTGTTAGCACTATTAAGCCTGCGAACAAGGTTTACCGACTCCAAAAAGCTCAAGATTCGATAAACAGACATAACAGATACACTTGAACTTGTGCGCAGCTTGTAGCAACTGGCCAATTCGTAGGCCGATAACGGCACGTCTGTGGTTAGTAATATTTGCAGTATTTGCTTGCGCTGAATGGTGAACTTTCTGCCATGCTCAAGGCAAACCTGCTTCGCTTTATTAAGTGTGCTGGTTAATCGCTGTTTATTCATAGCGACCACTCAATGTAAGGTTTTGTTGCTGTCAGCTCTGCTATCCCTTGCGCTTGCTCTGTGATCCACTGTGCTTCGATAACAGATATTGCTTCAGCCCATGCAAATAAAGTAACAGTGACTTTAGAAACGGGCTTATCACAGCTAAACGAGTATTCAACTTCTAAGTCTTGATGTGCATGATGAGTGTGATGCTCAAATGGGTTTTCAAAATTTGCTTGAGTAAGCTTACATTCGCCGTTAAATGTCACTAGCTGCTGTGAATTTGCTAATTGGGCTAACGTTTGTTTAATGGTTTGCTTTTGCTCAGCTGTCTCGGGCTGATGCTCAAAGCCAAAAATATCTCCAGCCGGTAAAATGAACTTAACCTGCCACTTGTCTTGATCATGAACCACAAAAAGCACTCCCTCACCATGTGAATGATGATGGTGTTGATGCCCTTGAGCTGAAAAAATACATCCAACCATAAAGCATATCACCGCTAATTTTGCTGCTTTCATAACCCCAATCACTCCATTTACCTCACTTTAAACATGCTGTTATAAAAAAGAATAAAACTCATTCGTCGATTCACACTTGATACATTATAACAATTAAAGCACAATTGATACATTATAACATATCTACAATGGTGAATAATGAATAACATCTCAAGAGTGGCTGTCGTCATAGCAGCGTTATTACCAGCCAGTGTTTTGGCACAATCAATCAAAGGCGTTGTTTTAAATAACCAAGGTAAAGCGGTGGCTAATGCCACAGTTGACCTTGAAGGGTCTGATCAAAAAGTAACAACTAACGACAAAGGTGAGTTTGAAATCAGCGGCTTAAATAACGGCTTAAAAGAGCTACATATTTCAGCGCCAGGTTATGCTCACTTACATCGAGATATCACACTTGCCAATGACCAAGACCACAGCGCAACCTTTAATCTAAAGCGCTCACCGATTGAAGTGATTGATGTTGAAGCAACGCCGATTCATATGTCGGCAATGGAATCTGCCTCACCTGTTAGTGTGTTATCTGGCGAACAATTAAGACGCCAACAAGCATCAACGCTTGGCGATAGCCTCGAAAAGCTGCCGGGCGTTAACACAAACTTTCATGCCAAAGTTGCCAGTACGCCTGTGATCCGTGGTTTGAGCGGCCCACGTGTTTTAATTACGCAAAATGGCTTAGATGTAAGTGATGTGTCACGTGTTGGCCCTGATCACTCAGTGGCATCGGAAGCATCAACAGCGCAGCAAATTGAAGTATTGCGTGGCCCAGCAACTCTTTTTTATGGCAGCGGTGCAATTGGTGGTGTCGTCAACGTAGTTGACAGCCGAGTACCAACAGATAGCACAACACGTGGTGAATGGAATCTAGAACATAACTCTGTAGATGAGCAAAAAGTTGCTTCGTTTAATGCCACCACAGGAACAGAGTCATTTGCCTTTTATGCTGATGCATTCTGGCGTGAATCAGACGATTACGAAGTACCTGTTGCCGCCGATATTGACGACACAGAGCACAGCTCAAAGTACGTAGTAGAAAACAGTAATGAAGACTCAGATGGCTTTACTGTTGGTACTAGCTACTTATTTGAGCAAGGTTACCTTGGTGTTGCGGTTGAGCAATTTAACCGCCAATACGGTATTCCTGGCCATACTCATGGTGAAGAAGAAGAGCATGATCACGAAGAAGAGCACAGTGAAGAAGAAGCCGTTTTTGCTGACCTTGAACAAACCAAAGTCCAGCTACTTGGTGAATACAATATCGACAGTGAGTGGCTAAGCAAAATTAACTTACGTGCAGGCCACACTGATTACGAACACGCTGAAATCGAGCACGGTGCTGTAGGCACCACTTTCAAAAATGAAACCAATGAGCTGCGCGTTGACATTCTGCATAGCCAATTTAATGAGTGGAATGGTGGCGTTAGCTTTCATTACAAAAAAAGTGATGTAGAAGCACAAGGCTCAGAAGCATTCACCCCACCTTCTGTTACTGAAAGTATTGCTTTTGCAATTATGGAAGAAAAGCATTTTGGCGATTTTTTAGTGCAATTAGGTGGCCGTGTTGAGCGAGTTACTATTGATGCTAACAATGCGCTGTTACCTGAGATCGACGCCCATGCACATGATGAAGACGGTGATGAGCACGACCATGATCATGACCACGAAGAATCAAACTACACACGTGTATTTGATGTTGCCCAAGAGTTTACACCGGTAAGCTTATCAACAGGTGTAGTATGGGATTTTACACCAGGTTATAACCTAGGTTTATCGGTATCTCGTTCTGAGCGTGCTCCGTCTGCTTCTGAGCTATTATCTTTCGGCCCACACATTGGTACTGCAACGTATGAAGTTGGTGCGCTATTCGATACTCATGATGGTCATTTTGAGCTATCAGAAGAGGCTATCGACTTAGAAACAGCAAATAATATCGACCTGACATTCCGTAAAACAGAGGGTGATGTTGGCTTTATCTTCAATGCGTTTTACAACCAAGTAGATAACTATTATTACCAGATCAACACAGGCCTATACGCTGAAAGCGGTCATGATCACGACCATGGCGACGAACATAATCACGAAGAAGAGCACGATCATTCATCTGAACTACCGGTTTATTTATTTAAAACAGACGATGTGATTTTACATGGTTTTGAAGCGCAAGTTGCTTGGCAGCTAACCGACGAATTTAAAGTCGACTTATTCTCTGATTATGTACGCGCGCGTCTGAAAGACGGCGGAGATTTACCGCGTACTCCACCACTGCGTTTTGGTACTGAGTTTAGCTATCAAACCGAAAACCTAACGGCAAATATTCACGTTACGCGCTACCAAGAACAAGACCGCATAGCACAAGAAGAAACCACAACAGACGGCTATACCCTTGTTGATGCCAGCATTTCTTATGACTTATCGGTATTGAACCAAGACCTATCGCTTTATTTAAAAGGCACAAATTTAACGGACACAGAAGCCCGCGTTCATAGCTCATTCTTAAAAGATATTGCACCACGTCCTGGGCGTAGTTTTGCGCTTGGTGTTCGCGGCTACTTCTAAAACAAAATTACAAATAAAGGAAACCTACATGACACACTTATTTAGATTAAAACTATTGGCACTGGCAATTAGTAGCACCCTGATCACCGCATGTGGTGACGCAGAAACAAATATTGTTGAGAAAGACCCTATCGAGGTTCCTGACGACAGTGGTGATGACCATGATCACGATCATGATGACGGTTATACCATTGACTCAATGGGCCGTTTAGCGGTTTTAGCAGCTGATAGCAACGAAGCGAATATCTTTGATTTAGATGACGACTCACTACTAGAAACGTTTTCGCTTATCCATGATTCAAGCTCACTAAATGTTTCACCAAGCTACCGTTATGCAGTTATTGCTAACCGCAGCCAAGATTACTTAGGTTTTATCGATGGCGGTTTATGGCGTGAAGATCATGGCGAGCATTTGCATGATTATAAACAAGGCCCTGCATTTAGTGACTACGAGCTAACAACGGGCAGCCGCCCTACTCACATCGTTAAACATGATGGCCAAATGGCCGTGTTTTACGATGGTAATGCCGATGCAGGTACGGTTGCCTCTGTAGAAGTGTTAACCGATAACGACATTGCTAACGAAACCGCGACACTTGCTGGTATTCAGTACGACATCAATATGCATGGTGTTGCAGAGCCACGTGGCGAGCACCTAGTTGCAACATTACGTCGTGCTGATAGCGAAAGCACTTCAAACGCTAAAATCCTGCCGGATCAAGTGGGTGTTTTCCACCTTCATGACGGTGAATATGAGCTTGAACAAACATTTGAAGTTACTTGCCCAGATTTACACGGTGCAGCGCAAAACCATGATTATGTAGCATTTGGCTGTGGTGACGGTGTACTGGTAGCCCACCAACATGACGATGAATACCATGCAGAAAAAATCGCCAATATTGATGCTTTAGGTGATACACGTATTGGCACATTATATGGCCATGAAGGCAGTGAAAGCTTTATTGCAATTGCATCAGGTGTATTTGTAAGTGTCAATCCAAGTGAAGCTGAAATGGAAGTACTTGAGTGGCAACTTGATGAAGGCGCAAGTGCTGTATCTTACTCATTCTCAGCAAGCGGTGAGCACTTTTTAGTACTTGATAGCTTAGGCTATTTAAACGTGCTTGAAGCCCATGAGCACGACGGTCATATGCACTGGGAACTTGCCGGTAAAGTAGATATCACTGAAGAAGACGTAACAACAATGCAAGAGGATATGAACTTCAGCATGACTGTGTCACAAAATAGTGAGTTTGCTTACGTTGCTGACCCTATCGCTCAGCACGTACTAAAAGTACATATCGAAGATCTTGAAATTGAAGGTGATCTTGAACTGACTTTTGCACCAAGCGCCATCACTTGGTTAGGTATCGCAGAAGAAAGTGACGATCACGACCACTAAGAAGTTATGTTTTATGGTATGACATAGCTCGCAAAGGTTGGCATTTACTGCCAACCTTTTTTTATTCATATTTTGTAACAGACCTTTCATCGCAACTGCATCGCTATTTAAGCCTTAATGGTTATGATGTAACAGTTCCCAATATAGGATGTAATCCCATGAAAAAACTAACAACGTTGGCACTGGCCATGGCTGCGACACTGGCACCTTGGGCATCAGCTTACGAAACTAAAGACACGCGCTTACTGCGTTTTCCTGATATTCATAACCAAAATGTTACCTTTGTTTACGGTGGTGATATTTACATTGCTAATACGCAAACAGGCGAGAGCAAACGCTTAACCGATCATATTGGCTTTGAAACCTTCCCTAAGTTTTCACCTGACGGTAAACGCATTGCCTTTGCAGCAGAGTACAATGGCAGCCGCCAAATTTATGTAATTAACAGCGATGGTTCTGGCTTAAAACAACTGACTTACTACAACGATGTTGGCCCAATGCCACCACGCGGCGGTTTTGATTATCGTGTTCTCGATTGGACAGCAGATGGCAAAAATGTGGTGTTTCGTGCTAACCGCACACCGTGGGGTAAACGTATGGGTCGTCCATACATGGTGCCTGCTGACGGAGGCCTTGAGCAGCCTCTGGCTATTCCAGAAACCGGCGGCGGTATGCTTTCGCCAGATGGTAGTAAATATGTTTACACGCCAATTGACCGTGAGTTTCGTACTTGGAAGCGTACCCGTGGCGGTCGTGCACAAGATGTCTGGGTTTACGATCTAAAAAATAATACCTCAGAGCAGCTAACCACTAACCGCGCTACCGATCAGCAACCAACTTGGGTTGGCGACAATATTTACTTTGTATCTGACCGTGATTACACCCTTAACCTGTATCAATATCAAAAAGGCACTGAGCCTAAGAAGCTGACCAACCATAAAGACTTTGACGTACTGTGGCCATCAGCTGGCCCAAATGCTGTTGTTTATGAAAATGGTGGTTTCCTTTATCGCTTTGATCCAAAAACTCAAAAAAGCAGCAAGCTGAGCATTAACATTGCTGGTGTGCGTCAATACGCAATGCCGTACACAAAAAATCTGAGTGACTTTATCGACTCAATGTCGATTTCTCATGATGGTAAGCGTGCACTCTTTACTGCCCGTGGTGAGCTATTTAGCGTACCGGTTAAACAAGGCCCAACACGTAACTTATCTTACACAGCAAAAGGCCGCGAAATTGACGCAAGTTGGTCGCCAAATGGCCGTTATATTGCTTATATGAGCGATGAAAGTGGCGAATACGAAATTTACTTAAAAGACCGCAGTAAAAATAATGCCACCAAGCAGCTAACCAGCAACGGAACTATTTGGCGTTTTACACCAATTTGGTCACCAGATAGCTCAAAACTGTTATTTGCAGATAAAAACCACACACTCTGGTGGATAGATGTAAAATCAGGCAAACAACACAAAATTGATACCAGCATCTACGATGAAGAAGGCATTCGCCAGTATACTTGGTCGCCAAATAGCGAAGACATTGTGTATGTGAAAAACAATGAAAACCGCTATGCCTCGCTGTGGCACTACAGTGTTGATAAAAAGAAAGTGACTCGCTTAACGGATGAAATGACCAATGAGCAAAACCCAACTTTCTCTCCTGATGGTCAATACCTATACTTTAGTTCTGAGCGCGACTTTAACTTAGCCTTCAGCAGCTACGAGTTCGACTACATGTTTAATCGTGCAACGCGTATTTATGCCGCTGCCGTAAATGACAGCATCAAACCACTTATCGCACTACAAAGTGATGAAACAGCGATCGTCAGCGATAAACAAAAAGATGACGACAAGAAAGCGAAAAATAGCCTGCAAAGCAGTGACTTTATGCAGCGCGTTACCGCTTTAAATGCGCCAGCTGGAGATTATCGCGGTTTAACGGCAGTAAAAGGTGGCGTGCTAACACTGGCTAATGGCGGCCTACAATTGATAGGCACAGCTCACGACAGCGAGCTTGAAACCGTGGCTAAAGGGGTTCGTAGTTATACTATTTCGAGCAACGGTGAACATCTGTTAGTACATGCGGGTAACGATTACAGCTTAATTGAGCCTAAAGCAAAACAAGACCTAGCAGCGAATAAGCTTGATCTTAGTAACATGACCTTAAAAATTGAGCCGCAAATTGAATGGCAGCAAATGTATGTTGAAGGCTGGCGAACATTACGTGATTGGTTCTACGATGAAAACCATCACGGCCAAGATTGGGACGCAATTTTAGCTAAGTATCAACCTATGGCTGATGCTATCTCACATCGTAGTGACTTAGATTACATTCTCAGTGAAATCGCAGGTGAAATTAACTCAGGCCACATTTATGTGCAGTCGGGTGATATGCCAAAAGCAGAGCGTAAAAAGCACGGCTTATTGGGTGCAAAACTTGCCAGCGATCCATCTGGATACGTAAAAATTGAGCAAATCTTCCAAGGTGAAAACTGGCATGAAGACTTCCGCTCACCACTTGGCACAACAGGGGTAAAAGCACATAACGGCGACTACATCATTGCCGTAAATGGCCGCTCAGTAAAAGACGTCGCTAACTTCTACGAATTACTAGAGAACACTCAAGGTGAGCAAGTTGAGCTAGTCCTTAACAGTAAGCCGCGAAACAAAGGTGCATGGCAAGTTACCGTTAAGCCTGTAGCCAGCGAGCAAGGTTTGCGTTATTTAGACTGGGTTAACTCTCGTGCAGCCTACGTTGATAAGCTATCAAATGGCCGTATTGGTTATGTTCACTTACCAAATACAGCCTACGAAGGTAACCGCGCCATGTTCAAAAACTACATGCCGCAAACTACCAAAGACGCCATGATTATTGATGACCGATACAATGGCGGTGGCTTTATTCCTGAGCACATGATCACTTGGCTTGCCCGTAAACCGCTTAACTATTGGAAGCGCCGCGGTGTTGAGCCAACGAAAACACCACAATTTGCTCATGATGGTCCAAAAGCCATGCTGATCAATGGTTACTCAAGTTCTGGCGGTGACGCTATTCCTTACTACTTCCGCCAAGCGGGGTTAGGTAAGCTTATTGGTACCCGTACTTGGGGTGGATTAATTGGTATTTCGGGTAACCCAAGCCTAGTAGATGGCGGCCAAGTTATCGCGGCAACATTCCGCATTTTAGATAACGATGGCAACTGGATCATCGAAAACGAAGGTGTTACCCCAGATATCAAGGTTGTTGATCGCCCAGAGCTAATCTACCAAGGTAAAGATCCATCGATTGAACGTGCCGTAGAAGAGCTATTAAAAGAGCTAAAAGACAACCCGAAAAAGCCACTCACCGTGCCACCAGCACCGACTGACTTTTAATTCTTAACTGGTTGTTAAAAAGCAAAAAACCCCGCAGCAATGCGGGGTTTATTTTTAATTAAAAGAGCTATTCATCACCTTGTATATACAAGCAATCATCGACTGACTGCTTTAAAGTTTCAATGAGTGCCTCATCCATATATTGGTACTCATCGGGTATATCGAGTACCTGAATCGGCTTGTATTGTAATAAACGGCTAAACTGCGCTTTAAGGCGTTGTTTATGCTTATGTTCCATTACAAAAATTATATCTGCCCAATTAATATCAGCAGTTGTTACCGTGTGCCTTGCTCGTGGGCTTGTGCCTGCAGAGCGGGCTTTAATGCCATTGTATTGGTTGAATACCTTTTCTGCCGTTGGGCTACGCCACTGGTTACGGCTACATATAAACAGTAATCTTTCCATGTTATTTGCTAACCTTTTCCTTTGTGAGTCTGGCTAAATTCAGGGCCCTTAAACGTACGAATCGGATTACCCCGTTGCAGCTCATTGTGATGTTGCCACCGCGACTTTTGCTGCTGGCTTGCAGCCTGCTGAGCTTGCTCTGCCAGTTTTTGCATTAGCAAAGCTCGGGCTAAACGCTTATTCGTATGCTGACTTCGTTCACTCTCTACGCGAACAGTAATTCCTGTCGCAACATGGGTAGCACGAACAGCCGAATCAGTGGTGTTTACATGTTGGCCTCCCGCGCCACTTGCGCGGCATTGCTGAAAGCGGATCTCGCTATCAAATTTTTGCTCTGCTATTTCAAATATTTGACCGCCAAAGTACCAGTTTTTACGCTTATGCCTTGCTCTGAATGGGCTTTGACAAACCCACAACATCGAGCCATGCCATTGCTGCGCAAACTGTTTTAAAATTAGCGGCTCAGCACCAGTTAATTCAAGCAATACCGATTTGTAGCAGCATGAAAGTTCAGCTTGCTCTACTGCAAGAGTATTCACCTTAATAGCTAACGTTTTAGCATCATCCTCAAGGCGCTTAACAGCCATAGCAACCGCTTTACAACACTCTAAAGGACCCGTCCCTGACGATAATTGCACTAAGATCATCCGCATGCTCCTTGTGTTTTAAAGGTAAGCACAGGCTTTAATTTGGCAATTACAGTAACCAGCCCTGCCTCAACAAGGTCATCAATAACTGTTTGGCAGTCTTTATAAGCTTGTGGTGCTTCGTCATAAAGCAGCGTTTTATCATTACAGATCACCCTGCTACCAAACGCAGTGCGATATAAATCTTCCTTTTTAAACTTGTGACTCAAACGGCCTTGGCATTCTCCTCGCTTCCATTTGCGACCAGCGCCATGTGCAAGGGAGCGTAAGTTTACGTTTTGCTCAACCGTTGGCTTAACTAAGTAACTGTAATCACCGCGAGAGCCCGGGATCATAACAGCCCCTTGATCGCTGGGTGTAGCGCCTTTTCGATGTAACCAGCCAGCTTGTCCTGCAATCTGTGATTGACTTACAAGGTTATGATTTACATCTAAAACCTCTTCGCCACCAGCACGAATAGCTTGTAAAAAACGCCGTGCGATCAGCTCTCGGTTTAACTGAGCCCAGCGCAGTGCTTCGTCATGTTTAGCCATATAATCTGTAAAGGCACCACTTTCTACTTCAAGGCCATCATGGTTATGCTCTGCAATATGCTTAACTAAAATAGCTTGTCCTAACCCTCTAGAGCCAGAGTGCACCAATAGCTGCAATTGTTTAGATTGTAGGCCTAAAGCAAGTAACGCTTGTTGATCAAACACCTCTTCAATCGCCTGAAATTCAGCGAAATGATTGCCACCACCTATGGTGCCAAGGGCATTATCAAAACCAGTTTGTGTGATAGCTAGTTCATGTTTTCGCTCGCTAATCAATGTGTGCCAACTTTCATCTAGCGGCTGTTCAACATCGCTTAAGCGTTTTGCGAGCTTATCTACATTTAACTTGGCTAACTTAGTATTGGTTTGCCAAAGCGACATACCGCAGCCAATATCATTCCCCACTAAAGCGGGGTAAATTCTACCTTCTGTCAAAAAGGCAGCCCCAATGGGGTAACCTCGACCTGGGTGTAAATCGGGCATACCCGCTACAGCGTGCATACCAGGTAATTCAGAAGTTTTAATTAATTGTTGTATTGCTAGCCCTTCAATCCACGACTCTTTAGACGCAATAAGGCTAACGTTATCAGTAAGTTTTTGGACGGACTTGCCCATAATACCAATTCCTTTCTCTGCAATAGAAAAATGCTAACGAAAAATGATTTGGCAGGTCTTTGATTAATTGATCAGGCTTAGCTTTGAAAAGCTAATAAAGAAATAGCTTCGAGCTAGGCAAGAAAACGACCTGCAAAGGAACAAGTTGTATAAGTCATATTGTTTACTCCTCTACAGTGTGTGAATGGTTAAAATCGCGGCGATTGTAAACACCTTAAAAAGTGAAAGCAACTAAAAAATAATCAATCGTTGTTATTTACGCCCTTTTTAAATGTTCATCACAACGTGAAAAATGTGCAATTAAGCGCCTATGGGTTGTCATCTAGAGAAAATTTGAGCAATCTAAAAATGCCTTAAAAATAATAACAAGAGTGACCGCAAGGTTACTCAAAAAGGATACCGCCATGCTCAAACACCTTATAGCTCGTTCACTCATCAGCCTACCACTGTTGATTGCTGCCCATGTCACTAGCGCAGCTGAACTACCACAAGCGATTGATGCCGCCTTTCAATCGGCGGTGAGTGCGAAAACAGTACCGGGCATTACTGTCGCAGTGGCCGATAAATCAGGAATAATCGCGGCAAAGGGTTATGGTTTTGCCGATATAGAAAACCAAGTTTTGATGAGTCCAGAGCATAAAGTTCGCATTGGCAGTGTCTCTAAACTTATTGCTACAGCTGCTATGATGCGCCTTTACGACAAGGAATTGATTAACTTAGACAAACCTGTAACCGACTATGTAACTAACTGGCCAGAAAAACACGCAGCTTTAACACTGCGCCAACTCGCGTCACATACCGCAGGGATCCGCCATTACAAAAAAGGCGCCAATGAGTTTTTACTCAACAAATGGTATGGCGATATTGATAGCGCTTTAGCCATGTTTAAAGATGATCCCCTACTGTTTGAGCCGGGCACCAAACAGCAGTATTCAACATTCGCTTGGACATTAGTTAGCGCTGCGATGGAAGGCGCTGATCCGAAACGCAACTTTCGACAAATTATCGAACAAGAAGTCTTCGCGCCACTCAAGTTAAACGACACATATTTTGATGAGCAGTTTACCCTGATCCCACATCGTGCAAGACCTTATAGCGTTGATCAGGGCCGTTTAATTAACTCACCGCAGACCGATCACAGCTATAAATGGGCAGGCGGTGGGTTTATTGCAACACCAAGTGATATCGTCAAGTTTGCAGTAGCTCACACGCTAGGCAATTATCTAAAAGCAAACACAGTGGATGAAATGTTTACCCCTGCCACACTCAATAATGGTGAACAGGTCAATTTTGGTATCGGTTGGATGACAGGTTTCAAAAACTATCAGCAAAGAGAAAAGTACCAACATGATACTGAACTACAAGCATTGATGGCCGACATGCCACACTCGGTAATGCACTCTGGCGGTAGTATGGGTGGCATTACCATGACCATTATGTGTGTTGATCATCAACGCGCGGTGACTGTAGTTAAAAACGTCAATGGTGATAACAGCGCAGATGTATTTGCGCTTGCCCTACAAACCCTGAGCTATTATCACCAAGACCATTGATTGTTTAAGGCAGCTTAACTATAGCTGCCCTTGTAACCTCGTTTTTGTCTCTTTTAAGTAATCTGGGTAGGGATACGAGTCATCTGCAACGGCTATTGCAGCCTCGATTTGAGCTAATGCTTGGCGAACATTACCTTGCATTTCATAGCCATATGACAAAGCTGACAGTGCATACGCTGATTTAGGGTAGTTTTTGATATTGTACTTAAACACCTCAATAGCCCGCTCAAATTGCTGGTTATCCGTTAAGCTGTAACCCAGCATTCGAACAGCGCGGTCTGGTGGTGCTATTTGCTCGCCCCATTGCTGAGATAAACGTTGATAATAAGCATCAATTGATGAAACATCATCGCCTAGTGCACTCAAAGGCATATGTTTAGATAAAAATAAGCCATGGTACGCATTAAATGCCCCAGCGGCTGAGGTTAGGTTATGCGAAACGCCTGCAAAGGCATCGCTCTTAAAGCGCAAATTTTGCACCTTACTATTTTGCACCTTACTATTTTGCATCGTTTGCTGCATATCATCGTATCTTTCGCGCATAATGCCGGCTTCTTCGCCGATATTCATATATACATAGCTGTTAATGCTTTTGGCTTTAGTAACAAAGGTATTTAGACTCTTAGCAGGGGCGCCATAGTTCCACCATACCGCAGGGCTATAAGCAATGTGCGCTTGAAATAACTCAGGGTCAGCTTGCATTGCGTAAAGAGCAAATACACCCGCAGCAGAGGCTCCTGCGATAACTCTATAATCATGAGTACGATACTGTTTATTAACCAAAGGCATCAGTTCTTGCTCTACGAAAGCTAAAAACTTTGCAGCACCACCGCCTTCACCAACAGGCCCTTGTGGTTCTTTGTTCACTGTAGGATAAAAATCTCTAAGTCGATTAGTGCTTTCAATCGCAACTACAATCACCTCTGGCGCTTGATCATTTTGTTGTAAGCGTTCAAGCACAGCATTAATCAATGGTAAATTACCGGCCCCATCTAAACGGTAAATAACGGGATACCTTTTGTTTGGATGTGTTTGATAGCTTTTTGGCAATTGCACAACGACAGTGCGTTGCTCACTAAGATTACTCGATTCGATAGTATGCGTATGTTGGCTGTAATTTGTAACCGCATCATCTACAGCTGGCTGAGCCATTACATGACTAGTACAGAGTAAAAAACCACTAATACAGAGTAACTTAAATAGTCGCACGACTTATCCTTAAGAAATATTGGTAATTTTTTAAGCTAACAGAATTGCAGGTACAAACAAAGAAAAAAGAGCACCATTTCCTGAGACTTAACCTCCAATCAACAACCAAAGTAGAGTTTTTTATAGAATTTATTCTCAGTTTGCAAAACCGGAAGTAAACCAGCCATTTTTACGATTCACTCACTCTGTACTTTTCTAAATAGTGAAATAAATCATGACAATAAAAAAAATACTCACCGGCTTTGCAGCGGCTTTGCTGCTGCTAACTGCAACTATGCTATTTCGCACTTGGCAATTCAAACCCGCAGCAATCACCCCAATACCTAAAGCAAATATTGCTGTAAACAGTCAGCAGATTGCTGAACACTTATCTCAAGCGGTGCAATTTAAAACGATTTCAAAAGAGCACCGTTCTGATATTGATTACCAGCAGTTTAGGGCATTTATATCTTGGCTAGAGCAAACATACCCCGATGTTCACCAACAACTTGAGTTAAAAAAGTTTAATGATTACACCTTGCTCTTTCATTGGCGTGGTAGCGAGGCGCATAACAAAGCTATTTTATTATCTGCCCACTATGATGTCGTTCCGGTAATTGCAGGCACAGAGTCACTATGGAGCCATCCTCCCTTTGCTGGCACCATTGATAGTGAACATGTTTGGGGGCGCGGAACACTTGATGATAAAGGCTCTGCAATCACTCTCATGGAAGCGATCACTCATTTACTTGCACAAGACTATCGCCCCAAGCGAGATGTTTATATTGCGCTAACGCATGATGAAGAAATTGGCAGTAAATATGGTGCAGCAGCAATTGCTGATTACTTTGCTGATGCAGCTATTGCCCTTGAATGGTCACTCGATGAAGGCTCATTTGTACTTGATGGTATGATCCCTGGTGTTGAGCCAAAAGTGGCAAGTATTAATGTCACCGAAAAAGGCTATTTAACCCTTGAGCTAATCGCACATGCTAAGGGTGGTCACAGCTCAATGCCCCCCTCAGAAACGGCAGTGAGTATCTTAGCGCAAGCCATTGTAAACTTAAAAAATGCCCCAGTGCCCGGTGGCCTTGAAGGTATTTCGGCGCAAATTTACGATAAAATGGCTCGTCACATGCCTTTTTCAAGCCGCCTGTTATTTGCTAACAAATGGTTATTTGGCTCACTTATCGAAAATAAAATGAGTGAAATGAACTCTGCTAATGCCATGCTCCGCACAACCACTGCACCGACTATGTTATCAGGCAGTGAGAAATCAAACGTATTACCCATAGAAGCTAAAGCAAAAGTTAACTTTCGAATTCACCCACGCGATTCCGTCGAGAGTATCGTTGCCTACGTTAATGCAGTGATTGATGACCCTCGTATTGAAATTGACATTGTTGAACAATTTGAACCATCACCTGTATCAAGCAGCGAAAGCCCTGCATTTAAACTACTTGCTAATGCAGCACAAAGCATTCATGGCGATCTGGTAGTTGTACCCGGGTTAACCGTTGGGGGAACAGACAGTCGTCGCTACCAACAAGTTGCTGACGATAGCTATCGCTTTTTACCCATGACGCTAACTTCACAAGAGCTAACCGGTTTCCATGGTACAAATGAAAAAATTAGCATCGAGAACTTAACTAAAGCAGTGCAATTTTATAGCTACTTAATCAAGCAAAGTGATCAAAACCTTTAATTAAGCGCTAAATCTACACTGTGGGTTTAGCTTTTTAAACTCACAGTAGTCGCACTATTATTGCTGCGATATTGTTTAGGCGTACAACCTTGATAGTTTTTAAAGTGGCTGTAAAAGGTTGAAACCGAGTTAAAACCTGCCTCAAAACCAACTTCAGTCGCTGATAAATGTGCTTTATTAGGATCTTCTAAGATGCGAATAGCGGCTTCTATACGCTGCTTATTAATAAAATCGTAAAACGATAATCCTGCATGACCGTTAATGGTTTCGGATACATGACTCACTGAGACATCTAAACGCTTAGCTAAATCGCTCACCTTTAAACCCGCCTCTAAGTATGGCTTTTCAGTCACCATTAATTGCTGCAGTTGCTGCCAAAGTGAAGCAGCATCTACTTCAGTTAAGCTGCTTGTTTGGTACTTTTTATTGCTGCTCGATACGCTTTCTACTGGCTGGTTTTGAGGCTCTTCATTATCTTCAGCGTGGATTGTTACTTGTCTCACCCCATAATGAGCAATTAGAACGGTTGTCACCAGCATCGCAAGTTCATGCATATGACCACTATTAAATTCATTTCCTAAGAACTGGCCAGCTTCAAATAGAATAGCCAAGAGAGTACCGATTATATAACACCAGCAAATCATGGTGACCCAGCGTAAATTGATCTCTTCGATATTAGAAAAACGTCTTTTAATTTGCACTTGGTAAGATTTAAGAATCCTAATGATGATAAAGCCATAAGCTAAATTGCTGACCCAAGCAGCCACCTTATGAAGGTAACGATTTTGACGATATACATCGCATAACTCATTACTAAAACAAGGTAAAGCCAAGCTGTGATTAAGCTCAACGGGCATTTGCCAATGCCAAATGAGTGTAAAAATGAGTACTGGACTCAAATGCCATAAGTGTGTCGCTTGAAGAGTGAAATTAGGCCTTGTTTGAAACAACACATAAAAATACAGCAAAGGACCCGTCAGCATTTGAATACTGACGAGGTAATACACTTGCCCTCTGAGGGCTGGTATCTCAGCTTGCATGATGACAGCTAAAGCCAACATTGAAATCAATAAACTAACCAAGGCCATGGTATTTTTTGCTCCCGCAGAGCCGGGCCCTGCACGCCACAAAAAAAACGACAAACCAAAGCTAAAACACATACATGCGCCGATAAAAAGAGAGAACGGCTGAATAGTCAAAGGGCTAGAGAAAAACGCATTTAATGCCATAGTGATACACTTTTATTATTCTTTTTATTTTAATCTCACAGCTGCCAAAGCAGCTAAATACGGGCTTTTTAATATTACGAATTTGCAAATCAGTAAAAGCTTTAAAACTAATTCCTCTTATTTTGCAAAGCCGGAAGCACTAATAAAACTTATCGCTTAAAAGATTAACTTACCAGAAAAAAATAATAATTAATTGCTTCAAAAGGAGAGCTTGGTGGGTCATTTTAAAAAGCACAAACTTGCAAAAACAATAACCAGTTTATTAACCTTGTTGCCTATCGTGAGCCTAGCAGCTGAAACTCAGGATAGCGAACAACAAGAACAATTAGCGCTCGAAAAAATCATTGTGACAGCGCAAAAACGCGGTGAAAACTTACAAGAGGTTCCACTAGCAATATCGGTGCTCGGCAGTAAGCAAATGGACCGCGGAAATATTCAAAATATCCAAGATATTCAGCAGTCTGTTCCTAACTTGAGCATGGTCACCACTTCCCCATTCACAACCACTATCAACATGCGTGGTATTCCATCAAGTCCTAATGGCGTATTTAACTCTGGCACCAGCCCAGGCATGGGTATGTACGTAGATGGTGTGGTGTATTCGCGAGCAACAGGGTTCAACCAAGAGCTCAGTAATATTGAGCGAGTAGAAGTACTCCGCGGGCCACAAGGCACTTTATTTGGTCAAAATACCAATTTAGGGGTTATTAATATCACAACCAAAAAGCCTTCCGATATGGTTGAAGGTAAAGTAAAAGTCGACTTAGGCAATTATGGCCTTCGTAAAACAAACCTGTATTTAACAGGGCCTCTGATCGAAGACGTACTCGCCGCGAGTATTTCTTTGTTTGATGTTTCTCGAGACGGTTATGTTGAAAATAGTGCCGATGGCAGCGAGTTTTCAACACAGGACCGTCATGGTGGTCGCGCGCAAGTTCGTTACACCCCAACAGATAAACTAACCCTTGATATCAGCGCTGAATATTTAAAAGACAAGAGTATTCCTCTTGCTAATAAACTCACTGACTATGAATTAGGTCTTGGCTATTTAGGTCTTTATCCAAGTGGCATGACACCAGAAGATTTTATTACCGATGATATTCATGAAGTGTTTGTAAACCCTGAGCGCTACTTTGTAAGCCGAGAAAACTGGGGCTTAGATACAACGCTCAGTTACCAATTTGATTCTGGGTTTGAGTTTAAATCCATCACGGCTAAAAAGGTGTACGACTCAACCATTGGTACAGACATGGACTCAACTCCCGTTGATATCGTATTCAGTACCGAAACCGAAAATAACGAACAATTCACGCAAGAGTTTCAGATATTATCGCCAACGGATCATTCATTACGCTATGTAGCTGGTTTTTTCTATTTAGATAATGAAGCTGTAAATGACCAAAACTTTTTAAGTGGTACTGGGATTTATGGCATTCCAACAGGTTTACCAGAGCCGTACCCACAAAGCCTTAACTTACAACCGGGTAGCGGCCCTATTAATGGCGGCACCTTACAAACCAAAAGCAGCGCCATTTTTGCAAATATTAATTATGATTTCACTCAAGCAATTAACGGTTTTTTAGGTTTACGATACTCTGATGTAGAAAAACAAATGAGCTTTTATCAACGCGGCTGGGAAACGTCTTTGCCGGGTGTGTACTTGCTCAATTACATTGATATTCCAACCACAAATCAGACCCTTAAAGATGACTTTTTATCATGGACTGTCGGCTTAAATGGCACAATAAACGACAACAACCACGTTTACGGTAAAGTATCGAAAGGCTATAAAGAAGGGGGGTATAGCTTCCGTCCACAATCTCTACAATCAATTGGTGGCGATCCTTTAAACCCACAGATGAGTTTTGACCGTGAAGCCGTTGTCAGTTACGAATTAGGCCTTAAAAGTGATTTATTTGATCACCGCATGCGTCTAAATATGGCTGCTTTTTACTTAGACTACTCAGATATTCAAACCCGCGTTATTGACGATAATGGCACCAACAGAGTCGTTAATGGCCCATCGGCAACCAGTCAAGGTGTTGAAGCTGAATTGAGCTATCGAGTAACGAAGCAATTAGCTGTGAATGCGGCTATTGGCTATGCTGATGCAACCTTTGATGAATTTGAAAACTGCCATGCCATTGACGACTGTACAGGTAACCAACTTCCGGGAGCCGCAAAATGGACGAACAGCGTCAGCCTAAACTATGAAACCACGCTCACTGAAAATTGGGATCTGTTTGCTGGGGTTGATTATTCGTACCGCGGTAAAGTTCAAAGCGATGCGCGTAACTTATCAGCCACCGAACTTGGTACCAGTAACCTAGTGAATAGCCAGATAGGTATTGTTTCTACAGATGGCGCATGGGAAGTCATGCTGTGGACTAAAAACCTGCTCGATGAAGAAATTGAGGTTAGTAAAGCAGATAAAGCAACGTCTGAACTGAGTTTCAGTGATGTCATGTATGCTCCCCCAAGAACATACGGCGTTTCATTCACTTATAACTTTTTTTAAACACAAAAAAGCCGGCTGATTAGCCGGCTTTATTATCATTCAATGATTAATAAATTAAAGCGTATGACGCAATATTTGCCCGGCGCTTTTACCCGTCATGCCATCCGGTGATTTAATGACTTGGCCATTAATAATGACGTATTGAATTCCTTCTGCGTACTGATGAGGTGCGCTAAACGTTGATTTATCAGCAACCGTCTCAGGGTCGAGTATGACGATGTCAGCAGCATAGCCTTGTGCTATCACTCCTCGGTCAGTTAGGCCCATTCTTGCTGCAGGTAAGCTGGTCATTTTACGTATTGCATCCGGTAACGAAATCCCCCCTTGTTCACGCACATAATGACCAAGTACTCTGGGGAAGGTGCCGTATCCTCTTGGATGGGGGTTGCCTTTACCAAGTTCTGAACCACCCGCATCGGTGGCGATTGCAGTAATTGGGTAAGCCATAATGTACTTAACATCATCTTCATTAATAGCGTGGAAGATCCCCTGAGCACCGCCATTTGCTTGAATTTCCATGGCTAGTTCAGCGGCTTCATCAATACTTTGCGCTCGCCCTTCACGTTTTAATACTTCAGCAAAAGTTAGCCCATCCCATGCAGGGTTTGCCGTATAATGCGCTATTTGCAGCCTTGCGGGGTCACCACCGCCTCTGTCTTCACTGATATTTTTGATCAAGCCTTTTTTTATTTTTTGCCTTAACTCTGGATCTTGTAGGCGCTTTTCAACTTCAGCTTGGCCACCAGCCAATGACCATGCAGGAAATAAAATAGCAAATCGCGTAGAAGAAGCCGTGTAAGGATACTGATCGAGGGTGACATCTAAACCCGCTTTGCGAGCATCACGGATCATCTGAATAGTGTGCTTACTCTCACCCCAATTTGGATGACCAATCAGCTTATGATGAGAAATATGCACAGGAATACCGGTCTCTTTTGCAACATCGAGCACTTCATTCATCGCCGTGATAATCTCTGCGCCTTCATCCCGCATATGAGAGGCAAAAAACCCATGCTGAGCATGAGCGGTTTCGGCAAGCACCTTTACCTCAGCAAAGTTTGAGTACACACCTGGAACATATTTAAGCCCAGTCGATAAACCAAACGCCCCCTGTTGCATCGCATTATCGACCAGCACTTGCATTGCTTTTAACTCATCAGCAGTGGCAAGGCGCTGCTCTTCACCCATTACAGCTTTTCGAACATCATTATGGCCAATTAATAAGGCTAAATTTGGCCCTAGAGGTGAACGCTCGGTTTGCGCAAAAAATTGCTTAAAGTCGACAGGAGAAAAACCACAGTTACCGCCCAAAATAGTGGTAATACCTTGCTGCACTAAGTTATCGAGCCGAGGCAGCTCTGCAATTGAGCGCTCAGCATGGGAATGTAAATCGATAAAGCCCGGCGCTACAACCTTGCCTTGGGCATCTATAACTTGTTGAGCTTTGTCAGCCGCCATATCACCAATTTTAGTGATCTTGCCACTTTCAATACCGACATCTGCGTGAACCGCTTTGCCGCCAAGACCATCGAGCAACATCGCGTTTTTGATGATGAGATCAAAAGATTGCCCATAAGCAATCCCTGAGCTGAGCACTAATACAGTCAATCCTATTGAGGTTAAAACACTGCGCTTTTTCATTGTTATTATCCTTAGCCTGAGTGTTTAACCATCCTAATCAATTGCAATAAAAATTGCATCAGTGAACAGTAATCAAGCAAATTACAGGCACAAAAAAGCCGGCTGATTTGCCGGCTTTCTATGCTTTAAATTACTCAACCGTTACCGATTTTGCTAGGTTTCGAGGTTGGTCTACGTCGGTGCCTTTAATAACCGCAACATAGTATGAAAGCAGCTGTAGTGGAATTGTATATACAACTGGAGCAATCACGTCATCCACATGGTTTACGTTGATTACACGCATTGTTTCGTCAGATTCAAACGCTGAGTCTTTATCTGCGAATACATAGATAATACCGCCACGGGCACGTACTTCTTCTACATTTGATTTAAGCTTTTCAAGTAGCTCATTGTTTGGTGCCACAACAATGATTGGCATGTCAGCATCAATCAAAGCAAGAGGGCCATGCTTGAGCTCACCCGCTGCGTATGCTTCGGCGTGAATGTATGAAATTTCTTTCAGCTTAAGCGCACCTTCCATCGCGATTGGGTATTGTGAACCACGACCTAAGAACAATGAGTGGTGCTTATCAGCAAACTCTTCAGCTAAATCTTCAATCCCTTCGGCAAGCAGTAATGCTTCTTCTAACTTGTTAGGAAGTGTTTTGATTGCATTTACAATCGCACCTTGCTCTAGGCCTTTTTCTTGGGCAATAGATGCTGTTAGCATTAATAAGCCAACAAGCTGTGTGGTGAAGGCTTTAGTTGATGCAACACCAATTTCAGCACCGGCTTTAGTCATAAAGGCTAAATCAGATTCGCGTACTAGTGATGAACCCGGTACGTTACAAATGGTCATTGACGCCATGTAACCTTGCTGTTTTGCAAGACGAAGTGCAGCTAGCGTATCGGCTGTTTCACCAGACTGTGAAATGGTCACAAGTAAGCTGTTTTCATGTACAAATGATTCGCGGTAACGGAACTCAGAAGCAATCTCGACGTTACAGCTCACGCCAGCAAACTGTTCAAGCCAGTAACGAGCAACCATACCTGAGTGGTATGAAGTACCACAGGCAATAATTTGCACGTGTTTTACATCTTTAAAGATTTGCTGAGCGCTTTCACCAAAGGCATCAATTGCTACAGTGTCATTAACTAGGCGGCCATCAAGGGTGTTACGCACAGCAAGTGGCTGCTCGTAAATTTCTTTCAGCATGTAGTGACGATATTCGCCTTTACCTGATGCATCTTGCGTAATGTTTGATTCAATCACTTCGCGCTCGACTGCATCACCGTTTGCATCAAATATTTCAACACTGTCACGGGTAATACGAGCAACATCACCTTCTTCAAGGTAAATAAAACTGCGAGTAACAGGTAATAAAGCAAGCTGGTCAGAGGCAATAAAGTTCTCACCAAGACCTAAACCAATCACCAGTGGGCTACCTGAACGCGCTACGATGATTTCGTTGTCGTTCGCTTTATCAAAAACAACCGTACCAAATGCACCTTCAAACTGCTTAACAGCAGCTTGTACAGCTGCTAAAAGTGTGTCGTGCTGTTGGCGAAGTTGGTGAATAAGGTGCACCATAACTTCAGTGTCTGTTTCTGATAAAAACTCATAACCGTCGCCTTTAAGCGCATCGCGTAGGCTGGCATGGTTTTCGATAATACCGTTATGAACGAGGGCAATTTCGCTATTCGAAACATGTGGATGAGCATTCGCTTCAGTTACGCCACCATGGGTAGCCCAACGTGTATGTGCAATACCGGTAGTGCCTTTTACAGCGGCTTCATTCAGTGCCGCTTCAAGGTTAGCAACCTTACCTACTGCTTTTACAGTGTTAAGCTCATTACCTTTAAGTAAAGCCACACCTGCCGAGTCATAGCCACGGTACTCAAGGCGCTTTAGGCCTTCAACAAGAATTTTATTTACTGGGCGTTCTGCAACAGCCCCTACGATTCCACACATAATCTCTCCTTTTGCACATGCCAAAGTGTTTTACTTTGGGCGAGATGTGTTGTCATAAATGATGCGTAATAAGATGTTGTCGGTCTTATTACGGGTTATTCAATTTCTGCACAGATCAGTTGTACACCACATGCTGTTATCGCCTCGCGCTTGTCTGCGCTTAGGTTGTTGTCTGTGATAACAGTGGTTACACGCTGCCAAGGCAGTTCTAAATTCGGTATTCTTCGGCCAATTTTTTCTGACTCTACCAGCACCACTACCTCACGGGCTGCTTCAGCCATCACTTGGCTAAGCCCCACTAATTCATTGAAGGTTGTAGTACCTCTATCAATATCAATGCCATCGGCACCAATAAACAGTTGGTCAAAGTCGTAAGAGCGTAGAACATTCTCTGCAACTTGGCCCTGAAACGATTCTGAATGTGGATCCCAAGTTCCGCCGGTCATCAAAAGTGTTGGCTCATTTTCTAATGAAAGCAGTCGGTTAGCGACATTAATAGCATTTGTCATCACCACTAAACCGCGTTTACTAGCAAGCTCAGGGATCATCGCCGCTGTAGTGCGACCGCTATCAATGATGATGCGGTTATGATCTTTAATAAGCTTTGCAGCCGCCTGTGCGATTGCCATTTTGCGAAGCGAGTCGCTTTTCTCGTTGCTATTTGCAACGATTTCTTGCGGCAATGCAATAGCGCCACCGTAACGGCGTAGTAACAAGCCACTTTTTTCAAGGGCTGTCAGATCTTTACGTATCGTCACTTCAGAGGTTTGAAACTGCTCTGCTAACGCTTCAACAGCAACTTCACCAAGTTCATTCACTTGGCTTAAGATAGTATGGCGACGTTGTTGAGTGTTTCGTTTTGTCATAAAGTGAACCACATAAGTTTCGTTTCGAAAGTTTTGAGATTTTAAACGAAACAATATAAATGGCAAGTGAATGATCGTTAACCTACACAGCTTTATTTTGATCTTCATCACCAACACGCTAAGCTATTGGCAAATATAACCATGAAAATGCCCCATGAAAGAGTTTAATAGCCTCGATAAGTCCTTACTCGAACAACGAAAAAATGCCCATGAAATTTGCCGTTTATTTTCCAAAAGCCCAAGTAAAGGCAATTTAAAACGACTAAAAGGCATGTTTGATCACTGTGGCGAGCAGGTTGTTATAGAAGCGGGTTTTCATTGTGATTATGGCAGTGGTATTAAAATAGGTGATCGAACCTTCATAAATATTAACTGTACTGTACTCGATGCGCCGCTAACTGATGCGCAAATTACGATAGGCGATGACTGCTTAATAGGCCCTAATGTGCAAATACTCGCGGTATCGCATGCAGTAAACCCAACCGAGCGTTTAGCAAAAGCTAACTTTGCAGCACCGATTAGCATCGGCAACAATGTATGGATTGGTGCAGGCGCGATTATACTTGCGGGTATTAAAGTTGCTGATAATTCAGTGATTGGCGCAGGGGCTATAGTTACCAAAGATGTCGCGGCAAATACTCTAGTAGCAGGTAACCCTGCGGTGAAGGTCAAAGACCTTTAACTCTCATACCGACGCGCTAAAGCACACCCTACGTAGGTTGTCATTTATGGCAACACATTTAAAACTAAAAAAGCCCAGCCGTATTGCTGGGCTTATAGTTGGGAGTTAGTTAACTGTTATTCATATCGTAAGATAAGTGATGGTCTGGTGCTTGCGGCCTTAAAGGCTAAACTTGCAACAGTAACCCAAGTAATGGCAGCCACCGCGACGGCGGCAACTAAATACACCCATACAGCTTGTTCAATGCGGTCATTAAAGTTCGCTAACCAATCACCTACCAAGAAGTAAGTCACTGGATACGCAATAGCAATACTTACCGCCACCAGCACTAAGAACTCTTTAGCAATGATATTTACGATACTTATTCGTGATGCACCTAGCACTTTTCGAACGGCCACTTCTTTTTGACGACGCACTGTTGCAAACGAAGCCAAACCAAAGGTACCTAAACAAGTTAAGAACACAGCAAGACCGGTAAAGATTAAAACTACATTCGAAATTCGCTCATCACCTTTTAACAGGGTTTTGTAGTTGTCTGCGAGTAAGTTAATTTTTGGCTCATAGATATTGGCTGAGCTTGCTAATACTTCAGCGATCTGCGCTTTAATATAAGGCAAGTTTTGCTGATCAATCGTTAAAATTAATTCTGATACAGGTGATAAAAAGTTAAAGCCACACAAGAACATAATATTTGAGTTGGCATCTTTAGCATTACCTACTTTTACATCTTCAACCACACCCACAACACGCATATCTACGCCGCGACCTGAGTCTTTAATTACCTTACCGATAATGTCAGTCATGTTAGTGTAACCCGCTTGCCTTGCGACAGATTCAGTCACAATAGTACCCGTGCTTGTTACTCCATTTGCACGGCTTGCCCAATCACCAGCAAATTCACGACTAAAGTCACGACCAGCAACCAGTTTTAATCCTAGTGTTTTTACAACATCGTAGCTTGCGCCAACAACAGGCGTTAAGCTGCCAGACGCTTCACCATTTGGCCACGTTGGCATAAGTGTATTATTGATTGAAACGGTTAAACGGGTATCAATGACTGTTGTTTGCTGTACACCTTGAATTGCACTAATACGGTTAACCAAGGCATTTTTTTCTTTTGTGAATACTTCGCCTACAGGTAGCTCTGAAATAACCAATCTTTGTGTTGTTTCATAGCCTAAAGGTAAGCTTTGTAAGTAAGTTAATTGCTTTAACAAAGTAATAGAGGCAATGATTAAACCTATTGCTAGTGAAGCCTGTAAGGTTAGTAAGCTCTTACGAACCCATATTGCAGTATTACCGCGTTGTAAGTCTCCACTTAAAACGCGTTTTGCACTGAATGACGAAATAAAGAATGCAGGATAAAGCCCAGCTAATATGCCCACAGCAATTGCGACCACAATAATTGCAATGCCAAATTCAGAGGCATAATTCACGACCAATTCGCGGTCTACTAGTTGGTTAAAGTTTGGTAAAAGTAGCTCCACTAAAGCACATGCAATCACCATTGAAAGCATTGATACCAACACAGATTCAGATAAAAACTGCGTTACTAATTGGCCTTTACTTGCGCCAAGCGCTTTACGCACACCTACTTCTTTTGCACGTTTAGTCGATTGAGCGACGGTCATATTGATGAAGTTAAAACCTGCAATAAGAATAAGTAACACACTTAAACCAACACAGATCATGACCACTTGTTTAGCACCACCTGCTTTCATCTCAAATGGTGATTTTGCCGTTAGGTGCAAATCAAGTAATGGATGCAGCTCTAAACTAACTTGCTCTAGCATCGAATTGCTAAAAAAGCGCTCTGTTAAGGTTTTAGCTAATGCATCGGTATCGGTGCCCTCAGCTACACGCATATAAACATAACTACTGTTGATGTCTATTTTGCTTGGATCATGCTTAACATAAACAAGGTTTTTAAAGGCAAAGTGAGTGTTGTCTGTTAAGTCTGCAAACACGGCACGCACTGTGTACTGCCCTTGTTCATGCGTTAGTGTTTCACCAATCACATCAGTGCGGCCAAAAATACGCAGTGCTTCTGATTCACTTAAAGCGAGGCTATCTGGTGTACTCATTGCGGTTTTTAAGTCACCCGCAATCGTCTCCATAGCAATAAAGTTTTCAATATTTGCTGTAGCACCATATAAGGCATTTAACTTATAGCCTTGGTTGCGGTAACTCACATCAACCATGGCTTCACGAGTCAGCTCGACCATAGTTAACCCGAACACTTCTTCAACTTGGCTGTAATCTTCGGCCTGCTTTGACTGCACATAATTAAAAATAGGCACCACAGCTAAACCAAGTTTTGAGAAGTCTTGGCCAATGCGATAAACACGCTCAGCATGTGGCTGTTGGCTATCGTACGAAAGCTCATTTTTTGCAAATAAAGCAACTAGAATTGCCGCAGCTAAGCCCACACTCAAACCCAGAACATTTAAAATAAAGTGCTGTTTTTGGTTTTTAAACGCGCGCAGTGCGGTGATCAAATAACTTAAAATCATGTTATGCCACCTCTGCTGTTTGTTGAGCACGGTTTGCTTTATCAACCATCACTTGGCCATCTAGTAAGCGCACTAAACGGTCAGCATAATTGCCTTCTTTTTCTGAGTGGGTAACCACAATTACCGTGGTACCTTCACGATTTAGCTCACGCAGCATCGCCATGACTTCATCACCATTTTTTGAATCAAGGTTACCCGTAGGCTCATCCGCTAAGATTAGCTTTGGATTAATAACAAGAGCTCGGGCTACTGCTACACGTTGCTGCTGACCGCCCGATAGCTGCTGCGGTAAGTGATCTGCTCTATGGTCGATTGCAACACGTTTTAAGATTGCTTCTACTCGCTGTTTGCGTTCACTCTTTGAGATATTTTGATACTGTAAAGGCAGCTCAACGTTTTCAAATACTGTTAATTCATCAATTAAGTTAAAGCTTTGGAAAACAAAACCAATCGACGCTTTTCTAAGTGTTGCTAATTGTTTTTCACCAAACCCAGCTATGTCTTGGCCTAAAAATTCAAAACTACCTGCTGATGGCGAATCCAACATACCTAAAATAGAAAGTAATGTTGATTTACCGCAGCCAGAAGGCCCCATAATGGCAAGAAACTCGCCTTCGTTTACCTGTAAGTTAATGTTATTAAGCGCTGTTGTTTCAACATCTTGAGTACGGAATACGCGTGATAAGTTAGTTAATTTAATCATTGTTTTTATCCTTAAAATTGTAGTTGTTGTGCTTTATCAAAGTTGCTGTAGCTAGAGGTGATCACGCGATCTCCGGCGCTTAGGCCACTTAACACTTCATAATAGTTTTGATTCTTTTTGCCAAGACGAATGTCTTTCCGTACTGCACGGTTGCCATCTTTTTCCATGACATAAACCCAGTTACCTCCTGAGCTGGTAAAAAATGCGCCGCGTTCAAGTAATAAAGCAGTGCCTTTGTTATCACCTAGCATCAGCTGTACATCTAGGCTTTGCCCACGCTTTATGTTACTCGTGCCATTGGGTAAATCGACTTCAACCTGAAACTGTGATTGCTGAACACGGCTATCAATTTTGCTAACTGTTGCCGCAATTTCGCCTTGCTCGTGTTCAATAAGCACTTGCATACCTGTTTGAACTTGGCTCAGGTAAAACTCATCTAGTCTCACAACTAGCTTGTATTCATTAGGAATATCAATCTGCCCGAGGCGAGCACCACGGCCTTTTGATTCACCAATTTCAACATCAAGTTCACTTAAATAACCATCAGCAGGTGCTGTTACGAGTAGGTTTTCAAGGTTCTTACGCGCAAACTGTAGGTTTTTCTCTAGCATGTCGGCACTGTCCTTTAGCTGAGCTACCTGAACTTCACGAATGCTGTTTTCTTGCTTTTGACGCTCAAGGGTTAGTTCTTTACGAGCTTTGTAATACGCTAAGTCTTCTTGAATTTCAGATAATTGCTCTTGTGCTAACACACCCGTTTTCACTAGCGGCTGAGTTTGTTTTAAGCGACGCGATAAATGTGTGATTTTAAGATCGATTTCAAGCAAATCTCGGCGTAAGTTTAAACGGCTGGTTTCCATATTCATTTGCGTGTTACGTAAAAAGTTAAGTTGCTCAGTCACTTGTGCTTCACGGCTCATTACATCAAGCTGCAAATTGGTATTGCTTAAACGCACAAGCGGTTGGCCTTTTTTAACAAATTCACCCTGCTCAACAAGTCGCTCTTCAACTTGGCCTCCGGCAATGGTGTCGAGGTAAATTGTAGTGCGAGGCATAACCTGACCACGAAGACTTAAAGCATCAACAAATTCACCTTGTTGTACTGTGCTAATCGTTAAGCTTGTTGCGGTTACTTGCTGACTACGACCTGCTTGCTCAGTTTGCGTGAAACCATAAGCTGCAGCCGCAACAGCTAAGCATGCAGCTGCTATTACTGATTTCTTAAAAAATGCTTTGTTATTTGAGCGTGTAATTTTCTTATCCATGTTGACGCCTTTAAGTTATCTAGGTGCTAATTACCTATAGATAAAACAACTCTTGTGCCAACTTTTATTTTTATTAAATTACAACAACTTATACAAAAATCAACAAATGTGTATATAATCAAGTGTCCGCTTATAGAACACTTCAAAACCCATATATCGTCCATAAATGGACACTTTTACTATTTTCAATTAGTCTTAGTGTTCCCATAAAGGAATAATAATAAATAGCTATGAAACAAGCAGGATCAATTCTTATCGTCGATGATAACCCCGATGTGCTTATCGCCGCACGATTACTCTTAAAGCAGCATTATCAGGTTGTAAAAACCACAGATAACCCCTTTGATATCGAAGGTATCATTAACGCACAGCATGAGGCAGATCAGGCTATAGATGTTGTGTTACTCGATATGAACTTCACGCAAGACTCAATTAGTGGCAAAGAAGGATTCTACTGGCTAAAAAAGATCATGAGCCAAGACGCTAACATTGCGGTACTGCTTATGACGGCCTACAGCGATATTAAGCTAGCTGTCGAAGCAATTAAAGCCGGTGCCTCTGACTTTATTGCCAAGCCTTGGCAAAATGAGCAATTACTCGGTGCTGTAGCGGCGGCATTTTCACACGCTAAAGACAAACAGCAAGTTGGTAAACTCACAAAGCAAAAACAAGCCTTGCAGCAGTCAATCGGCAATCAACCATTTGAGTTTTTAGGCCAAAGTGATGCCATGCAGCAGGTTTTTTCGGTGATCGACAAAGCAGCCAGCACCGATGCCAATATATTGATTAGTGGCGAAAGTGGCACAGGTAAAGAACTCACCGCACATGCAATCCACAATGCAAGCCAGCGCCAAAGCCAACCCTTCATAAGCCTAGACATGGGCTCACTAGCCGAAAGCCTGTTTGAAAGCGAACTATTTGGCCATAAAAAAGGCGCGTTTACTGGCGCGAAAGAAGATCGCATAGGCCGATTTGAGCTGGCTCATGGTGGTAGTTTATTTTTAGACGAGCTAGGTAATTTACCGCTTAACCAACAAGTTAAACTGCTCGCAGCACTACAAAACAGGCAAATAACACCGGTTGGTGGTTCAAAAGTCATCGATATTGATATTCGTTTGATCTGTGCAACCAATGAAAACCTCGAACAAGCAGTTACTGAAGGCAAGTTTAGGCAAGACTTACTGTACCGTGTTAATACCGTAGAGATCCGTTTGCCAGCTCTGCGTGAGCGCAGTGAAGACATTCCATTACTGTGTAACTACTACTTGCAGCACTTTGCACATAAATACAAACGTGAGCTCTCGATTGCGGCATCTGATATGACACGTTTAAGCCAGTATCATTGGCCAGGCAATGTCCGTGAACTTGCCCATGCAATTGAGCGAGCAGTCATCCTATCAGAAGGTACAGAGCTCGATATAAGCTCAGTGATAAGCTCACCAAATGCTGCTGTTAGCACAAGTGAGCTCTCTTCAAACGCCACTGACTACGACACTTTTGATCTTGAAATCATCGAGCAGAGAACCGTGCGTGCAGCTTTAAAGCATTTTCAAGGGAACGTGAGTCATGCAGCAAAAGCGCTCGGCCTAACACGCGGAGCCATGTATCGTCGTTTAGAAAAATACGGACTTTAATCTATGCGAAACTTTATTATCTTAGCCAGCCTGTTAGTTGCATTAATAGGTTTATCAATTACTTTGTTTTGGCAAATAGAGCAAAGCGGGTTTTCTGCAATTTCGGCACTTTTAGTAATTTTAAATTTGGTATGTGCCGCGCAAATTTTTAATTTATTTAAACGCCAAACAAGGCGTGCAGATATGGTGTTTCGCGCTTTAGCGAATGGAGACAGCACATTAGGCTTTGGCGACCAACACCCTATGCAGCAGCAATTTGAGCAGGTTAAACAACAAATTCAGGCTGCGCGTTTTAATGCAGAGCAACAAGCCCAGTTCTTACAAGCACTATTAATTCATATCGATTTAGCAGTATTAGTATGTGATGAACAAGGCACTATTATTGAAAGCAATCCGGTGGTCAGCCGTTTACTTGGACAAGCTGTAAAGCACATTGATGATTTGGGTGTAATAGCCAACCTAGTTCAAGACGCTAAACAAAATAGCCGTAATACCGTGCCATGGCAAAATGGCGAGCAGCACGATACGCTTTCTGTGCAAATCAGTATTGCCGAAATACAAGGTAAAGTTCGTAAAGTGATCAGTTTGCAATCTATTCATGATCAGCTGCAATTAAAAGAACAACAAGCTTATAAACGCCTCACCAAAGTACTAACCCATGAGATTGCTAATTCGATTACGCCACTCTCTTCTTTAGCACAAACTTGCACGGCGCTGCTGCCAAATGAGCTTAGTTTTGATGATCAGGAAGATAAACAAGACTTGCAACTCGCCCTAACAACACTCGCATCACGAACCGAGCATTTAGGGGAATTTATAGCGCAATTTAAAAAGGTTAGTAGCTTACCCGCCCCACATTTACAGCCACACATTCTGGCAGATCTTGCCAAGCAAGTTGTTGCTCTGCACTCACAACAAGCTAAACAACTTAATATTACGTTGAATTTATCGGTGCAAAGCCAACAGTTAGTAATGATAGATAGAGGCCAAGTTGAACAAGTAATAATAAACCTGCTTACCAATGCCCTTGATGTACTAAAGCAGTTAAATAATCCAGAGTCAGCAAAGTGCATTGAAGTAAGCATTGCACAAAATGCTAATCAGCAACTGTATTTAGAGGTCAGCGACAATGGTACAGGTATCAGCGATCATGTGATTGAGATGATTTTTGTGCCATTTTTTACTACCAAGCAACAAGGCTCAGGAATAGGCTTAAGTTTATCGCGCCAGATCATGCTCAATCATGGCGGCGATTTGGTATATATCAAGCGCCAGCAAGGATCCTGCTTCCGCTGCGTGTTCGGCTAACTTACATAGTTAGAACAATTACTTACAATTTGCTAAGGCGCTGTTTGGTATCATGTACCTATTAACGTTTAATGGATTCTAGGGCGTGTTGACCTTTTTTGATTGAAATTTGTTCACTCTAGGGGTGATTTAATCGCGGCGCGAGATTTGTAACCTAGTGGGCTAAGTAAAAATCGAGCAACAAAGAGTTAATCGCCCCTAGGAAGAACCCGAAGGGCAGCGCGTGTTTGGCATTGATGCTGCGTTATCGCCTATTTATGTGGAACAACCACACTACATAGGCTCTGCCTTGCCTAAATACCAAACACACTGCTGCAAAATTAATCATAAAAGGACAACACGCCCTATGAAGTACCTCGCCTTAGCACTCTTTTCTTCACTAACCTTCATTCCTGCTACAAGCTTTGCTGGTATTTATGACAGCCCAGATATGAACCTGTTTGTTAAATCAGAGCATAATAGTACTGATTCAATCACCTCAGCCGGCATCGAAGTTATGGCTAAAAATAACTACAGCAATTTCGGCGCAGCATTTACAACAGCACTAGGCTCAGCAGAAGTATTTACTAAAAAAGGTGATCGGGAGACATTTCTAACCTTAGATAGCGGCATCAAGTTTGGTTATTTCAGTGACTTTTTTGTCTATGGCGAAGTGGGCTTAGATTTAATTGAGCTTGCTGTATACGACGACCGCGATGACCACGACTACAGCGACCGCTATGATGACGACCACAATAATATTGATGGCTATGTTGGTGTGGGCATGGGCGTGGACTCAAAGCCATTCAGAATAGAGATCTATGCCAGAGCCCGAGAAATAGACAGCCGCTATTGGGAAGCGCAAAACCATGGTTATGCTGGGTTACAAGTTAGTATTTCGTTTTAATTTCAATTGGGTGAGTAAGTTAGCGAGCTGTTAATCTAATGGTCATTTTTAGCTCACCCTATGTTAAGCTTAGGCGCTTTAGTTTACCCGCACCTAAGTTAACGGAGTATTTTAATACGTGTTTTTAAATCGATTTTTAGGCCTTGTTGTTGTTTCTATTATTGTAACAGGCTGTCAGACTGCCCCTGAGTCACTTCCCGAAAAGAAGCCCATCATCAAAGCCAATCCAGGCACTGTGGTTGCAGAAGCTAAAACAGCACAAGTAGACGCGGTGACACCGCTCAAACCAAGTGAACTTGATGACGTATGGCAGCGTATTCGCATTCAACTACAGTTTAGCGATTCAAGTCACCCAGATGTGCAAAAGCGCATTGCTTGGTACCTTACTCATCCTAATTACATGGAAGAAATAAGCCGCCGTGCAGAGCCGTATTTGTATCATATCGTTACAGAAGTAGAAAACCGTGACTTACCAATAGAACTCGCTCTAATGCCGCTTATAGAGAGCGATTTTGATGCCAGTGCCTATTCGCACAAACATGCATCGGGTTTATGGCAACTCACCCCCTCAATCGCCAAATACTTCAAAGTAAAAATTACCCCTTGGTATGATGGTCGCCAAGATGTGATCGACAGCACCCGCGCAGCTTTGGATTTTATGGAATACCTTTATAAACGCTTTGATGGCGATTGGTATCATGCTATTGCTGCCTACAATATTGGTGAAGGGCGTGTATTACAGGCAATTGCTCGTAATAAAAAACAAGGTAAGTCGACGGACTTCTTTAGCTTAAAGCTACCATCGCAAACCAAACAATACGTGCCTAAGTTACTGGCCGCAGCACAATTATTAAAACACCAAAAAATGATATTCCCTGCGATTAAGAATGAGCAGGCTATTGCGACCTTACCAGTAACTGGTGCAGTGATCTTGGCAGACAAAGCGAAATGGCAAGAGCTTGAAGAGCTAAACCATGGCGTTATCCGATATCCCGCGGTGATTGATGCGCCACATATTGTGGTCCCAAAAGATCAGCAGGCAAGTTATCGAACTCTATTAGCTAACCAAAAAAGCAATGATTATAGCCAGTGGCAACATTACACAGTAAAGCGCGGTGATAGCTTAAGTGTCATTGCAAAGAACTATAAAGTAACAGTTAGCCAGCTGAAAACCTTCAATAACCTAAAAACAAACACCATTCGTATTGGTCAAAAACTGATATTGCCGCAATTGGCTGATCAGCAAATCGAATATAAGGTGAAATCTGGCGATAGCCTGTGGAAGATAGCAAAGCAATACAAAGTCAGTATCACTAAACTCAAACAATGGAATAACCTTTCAAGAGATAGCTTAAGAGTGGGTGAAAAGCTCACCGTATTTATCTCAAATAGTTAATAACAAATCAGGGAGTTTTACTCCCTGTCTCTTTTATCTATCCAATTAAAGTTGTATCTTTATTAGTCTATAAAAACAACAATTAATAATCATGGATAATCAGCAACAGGACGCAAGCTGTTCAACCGTTAAATCAGAACAAGACACTAACGTTGAAGAGCAAACAAAAACCACCCAGCAAAACACTCAACCAGACAGCAATCAGCGCAAGGCATGGTTTACCAACGAGCGGCTAAACCTATTTCTCGCACTCTGTGCCATTATTATCTCCGCAGCCTCCTTTTATGCCACTTACTTACAAGCCAGCGCCGCAGAACGACAAGTAAAAGCCGCAACCTGGCCATGGCTCGAAGTGATGACGGGGAATTTTAATGAAGAAAAAAATTCTGAAGAAATTACTTTTTACATTAAAAACTCAGGATCAGGCCCAGCCATTATTAAATATGTAAAATTCTTCCACGATGAAAAGTCGTACAAAGAGATATTTAAAGTAATAAAGGACTGCTGCTTTGATATCTATGCTTACCAAGAGCAATTAAATAAGTTGCAAAATGAGTCACCAGAGATCAATTTCTTTGAAAAATTTGGTTGGTTGTATACCGGCGTTAGTAATAACCGATTATTAGCCTCAGGCGCTGAACTTAATCTTTTTGGTTTTAAGAAAACAGGCTTCAATGCAACTCAGTGGGACAAGGTAAATAACCAACGCTTTAATATTAAAACTGAGATCTGCTACTGCTCGTTGCTAGAACAATGCTATCTAAGCGATGGCCGCGGCGATGTGAGAGAAATACAGCAGTGTGAGTAAGTTAGCAAGTTACGAGAGTAAAGTTAGCAAGGGGAAAGATACGAGCTAGAAAGAGTAAAGTTTGAGGGTCTGGCGTAGGTTGGGTAGAGCGAAGCGAAACCCAACACAGAGCTATCAGCTTTCAGCCGTCAGCGATCAGCCGCGTGGTGGAGATGTTTGGTGCTGCGTCTTCCTCTAACGAAGGCTCTAGGTTCTAGGTAAAGTGTACTTGTAGGTATGGCTTTAGCCATGAATGTGTTTGTTATGGTCTGAATTCGGCACTGAAGTGCCTCCTACGGGGATGTTGCTGAGGGAGTCTCTGTACTAAACAACCCGAGAGTTCAACTTTACCCTTGCTAACTAGCAACTCGCTAACTCATGTTGGGTTTCGCTGTGCTCTACCCAACCTATCAGGAGGATGAACAGGGTGAGCTTAGAATGATTCTGTACTAAACAACCCCATAGTTCAACTTTACCCTTGCTAACTAGCAACTCGCTAACTCGTGTTGGGTTTCGCTTCGCTCTACCCAACCTACCAGGAGAATAAACAGGGTGACTGCTGAGGATGACTCTGTACTAAACAACCCCACAGTTCAACTTTACCCTTGCTAACTTGCAACTCGCCAACTCATGTTGGGTTTCGCTTCGCTCTACCCAACCTACCGGGAGAATAAACAGGGTGACTGCTGAGGGAGTCTCTGTACTAAACAACCCCACAGTTCAGCTTTCCCCTTGCTAACTAGCAACTCGCTAACTCATGTTGGGTTTCGCTGTGCTCTACTCAACCTACCTCAAGAAAGAATAGGGCACGTTGTGTGGATAGCTCTAAATGCAAAAAAGCCCGACTCTTTCGAATCGGGCTTTCTCTTATTTGGAGCCTGGCGATGACCTACTTTCACATAGCAGCT
>NZ_JALNTM010000011.1:0-275167 GCF_023161845.1 Pseudoalteromonas sp. 2CM39R
CATGCCGAACTCAGTAGTGAAACGAAACAGCGCCGATGATAGTGTAGCATTTGTTATGTGAAAGTAGGACATTACCAGGCTCCAAATAAGAGAAAGCCCGATTCGAAAGAGTCGGGCTTTTTTACGTCTGCAGAAAAGTGAAAAGCACACACTCACCCAGCACTATCACGTAGGTTGGGCGAGCGAAGCGACTCCCGGCGAATAAAGAAGAGTCTAGCATTAATTATGTACTCTCTAGCGCTGTGGGTAGTACAACATTCTACTGTGCTGTCGCTTCGAAGTAGCACACCGACTCCAAATGTAAGAGAAGTGCAAAGCATCCGGCTTTAGGTAAAATAAGCCCTGCTTTACGCTGACCTCCTATTAACTTCTCTTGTATGGTTATCCTCGTTATATAAAATTAATAGCTCCTTAAATAAAGCCTTATAGATTACATAACTATGTTTTACTTGAAAAAGAATTTATAAAGCCCAAAATGAAATTAAGTATTCTTATTAAATTGAGCTGTTTATGTCATTACTACTAACGCCACCTAAGTGCGAGCAATTGACCTATTTGTCAAAACAAATAAAAGGGTATGAAGAACAAGCAGTCCATACTACCGGCGCAGACCTTTACACGCTGATGCAGCGTGCCGCGGAGGCTGTTTTTTGCTGTTGGAAAACCTTTAATGCAAAACAAACGTTAGTTATTACAGGTAATGGAAATAATGCTGGAGATGGTTATGAGGTAGCTCGGTTAATCAAACAAGCAGATCGGCATGTAGTTGTTTGCGCGATTAATCCGAATAAAGCCTTATCCGGAGATGCAGCAAAAGCACAAAAGCAATGGATTGATGCCGGTGGTGAAATTTGTAACTTTAGCGCTGATGCACTCGATGAGTGTGATGTGATAATTGATGCATTACTCGGCACTGGTCTTGAGAATACGGTACGCGATAATGTTGCTACTATTATTAAAGCGGTAAATGAAAGCACTAAACCTATACTGAGTATTGATGTGCCGTCAGGTATTAATGCAGATACAGGCTGTCCTCAAGGAACAGCCATTATGGCCACCAAAACAATGACATTAGTTGGGATAAAGCAAGGACTCACCACGGCTAAAGGAAAGCAGCATGCCGGGCAGTTGTATTTCGATGAGTTAGGTATTGGCGAGCAATTTATGAAATTAGCCACCCCTTCTGCTCAGATTATCAATATAGACAGCTTTAAACCTTTGCCTGAGCGCTCAGTGAGTAGCCATAAAGGTAGTCATGGAAAGTTATTATGTATAGGAGGAAACCACGGCTCTGCAGGAGCTATTAGATTAAGTGCTGAAAGTGGATTAAGGTCTGGTGCTGGAATGGTAAAAGTGTATACCCATGAACATGCCGTTTTACCTGTGAGCATCGGGCGACCAGAGCTTATGGTAACTAGTGAACACTTGGATGATGCCCTAGCATGGTCAACGTGTGTAGTTATCGGTCCAGGTTTAGGCCAAGATGAATGGGCCCAAAAAACCTTTGATCAGGCAATCCGTTATTGCCAGCAAAACAATATCCCTACTGTTATTGATGCAGACGCCTTAAACTTATTAGCTAAGCAATCATCTTCTCATAAATTAAATAATACCGTGCTAACGCCTCATCCTGCAGAGGCTGCACGGTTATTAAACTTAACTACCTCTGAGGTTGAGTCTGATCGTTTTTATTATGCTCGACAATGTGCGATCAACTTCGCAGCGACCTCTATTTTAAAGGGCGCAGGTACGCTAATCGATAATACCGAGCATACTTGGATATGTGAAAATGGTAACCCTGGTTTGGCTGTAGGAGGAAGTGGTGATGTGCTTAGTGGTATAATTGGGGCGTTAATGGCTCAAGGATTAAATACCAGTGAGGCAGCATGTTATGGCGTTGTGTTACATGCAAAGGCGGGTGATAGAGCCTGTGAACAATCAGGGCAAAGAGGAATGTTAGCCAGTGACTTATTTGCGCATGTAAGAGCACTGCTCAATCATAAATAGTAAAAGCAGCAGTGACTGGCTGTGCTAGCTAATGTCTTCGCTGCTTGTTTTGGCTACTATCTGTGAAGCTCACCAGCTCTTTCAGGCTGATAAGTAACTTCTTTGATGGTTACTGTTACTAATCCACCGCCAGGCTTTGGCCATTCAATTTGATCTCCTTGTGAAAGGCCAAGTAATGCACTACCTACAGGGGCTAAGATTGATATTTTGTCGCCAATTGAGTCAATATTTTTTGGGTAAACAAGCGTTAAAGTAAACTCTTCGCCTGTAGATTCAACAACAAAGTTCACAGTTGAATTCATGGTTACCACGGTTGCGGGAATTTCGTGCGGCTCAACTATGCTGGCTCGTGCAAGTTCTGCTTCAAGCTCTTTTTCACCCGCAAAGCTGTTTGCAGGCAACGACTCCATCAGTGCATACAACCTATCTGCATCCAGCGATGAAATGACAATTTCAGGTTTTGTATTCAACTTAATATCCTTAATCATGTTAAATAAAATTTACTCTGGTATAGCTTGCAGGAACTCAGTTGCATTGGAATACACTGAGTTAATTTTATTGTTGTTTAGTGAATTTATTTTATTTCTATTGCTAAAAACCCAGCCGAAGCTGGGTTTTTATTTGAGCTAAGTGTTTAGGGGATGATTACATCATGCCTTCCAAATCTGCCTTAAGCCTCTGTATGTACTGTAAATAAAGGGTTGTGGTATTATTTGTCTCTACATTGGTCTCCACTATTGGGTATATTCAACAATGGCAGAAGCTAGTAATAACAAATACCTTAAAAAACGTAAGAATCGTGATGTCTGGATGTTTCAAATAAGAATACCTAAGGAAGTTAGGCACTTATATGACGGTAAAGAGATTTACGTAAAGTCACTTCAAACGAGCTGTATTAAGACTGCTAGGTTACGTAGAGACAGTTTGTTAGGGCAGTTAGCTGTTCAAAAGGAACAAGCTATTGATGGTGGGCGTAGTACCTTTATGAGCTTCTATAATAACTTGGAGCAAGCAAAGCGCGATGCTAGGGGTGATAGGTATGAACCATATTATCAGCTTGAAGACTCTATTTTGGTTGGAACAGAAGAACACCCAGAGATACGACAAGAAGCAGCTAAAGCAGTTAAGACTGGGACAATACCTGTAAAGTATACCTATTCCATGAGAGAAGCTCTTAATGATTGGTTGCGTAAAAACAAACAGAGAAACCAAGATACTATAGTCAAAATGAAGTCTACCGCTAGTCGTTTCTTGAGGCACCTAAACGTACACGATATGCCGCTAATGGGTATTGAAAGAAAGCAGGTGATTAGTTTTATAGACGAACTCATTCAGGAGGTAGCAGTAAGTACAGTTAAGGGTCACTTGAGTAGATTGAAAAGTATCTACGAGCATGCGTGGAGAATTGCAGAAATTGATAAACGCGAGAACCCTTTCGACTCTCACATACTTACTCATTATGAAGCAGACAAGACTATTGAAAAGAAGCAGCTATTCAGTCGTGAGGAAATTTGCGAAATAATTAGCTGGGCTGACTCTGAAAATGAAGGTATCAAAGCTCTCGTTTATTTAGGTTTATTCACTGGGTGTCGTATATCTGAAATTTGTGCTGTAACTAAAGATGATGTGTATATCGAGGGTGAGCTAATGGCGTTATATATAAGAAAGGGTAAGACAGCATCAGCGACTAGAACTGTTCCACTTCCTAAGAGGGTTCATGGCATCGTAAAGAGGCGTTTGGAGGCTTCTGAAGTAGGTCAAAGCATCATTGGAATGGATGGTAAACAAGCCTCAAGAGTCTTTAGTAACTATAAATCAGCTAATGTGACGAAGGATAAAAGTCGAACATTTCATTCATTTAGGGTGCACATGAGTACGGCTTATCAAAGAGCTGGTATAGACGAAAGTAGTGCGGCTTTTGCTGTAGGTCATAAAGGTGGTAAGACAATGACTTATGGCTATTACTCTAAAGGTGAAGAATTGAGAAAGCTTTGTGAAAACGCTGAAAGAGCGGCTGTAGTTATAGAAAGGGACTGGCTGTATTAATGCTCACATACAAGTAAATAATGAAATGTTTTGTTTGTGCATGAGTTAAGTTTAACAAAGTAGTGAACAATAGCTGAACAATTTATTAATTTTCTTTAATATAAGATAAAACAGCAAATTATATGGGACTAATAGAAGATTATGAATACTGTTTATCTAACAGGGAACGGTTTTGACATTAATTTAGGGTTGCATACGCGGTACTCAGATTTTTACGACTATTACCTAACAAAGCCCACAGAAAATAAAGTACTGGTAAAATTTAAAAACCATTTAACAGATGAGATGAATAGCACTGACAAGTGGTCGGACTTAGAACTCTCGCTGGGAGAATACTTACAGCAAGTATCTTCCGTTGATGAGTTTGACGTACTTATAGATAATATCTTAGATGACCTTGCTGAGTATTTGAAAAGCGTACAACAAAATTTTAAAAGTACCCAAGAGAAAAACTTAAACAACCTTAGAGGCAACCTCCTCAAACATTTGTTTATGCCAGAGAGATTTATGGGCTCTAGAGATAGAGCTAAACTCCAGAATTTTTATGAAACCCTCTCATCAAGTACTAATGCTTTTAATCTAATTAACTTTAATTATACAAATAGTTTTGAAACGATTCTAGGGTTGGAAGATGAATCAAACGAGCACTGGAACATACAGCAAAAGATGATCATTAGAAATAAAGATTACGTGTTAAATTCTATGTTCCATGTCCACGGGTCAGTAAACACTGATATGGTATTGGGAGTTAATGACAGCTCTCAGATCCATAATGAATTCTTCCAAGATGATGCAGATATTACAAACCAATTTATAAAACCTGATTGCAACCTAGTTTTAAGGCATGGGGTCGAGCTAGCTTGCGAAAAATTAATAGAAGAAGCTGACGTGATTTGTATATTTGGATCATCTCTAGGTGTAACAGATGAAGTTTGGTGGGAACTTATTGCGAATCAGGTACGAGAAAAAGATATTAGGCTAGTAATATTTGAGTATAACCCAGCTATTAGAAAGCTTAATGCGGCTCGCGGAGAAAGAAGAAGAAACGAACTCATTGAGAGGATATTTGGTCGCAACGCCCCTGAGAGCATCAAAGATAAAGTCTATGTGACGTTCAATTCAAATATATTTAGCTTTTAAGACTTTGTACTCTTTTAAGTATACCTAAACAGGTATGGTCATAACGTGATCAAACAGTACCTGTTAGGGTTTACTTTAAATTAAGACCACATTATTATTTCCCGCCTCTTAGAATTAAACGAGTACAGGATTTGGCACACATAGCTTATATGAGGGTCTCTTCTACAGACCAAAACACGGAACGACAACTTGCTGACGTAGAGATTAGTTTTACAAAGAAGTTTGTTGATAAATGTAGTGGCGGCTCTGCTCAACGACCAGCCTTAAATGAGCTAAAGGAATACATCAGGGAAGGTGACACTGTACATATCCATAGCATTGATAGACTTGCACGTAACCTCTTAGACTTGAAGCAGATTGTTACTGATTGGAATGGTAGAGGGGTCAAAGTGAAGTTTCATAAGGAAGGCCTCTGCTTTAAAGCTGGTGGCTCTGACCCAATGTCTGAGTTAATGCTGAGTATGTTGGGGGCAGTTGCTCAATTCGAGTTATCTATGATTCAAGAGAGAAGGCAGGAAGGCATCGAAAAAGCCAAGGCTGCTGGTAAATACCGTGGCCGTCCTACCAATAAGACTAACCACCAGCAAATCAGACTATTACGCTCTCAGGGTATATCTTTGCGTAAAATAGCTAAAGAGGTTGGTGTTTCCCTTTCCACAGTACAAAGAGCTCTAGAAGCGATAGAGAAGCCTCCATGAACCAATACATGTCTGATAGTAGTTTTATAGACATTAACCCAAGAGAAGTGATTTTAGACCCTGCTATGCAAGGGCGAGACACTAATTTAATTAGAGATAAGAATACAAGACGCGCTCAAGAGCTTAAGCAAGAGAGCCAATCAAAAGAAATTTTAGACGACCTTCACAATGGAGTAGGAATAAAGCAACCAATAACTGTGTTCGAGGTTTCTGGAAAGAAGCTTGTTATAGATGGTTTTCATCGTATTAGTGCATCCTTAGAGTACATGGACAAAGCTAAATGTGATGATTTTAGGGTAAAAGCTAGGCTAATTAGAAACAGAACATACACAGAGGCTTTCCTTGCGGCTCAAGAAGTTAACCAAGGGCATGGTGTAGGGGTTACTAAGGACGAAGTCAATCAGTCTAAGTTTAGATCATTAGTGATAGCTGGAAAATATGATTACAGTGTTAGTGAGCTTACAAAGCTTATTGGCTGCAGTCGAGGACAAGCAAACCATGTAATGAGAGCCCTTAGAGCTTGTGCAGAAGCTATTCAAGGTAAGCTGGAAGATTATAGCTCTCTTGATAGTTTTACCCGCCAGCTGCAAAAAAACCTCGAGAATAGATATACAGAGGCAGCTAAAAGCTCCACTTGGGATGCAAGAGGATTTCCAAAGATTAGAAGGCTCTCTGATATTGTCTCAGGAAAAAGCTACACCCCTAAGGATATGGATAATGAAGAATACAGACATTATCTAATAGAAGAGGCATATACCAAGATAGATAGCCTAATAGAATCTGTAGGTGAAGATAACTTTAGGGAAGCCCTACGTAAAACTGCTAGAGGCTCTACCCTTGGGATTTCTATTACCAGAAGGGATAAATGGCTTGAGCAAGCAGGAACGTTAGAGAGTGACGAAGCGCCAGATAATTGGGATGGCGTATCAATACCTGAAAGCTCATATGACGCCTTCTAGATGTCGTTGAATAACCATCAAAGGAAGGCCGCACATAGTCTTTATAAGGAAATAGAGCCTAGTGTACACATGTGTACAGTGTGGTTTCCTTGGTGTACACAACAGTTTTAGAAGAGATGAGAGTACGTGTTCACAACCCTATGAAGTCTTTGAATGAATATTCTCCTTCAGTTATTAACCCCTCACTCTTCATTTCATTAAACCACTCTAATAAAGCTACTTTTACTACTTTCTCAGGCGTATTCCAGACTGGCTTTAAGTGCTTGATCCAAAGTTCAATCTCACGAACTGTGGTATCTTTTTTGTTAAGTAATAGTTTTGCGACAGATATGATTTCTTTGGTATTTTTTTTATCTATGACTTCTTCAGGGACTGACCAATTAGCTTTGCCAAGGCAATCAGTATAAAAGCCTATTTGTTTTAAGTTATCTAGAAGTCTAGGATGCTCTGCATCTTTTTCATACATATTTAAAAAGTCATCCAGCTTCGAACCTCCAGCTTGAACCAAAGACGGAAAGATCCAGCTAGCATTCTTTTGTGTATGTAACCTATATGCTTTCCAAGCTTGCTTTACCTCATCGCCATTTTTAGCAACCGCTAATTGTCTTAAAATATCACTCTTACCTGACTCTTCAATTGATAATATAGCCAAAGAAATTGCAGAAGGATAACGACCTAATTTAAATAATATTTCAGCGTCAGTAAGAAGACGCTTGGCATTTTTATTTGCCGCATTCATACCTTCTGCTACCTGCGCAGGGTTTAATGTGTTTTTCCATTGTCCTAATCCCTTGGACATGATGACCTCCTAATTTGAACTGTGTTTTACAGATTGACCAATATACATTAAGCCATGCACAAGGTGCGATTATTTTTGATTAGGAAAAGCAATAGATTCCTTCCTGAAGTATTAAAAAGCAAAAAACAGATAAATATAAAACACGTTTTTTTTAAGCGTAGTGAGTCGATGCAATCGCAAAGGTGCTTTAGCACCCCCAACACTCCCCCCTATAGCTTAATGTGGGCAGTGAGCTAATCTAAATAACTTAAAAGAGAGCCTGAAGAACTAGTTTTATTTGCAAGGTAGAATAGGAAAGTAGGGCAGGTGTATACCTAAGTATACAAAAGGGTTTATCCATGTCTCTACATATGTCTCTACGTAGAGTGGATAAACCCTTATAAATCAATGGTTAATATGGGTAATGATGATTACATCATGCCGCCCATTCCACCCATGCCGCCCATGCCACCCATATCAGGTGCACCAGCTGCTTCTTCTTTAGGAATTTCAGCAACCATAGCCTCTGTAGTGATCATTAGACCAGCAATCGATCCTGCAAATTGTAATGCAGAGCGCGTTACTTTCGTTGGATCTAGGATACCCATTTCAATCATGTCGCTGTATTCGCCAGTGGCTGCATTGTAACCGTAGTTACCTTCTCCGCCTTTAACTGCGTTAATAACAACTGATGCTTCATCGCCTGCGTTTGTAACGATTTGACGAAGTGGTGCTTCCATCGCACGAAGTGCCACTTTAATACCGTGGTTTTGGTCTTCATTGTCGCCAAGTAGCTCAACTAGCTTGCTAGCAGCACGTACTAATGCAACACCACCACCTGGTACTACACCTTCTTCAACCGCTGCGCGAGTTGCATGTAATGCATCTTCAACACGGTCTTTTTTCTCTTTCATTTCAATTTCAGTAGCGGCACCTACTTTGATTACAGCAACACCGCCAGCTAACTTAGCCATGCGCTCTTGTAGCTTTTCTTTATCGTAGTCAGAAGTCGCTTCTTCAATTTGTGCTTTGATTTGAGCAACACGACCGTTGATACCGTCTTCTTCACCAGCACCATCAATGATTGTTGTATCATCTTTAGTGATTACTACGCGCTTAGCTGTACCTAAGTCTTCAACTGTTGCTTTTTCAAGTTCAAGGCCGATTTCTTCAGAAATTACAGTACCGCCAGTTAATACCGCGATATCCTGTAGCATTGCTTTACGACGATCGCCAAAGCCAGGTGCTTTAACCGCTGATACTTTTACAATACCACGCATGTTATTCACTACTAGTGTCGCTAACGCTTCACCTTCAAGGTCTTCTGCGATGATTAGTAGAGGCTTGCTTGCTTTTGCAACCGCTTCTAATGTTGGTAATAATTCACGGATGTTAGATATTTTTTTATCTACAAGTAAGATAAATGGGTTATCTAGTTCAACTGCGCCTTTTTCAGCGTTGTTGATGAAGTATGGAGATAAGTAACCACGGTCAAACTGCATGCCTTCTACAACATCTAGTTCGTTTTCAAGTGATTGACCTTCTTCAACCGTGATAACACCAGTATTACGGCCTACTTTTTCCATTGCATCAGCAATGATTTCACCAATCTCTTTATCAGAGTTAGCTGAAATAGTACCTACTTGTGCAATTGCTTTAGTATCAGAACATGGAACAGAAAGAGCTTTAAGTTCTGCTGTTGCAGCAATGATTGCTTTATCAATACCGCGCTTAAGATCCATTGGGTTCATACCCGCAGCAACCGCTTTAAGGCCTTCGTTAACAATAGATTGAGCAAGCACAGTTGCGGTAGTGGTACCGTCACCAGCAGCATCATTTGCTTTAGACGCTACTTCTTTAACCATTTGTGCGCCCATGTTTTCAAACTTGTCTTCAAGTTCGATTTCTTTAGCTACAGATACACCATCTTTAGTGATTACTGGGGAGCCAAATGATTTGTCTAGTACAACGTTACGACCTTTAGGGCCCAATGTTACTTTTACTGCGTTTGCTAAAATGTTTACGCCAGTTAGCATTTTTGCACGTGCGTCGCCTGCAAACAGTACTTCTTTTGCTGCCATGTTTAATTTCCTCTAAATTCTTAAAATGTGTGTTAAACGAAAAGTAGGTTTAGCCTACAATGCCTAAAATATTATCTTCACGCATGATCAGGTATTCTTGACCTTCGATCTTTTCAGTTTTTTCAACATATGAGCCAAATAACACAGTGTCACCGGCTTTCACTTCTAACGCGCGAACGTCACCGTTTTCTAAAACGCGACCATTACCTACGGCAACAACTTCTCCACGAGTTGATTTTTCAGCTGCAGAGCCAGTTAATACAATACCGCCAGCAGACTTGGTTTCTTCTTCTAGACGCTTGATGATTACGCGATCTTGTAAAGGACGAATGTTCATGTTTTTAGTTCTCCTAACAGTTTCTGAACAGTACAGAAAAAAGTGTATCTAATTTGCTTTCATTAATGGGGGTAGAGTGAAAAATTCCAAGAGAAAAAATGATAAATTTTTAATCTTTTCGCTCGTATTCACCATCTATAGTATTGGGACGGTTTTCATCTTGCTCATGATGCATTGATTGATGAGGTTGTGAAAATCCTGAAGTACCTGTTTGATGCATACTCGCGCTCATTCTCACCGTTGCTTGGCTGGCAAGCCCTGCGGCTAATTTATTGCGAATAGCTGGAGTAAGAAGCAGTAGGCCAAATACATCCGTCATAATGCCGGGTGTTAGTAAAAGTACGCCAGCAATAATCACACAAATACCCGTAAACAACTCTTTAGCCGGCATTTGCCCTTGAGCCATTTGCACTTGTACGTTTTGTAGTGCGCCCATTCCTTGCTGTTTCACCATTTTCGCACCCACAATCGCGGTTAGTACCACTAAAGCAATTGTTGCGAAGCCACCTATCACGTCACTAACCTGAATTAGTAAGGCAATTTCAATAATTGGGATGATGATAAACAGCAAAAATAAAATTCTAAACATAAGACTCTCTAAAAAAATGACACTTATTAAGGTGCTAATGAAATATAAGTGAGGGTTGTCGGGTCTATTTTCAAGCTAATAAGAGTAAGTAATAAACTTTAATGTTAGTAAAGTTACAGGTGGCGGGTCTAAATCAATTTACTACAAAGACCCAAAATGTAGACAGAGTTCGTGTCTACACATTACACCCGCTATCAGCTACTATGGGGCTAGACCCCCGTAAACAAGTAAAGGTTCACTATGACAACGCAATTTAAACTTATTTTTACCACTTGCAAAGATAACGATGAAGCCCGTTTATTAGCTATGGCGCTAATAGAAAAGAAACTAGCCGCTTGTGTAAATATTTTACCGGCCATGAGTTCTATTTACATATGGGAAGGTGAAGTAGCTGAAGCAACAGAAGTGAAGCTACTAATTAAAACCAAAGCTGACAAAATGAACGATGTGTTTTTAACCTTAAAAGATCTTCACAGCTACGAAGTACCAGAAATACAAGTTGTTGATGTGGCAACGGGTAACTTGGCTTACTTTAATTGGATGGATGAGGTACTTCATTAATGCGCTTTATTTTATTTTTTTTATTAAGTGTTTTAATGGCGCCTGCTTGGGCAACACAAAATACCCTTGAAGATTTTCTCAAACCTACTCAACATACATTTTTACCAGTCAATGAAGCGTTTGTATTTGATTTTGACCAGCAAGGCAGTACGTTATTTGTTGGTTGGGATATCGCTGATGACTATTATCTATATAAAGACAAAATAGAAATTATTGCCAAAGGTGCCAGCATTGACGTGCCTGAGTTGGGCTCTGGTGAAATAATTGAAGATGAGTTTTTTGGCAAAACTGAGGTGTTTTTTAATTCTATCAGCGTTATTAGCAAGTTGAGTAATGTCAGTGAAGATGGCGTTGTTAAGGTGCGTTATCAAGGTTGTGCAAAAGCAGGGCTGTGTTATCCACCTGAAATCATCAGCATTCCATTAAGTGTACTGGCAAGTGAAACTAATACTAATGAAAATACAGCAGCAAGTAGTGCATTTGCGGCACTTAGCCAACCTATAGAAAAACCTGTTACTACAGCAACACCCGAGAAAGAGCTCACCTTTACAGAGCAGTTAGCCAGCCAAAGCTTAATGGTTAATTTAGCTATATTTTTTGCTGTGGGCGTAGGTTTGGCATTTACACCCTGTGTATTTCCGATGTTTCCTATTTTATCTAGCTTAATTGCGGGTCAAAAGAACCTGTCTACCAAAAAAGCATTTGCCCTATCATTTGTTTATATTCAAGGTATGGCGGTTACCTATGCCGCATTGGGGTTAGTGGTTGCTGCATTAGGCGGACAAGTACAAGGTTACTTACAGCACCCATATGTATTGATAAGTTTTAGCTTATTGTTTGTGTTGTTGGCTATGTCGATGTTCGGTTGGTACGAAATAAAGTTACCCAGCGGCATGATGAACAAGCTAACCCAAGTGAGTAACAATCAAAAAGGCGGTAACTACATTGGAGTATTCCTGATGGGGGTTTTATCAGGGCTTATTGCATCACCTTGTACCACTGCGCCTTTATCAGCCGCATTATTATTTGTGGCACAAAGCGGCGATTACTTAGTCGGTGGACTAACGCTTTATGTACTTAGCCTAGGAATGGGTTTACCGTTGTTACTCCTTGGTACATCGGGAGGTAAGTTATTACCGAAAGCTGGCGGATGGATGGAACAAGTTAAGACCTTATTTGGTTTTATTATGTTAGTTGTGCCACTTATTTTGTTAGAGCGAATTATCGATATCGAGATAATTTTACTATTAGCAGGTCTATTAGCTATCGCCACAGCGCTTTATTTTCATCATTGGCAAAGCGCCCAAGCACAAGGTAAATTAAAAACCTTATTGTGGGTTATTGCTGTTTTATTAGTGCTTACGGGCTTTAATTTAACCAAAAATTATTTTTGGCCAACACAAAACGTGAGCTTGCAAACAACCACGCAAAGCAATGAGTTTAAGCACGTTGCTAACTTAGCCGAGTTGAAGCAAGCAGTTTCACAAGCAAATAGTGAGGGTCGTATGGTAATGGTGGACTTATACGCTGACTGGTGTGTAGCGTGTAAAGAGTTTGAGCATTACACATTTCCTGATCCGCAAGTGCAAAGTGAGTTTAGTCATTATCAACTGATTCAAATTGACTTAACCCAAAGCGATAATGAAACAATTGAGCTAATGGAAGCATATTCAGTGTTTGGTTTACCGAGTATTTTATTCTTCAATACTCAAGGTGAAGAGTTAAGTACACAACGTGTAACTGGCTTTTTAAATGCAGATGATTTTGCTAAGCACCTAGCTGCAGTGCGTGCCAGCGCTGAATAACCATTCTTTATGGCACAACATGATTGGTAATGTTGTGCCACTATTCTCCCCCTTAAGATAGTCCCCAAAATAGAGATTAGACCAGTATTTTGCTGCTATTTACTTCGAAATCACTATAATAGTTGGTTAACGTGAGAAATTGTTGCTATCTTACTTTTTTCTGCTTACTTTTTAGAGAAAAACTAGTTGGTAACCGCTTAACTCATTACTTATAGGATATATCGCGTATTATGGCTGCAAAATTAAAGATTTTAGTTATAAATGGCCCAAATTTAAACATGCTAGGAAAGCGTGAACCTGATAAGTACGGTTCGCATTCTTTAGAGCATATTGTGAGCGAGTTAAACAGCGCTGCTAATAGTTTAGGTGTGGAGTTAACGCATTTTCAAAGTAATAGTGAACAAGCGCTCATTGAACGCATTCATGATGCTTGGCAAGCGGTTGATTACATAATAATTAACCCTGCAGCATTTACGCACACAAGCGTCGCATTACGTGATGCATTGCTAAGCGTTGATATTCCGTTTTTTGAAGTGCACTTAAGTAATGTGCATGCACGTGAAACGTTTCGCCATCATTCTTATTTTTCTGATGTGGCGCAAGGCGTTATTTGTGGATTAGGTGCAATGGGTTATCACGCTGCTTTAAATGCAGCAGTCAGCCGATTGCAAAACTCAAACTAAATTTAAACTAACAAACTAATAGGCGGGCCGTTTATGGATATTCGCAAGATCAAAAAACTAATTGAATTAGTAGAAGAATCAGGTATTGCAGAACTAGAAATCACTGAAGGTGAAGAATCAGTACGTATTAACCGTAATAACATGAGTGCCGGTCCTGCGTACGCGCAATTCGCACCTCAACAATACGCCCCAGCAGCACCTGCTCCAGCCGCGACTGCACCATCAGCACCTGCAGCCGTAGAGTCTGAAGCACCTGCAGGCCCTACAGGTCATCAAGTTAAATCACCTATGGTAGGTTCTTTTTACGCAGCAGCTTCTCCAGAAGCACCAGCATATGTTGAAGTGGGCTCTCAGGTTAAAGTTGGCGACACGCTATGTATCGTTGAAGCAATGAAAATGATGAACCAAATTGAGTCAGATAAAGCCGGTACAGTAAAAGCTATCTTAGTAGAAAACGGCGAGCCAGTAGAATTTGATCAACCTTTATTCATCATTGAATAATAGCGCAACGTAAAAGGCCAACTCTCATGTTAGATAAAGTAGTCATTGCAAACCGAGGTGAAATTGCACTTCGTATATTGCGCGCCTGCAAAGAGCTTGGGATCAAAACGGTTGCTGTGCATTCAACGGCGGATCGCGATCTTAAGCACGTATTACTAGCAGATGAAACCATCTGTATTGGTAAACCAGCAGCAACTGAAAGTTACTTAGACATTCCACGCATTATTGCCGCAGCAGAAATTACTGATGCAGTCGCTATCCACCCAGGTTATGGTTTTCTTGCTGAAAATGCAGACTTTGCCGACCAAGTTGAGCAAAGTGGCTTTGTATTTATCGGTCCTCGTGGCGATACTATTCGTCTAATGGGCGATAAAGTATCGGCAATCGAAGCGATGCGTAAAGCGGGTGTTCCTTGTGTACCTGGCTCTGATGGTCCGGTATCGGATGATAAAGAACGCAACATGCAAATTGCTAAGCGTATTGGTTACCCGGTAATTATTAAAGCAGCTGGCGGCGGCGGTGGTCGTGGTATGCGTGTTGTACGCAACGAGGCTGAGTTAATCAACTCGATTGCGCTTACGCAGCAAGAAGCTAAGCAGTTCTTTGGCAACAGCATGGTTTACATGGAAAAATTCCTTGAAAACCCACGCCACATTGAAGTGCAAGTATTGGCCGATGGTCAAGGCAATGCGGTTCACTTAGGTGAGCGTGATTGTTCAATGCAGCGTCGTCACCAAAAAGTAGTTGAAGAAGCACCAGCACCAGGGATTACTGCAGAAGTACGTAAGTTCATTGGTGAGCGTTGTACACGTGCGTGTATTGAAATTGGTTATCGTGGTGCAGGTACGTTTGAGTTTTTATACGAAAACGGCGAGTTTTACTTCATTGAAATGAATACCCGTATTCAGGTTGAACACCCAGTGACTGAAATGGTTACCGGTGTGGATTTAATCAAAGAGCAGCTAAAAATTGCCGCTGGTCAGCCATTATCATTCACTCAAGACGACGTTGTTATTCGTGGCCACGCTATTGAGTGTCGTATTAATGCTGAAGACCCAGAAACCTTTATTCCATCGCCAGGTAAGATCACCCGTTTTCATCCAGCTGGTGGTTTAGGTATTCGTTGGGACAGTCATATTTACGCTGACTACACCGTTCCTCCACATTACGATTCTATGATTGGTAAGCTGATCACTTACGGTGAAAATCGTGATGTCGCTATCGCCCGAGCACGTAATGCGCTTAATGAACTCGTTATCGATGGTATTAAAACCAATACGCCACTGCATAAACGTATTCTTGCAGATGAAAACTTCAAAAATGGTGGCACAAATATCCACTACCTTGAGAAGAAATTAGGACTGTAAAGTCCATGCTAATTAAAAACCGGCTTAAGCCGGTTTTTTTATCTTTAAAAAAGAGGCAGTATCACCTTAAATAAATAATCTGGTATGATTAACAAATATGCGCTTTTCGTAAATTTTGAGGTAATCATGTCGTGTAGTTTTAATTTTCATTTTCATTTAGTCGATGAAAATGCCACTGTTGCTATGGGTAATAAATTAGCTGCCATAATAGAGCAGGGCGCAGTTATTTATTTGCATGGTGACTTAGGGGCCGGTAAAACGACATTTACTCGCGGTATAGTGCAAGGTTTTGGTCATACAGGTAAGGTTAAAAGTCCCACTTATACACTAGTTGAACCCTACGAGCTTGTGCGTGGCAATGTTTATCACTTTGACTTATACCGATTAGGTGACCCAGAAGAGCTTGAATTTATGGGGATTCGCGATTATTTTTCAGAAACGGCAACTTGTATTGTTGAGTGGCCGGAAAAAGGCGGAGAATTTATTCCTGTTCCCGATCTAAATGCTACGCTAAGTTATGTAGGTGATGAGCGTAAAATTGTTATTAACAGTGCGAGTGAGCGTGGTGTAGCAATTGTCAAAAAACTAAATAATAGATAATAAAATAGTTAAGGCAGTGATTATCAAAATGAGTCGTGGTTTAGTTAAACTTTTTATTTACCTCATGGTTTTTACAGTGAGCTTGCCATTGTGGGCGCAAAACACTATTAATAGTGTGCGTGTCTGGCCATCACCTGATAGCACTCGGGTGGTGTTTGATCTCGATGATAAACCCGACTTCAGTTACTTTATGCTAAAAAACCCAAGTCGTTTAGTGGTTGATTTAGAAAACACTGATGAATTAAAAAAATTGCCAGGTGTGCCACCAAAACATCAAATTGTTAGCAAGTTACGTTACTCAAAACCTAAAAATAAACGCAGCGTGCGTTTAGTGTTTGAATTAAATGGGCCAGTTAAACCGGTTATATTTGCACTTGCCCCCACAGGCCCTTATAAAAACAGGTTGGTGGTCGACTTATACGACAAAAGCCAATCAAAAGGGGCGGTTAGTCCGGCACAAACGGCGGCTAAAAAACGCCAGTTAAGCCAAGAGCGCGATATTGTAATTGCTATTGATGCAGGCCATGGTGGTGAAGACCCAGGTTCCATTGGCCCATCAGGTACTTACGAAAAAGACATCACTTTGCAGATTGCCAAGCGTTTAGAGCGCATGATTGATGCTGAGCGAGGCATGATTTCGCGTATGGTTCGCAGTGGCGATTACTTTGTTAAACTTAATACACGAACTAATCGCGCTCGCCAGAAAAAAGCCGATTTTTTTGTCTCTATTCATGCAGATGCGTTTACCAGTCCGGGACCCAATGGTGCTTCTGTATGGGTGTTGTCGCTGCGACGTGCCAATTCGGAAATTGGTAAATGGATTGAGGATAAAGAAAAACACTCAGAGTTACTTGGCGGTGCTGCCGATGTAATTAAAGATGCTGCAAATGAAAAGTACTTAGCACAAGCCTTGCTTGATATGTCGATGGATCATTCCATGAAAACAGGGCTAAGTGTTGCAGATGAAGTGATAAAAGAATTAAAAAAAGTAGCAAAAATGCACAAAAAGGCACCGCAACATGCCAGCCTTGCAGTATTGAAGTCGCCAGATATTCCGTCTATTTTGGTTGAAACTGGGTTTATCTCTAATCCTCGTGAAGAACGACTACTAAAAAGCGCCAATCACCAAGAGCGTTTGGCGAAAGCGATGTTTACCTCAATTAAAAATTACTATTTACGCAACCCGCCTGACGACTCACTGTTTGCGTCATTAAAGTCTCAATACCCAACAAAGCACAAGGTACGTCCGGGGGAGTCACTGAGTATGTTGGCAGGTCGATATGGCGTTAGTATCAGTAAAATAAAACAGGTTAATAAGCTCAGTTCAAATACGCTATTTATTGGCCAGGAACTTGATATTCCTCAGAGTTAATTTTAAAAGCGCACAACATTTAAGGTTTTTATGAGTATTGAAATATTACCTGCGCGCTTGGCAAACCAAATTGCGGCGGGTGAAGTTGTTGAGCGTCCCGCGTCGGTGGTTAAAGAGTTAGTAGAAAATAGCCTAGATGCAGGTGCGACACGTATTCAAATAGATATTGAACGCGGTGGTCATAAGCTGATTCGAATTCGTGATAATGGTTCAGGCATTGCAAAAGAGGAGCTCACATTAGCGCTTTCTCGCCATGCTACCAGTAAACTAAAGTCGCTCGATGACTTAGAAAATATTTGCTCTTTAGGCTTTAGAGGCGAAGCTCTCGCGTCTATTAGCTCGGTATCTCGCTTAACCTTAAGCTCTAAGCCTGAACAGCAAGAAGCCGCTTGGCAAGCCTTTGCGCAAGGCAGAGATATGGCCGTAGAGGTAAAGCCTGTGGCACATCCCAGCGGTACCACAATTGAAGTAAAAGATTTATTTTTTAATACCCCAGCACGGCGTAAGTTTTTACGTACCGAAAAAACTGAGTTTAGCCATATTGATGAGCTTATAAAGCGGATTGCGCTGAGTCGTTTTGACGTATCAATTACGTTAACCCATAACGAAAAAGTGGTGCGGCAGTATCGCGCTAAAACCGATCCTGCTCAAGCGATTACACGAGTTGCCCAAGTGGCGGGTAAAGCGTTTGCAGAACAGGGACTGCATATTCAATCAGGTGAAGCAGGGCTGCAACTACATGGCTGGGTGCTGCCGGTTGGCTCGGCCAATACCACACAGTACACCTATGTAAATAATCGTATGATGCGCGATAAACTTATTTTGCACGCTATTCGCCAAGCATTTGAGGAAGTCAGCGGTGAGCAAGAGTTACCCGGGTTTGTGATTTATATTGATATAGATCCACGTCAAGTGGATGTAAACGTTCATCCTGCTAAACATGAGGTGCGCTTTCATCAAGGGCGCTTAGTACACGACTTTATTTTGCAAGCGGTAAAACAAGTTGTTGTGCCCCTGCAAGCTGAGTTTTCAAACTCCAGTGAAGCTAATGATAATAGCCCACCAGTGGCTGCATTTAATGCACACACTACTACCAGTAGTGAACCGTTTGATTACCCTAAGTCGTCATTACAGCCTAGTCGGTCATCTTCAGCGCATAGCACAACTTATAGTGCTGCAACTCAAGGTACAGGTAATCAACAACGTGCTGAAAGTCGAAATTACCATGACGTAAATGCGTTTTATCAAGGTGTGAGTGAGCAGCAAGCACATCACTTTGATAATCCAGCACCATTTGTGCAATCAGATGAGACTCAAGTATCAGATACAGCGCTTCGTACTGTCGATATAATAACCATTGAACAGGGCGCTTGTGTGTTTAATGATGAAAACCAACTTTATTGTTCACACTTTAAATATGCGCTAGCGGATGATTGGCTTGCACAAATTAAGGAGCAAGGCAGCCTTGAGGGCAAAGCATTGTTATTACCCGTACGGGTCAATGTCTCAAAACAAGATACCGAACTGCTGGCTACGCAACAATCATGGTTTACTTTGCTTGGCTTTGAACTTTTAATTGAAAAACAATTTGTTATGGTTAAAAAGTTGCCTGTTTGCTTGTACTTACTTGACGTGAGTACCGCGGTAGATGCCTTACTTGATGGGTGTAAAGCTCAGTTAGAAAGTATTGAACAGTGGCTAGCGTGGCAGGTAAATGTAATACCTACACGGTTCTATGCCAGTAAAGCCTTTGCAGTACAGCAAACTCGCTTACAAAATAATGCGCAAACAATTGAACGTTTACGTGAAAAAGCAGTTAAAATAGATCTAAAGTCTTATCTAGCGCAATTTAATTAGGGTATTCGTGTTGAGTAATTTACCGGTCATATTTTTAATGGGCCCCACCGCTGCTGGTAAAACAGCATTGGCAATTTCACTGTGTGAGCATTTAAATACTGAAATTATCAGCGTTGATTCGGCACTGGTTTATAAAGGTATGGATATTGGTACCGCTAAACCGGATGCCGACGAACTAGCACGTGCACCCCATCACCTAATTGATTTACTCGACCCAAGCGAAACCTATTCAGTAGCTGATTTTAGACGCGATGCGATAGAAAAAATTGATAAATTTCATCAACAAGGTAAAGTGCCTGTACTGGTTGGAGGTACAATGATGTACTTTAAAGCCCTTATTGATGGATTATCCCCTCTACCAGAGGCTGATGAGCAGATAAGAGCTGAGCTTGAAGTACAGGCGAAACAGTACGGTTGGCCACATTTATATCAAGAGCTATTAAAAGTAGATCCACAAGCTGCGAAAAAGATGAGTGAAAATGATTCACAACGAATTAATCGCGCTTTAGAGGTTTACCGTATAACAGGTAAAACAATGACTGAATTGCAAAAGCAAAAACAGCCACCTTTACCCTATACTTTTCATCAATTTGCTATTGCTCCAGATGATCGTAAAGAGTTACATCAGCGAATTGCAGAAAGGTTTAAAATAATGATTGAACAGGGGTTTGAAAAAGAAGTTTCGACCCTATATCTACGTGAGGATTTACATCCCAATATGCCTTCTATTCGTTGTGTAGGTTATAGACAGATGTGGGATTACCTTGCGGGTGAAATAGACCATGATGAAATGGTTTTTCGCGGTATTGCTGCCACTCGTCAATTGGCTAAGCGTCAATTAACGTGGTTAAGAAGTTGGCCTGACGTTACGTGGTTAACAACCGGTGATGAAGAAAACTTGCATCGTGTAGTAAGTTCGCTAAGCTAGTAGTAGCTGGACAAAATTTAGCTTTATTAAATTAGTTCAGCCACTTAATTATAATAACACCTAGAACGAAGGAATAATAACATGGCAAAAGGCCAATCGTTACAAGACCCATTTTTAAATGCATTACGCCGCGAGCGCATTCCAGTATCAATTTTTTTGGTAAATGGCATAAAATTACAAGGTAAAATTCAGTCATTTGACCAATTTGTAATTTTACTGGAAAACACTGTTAATCAAATGGTGTATAAACATGCAATTTCAACAGTTGTACCTGCACGCGCAGTCAACTTCCAAGGTGTACAGGGAAATGAAGACACTGAAGAAACGGAACCAGGAAACTTTTAAATTAGGAGCGTAATGCTTGTTTGACCGCTATGAATCTGGCGAACAGGCAATTTTAGTCCATATCGACCTACCTAAAGATGGGGATCGCGAAGATCTTCATGAATTAGAAATGTTGGTATCTTCTGCTGGTGTTAGTAGTTTGGCGGTTGTGCAAGGCAGCCGTCAAGCACCACATCCCAAACTATTTGTCGGTACCGGCAAAGCGGAAGAAATAGCTGAAATTGTCAAAATCCACAATGCCGATGTTGTCATTTTTAACCATCAGTTGAGCCCGTCTCAAGAACGCAATTTAGAGCGTGTTTGTCAATGTCGGGTACTTGATAGAACAACACTTATTCTTGATATTTTTGCTCAGCGTGCCCGTACTCATGAAGGTAAACTCCAAGTAGAGCTGGCTCAGCTTCGCCACATGTCTACACGTTTAATTCGTGGTTGGACCCACCTTGAGCGTCAAAAAGGGGGGATAGGCTTACGTGGTCCTGGTGAAACGCAGCTAGAAACCGATCGACGTTTATTGCGTGCACGTATTAAAAATATTCGAGCTCGACTTGCTAAAGTCGCTGTACAGCGTGAACAAGGTCGACGTGCTCGTACGCGTAATGAAATTCCAACAGTGTCGCTGGTCGGCTATACCAATGCCGGAAAATCAACACTGTTTAACTATATTACCGATTCAGATGTATATGCAGCCGATCAGCTATTCGCCACACTAGATCCAACACTGCGTAAACTCGATATTGGTGATGTTGGTTCTGTTATTTTAGCCGATACTGTAGGGTTTATTCGACACTTACCGCATGATTTGGTGGCTGCATTTAAAGCAACTCTGACCGAGACGCGTGAAGCCGATTTACAACTGCATGTGATAGATGTAGCTGATCCTCGCCGAAAAGAAAATATTGAACAGGTACAAGAAGTCCTCAAAGAAATTGAAGCCGACGAGGTACCGCAGTTATTAGTTTATAATAAAATTGATGCGCTGGATGAGGTAACGCCACGTATTGATCGTGATGACGAGGGCCAACCTATAAGGGTATGGCTATCTGCAAAAACTGGCGAAGGCTGTGAATTACTTAGTGAAGCTATTAGCGATTTACTCGCTAAGCAAATGCTTAATGAAACGTTATTACTCGCACCACAATATGGGCGTTTAAGAGCATCACTATTTAATTTAAGTGCAGTACACAATGAGCGGTTTGATGAACAAGGTAATTGGTTGCTTGATGTACGATTGCCTATGATTGAGTGGAACCGTTTAATTAAAGATTTTGGCCCTGAAATTGAAAGTTTTATTAGCTGAGATTAAAAACTGCAAGATTAATGTCGGTTTTAGTATAAGAAACGCAGAAGATTTGTTAGATTTAACACAATTTCCGAATTTATTTAGATAACAATGGAGTATAGCTATGGCCTGGAATGAACCGGGTAATAATGGCAATGACAAAGATCCGTGGAATAACAAAGGCGGACGTGATCAAGGCCCACCTGATTTAGACGAGGTGTTCCGCAAATTCAGTAACAAGTTTAACGGCTTATTTGGCGGTAAAAAATCCGGCAATGGTAGCGGCGGTGGACTTGGCGGAGCCGGTATTTCATTTGTACTTATTATCGCTGCAATTGTATGGGCGTTAAGCGGTATTTATACGGTGAAAGAAGCTGAGCGCGGCGTCGTTCTTCAATTTGGTAAGTTTGACCGAATTGCAGATCCTGGCTTGCGTTGGAAAATGACCTTTGTTGAAACGGTTATTCCAGTCGATATCGAAGCTGTTCGCTCGTTATCAGCATCAGGCTTTATGCTAACCGAAGATGAAAACGTAGTAAGCGTTGAATTTGAAGTACAGTATCGAGTAATCGACCCTTACTTATATAAGTTTAGTGTCACTAACGCTGACAGCAGCCTTGAAGAAGCATTAGATAGTGCGCTGCGTTATGTTGTTGGTCATTCAAAAATGGACCAAGTACTGACAAACGGCCGTGAAGTTGTACGTCAAAATACTTGGGATGAGCTAAATCAAATCATCGAACCTTACAACTTAGGTTTAATCGTAACTGACGTTAACTTCAAGGACTCTCGTCCACCAATGGAAGTTAAAGATGCGTTTGATGATGCAATTGCGGCCCAAGAGGATGAGCAACGCTTTATTCGTGAAGCAGAAGCGTATGCCCGTGAAATTGAACCGCGTGCGCGTGGTCAAGTGACTCGTATGACGCAAGAAGCTGAAGGTTACCAAGAACGTATTACTTTAGAAGCGCAAGGTGAAGTGGCTCGCTTTGAGAAATTACTTCCAGAATACCAAGCAGCTAAAGAAGTAACACGTGAGCGTTTATACATAGACACGATGCAAGAAGTGCTAGGTAATAGCTCTAAAGTGTTGGTTGATGTTAAAGGCGGCAACAATATGATGTACTTACCACTTGATAAAATCATGGAAAAACAGGGTTCATCAACACGTATTGCTTTACCTAGCTCTAGCGATATCAACGATTTACGTAACAAGGTAAATACGTCACGCAACAGCACAGTTAATAGTGGTAACGATCGCTTTAACAATGATCGCTTTAACGACGGGAGATAAGAGCAATGAAAAACTTTAGTTTAGTAATCCTATTAGCCGCCATTGTGATGTCTTTCTCGTCGGTGTTCGTGGTCTCTGAAGGTCAAAAAGCGATTGTACTTTTATTTAGTAAAGTGCAAAAAGACAGCGACGATGAGGCAGTAGTTTATGGCCCGGGTTTACACTTAAAAGTCCCATTTTTTAGTCAAGTACGTCGTATTGATGCACGTATTCAAACACTAGATGGCACACCGGATCGCTTTGTAACTAGCGAGAAAAAAGACTTAATCGTTGATTCGTTTGTAAAATGGCGCGTAAACGATTTTAGCTCTTTTTACCTGCGTGCACGTGGTGACAAGCAATACGCTGAAACACTGCTTAAGCAAAAAGTAAATAATGGCCTACGTACTAACTTTGGTACGCGTACTATTCGTGAAATTGTATCTGGTGAGCGTAGCGAGCTGATGGAAGAAGCGTTAGTACAAGCATCTGAAAGTGCTAGTGAGCTGGGTATTGAAGTACTTGATGTGCGTGTTAAGCAAATTAACTTACCACAAGAGGTGAGTAGCTCTATTTACCAACGTATGCGCGCTGAGCGAACTGCAGTTGCTAAAGAGCACCGCTCTGAAGGTCAGGAAAAAGCAGAAACAATTCGTGCAGGTGTTGACCGTCGCGTAACAGTAATGCTTGCCGACGCCGAACGTAATGCTCGTTCTGTTCGTGGTCAAGGTGATGCTGACGCTGCTGCGATTTACGCTAGTGCTTACAATAAAGACCCTGAGTTTTTTAGCTTTGTTCGCTCTTTAGAAGCTTATAAGCAAACTTTCAAAGGCAAGCAAGACGTGATGGTGTTATCACCGGATAGCGACTTCTTCCAATACATGAAAGGCGCGAAAGCTCAGTAATCATAGCTTTAGTTAAACTTGAAAGCCCTGCAATTGCAGGGCTTTTTGTTATCTGAATTTTAAGTTTATAAATGACTGTTATTTATGTGATTATTAACGAAACACTGATGTTTACTACCCGCACGAGGAAAAAATAAGCTAAACGGGGTGAACATTGCTTTAGTTTTCTGGTAAAATCTCGTCCTAATTTTCTCTAAGTGAATTTGCAATGGGTAAAAACGTTGTTGTACTAGGCACCCAATGGGGTGACGAAGGTAAGGGTAAGGTAGTTGACCTCCTTACAGATAAAGCATCTTTAGTAGTTCGTTATCAAGGTGGTCATAACGCAGGCCATACTTTAGTGATCGACGGTGAAAAGACAGTTCTACACCTTATTCCATCGGGTGTATTACGTGACAATGTTAAATGTGTGATTGGTAATGGTGTTGTTTTATCACCAGAAGCGCTAATGAAAGAAATTGGCATGCTTGAAGAGCGTGGCGTACCTGTACGTGAACGTCTTTTAATCAGTGAAGCATGTCCGCTAATATTGCCTTTCCATGTTGCATTAGATGTAGCTCGCGAAACTGCGCGTGGCGATAAACCAATCGGTACAACGGGTCGTGGTATCGGTCCAGCGTACGAAGATAAAGTAGCACGTCGTGGTTTACGTGTTGGTGATTTATTCAATCCTGAATTATTTGCTACTAAGTTAAAAGAAGTATTGGAATACCACAACTTCACATTAGTGAACTACTACAAAGTAGACGCTGTTGACTTCCAAAAAACGTTTGATGATGCAATGGCTGTTGCTGACATTTTAAAAGCAATGGTAGTTGATGTAACTGAGCTTTTAGATCAAACGCGTAACGCCGGTGACAACATCTTATTTGAAGGTGCTCAAGGTACACTACTTGATATCGATCATGGTACTTACCCTTATGTAACATCTTCAAACACCACCGCTGGTGGCGTTGCTACAGGTGCGGGTTTTGGCCCATTACACCTTGATTATGTGCTAGGTATCATTAAAGCGTACACAACACGTGTAGGTTCAGGTCCTTTCCCTACAGAGCTTTACGACGGTCTTGATAAGCAAGACCCAGTCGGTAAGCATTTAGGTGACAAAGGTCATGAGTTTGGTGCTACTACAGGTCGTTTACGTCGTACAGGTTGGTTAGATGCCGTGGCTATGCGCCGTGCAGTCCAAATCAACAGCATTTCAGGATTTTGTTTAACTAAACTTGACGTTTTAGATGGTTTAGAAACACTTAAAATCTGTACTGGTTATAAGCTTGAAGATGGTACTGTGACTAACGTGACGCCATTAGCAGCTGAAGGTTACGATAAAGTAACGCCAGTATACGAAGAAATGCCTGGCTGGTCTGAAAATACAGTGGGTGTAACATCACTTGAAGGCTTACCTAAAGCGGCAATTGATTACATTAAACGTATTGAAGAAATCACTGGAGTACCTGTTGATATTATCTCTACAGGTCCTGATCGTGTTGAAACGATGATACTTCGTAGCCCATTTGCATAATTGGGTTTATGTTGAAAAAAAGCTGCCATGCGCAGCTTTTTTTATGTCTGCAGAAAAGTGACGCTATTAATAGTGGAACGATCTTTGTATATTATTTGGTAAGTTTATTTTTAAAGTGGTTAATATGCGTTTATCTTCTCGTTGCTCAGTGTGGTCATTATCACTACTTACACTTACTTTATTCAATATAAGCAATAGCTTAGCTGAAGAAAGTCCTGCAGCTGTGCCGCTGTATACTGAATCTGAGTTAATAGCTTTAATTAATGAGAACACTCATCTAGCGCGCGTAAAGGCAGATAATTGCCAGTTAGTGCAAGATATAGAAGCGCGAGCCAATAAAATGGCATTGCCATCATATCAATTCCTATACGGTGATATGCTCGCTTATAAAGTGTGTGTTGAGCGCGATGTTGCTTTAGGTGTGTATTACATGAAAAAAGCGGCTGAGCAGGGCTTAGCGGCTGCATTAGAGCAACTAGGTCGCTACTACGACGTTGGGCAGTTGGTCCAAAAAGACAAAACCATGGCAATAACCTACTTACGTGAGGCGTCAGCGCAAGGCAACTTAAAAGCGCAATTACGATTAGTTGGTTTGTTTAATCAAGGTTATGGAAGTCCAAGAGATTTCGAAGATGCTTATCGTTGGCTGTTTAACACCACGGTAGCTGATAAAGCGACACATAAAAAAATAGAGAGAGCATTAACTAAACTTGCTGAAAAAATGCCAGCCAGTGTCGTTACCCGCGCGCGCTTACCTATGTAAAAAAGCGAGAGTGCTTTTGCCGCACTCTCGCTTTTTTTAGTTATTACTCGTCTTTTTTATTGTCTTTGACTTTGTTATTGGCAGGATCTTTTAATAGCGATATTTTAGGCGGTTGCAATGCAACTACTCGTTCACCCTCTTGTGGTGGCTTTTCCATATCACTAGTAAAAGGCCTCATTTTCACTGGAGCGTCTTCATCACTGTCTTTATCCCCTTTGAGAATAAACAGTGGAATTGCTTCAGGGTTCATTTCTAAATACTGCTGCCAGCTAAATTCTTCAGATATTCGTGTTGCACTCACTTTACCGCCTTTGGCAATAACGCTGCTTAAGCGTGCATATGCTCCGTTTTCACCAAACAGAATTTGTCGTGATAAGAACGTCGCGCTGTCTTTATTTGCTTTAGCATGTGATGACGATGAGCGAAGTGAAAATACATTTTTTTCATTCAATAAATGAGAAAAATACTGCACCCCTAATGCGTTATGATGACGATTAGGTGAAAGCGCTAAAACACTGCGAATAGTGGTTAAAGGTAAATAGCGTTCAGCATGCTCAGATTGTGGATTACCGTAATAACAAGGCAAACCATCCATACGTGCCATTTTACAGTTTTCCCAAGCAGGATCTGATAAGTGAACGGGAATGTTTTGTTCCTTTAAACCACGAGCAATAGCACGAGATACATGGTTGGCACCAATAATTAAAATAGTATTAGGGGAGGGCTGGCGCACCCCTAGCAACTTAGCAACAGGGATAGCCGTTAAGCTTTGCAGTACCACAGTGACGATAATAACCGTGAATATCAATGGCACCATTTTCTCAGCATCGGCTACACCGGCTTCTATCATACTTAACGCAAATACAGAGCCTACGGCTGCAGCAACTATACCGCGAGGCGCAATCCAAGCCAGCACCAAGCGAGACTTCATTGGTAAATCGGTGCCAAAGGTTGAAATAGCAATACACAACGGGCGCGCAATAAATAGCACAATAGCTAAAAATATAAACACGTCGCTATCTAGCATCATTAAGTCAGATAGTTGTAATCTGGCAGCGAGTAAAATAAACAAGGTTGAGATCAAAATCATCGACAGATCTTCTTTAAACTCAAGCACCGAATCTATTTCTAGGTCATCTTGATTAGCTAACCAAATACCAAATACAGTTACGGCCAATAATCCTGACTCATGACTTAAATGGTTTGAAATCGAAAAGCTAATTAACACTAACGCTAAAATGCCAAATTTATGTAGCTCAAATGGCAACCATTCGCGGCGCATCAGTTGCGTTGTGATCCAACCCGAAACCACACCAATACTTAAACCAACCCCAACGGTTTTAACTAGTGCAATTATAGTGTGGCTAAGTACTTCACCTTGGCCAACTAACATCACAGCTTCAAATACTAATACCGCAAATAAAGCGCCAATAGGATCTATGACTATGCCTTCCCAGCGTAAAATACGGTCAATATCTTGAGTGGGTCGCATTGAGTTAAGCAGTGGCGCAATAACCGTTGGTCCCGTTACAACAAGCACAGCGCCAAGTACTGCTGCGACTCGCCAATTTAACTCTAATAACCAATAGGCACTTAAGCTGATAACGACACAGGTCATAAGCATACCAATAGAGCAGAGGTTTCTTACGACTTTACTGATCCCTTTAAGCTCCCGAAAATGCAGTGTTAAAGACCCTTCAAATAAAATCACAGCAACGCTTAAAGACACCACAGGAAAAAGTAAATCGCCTAATAAGGCATCTGGGTCTAATACGCCACTAAATGGCCCTAATAAAAGCCCAGTAAGCAACAAAAACAGAATAGCGGGTACTCTGAACGCCCAGGCGACCCATTGGGCTAGCACCGAACACAATGCAATACCGGCTATATAAATTGCTGACATAGAGTAAAAACTCCTTAATATTAATAATGTTTAAAAGTATAACTGTTACCTACCAGTAATACAGTGGGTATACACGTGTAAATTCAATTTAGCTAATAAATAATACTTATTTATTTAGTGTTAACGTCATTCTCTAAAATGTTATCAAATTTATAGTCTATATAATTCATATTTATAGTAGTCTAACCACATGATACTTAATACAAAAAACACTAGCTTTAGTAGTGTCGACCTATTCAGCTTGAATTTTAGCCTTGATCTAAGCAGCTACTTTAACGTATTATACTTCGTGTTCGAATAATTAGTTATCTAATCAAGTTTGTAGTTTAAATACATAGATTATGTTAGATATAAACATCTTAACTCTCTTACTGATTGTTTTTGCTTTGTTTTGTTATATTTGAACACACAATATCATTTACCGTACTCTTTGGTATGGTTTTGCTCAAAGTGTTTATTTGCTCAATGCAGATAAATAAAAGTTTGAGTTGAACTATTACCTTTCAATATTTAATCCCCATCGTGGCGATTAAATCTCGGTCCTTAAGTCATCACCCTATCTGTTGGTGTACCAGACTTAAGAGGCTCTATGTATGTTGTTAATAAAAAGGCCGCACACAGCTTTTTACAGCGATACATAAACAACACTTTATATTTTTTTAGTTAGTACGATCCGATTTATTTATTGGGTTAATACTATTTATTTTTTGCATCTCAATTTAAAACGCTAGTTTTAGAGACGGTGTACGTGTGTGTAAAAAGTGTGGGCAATGATAAATAAATTCGACGCTGTGTTTATAAACATGGCGACCTGGTTTCATTCATCTATGTGATGAATACAAATTAAATGGAAAGTTGAGCACTTATGCAAAAGTTAAATTGGCGACGTATCGTACTTAAAGTGGGCAGTGCCTTAATTGCACCCGATCAAGATGGCTGTCGTTCACGTTATTTATTAACCATCGCACAGTTTATTGTTCGCTGTCGCGCACGTGGAATTGAGGTTATTTTAGTTTCATCTGGTTCTGTAGCGGCTGGCTCACATTTATTTCCATCAGACCAACCTCGTTCAGTGGTAATGAAAAAAGCGATGGCTGCAGCAGGGCAAACAGAAATGATGGCCATGTGGGATCGTTTCTTTGATTTTCCATCAGCACAGCTATTATTAACTCATGGTGATTTACGTGACCGTGAGCGTTACCAGAGTATCCGTGAAACCGTATTTACATTGCTAGAACACGGCGTGCTACCTATCATTAATGAAAATGATGCAGTAACAACAGATGATTTAAAAGTGGGTGATAACGATAATTTATCAGCCATGGTTGCAGCAGCCGCTGATGCAGATGCATTAATGATTTTCTCTGATGTAGATGGCTTGTATGATAAAAACCCAAATCTGCATGACGATGCCGTATTATTGCCTGAAATAAAATCAATTGATGATTCTATTTATGCTATGGCAGGATGTGCTACCAGTGCGGTAGGTACAGGTGGTATGAAAACCAAGATTGAAGCGGCAGAGAAAGCCACTTCACATGGTATTGCAACTTACATTATTAATGGCTTTAAAGAAGAAACCTTTACTCGCTTGTTAGCCGGTGAAAACCCAGGTAGCGTATTCTTGCCTTATGAAAAACCAATGCAAGATTCTATTCACTGGATGACACATACCGCCAATGAGCAGGGGGAAGTCGTTGTTGAAGGGTCATTTGATGACTCATTAGAAGGTGAAGACGGTTGCTTACGTGGCGATGAGATCAGAGAAGTACATGGCGAGTTTGCTGTGGGCGATACTATCTTAGTTCGCAGTGAAGATGGTACGCGTTTAGCTAAAGCCACAGCAAATTACAGTAGCTGCTTGTTAAACTTTATTGCAGATAACGAGCAGAGTGAATTCAGCGAAAAAATGCAGGATTCAATTGGACCAATTATTTCAGAAAAAGATATCGCATTATTGGAGAAGTCATGAGTTTAATTACGGATATATCACGCCAGGCAGCAAAGGCTGCACATACACTTGCTTTACTCGATACCGAGACTAAAAACAAAGTGTTAACCGATATGGCAGCGGCATTAAGAGAGCAAAAAGAATTTATAATCAAAGAAAATGAGAGTGACCTAAGCGCAGCTCGCGACAATAATTTAGCAGCATCAATGATTGACCGTTTAACATTGAATGATGAGCGTATTGAAGCCATGGCTGAGGGTATCGAAGTGATTGTTTCATTAGATGATCCTGTTGGCCAGTTACGTGACATTACTGAACGCCCAAATGGTATTAAAATTCGTAAAATGCGTGTACCACTTGGCGTAGTATGTATGATTTATGAAGCGCGTCCTAATGTAACGGCTGACGCAGGTGCATTGTGCTTTAAGTCAGGTAACGGTGTTATTTTACGCGGTGGTAAAGAAGCGCTGAAAAGCTCACAAGCCATTGCCAGTGTAATGCATAGCGTGCTTACAAAACATGGTCTACCAACTGCGCTAATTTCAGTGATTCCTGATCCTGACCGTGCTTTACTAATGGAGTTGATGCAACAACGCGATAGCATTGACTTAATCATCCCTCGTGGTGGTGAAGGCCTAATTAACTATGTTACTGAAAACAGCACAATCCCTGTTATTCAGCATTTTAAAGGCGTTTGTCATTTATATGTAGATAAAGATGCTGATTTAGAAGTAGCACTAAATTTACTGCTTAATGGTAAGACTCAGCGTACTGGTGTATGTAATGCACTTGAGGGTTTAGTGGTACACCAAGATGTAGCTGATGAGTTTTTAAATCTGTGTGCAGTTGTACTTCGTCAAGAAGGTGTAAAAATTAATGCTGACGCCAAAGCGGCTGAATATTTTGATAATGCCACTGTACTTGCTGATAACGAATTTGGTGAAGAGTACTTAGACTTAGAGTTAGCAATTCGTATTGTGCCAAGTTTTGATGCAGCCGTTGAGCACATTGCTCAATTCGGTTCAAATCATACTGAAGTTATCTGTACTAAGGACGATGCGGCGGCAGAGTTATTCCAACGTAGTGTTGATGCGTCGGTTGTTATGGTTAATGCGTCATCACGCTTTTCTGATGGCTCACAACTAGGCTTAGGTGCAGAGATTGGTATTGCAACGACTAAGTTACATGCTTATGGCCCTATGGGACTTGAGTCATTAACCACTGAAAAATATTTAGTTAATGGTGTTGGTCAAGTTCGCGAATAACTAACCCAACTCAATAAATAATAAAAATGCCGGGCTTTGCTCGGCATTTTTGATCTCGATTTAGCAAAATTAAACACTTAAGCAAACAAAGAGATTAAAAAATACAAAGCATTATTAACAGAGAAGTTTATTTAGAATATAAAAATAAGGATATTACTTAAAGGAGAGGGTAGGAAAGTGGTGGAGCTAAGCAGGATCGAACTGCTGACCTCCTGCGTGCAAGGCAGGCGCTCTCCCAGCTGAGCTATAGCCCCACATTCCTAATTTACATGTACTGTAAATGCTTAAGTGCTGAGTCTTAAGCGGGGTGAACTTTAAATATTTTTACGTTTTCGGTCAAGTATTTTTTCACAAATTTTTCCGTTTTAACTAATTTTTGTTAAACTCGGCCTCAATATTTACTAAAACGACAATACATAATGAAAAAATACGCTTTAGTTTTCATGATTTTTCTTTTTGGCTGTGCCAGCTCGGTAGATGAGCCTCCCTATGAAATTAATAATCAACAATTTTATGACACCGTTGATGATCAAGGTAATAAGCTTTTTGCCTATGTGGTCTCTGTAAAGGCTAAGAGCCGCGAGCAAATTAATATTAATAAAAAGCTAACCCGAAGCGATGTTAAGCGTTTTGCCGAACAAGAGCATTTTGAAGAGTCGAGCGTGCTTAAGTTACAATTAGAAGATCAAGCGGTAGAGTTTCTTAATAAAGAGCTTGCACAACGTAACTATTGTGCAGATAAGCATGAAATAAACGAAGTGCTATGGCGAGATTTAAGTGTGCAATTAAGAGGGCGTTGTTTGTAGTATGTTAGCGGATAAACAAAAATTAGCGGTGGTGTTAGCCCAACTTGATATTAACTATGATGTGATTGAGCATCCAGCGTTGCATGGTAGCTTAGATGCTGACGAGCTGATGGTGAATCGCCCAGGAACACGTTTAAAAAATCTATTTTTGCGAGATAACGAAGGTAAGCGCCATTTTTTAGTGATCACCGCGCATGATAAACAACTCGATTTAAAATCGTTGTCTAAACAGCAAGGGCTATCGCGTTTAGGGTTTGCCTCTAATGAGCGCTTGGCTAAGTACTTAAAAGTTGCACCAGGTTGTGTGTCAATGCTCAGCTTAATGAACGATAAGCAACGAGATGTAACGCTTTGGCTTGATCAGGATATTTGGTTTGGCGATTTATTTCATTGCCATCCATTTGAAAACACCCAAACATGGTTATTAACTAAGCCTGATTTACTGCGTTTTTTTGATTTTACTGAACATCAGCCGCGGGTGATGTTTTTACCCTCGCGCTGAGCCCACAAAATAAGACCCAGCCCACATAAGCAAACCGCAAGAAGTGTTGCCATAAATGCGGTTTGCCCGTGTGCTTGATAAACCACCCCAGGTAATAACGATCCTAGTGCGCCACCGCTATAATAAAATGACACGTAACAACCATTAGTAACACTCGGTGGAGCGTGACTAATTTTATTAACCAATGGTGCCGCTGTTGAATGAATTACAAACATAGCGCCACAAAAGAGTGTGAATGCAATTAAAAACAACATCAGTGAATGACTCATTAATAACACAATACTGAGGTTATAAAACAGGAATACCAATGCCAATAAGCGCCAAGCTGAGGTCATTTTTTTTAATAACCACGGGGTAAAAATAGAGGCTAACGCGCCAATTAAATAACCACTATAAACTAAGCCAATGTCGCGGGTGTTATTAATTAAAAAGGTATTTTTTAAAATAAAAGGCAAGTAGTTTAATAATGCGGCAAAGCAAAAAAACATACAAAATATGGCACCATAAAGTTTAAGTACCGAGCCTTCTTTAAGTTGTTTCATATAATCTAAAGGTGATAACACCTCACTAGAGCTACTCAGGACAAAGCGTTTATGGGGAATGCTAAGCGCGAGTATTATCAACATGGCAGCAATTAAGTAATAAAAACTTTGCCATGACCACAAGTCGCTAAAGAGCGCAGCCAATACTCGGCCAAAATAACCACCGACAATAGTACTACCAATATAAAGAGTCATATTTTTTTGTAATGTATCGGCTTGATAGCTCATACCAATATAACTGGTCATTGCGGTTAAAGCGGCAGGTAAAGTCAGCCCTTGTAAAAACCGAACAAGTAACAGTAGCTCAAAACTAGGGGCATAAATAAATAATAAACAGCCGACACCGAGTAATAACATTGCGATGCGTAAAATTAATAATGGGTTTCGCTTGGCTAGAAACAACCCATACACCAAAGGGGCAATGGCTAAAGGCAGCATAGTGGCAGTCATTAAGCTGCCTGCAATGGCAGGCGCTACATTAAATTCGGTGGCAAATAAACTTAATAATGGCTGTGGTGCGTATAAGACAAAAAAAATAAAAACAGAACAAAGGAGTAAGTGAGATAAGCGCATTGACTGCCGTTAACATTGCTTATTAGTTGAGTCGCATTATATACAAAACTGCTAGGGTTTTCATAAATTAACCTTTATTGCGCTAAATCATGCTTTGTTTTCAGTAGTTTGTTAGATTAATACCAATAGCGCTGTTATTTACGCTCGTTGGTGATTAAAATAGCATTAATATTCGTTTTTAGTGGGAACACGCCATGGGGTCACTACAAGAGCAATTGCTCCAAGCTGGTTTAACAACATCACATAAAGCCAAAGTTGCTAAATCAGAAAAGCGCAAGCAACAGAAAAAGCAAAAGAAGGGAGCGACAAGCAACCCAAATGATTTGCAAAAGCATATTCAGCAAACCAAGCTTGAGCAGCAGCAAAAAGCCGAAGAGCTTAACAAAACGCGCCAAGAAGAATTAAAGCAACGTGAACAGGTAGCCCGTGTTAAGCAAATTTTAGAGCATCACAATCAAGAGTCAATTCGTGGTGAGCGTACCTTTAACTTTACTTATGAAAATAAAGTAAAGGGCCTTGATGTGAATGAGCAAACGCAAAAGGCGCTCTCGGGCGGACGTTTAGCAATTTGTGTATTAGAAGGCCAGTTTTACGTGTTAGAAGACGAGCCTGCACGCAAAGTGGCTGAGGTTGATGAAAAGTATATTGTGTTTCATGTTGAACCTGAGAACAAAGCCAAGGACGAAGACGATCCGTACGCTGATTTTGAAGTACCAGACGATCTTATTTGGTAAGGTGTTATTAAGTATCTGCTCAGCTAAGGCAAGCTAATATTTGTTTTATGAGGGATACACGTATTTGTTCTGATTGATCGTCAAACCTTATCAAGGACGTATGCTTTTTAAAGATTTATTGACTACAATTATCACAACCGTTTTTTTTAACCGTAAAAAAGAAGAGTAAATACAATGAGCAAGATAAAAACACTTTTATTAGGCGCGGGTATTGGTTTAGCCGCAAGTTTTTCATTTTCAGCCGCCGCTGCTGATGGCGCAGCACTTTATACCGCTAAAAACTGTCAAACATGTCATGGTGCAGATGGTAAAGCACCTATCATGGCGATGTACCCTAAGCTAAATGGTCAAAACAAAGAGTATTTAGTAGCGCAAATGAAAGACATTAAGTCAGGCGCTCGTAACAACGGTATGTCTATGGCAATGAAAGCAATGGTTGCGACTGTGACTGATGAAGAGTTTGAAGCGATTGCCGATTACCTATCAAAAGTACAATAATCGCTAACGAGACCTTAAAAGAGCCACACCTTTGTGTGGCTTTTTTATTTGGTGATTGCCATCATGCGAATACTCATTTAGACTTCTAAACATCTACAATCACTAGCGCTATGCTGTGTTTTAAAAGGCTTGTTATGTTTGATTTACCCCAGCTCGATTTAAAAAATAAAGTGTCAGAACAAGAGTGGCAACTACGTGTTGATTTAGCTGCATGTTATCGATTAGTTGACCATTTTCGTTGGGGGGATTTAATCTATACGCACCTTTCTGCTCGCCTACCAAGTACGGATCATTATTTAGTAAACGCGTTCGGTTTAACGTTTGATGAGATCACTGCATCTAACTTAGTTAAAGTTGATTTAAATGGCCGCATTATTGACGATACTCCATTTGATATTAACCCTGCGGGGTTCACCATTCACAGTGCCATTCATGAAGTACGCGAGGATGCCCATTGTGTAATACACCTACACACTAAAGAAACCATTGCAGTTGCAACACAAAAAGAAGGGCTGTTACCGTTAAGTCAGTATTCGATGTTTTCATTACCCTCTCTGTCATACCATGGTTATGAAGGCCTAGCGGTGAATGATGATGAGCGTAAACGCCTGCAAACAGATTTAGGTAGCACCAATCATATGCTATTGGTGAATCATGGCGGCTTAACGGTAGGGCCAACAGTTGGTGATGCGTTTATGCGCTTTTATGACCTTCAACGTGCCTGTGAAATACAGTTAGCTATTCAATCAAGTGCACAAGAAGCGATTGCAGTACCACAAGCTATTATTGATAACATTTATAATCAAGCGAACGTTGTTCACAGCGGCAGTACTGGGGGGCAGCTAGCATGGCCTGCCATGTTACGAAAAGCGTATCGTCTTGACCCAAGTTTTGCAAAATAACCGATAGAGGTTAATAAGGAATTTTTTATGAAAGTAAATCGCGTTGAAGTCTTTGACATTCATTGTCCTGAGCGTCCTGCATGGACGCCGGTATTTGTTCGCATTCATACCGATGAAGGGATTAGCGGTGTAGGTGAAGCCGGTCTTGCGTATGACTTAGGTCACAGTGCTGCCGCTGCGATGATCAAAGAAATGGCAGATGCCTTTTTAATTGGCCATGACCCGTTTCAAACTGAAAAACTATGGTCACGTATGTTGCGTGAAAGCTTTTGGGGTTTAGGCGGTGGGCCGGTGGTTTATGCTGCAATGAGTGCGATTGATACTGCGCTTTGGGATATAAAAGGTAAAGCATTGGGTTTACCTGTTTATCAGTTGCTTGGTGGTAAAGTTAACGACAAACTACGTACTTATGCATCGCAGTTGCAGTTTGACTGGGACAGTGAGTTTAAAGCGCTGGTCCAGCCACAAGAATATGCCGAAGCGGCACTAAAAGCAGTAGCTGAAGGTTATGACGCGGTAAAGGTTGACCCAATTCAATACGATAAAGATGGCAACACCTATTACGATCGCACAAATATTATTTCTCGCCCAGAAATGAAACTATACCGCGCTCGTATGCAGGCTATTCGTGAAGCTGTGGGTGATGAAGTTGACATTATTTTTGAATGCCACAGTTTACCTGGTGCGACATCAGCAATTCAAATTGGTGAGATTGCAGAAGAATTTGATTGTATGTATTTTGAAGAGCCGGTGAATTATTTAAACCACTCATTACATGCCAAAGTGGCTGATAAAGTGGCTGTGCCTATTGCAGGCGGCGAGCGCTTATATAACCGTTGGGGCGTGCGTCCATATTTAGAAGATCAAAGCATTGATGTACTACAGCCAGATATTGGTTTATGTGGTGGCTTTACTGAAACTAAAAAAGTATGTGATTACGCAGATATTTTTGACGTGCGTATTCAGGCACACGTGTGTGGTGGGCCGGTTGCAACCGCGGCAGCATTACATTTAGAAACAGCAATCCCTAACTTTTTAATTCATGAACATCATACTTATGCGATTAAAAAGTGGAACAGAGAGCTGTGCTTACAAGATCCACAACCTAAAAATGGCTTTTTTGAAGTATCAGAAGAACCAGGTCTTGGGATTGAGCTTAACGATGAAATTGTAATGCGTTCACAACGTGTAGAAATAAAATAAATAGCCCTATTTAAGAATAGCCGGTAAGTGATAACTCACTGACCGGCTTTTTTATCGCTGTGGATTTATTTTACAAAGTACCTGTTTTAGTTCGATGGTTGCTTTGCTATCAAGATGGCGAACAAAACAGCGCTCTCCCTTAATCATCAGTTCAAACTGATCCGGCATATTAAGCTGCTTGCCCATAATCGGATTTCCCTGAGGATCTTTGTGATTAAGTTGCTCAAGGGTAACTGTGCTTGAGGTTACAAAAACGTCGTCGGTTAATTGAACCTGTGAGCTATGTAGCAGTTGCGTAATCGCATCGGCTACTTTAGCGCTATTCGGCTCAATTAGTAACGCATGCTGTAGCTTAGGTGTCGGTTCTGAGCTTTGCGCTAAGCAACCCGTTAACCCTAATGTCGCTGCAGTCATGCTTATTGCTAATAATATGTTCATTGCTTATCTCATGTTATCACTAAGAATAATATTTTGTTCTAGCATGGTTTGAACTCGCATATCTTTTACTTCGGGCATATCGGTGGCGATAGTGGGGGCAAAACCAAGAACACTATTTATTGAGCTTGGGGCAGGGCAACTGCCGTTTTCTCTATAGCTCAGCGCTGTACTTAATAAGCTTTCACTAGCATCACCTAAGCGCTTAGTAAAATCATCGGCAACAGCGCACCCAGCAATGCGAACCGGTTGGCGTGCGTCATCAATGGTATTTTGCGGTGCAAAGCCATCTGAATATTCACCAAAACCTTTGTTATTTTCGCCAGTAAATTGAATAGTAAAATAAGTGGTGTCGCAGTTGTCGGTAGGGTAAAAACCATACGGTTTACCGCAGGTGCCTGCGCCTATCTGAATAATTTCAACATCTGCTCCGCGCAGCCCGTTAATGATAGCCTCACTAGCCGAGCAGGTACTGCTGGTGGTAAGTACAAATACCCGTTCTAAGTTTAAGGTGGGTAACGGCGTGCCCGCTACAATTGCAGGATTATTTTCAAAGCCGATAAAACGATTTGTAAAAGGCATCGGCGTCAGTGCTTGGCCTGTGACGGGGTTGGTATTAGGGTATTTATCATTAAATATGGTTCGTTCAAATATTTTACCTTGAGTGTTACTGCCCCCCACCATGTAGCTTACTTGGCTAGCCATTTGTAATAATCCCCCCCCGTTATAGCGCACGTCAATGACTAAATCTTTAATGCTACTGGCAGCGAGTTGGTTAAAGGCGTTGTAAAGCTGTGTTTCGGCTATGGCGTTGTGGCTATTAAATTGAAAATAACCAACATCACCAGCGACTAAATCGGTACGAACATTCATTACTGGTTGCGATTCGATGTTTTGAGACGTGAGTGTCACTGTGCGGTTTTCATTAGTGCTGATATCCCTAAATACAAATTCGGTAACTTTACCGGTTTGCTCGGGGAATAAACCTGCATTGATAATACCTACCTCGCTCGATGAGGTGGTGTTAATAAAATCAACGCCATCAACTTCTAAAAGCTCAAAACCACGAATAATATTTTGATTACTAGCTGGGGTATTTGGTTCGGTGTAGCTAACAACTGCTTGGCGTGGCGCGCTACCGGCAATTATTTTTATATTAAAGCCATAACCAAAGCTTAGGCCGGATTGATTTTGTCTTTGCCACTCATCGGTCGGCAAACTAAAGTGAAAGTTATCTTTTTTCGCACCTGACTCAGTCAGTTGCTCCGTTTTTAAAGTATTAAAGTAATCAATAACCCCTGACGTTAATGCAGGGTTGGTATCAATAATTTCGTCATACCATAGGTAGGTTTCGTTACTCCAAGAGCGTAGCCAGTTTTTTTCATTAATTGCTTGGCATTGACCTTTAAATTGCCCTGAACTGGCAAATACACCTGAGGTCCAGCCGCTATTATCAGTTGTTGGGTTGGTCGCATTGTCGCTACCTCCACCACCACAACCTGTTAATAAAGCGGCTAGTGAAAAAGGGAGTAATGTGTATTTAAGAGAAGATGAATTAAAAATGGCCATACGCATGCTCGTTTTTTAAACTGTTGAGCTAAATATAGCGGTTTTCATTTAGAGTTGATAGAGGCTTGCAGCATTTTTGTAACTCAAATATTGCCATGTAAGATCGTCGCTACACAGGCTGCGATAATGTTGCCATAACTCGTTGTAGTTAATATTAATTTGGCACACGGGGAAGTTGCTAGCAAACATCACTCTTTGCAAACCAAAATGCTTTAAAATATGTTTAAAACATTGGTTTTGCTGCTCGCTATTAAGCATGAGTAATTCAAAACCTGAAAACTTAATCGCAACATTAGGCTGTTTTGCAAGTAGTTCAATTGCAGTTGCCCAGTTAGCAAGGTTGTGTGCAAGCCCTGCGTGATTAATGATTATTTGTAAACCACTAACTTGGTTGGCATAAGAAATGAGCCGCTCAGTGATGTTGAGGTTTTCTACTTCAAATTGGGCTTCAAAATGCAGCTTTAATTGGCTCAAGTGCCGCAGGTTATCGAGACAATGAGGGCTCAATAAGCGCTCGGCATCATGACCTTCAGTGATATCTCTAATGCCTACAAGAGAGTGATGATCTAGCTGCTGAAGTGCTAGTTTAAATGCGTTATTTGACTGGTTAATTGTTGCAAAGCTAATTGCTTTATAAGGTATAGTTTTAATATGTTTGGCTAACCAGTTTAATTCTTTAACTGGCTGGTTATTATCAAACCCAGCTTCTATGTGCACTAAACCTGCGAGTTCAAAGTTAGTACTTTTGATCAGTTCAGCAACGCTGATGGGCTGCTTTATTTTATCTAAGTTAGACCAAGCTGGTGGGTTCGCACCTTGTAGCCAAGTGTATTGACCCTCCAGCAAATTAAAAAAGTGCAGATGCGGGTCAATAATTTTAGTGCTCATTGTGCTGTGTAGCCGCCATCAATACGTTGTAAGCTACCAGTAATAAAGCTGGCATCTGCACTTACTAAAAAGTTTACCAGTGCAGCAACTTCATCGGCTTGACCTAAACGGTTGAGCGGTTGTAAGGCGGCTTCTTCTGCAACAATATCGGCTTTGTTAGCACCACTTCTTTTACAATATGCATCAATTGCATTATGAAATAACGGCGTTTCTATGGTGCCAGGGCACACTGCATTAGCGCGAATATTAAAGCTTGCGTAATCCAAGGCGGTGGTTTTAGCCATTGAAGCCAATGCGTGCTTAGTTAAGTTATAAGCAAATGAATTTTGTTTGCCTATAATGGCCTGATCTGAGGCAATTAACACAATAGCGCCATTTTTTTGTGCTTTCATTGTTGGTAATACGCTTTGTATAGCCGCGTACGCACCTTTAACATTCAGTGCCATTAACGCATCGAATGTCGCTTCATCGGTGTGCTCAATTGTGGCACTTAGATGCTTACCAGCGTTTGAAACAAGTACATCAATACGTTGTGTTTTTTCAATAATAGCCTGTATACACTGGCGTACGGCGGTTACATCACTAACATCACATTGATGAAAAACACCACTCTCACTTGGCTCAATATCTAAGTTATGAACCTGATAGCCGTTAGTTAATAATCGCTGTACCACAGCAAAGCCAATGCCTTTAGAGCCACCGGTTACTATTGCAACTTTTGACATACTTGTTCCTCTAATTAGCAATTAATGTGCGTGGCCGCAACCACCTTCAGCATGAACGTGGCCATGAGAGATTTCTTCGCTTGTTGCTTCACGAACTGATACAACCTCAACATCAAAGGTCAGCGTTTTACCAGCAAATGGGTGGTTTAAATCACAATCAGCATTAAAGCGGCCTACTTTTACGATAGTCACTTGATGGCGACCCTGATTTGATTGCACCATTGCAGTCATACCTGGCTTCCACACTTTTACATCGCCTTGTAAATGCTTAAGCGGAATGCGCTGAATTAAATCATCAACACGCTCGCCGTATGATTCACTTGGAGATAACGTTACGCTAAATTTATCACCAGCAGTTTTACCTTCAAGTGCGGTTTCTAAACCGGGTAGCATGCCTTCGCTGCCGTGAATGTAACTTAATGGCGCGTCGTTAAGGCTACTTTCTATTTGTTCACCGGCTTCGCTAAGGGTGTAATGAAATTCAACGGCCGAATTTTTACTGATTTGCATGCATGTCTCTTTAAGATTTAAATAAATTAAAAAGCAATTTTACGCGAAATACTGCGCTTTAGAAACTTAACGGGGATGATTTAATGTATTTTGTAAGTCGAGTAACAGATCTTTTTTAGCCGGTGTGGTTTTAGGTGTCGCAGCTTGGGGTATAAATAAAACTAACTGAGTCCCAGGCTTTAATACGCTAGATGCTGATAACTTATTCCAACGTGCTAAATCGCTATGAGCAACGCCATACAACTGACTTATATTCCACAGGTTATCACCGGGTTTAACGTGGTAATCTACCTCGATGGTTGGAATGACGGGCTCTTTTTGTTCCAGATAAGGGCTTATTTTATAGTTAATAGTGAGCGATTCAGGTAACGTTTGAGGCTCTCCTAAAATAAGTTTTTCGCCAACACCAATAAAGTTATTTTGCTTATTATTGAGCTGTTTTAGTGCCTTTAAAGGCAAGCCAAAATGCCTAGCAATACCGTATAGTGTGTCATTTTTTTTGACTATGTATTCGCCTGCAAAATTGGCTTTAAAAAAACGGTTTTTTAGTAAAGCTTGTTGCTCAATAGGAAGCAATAAAGTATGCGGGCCATGGGGGGAACTTTGGTTTTTTAAATAACCCCGATTAAGAGCATGTAGCTGTTTTACACCCATACCAGAGAGCTTGGCCATAATTGAAAAATCGAACTGTTTTGCCACATTTAACGAGGTGGTCAGTGCTTTATAAGGAAGCTTTGGGCGTTTAAATTTTGCCTTAGGGTGTTTTACTAAATAGCTTAATGCTAATAGTTTTGGTACATAGTCAGCGGTTTCTTTTGGTAGGGTTAGTGCCCAAAAGTCAGTTGACTTCCCTCGTTTTTGATTGCGTTTTATAGCACGTTTAACTCGGCCTTCACCGGTGTTATAGGCCGCAAGTGCATGCAACCAATTACCATCAAAACGTTTATGTAAATAGCTTAAGTAATCTAGTGCTGCATCGGTTGAGGCCAATACATCTTGGCGTCCGTCGTACCATTGATCTGATTTAACCCCAAAATGATGTGCAGTTGCTGCAACCAGTTGCCACACACCCACAGCGTGCTCACTTGAGCGGGCGGTAGGTCTAAAGCCACTTTCTACAAATGGCAGTAATGCCAGTTCCATAGGGAGCTGCTTTTGCTCTACTTTTTTTACGATATGATATAAAAAAGGCTCTGCACGGCGAGACACTATTTTTAAATAATTCGGTTGTTTTAAATACCAGTTAATGCGTTTCTTTAACGCCTGATTTTGCTCAACCGGTAAATGTAAATTATCAGCAATATGTGCCCATAAGTCAGTTGGTTGAGTTACTTTTAGGGCTTTAGGTATTGTTTTTTTATTAATGATTTTTTTGGTGTTTGTAGAGTTCGGCGTGTTTGATTGTGCGGTTTTTTGCTCTACAGGTGCAGGGACTACAGGCGCAATGATCTCTGGCTGTGTGATTTTACAGCTACATAGCAATACAATGGCAAAGCATAAGATCAGGTGACGCATTTTGTTCCTTTTTAAAAAATATATTTCCATATTTTAACACAATCCATTGTGTTCAGTTATTGACTGTTTTTAGCGCGAAGTAATCCCGATTGCAAAAATAAGTTACTTGATTTTATATCAAGTGGTTCTTGTTGGTAAGGTTTTAGTACTTCACTTGGGAATTTTTTTTGTAATTGCTCAATACTGGCTTCAGGGTTATTTTTAACCTGCTCCGTAATTGCTTCTAAAAACGTGAGTGACTGTTTTAATTTAACTTTATCGACTAAATTGCCATGGCCAGGAACAAAAAGTGACAGCGAATTATTATTTATATATTTTTTTAATAAACTTTGCCATTGTTTAAGCTCGCCATGCCCAGGGTAGGGAAGCCAGTCAATGATATCACCACCTATTAAGGTTTTACCTTTGTCGGCAAGCAGTGTTAGATCGCCATTAGTATGTGCCTGATGCGGGTTGATAGTTAATACATAATTTCCTAAATCTAATGTTTTAGGCTCACTAATACTCATTTTTGGTGGTGTTAGTTGATAATTCTGCCAGCGAAATAAGCGTGTTTTAGCGCGAGTGAGCTTTTCTCGCCATTGAGCTTGCTCTGCATCGGGTAAGGTGGCTAATCGCTGATAGCTCAGCTCAATGCTTTTCTCGAACCCCTCTAGCTTATCTGTTAATGCTTGCTGATAACGCGAAAAGTCGTTAGCGACTTGTTGGTGAGAAATCAGTTTTGCGTCTGGGAAGTAATGCTGCATAACCGCCATGCCCAGCAAGTGATCGTCATGAAAATGAGTGGCAACTAAGTAACATAAAGGCGTCTTTAGCTGTTGTTTTAGTTCGGTAACCAGTTGTTCTACTGCTGCAAAGTTACCACTGGCATCTACCAGTAAGGCACACTCACTGCCCTGAATTAACACTTGATTAGAGTCGTAAAAACGTAACCTATCTGGCTGCTTGATAAATTGAATATTAGCCGATAACGATTGCCACTCAACTGCTGCATTGCTTTTTGTATGTATAAATAGACAGATTAAAGGCAGTAAGCACTTACCTATTTTTTGAGCTTTAGTTAAAAGTGGTTGCATCTTTTTCTCTAGCTATATTTTTACGGTAAAAACAATAAAAGCGCAAAATGCGCTTTTATTTAGTGTGTTCAGAGTTTGAGCTTAAGTATTGACTTAACTTATCAATCAATTGATCTTGATGCTCAAGCTCAACTGATTTTTGAGTTTTTGCTTCAAGCAATTCGTGGCTTAAATTCAAAGCAGCCATAAGTAATGCTTTTTGATCGTTTCTGACAGTTGAACGTTGTTTCATTTGTTCAACTAAATCATTCAGATTTTTGGCGGCCGCTTTTAGTGCCTCTTCTTGCCCAGCCGGACAAGCAAATTGCTGCTCTTTACCAAGCAATTCAACAGTGACTCGCTGGTTTTGCAGCTCAGACATTAGCTTGCCTGTTGTGCGCTTTGTAATTTATCTAATAATGACGACAAGGTGGTGCTTGCATCTTTTTGTTTTTCTTCATTTTCAAGGGCTTCTAACTGTAATAACTCATTTTCATCAAGCAGTTTACTGTTTTGCTCTTTAAGCTCTGTAATATCAGTTTGCAACTGATTATTACGGGTAATTAGTTGGTCGATCAGTTGTTCGAGTTGTTGAAGAGTATTGTTGTTCATAAATGCGCTCATATAACTGTAATTAATGTCATGCAAATGTAAAGCAAAGTGTGTTTATTTGCCAGCATTTACGCTGGTTTTAGGTGATTTTTATTCTATGTTAAGGGATAATTCATGCTATTGGCTTTTTCATTCAGAAATGGTTCACGTAAACACCCGCTTTTGCTGTGACGATTGCCAAAGCAGTGTGCTTTATGGTTCACTAATTTTATTAAACAGCGTATGGCGAAAATAAATAATGCTTAGTTACAGACACTCCTTTCATGCGGGTAACCCTGCCGATGTACTTAAACATTTAGTGTTAGCGCAAGTGCTGGGTTATCAAACAATAAAAGATAAGCCGCTTGACTATATCGATACGCATTCGGGTGCTGGTTTTTTTGAGCTGGCAGCACCAGACGCGCAAAAAACCCAAGAGTACCAAGATGGCATAGAAAAACTTTGGCAACATACCAGTCAGCACGGTGCCTTAAACGACTACATTGAGTTAATAAAATCGTTTAATGAAAGTTCGTCTCTGGCGTTTTACCCAGGTTCACCAAAAATCGCCGAACACTTTTTGCGCCGCGAAGATAAGGGCTGGTTTTTTGAGTTGCATCCGCGAGATTTGGTATTACTTGAAGAAAACATGCAAGGTAAGCGCTCTATTCGAGTACGCGGCGAAAATGGGTTTGCGGGCTTAATTGGTTTATTACCGCCAGCTTCGCGCAGAGCCTGTGTGTTAATAGACCCACCTTATGAAATAAAAGACGATTACAATACGGTAGTACAAACCATTGTCAAAGCCCACCAACGCTTTGCGACGGGTACATATATGATTTGGTATCCGGTTGTGGACAGAGAACGTATTGATAATATGGAGCAGGGTTTAATTGACGCGGGAATTAAAAATATTCAATTATTTGAATTAGGTACCGAAGCAGACACAGAAGTACATGGTATGACCGCCTCTGGAATGATAGTGATAAATCCACCATGGAAGCTGAAACAAACTATGGATGACGTGTTACCTGAACTAGTAAGCTTGTTGAGTAAGCCTAGTGGTTTTTACCGTAGCGAGCAGCTAGTCGCCGAATAAAAATAAATAAGCCTAGGGCCTGTTGACCTTTGCGGATTAAAATTTGTTCAAACTAGGGGCGGTTTAATCGCGGCGCGAGGTTTGTAACCTAGTGGGCTAAGTAAAAACCGAGCAACAAAGAGTAAATCGCCCCTAGGCAGAACCCTTCGGGCAGCGCCTGTTTGGCATTGATGCTGCGTTATCGCCTATTTAATGGGGAATAACCACACCACATAGGCTCTGCCTTGCCTAAATACCAAACAGACTGCTGCAAATTTAACCTTGAAAAATCAACAGACCCTAGTTTAACTGGGCTTATTTATTTGCTTATATGTGGGGTATTGTTACGTTCTTAATCAAAAGTAAATAGCGTTAAAGGTAGCAAGTTGGTTGCCTGCCTCATTTTGTAATACTAATTTTTCACCATTAATTTGCCATTGCGTTGCTGCCTGAAGCACAGCCGCCATCGCGCTTTCTTGTTCCATATTGTCATGACACATTTTTTGCGTGGTAGCTAACTGCGTAAAAGTTACTGCTTGCTTCGATACTTCATAACCGCCATTAAAGTTATTACATCCTAAAAAGCCGTGTACAGTGTTATCACTATTAAACTGAATAAATGGCTCTTTAGTATTCACTACAACGGGGTTGCCATCGATTGAAACGGCTTTGAAATAGGTGTTTACTAAGTCAACGTCTGGCTTTGGCGCTACTTTTGAAACAATAATCTCTAAAGGCTCTGATGAGGCCGTATTATCAAAAGGCGGGTTACTCGTTGTGCTGGTGTATAGCAAGTTTCCTTGATTATTAATGGTTGCACGCACGCTATAGCGGTGAGTTGGGTCAATCTTTTCAAGGTTATACTCAAGCTCTACTTTATAAGGCGGTGCGCCTACTAAATCAATTACCTGCTCAGAGATAACCGTTGCTGCCACATCCATTTTTGACACATCAACCAAGGTAACGGTTAGCTGTGAATTAGGCGCAATTAGGCTGCGATCTAAGTAACTAACTTGCACAGGTAAGGTGGTCATTGTTTGCGCCACAGCACTATTTTGCTGCGCTGTGTCATCGTTACATGCGCTCAGCATAAGTGTGCCACTTGCTAGAAAACACAAGCCTGCAATCGACTTTAACATTGAATTTGGCTTCGATGAGAACATAAGAGTTCCTTGATGGAGTATGGTATAAGGTCGCTAGCATACGGTTGAATTGCTTAATCATTGCTTAACTAGCAAATAAAGAAAGTCGAGATATAAAAAAGGCGCTAGGCGCCTTGATTTATTACTTATTTTTTTACGTATTTAGTTAAAATTACAATACGCTGTCCATCAACACGTCCTTCAATATGTTCAGGGTTGCTGGTTAAGCCAATATTGCGCACGGCTGTACCGCGCTTTGCTGTTAAGCTGCTACCTTTCACATCTAAATCTTTTATTAACGTGACGGTGTCGCCAGCTTGTAGTACTACACCATTGCTATCAATGTGTTTAATATCATCATCTTCAGCAAGCGCTTGCTGCGCCCATGTTAATGTGTCTTCTTCAAGGTAAATCATATCTAGCGCGTCTTGTGCCCATCCGTTATCAGCTGCTAACTGAGTCAGCATGCGATAAGCAACAACTTGTACCGCAGGTGTTTGACTCCACATACTGTCATTTAAGCAATGCCAATGGGTCGGGGTTAAATCGCTATTGCCTTCAATTTGATCTTTACACGTTTGACAGGTGTAGATGCATTTATCTGAATGAGCTTCGGTAACAGGAGGAACTTCGTATACAGTTAGGTTGTCTGTTGCTGCGCAGAGTTCACATTGGTTACTGCTACGTTCTATTAAGGCTTGTTCAATGCTCATATAAGGGACTCTTTTTTGTGAGTTTATAAAAAATTAATAATCGCATTATACCTTATAACCATAACCTTTGGGTATGCTTAGAGCAGTTGTAAACTCAAAAACCCTATAAAAAATGAGGATACTAATAATTCTGCTCTAGGGTTATAAATTTAGTCTTATTTGTTTGTTTTTAATCTAATTAAAATTGCAGCAAGTCTTTAAAGTTTCACTATACTGGTTAAATAATAAAAAATAATGATGACATCACTGTTAAGTAGGAAGGTTAATGCCAAATAATCTAGAGGTAAAAAATTCATCTATTTTGGTTACTCAATATATTGCTAGGCAACCAATTTTTGACGGTGATAAAAGTATTTTTGCTTATGAGTTGCTCTATCGCGATTCATTTAATAATGCTTTTCCTGTAGGAACAACTGACGGGCAAGCCACTGGGCGACTTTTTTTTAATGCGCTAATGCTGGTTGGCATAGAAAAGCTAACGCTCAATCAAACTGCGTTTATTAATTTATCGAGCGAGGGGCTTTTAGAGGATTTGCCTAAATTATTACAGCCTGAGAATACTGTAATTGAAATTGTTGAGCGTACTGAAAATATAGAGCTTGTTGTTGAGAGAGTGACAGAGTTAAAAAAAGCAGGATATGTATTTGCATTAGATGACTACGACTCACATGAAAAATGGCAACCATTACTCAGTTTGGTTGATTATATTAAGCTTGAAGTTGAAGAGCCCGTAATAAAAACCAGCATGTTGCTGAAAAAGCTCAAACGCAATTTTCCTAATATTAAAATAGTGGTAGAGCGAATTGAAACCTATGATGAATTTAGGCAGCTTAAAGAGGCTGGATGCGATTATTTTCAAGGGTTCTTTTTTGCACATCCAGAAATGTTAAGTTACAACAGTATCGAACCTCTAAAAATGGCTGTTTTAGACTTACTGCGTTGCACATCCCGCACAGATTTAGACTTTAATGAAATTAATCTACGCATTTCTAAAGATGTCGGTTTGACTGCACGCGTCCTAAAACTAGTGAATGCTCGCTCTGCTAATAAAAATTTAGTGATAACGTCTATTCCTCAGGCGGTTGTGTATTTAGGGGAAGATTCTATTAGAAAGTTTGTACGAGTATTGGCGCTAAGCGAACTTGGCTCAGACAAGCCCAGTGAACTTACTCGTTTAGGCTTATGTCGAGCGCAGTTCATGCAAATAATTTTAGAACCAGGCGGAAAAGTCATTGCAGAACAAGGTTATTTAGTCGGCTTAATGTCGGTGCTTGATGCTATTTTAGATATGGAGCTGGAAGCTATTGCTAAAGAGTTTAGTTTAGGGGCTGAGTTATCTGGTGCACTATTAAGTTTTGAAGGCATGATGGGTAATTCTTTACATTTAATAAAAGCGGTAGAGGAAGATAATTGGCAATTGGCTAAAAAGTTGTTAGAAACTATTCGCCCAGCCTCGAATATTGAGACCGTATTTAGCGCCATGTTGGATGCACGCCAATATGCGGATGAGTTATTAGCCACCATTATTGAGCAAGACTAACGCAAAACGTTTGGGTATGATTGGCACATATTGATTTTACTTAGTATTACACCATGCGTTTATTTTTACCTATTACCACTATTTTAATTGCCTTAGCTTTATTAATTCCCGGGGTGACTCAGCCCGTACTGAGTATGGAAGGTAAAATTGATAAGTCTAAACTTGCTGAGGCGGGCATTGAAATGTTGGCAGATGAAGGGAATCAAAACACCCGTAATATGCTAATGATGATCTCGAGTATGTTGGGGTTAGATAAACTTGAAGGCGAGATCAGCGCTTATCAAAAAACGCGCAGTATTTGGGGCACCGTTAACGAACTGGCCGATAACAAAAACTACTTAGTGGCGATATTAGTGGCGTTTTTTTCAATGGTGATCCCAACAATTAAGCTGCTGCTTCAATTGTTGTATTGTGTGCTGAAGGAGACTTCGTTTAAGCACAATCTTGGTAAGGTGATTATCGGTTTAAGTAAATGGAGTATGGTGGATGTGTTTGTTATTGCATTAATAGTGGCTTACATGGCTGGTAATGCAAACGCGAACTCAGAAGATTTACTTAATATGCATGCTGAGTTTGGTACTGGTTTTTGGTATTTTACCGGCTATTGCTTGTTCGCCATTGCGGCCAGTAGCTTCATAAAGCCAGTAGTAAAAACCAGTTAATTATTGAGTTTTAAACACAGTTCCCATAAACTTTAAACGTCTATTTATTTTTAGGTTAATTCATTGCAACGTATTTACTGTATTTTACTCACGCTAACTTTGTTACTCACTTTTGTGGGTCAAGCCGTTGCGTCTGTATCTATGGTATGTGATATGCCGCATACGAACATGGCAACCCATGCATCGATGCAGCATAGTAAGATGGCAATGAGTGACGACGCTGATACAACAACCATGTCTATGGATTGCTGTAGTGAGCAAAGCACGTTAACCCAAGATTGCAGTTGCCCGATGAGTGCTTGTAGTTCGCATTCAGCCTTGCATGTAAACTCACTATTTATAGCCTCCAAATTACCCTCTGAAAAAGTGCAACATGCTGTAATACAGCATCAAGTTAACTTTGCACGTTCTCTTTACCGTCCTCCTATGCCTGCATAATCGCAGGGTAGGTGTATTTAAAATTTAGTTATTTAGCTTATTGTCATCTATCTGCTTATAAATTTAATCGTTTTCATTCGTTATTTTTAAATTTCAGTGGAGCAAGTGATGAATCACTTCGCAGTATTAAAATCCGTGTGTATAAGTAGCTTGTTGAGTATTAGTGTCTCTGTACACAGTGCTGAATTAGGTTTAAATGAGGCAATTAACTATGCCTTAAACCATGAGCCCTGGCTTAAAGCTAGCAAGCAAAAACAATCATCAATTGAAGCAAAAAGTATTGCCGCAGGAACCTTACCTGATCCAGTGCTTACATTAGGGTTAATGAACCTACCAACTAATGGTTTTGCTTTTGATCAAGAAAATATGACCCAATTTAAGGTGGGAATTAGCCAATCACTGAGCCGAGGCGATAGCCTAGCACTTCAACAAAAGGCCCTTTCTCAGTCAACTGCAGCAGAGCCTTGGCTGCGTAAAGATAGACTCGCGCAAGTAAAAACCATAGTTACTGAGTCATGGCTCAATGCTTATAGAGCGCAACGAAGCATTGCACTAATTGAGCAAGATAAAGCTTTGTTTACCCAGCTCATTGATATTACAGAATCAAGCTATGTAAGCTCGGTGGGCAAAACACGCCAACAAGATATTATTCGAGCGCAATTAGAGTTAACCCGCCTTGAAGATAAATTAATGCAACTGGAGCAACAGCTACAAGGAGCTAAAAAGCGGCTAACACAATGGCTGCCTATCGATATGCTGAGCCAGCCTGTCAGTGATGACTTTTCAGAGCTTACAGCATTAAAAAACTACACCGAGTTAGAGTATCAGCAATTAATGACCATGCTATTAAAGCACCCTGCAATTATGGCAATGGATAATGCAATAGTGGCAAAGCAAACTCAAATTAGTGTGGCTGAGCAAGGCTATAAACCGCAAATTGGCGTTAATATGGGGTACGGTTATCGTGATGACATGCCAATGGGTGGCTCGCGAGCAGACCTTTTCTCTGTGGGTATAAGTATTGATTTACCGCTGTTTACCGATAATCGCCAAGATCAACTTGTAAATGCTGCCATTGCCGATAGCGAAGAAGCTAAAACACAAAAATTAATTGCCCTTAAAAAGCTACAAGGAATGTATTTTAAGGAAGTTAGTCAGTTAGCACGGCTTCATCAGCGTGCTGAGCTTTATCAAACCAAGCTACTGCCGCAAATGGCTGAGCAAGCTCAAGCGACCCTGAATGCCTATACCCGCGATGATGGTAATTTCTCAGATGTGATGCAAGCGCGTATTAGTGAATTAAATGCCAAGATAGACGCACTAAACATTCATGTTGATCAAAAGATTATTATTGCGAGGTTAAATTATTACGCCAGTGCTGATGATACCAGCTTAAAAAATACACCACAGCAGGAGCCGAGCTATGAATACTAATTTAAAATTATCACTGGTGGCTATATGCAGTGCGGCATTAACTGCGGGGGTTTTATTAAGCTTACCTAGTGAGCACTCTATGCCAACTGATAGTAAAGCCAGTAGCAAAAAAGAGCCGCTTTATTGGGTGGCACCTATGGATAGTAATTATCGCCGAGATGAACCTGGTTTATCGCCCATGGGCATGGATTTAGTGCCTGTTTACGAAGAGTCAGACAGTGGCGCAAATGAAGGGCCTGGCAGTATTCAAATTTCACCCACAGTGATTAATAATTTAGGTGTGCGTACCGCCCCTGTTGCGTTTGCTGCACTTGAAAATGAAGTTAACACGGTAGGTTATGTGCAATACAACCAAGACCAGCTAATTCATATTCATCCGCGCGTAGAAGGATGGGTCGAAACCTTATACGTTAAAGCCGCGGGTGATCAGGTTAAACAAGATGAGCCACTTTATACCTTATATTCACCACAGTTAGTGAATGCACAAGAAGAGTTTGTTTTAGCGTTGAAGCGTAATAATCCGGTGCTAATTCGTGCAGCTAAAGCCAGATTAAAATCGCTCAATGTGTCTGATGGCTTCATTTCACGTCTGCAAAAAGGTCAGCAAGTACTGCAAAACATAACATTTTATGCTCGCCAAGGTGGTGTTGTTGATGAGCTTAATATTCGTGAAGGATTTTATGTTAAACCTGATACCTCAATGATGAGTATTGCTCAGCTTGATGAAGTATGGGTTGAGGCTGAGGTATTTGAGCGCCAAGCAGAACTTATTCGTGTTGGCTTGCCTGTAACCATGACACTCGATTATTTAAGTGGTCAACGTTGGCAAGGGCAAGTGGATTATATTTACCCTACCTTAGATGCTAAAAATCGTACTTTAAGAGTGCGTTTGCGCTTTGATAACCAAGGCCATCAGTTAAAGCCTAATATGTTTGCTCAAGTCAGTATTCATAGTCAAGTAGCTGAAAAACAGTTAATCGTACCTAAAGAAGCTGTTATTCGCACTGGTAGCCAAAACCGTGTTGTAGTTGCACTTGGGGAAGGTCGTTTTAAATCGGTCGAGGTAACTTTAGGGCGAAGTGATGCGGCTAATACCGAAATTTTATCAGGTGTTATGGCAGACGATGAAGTGGTTACTTCAGCACAGTTTTTAATTGATTCAGAGTCGAGTAAAAACTCTGACTTTAAACGTATGCAAGCAGTTGCGCATAACAGTATGCAAATGAGTGATGCCAACCCAAATACGGCAACTGTGAATGGAGTAATTAATAGTATTGATGCTAATAATCGTATTGTGAATATCAGCCGTGAGGCAATTGAAAAGTGGGGCCGAGGACCTGCAACAATGGACTTTATACTAGCAAAAAATGTAATGACTGAGATGCTTAAGCCTAATGATGAAGTTACTTTTACCTTTAGCATTGAGCAAGGTGAATTTGTGATTCATACAATAACGCCTGTGCATGCTACGCACAGTCAGCATCACTAGGAGTGGTTATGATTACTGCAATTATTCGCTGGTCTGTTGTTAACCGTTTTTTTGTTTTATTACTGACCGCAATACTGGTTGGTGGCGGCTTGTTTGCTGCAAAAAACACGCCTGTAGATGCCTTACCCGACTTATCAGATGTACAGGTTATTGTTAAAACATCTTATCCTGGGCAAGCGCCGCAAGTAGTGCAAGATCAGGTTACATTCCCGATTACCACGGCAATGCTATCGGTACCTAGGGCGCAAACAGTACGCGGTTTTTCTTTCTTTGGCGACTCCTACGTGTACGTTATTTTTGACGAAGACACCGATTTATACTGGGCACGAAGTCGTGTTCAGGAATATCTCAGTCAAGTATCTGCCCGTTTGCCTAGTACGGCAATTGCAGAGCTTGGCCCCGATGCCACCGGCGTTGGCTGGGTGTATTTATATGCACTCACTGATACCACCGGTAAGCATGACATCAGCCAATTACGCAGTTTACAAGATTGGTTTTTAAAATTTGAACTGCAAACTGTACCCGGTGTGTCCGAAGTGGCATCGGTAGGCGGCATGGTCAAACAATACCAAGTAAACGTTCAGCCCGATAAGCTTCGTGCTTATGGTATTCCGCTAAGTCTTATTCAAACTGCCATTAAGCAAGGCAATCAAGAAATGGGTGCATCGGTAGTTGAGATGGCAGAAGCTGAATACATGGTCACCAGTACTGGCTACGTAAAAAGTGTTGCTGATTTAGAAGCCATTCCTTTAGGTATAAACGCTAACGGTACTGCACTACAGTTACGTGATGTTGCTAATGTGCGTTTAGGTCCGCAAATGCGCCGCGGTGTTGCCGAACTTAACGGCGAAGGCGAGGTGGCAGGTGGCGTAGTGGTTATGCGTTTTGGTGAAAACGCGCAAAAAACCATAGAGCTCGTTAAAGCTAAATTAGAGTCACTTAAAAAAGGGCTACCAGAGGGGGTTGAAATTGTACCTGTGTACGACCGCTCTCATTTAATAAAAGACGCAGTTGATAACCTCACTTCTAAATTGATAGAAGAGCTTATTGTAGTGGCTTTAGTGTGTGTGGTGTTTTTATTCCATGTACGCTCATCATTGGTGGCTATTATTACCTTACCGTTAGGCATACTCACCGCTTTTATTATTATGTACTGGCAGGGTATTAACGCCAATATCATGTCATTAGGCGGGATTGCTATAGCGATTGGTGCTATGACCGATGGTGCGATTGTGATGATTGAAAACATGCACAAGCACATGGAGAAAAAGCCACTAACAGATGAAAACCGTTGGCAAGTGGTGATTGATTCTGCCAGTGAAGTTGGGCCTGCGTTATTTTTTAGCTTATTAATAATTACCGTGAGTTTTATGCCGGTATTTATTTTAGAAGCTCAGGAAGGGCGAATGTTTGCGCCATTGGCGTATACAAAAACCTATGCAATGGCAGCTTCTGCTGGATTAGCAATTACCTTAGTACCCGTACTGATGGGTTATTTCATTCGTGGTAAGTTGATATCTGAAAATAAAAATCCAGTTAACCGTTTACTGGTAAATAGTTATAAGCCGCTGTTAAACCTAGTACTAAAATTTCCAAAAAGCACCTTGCTGATTGCGCTAGTTATCACTTTAGTGGGCTTTTATCCGGTAAATAAAATAGGCAGTGAATTTATTCCACCTCTTGATGAGGGGGATCTAATGTATATGCCGACTACTTACCCAGGAATTTCAATAGGTAAAGCGCGCGAGCTATTGCAGCAAACCGATAAATTGATTGCCAGTGTGCCCGAGGTAAAAACCGTATTTGGTAAAATTGGACGAGCGGAAACGGCAACCGATCCGGCACCACTGACCATGATTGAAACCTTTATACAGTTTAAGCCTAAGGATCAGTGGCGCGAAGGCATGACAACTGAAAAGCTCAAGCAAGAGCTGGATGCTTTAGTTAAGTTTCCTGGACTGACGAACGCTTGGGTAATGCCAATTAAAACGCGGATAGATATGCTGGCTACAGGGATTAAAACCCCTGTGGGTATAAAAGTCGCGGGCCCTAATTTGAATGAAATTCAAAAAATAGGTCAACAAATAGAGGTGTTACTTAAAGAACTTCCCGGTACGGCGTCTGTTTACTCAGAGCGTGTAGCGGGTGGACGTTATATTAAGGTAGATATTAACCGTGAAAAAGCAGCGCGCTACAGTTTAAATATTGCTGATGTGCAACAAGTAGTCGCAACCGCGATTGGCGGCATGAATGTGACTGAAACGGTTGAGGGTCAAGAGCGCTATCCAGTAAATATTCGTTATCCGCAAGCGTACCGTGACTCCCCTGAAGAACTGATGCTTTTACCTATTGTTACTCCAACGGGTCAACGTATCGCACTTGCTGATGTGGCGGATGTATTTATTAGTGATGGCCCTCCTGGGATAAAAAGTGAAAATGCCCGTTTAAATGGTTGGAGCTTTATTGATATTAAAGATACAGATATTGGTAGTTATGTAGCAAATGCTCAGCAATTACTAAACGAGCAGCTAATTTTACCTGCTGGATACTCTATAACTTGGGCAGGGCAATACGAATATATGGAGCGTGCCAAAGCCAAACTGAGTTATGTGTTACCGCTTACCTTAGCCATTATTGTAGTGCTACTTTACCTTAACTTTAGAAGTTTCACTGAGGTATTTATTATTATGGCGACTTTACCACTGGCGATGATAGGAGGTATCTGGCTAATGTACTTAGAAGGCTTTAACTTCTCTGTTGCTGTGGGGGTCGGCTTTATTGCCCTTGCTGGGGTGGCCGTAGAAATAGGCGTTATAATGTTGGTGTATTTAAACCAAGCCTATAAAGCGCAGGTAGAGGCTGCTTCTAAAATGGGTAAAAGCTTGAGTATAGAGCAGCTTAAACAGGCGATACTAGAAGGTGCGGGTCTACGAGTACGTCCGGTAATGATGACAGTGGCAACCATAGTGATTGGCTTATTACCGGTGCTTTATGGCACAGGCACGGGTAGTGAAGTAATGAGCCGAATAGCCGCCCCCATGGTTGGCGGTATGTTTAGCGCCATTGTTTTAACATTGCTGGTATTGCCTGCTGTGTATTTATTGTGGCGAAAGCGCAACCTATAATATTTACACTGATTGTGTAACTTGTACTGAAAATATCAGTACAAGTTAGGCAATCCTTTCTTTATCTACTGATTTTATTGCATTTCTTATTGGCATGATTCACGCTTCTATTTAATCAATAGGTTTTAAAAAGTAAGGAACGCACATGCAAGTTAAAACAATTCAAGAAGTGTTCGATTGGACCGTTCAGTTTCATACACAAATGGCGGCTAATTTTTTTAGCGTAAGGGATTTACTTGGAGAGCATAACAAACAGTTAATCGATTATTGTGTTGAGTATGAAAAAAAACTCGCTGAGGATTTAATTGGCTTTAAAGCAATCACTGAAATAAATACTTTAGATACATACTGCTATGAATATTTTTCAGAGCACTCAGAAATCATCAGCTTTACTGATTTAGATCGCAGTAATGAGCTAGATGAACTAGCGATTCAAGAGTATTTATCTCAGCAGCATCAAAAAGTATTAAATGCATACAGTTATTTGGCAGATAAAGCGCAGTCACCAGAGGCTCAAGAAAAGCTAGGGGAGATCTTGCAGCTCGAAGAGCAAGGTTTGAAGCAGATGATGCAAAGTATTAATCGTCATGCAGACATGTAACACTGGGTGTTATGCATAAAAAAGGCGCTATAATTAGCGCCTTTTTCGTGTTCATGATAATAGAGCTGATTTAACTTTGCTCTACATCAACCACTAAGTCACTCGTAATTGACTCAAGTGCATTAATAACTTCTTCTTTATTCAATCCGTTAGGCAGGCTCACGGTGGCAACAGCACTAAATATAGGCACTCCCCAGTTTGGCGCACTTTGCTGCCTAGAGTTTAAGTTTGTAATGTTCGCGCCTTTATGGCGAATAACACTTGCTAGCTCTTGCACTATACCAGGGCGATCGTTACCGGTGATCACAAAATTAAGTTGCTCAAGCTCTACAGGCTCAATTTCAGTGTTGCCCTTTTCAATGCGAACATCTAACTTAGGAAGCCCATTGAGCGCATTTTGAAATGTCTGTAAATGCTCTTCAGCCACTTCAACCTGTATAATGCCTGCAAAGTGCCCGAGTAAGTGACTCAAATTACTGCTTAACCAATTGCCATGGTTTTCTAATATAACCGATGAAATACTTTCTACTAAACCGGGGCGATCTTCCCCTAAAATAGTTATTACCAACTGCTTCATAATAGTTCTCTTTTTAAGCCCAAATGAAAAAATAAATGCATAGGCATTAAGTGATGCTATCTAATGTATGTGATTCTAAATGTATGTAAAAGCTAACCACAAAAGGATTGTTACATCTTAAGAGGTTACTTTGTTGTTGTTATATTAGATGCCCATAGAGTATTGTCTTGGATAAATAGTTTGTCCAATTAATAATTGATTTAGTTCATTAAGAACGTATAAATAAATACAATCACTACTACAAACAATACTTTAATCTTATTTAAAATCGTGATTTTGCTTAAAATCCACTCATAAAGCTGAAAGTTTAATCTGCAAAGACAAACAGACCCTATATAAGTAAAGAATTATTACGACTGTAACATTACTGTCACTTTGATGAAATATAATGCGCCCAACGTTAAGATATAAGGGTGTTTTGATGACTTCAAATCCGAATAAACCGACTTTTAATACGGATCGAAGCCGTCTATTTAAAGACCGGTTTGCTAAGTTTGGCATAACCGCAGGCGGTATAATGGTATTAATAGCACTGCTATTGATCTTCTTTTACCTTCTTTATGTAGTGCAGCCTATTTTCGAGTCAGCTAAAGTTGAAAAACGCGCTAGCTTTAATGTTGCTAATGCTGAGCAAATAGTAGGGCTTGGTGTTGAGGAGCAAACTGAGGTTGCTTATTTACTTGATGATCAAGGTCAAGTTAACTTCTACAGTGTTGATAAAGCAAAGTTTGGTAAAAAACTAAAAACACTTAATGCTACTTTACCCGCGCAGGTAACCAGTTTTGCAAATAGTGCTCCTTTTCAAGGGCATTATGCGTATGGTTTAGAAAATGGCACAGTGACAATTGTAGCACCTAAGTTTTTAGTCACCTTCCCTAATAATGAGCGTAAGCTAACTCCGCGTTTAGGTTATCCACTGGGTGAAATGGCACTCGAAGTTGATAAGCAAGGTGCCGCTATTAAGCGTTTTGCCTTTAGCCATTATGAAGACAAAACAGCCGTTGTGGCACTTACTGCCGATAAACGTGTGGTATTTAGTAGCTTTGTAGCCGAAGAAAATATGTTTACCGGTGAAGTTGAATGGCAAGTAGAGCGCACCGAGCTTAACGTTGATGGTCGCGTAGATGAGCTATTAATGTCGCCAGATACCACCCGCACATTTGTTCGTTCTGCCAATCAAATTTACGTATTCGATACCCGCTACCCAAGTGAAGTTGAGCAAATTCAATTATTATCTGCCAATGAAGAAAACGCGAATATAGTGTCATCGCAACTATTGGCTGGTGCAAACTCACTGATGTTGGCCAATGATAACGGTGAAATATCCCAGTGGTTTGAAATCAATACAGACTCAGGGCGTGAATTTCAAAAAATCCGTTCGTTTGAAACTACCAAACAAAGCAAGCTGAATATTTTTACTGAGTTTTATCGTCGTACCTTTTTTACAACGGGTCAAAATGGTGAATTAGGGCTTTATTACACCACCAGTGAAGCAAAGTTATGGCAAGGTAAAGTCAGTGATGGTGAAATTGAACAGTTTGCTATTGCTCCGCGTTCAAATGCGGCGCTAATTTTAGCTGATAACAAGCTGACGGTTTTAGAAGTTCATAACGAGCATCCAGAAGTAACGTGGTCAGCGCTTTGGCAAGAGGTGTGGTACGAAGGCTACCCTGAGCCGGGTTATATTTGGCAATCTACTTCTGCCAGTGATGATTTTGAATCGAAGTTTTCACTAGTGCCAATTTCATTTGGTACTTTAAAAGCTGCTATGTACGCAATGTTATTTGCTGTACCTATTGCTATTTCAGCCGCTATTTATACCGCTTATTTTATGTCGAGCGAATTGCGCCGTGTGGTAAAGCCAACGGTTGAAATAATGGAAGCTCTGCCTACGGTAATACTCGGCTTTTTAGCGGGCTTGTGGTTAGCGCCTTTAATTGAAGAGCACTTGCCGGCTATTGTTGGTTTACTGGTGTTACTGCCATTGGGTATTTTAGCAACCGCTTTAGGCTGGAATAAATTACCTGCGGTTATTCGCCATAAAATCCCTGAAGGTTCACATTCAATTTTATTAATACCAGTGGTGTTATTTATTGGTTGGTTGTCGTTTGCGATGAGCGAAAGTATTGAGTTATGGATGTTTGATGGCAATGTGCGTCAATACCTAACTAATGAATTAGGCATGACCTTCGATCAGCGTAATTCATTAGTAGTGGGTATCGCGATGGGCTTTGCGGTTATTCCAACTATTTTCTCAATTGCCGAAGATGCGGTATTTAGTGTGCCTAAACATTTATCAAATGGCTCGTTAGCATTAGGTGCTACGCAGTGGCAAACCCTAATTCGTGTGGTGTTATTAACCGCCAGCCCAGGTATTTTTTCTGCAGTAATGATGGGATTAGGCCGTGCCGTAGGCGAGACTATGATTGTACTTATGGCTACCGGTAATACCCCAATTATGGATTGGAGTATTTTCCAAGGCATGCGTACCTTAGCCGCTAATATCGCCGTCGAAATGCCTGAGTCGGAAGTAGGGAGTTCGCATTACCGAATTCTATTCTTAGCCGCCTTTGTATTATTCATATTCACCTTTATTTTCAACACAGTTGCTGAGTTTGTTCGTCAGCAGCTGCGTGAAAAATACAGCTCAATGTAAGTGGAGAAACACGACATGGTAAAGCAGTGGTTTAGGTCTGGTTCTCCTTGGATTTGGATGACCGGTGGTGCTGTCAGCATCAGTTTAATTTCAGTAATTGGTTTACTCGCCATGATTGCATGGAAGGGATTAAGCTTTTTTTGGCCATCTCAAGTTATGCAGTATGAGCTTGAAGGTTCAATTGCGAAGCAAACAGTTATTGGTGAAATTTATGACCGTGAATTAGTACCTAAGTCGCGTTTAGCGGCAACCGGTATTGATGTTTCTAAATTTGAAAAAGACGAGGTTGAGCGTTTACTAATTAAAACAGGTAACCGTGAGTATGTTGATTTAGATTTTCGCTGGATACTCGAAACCGATATCAAACAAAGCTCAGCGCCTAAAGCGCTTGCGGTGTTTGAGCGCAGCAAAAACGGTAATTTCTACGGGTATGTAGAAAGCGTCATTAAAGACGGTCAGACGGTAACAGCAGATAAAGTTGAAACCTTACATGACCTTGTAGAGCGTGCGGTTGACTTAAACGACGAAGCGCTTGATTTACAAAATGGCGACATAGGGCATATTAACTATGAGCTAGAGCGTTTACGTTTACAGGAAAAAGCCTACTTGCTTGATAACGAGCTAACCGACGAACGTGTTGCTGAACTTGCTCAAGCGCGTGCTGATTTACGTACGAAATATGGCGAATTAGAAAAAGAGTTATTCGCACTGCGTAAACAGGCTAAACGTGACCAAGTAACCGTAAAGGATATGCGTGGTGAGGTTGTTACAATCCCGCTATATCAAGTGTTGGATGTATGGTTTCCAAACGATATGGGCTTTTTTGCTAAACTAGGTCATTACTTTGTGCAGTTAGGTAAGTTTGTTTCAGATGACCCACGTGAAGCCAATACCGAAGGTGGCGTATTTCCTGCTATTTTTGGTACGGTATTTATGGTGATGTTAATGGCTGTGATTGTAACGCCATTTGGCGTGGTTGCTGCTATTTACTTACATGAATATGCGGCTAAAAACGCAATTACTAAAATGATCCGTATTGCGGTTATTAACTTGGCGGGTGTTCCGTCTATTGTATACGGCGTATTTGGCTTAGGCTTCTTTGTTTATATGGTTGGTGGTAGTGTTGACCAATTATTTTATCCTGAGTCATCGCCTACCCCTGTATTTGGTACACCTGGTGTGATGTGGTCGGCACTTACCTTGGCTATATTAACGTTGCCTGTGGTAATAGTGTCAACCGAAGAAGGTTTATCTCGTATTCCTAGTACAGTGCGTGATGGTTCATTAGCACTGGGTGCGACTAAGGTAGAAACGCTATGGCGAATCATTATTCCTATGGCCAGCCCTGCAATTATGACGGGGTTAATTTTAGCGGTTGCTCGTGCTGCGGGTGAAGTTGCACCGCTTATGCTGGTGGGTGTGGTAAAAATGGCGCCAACGTTACCGCTTGATGGTAACTTCCCATATATACATTTAGACAGAAAGTTCATGCACTTAGGTTTTCATATTTACGATGTTGGCTTTCAAAGTCCGAACGTTGAAGCGGCGCGTCCGCTGGTATATGCAACGGCCTTTTTGTTAGTGTCGGTTATTATTACCCTTAACATCACAGCCATTGGTATACGTAACCATTTACGTGAAAAATTCAGATCGCTTGAGCATTAATTTAGTATAGGTAACAAACATGATTACAGTCGCTCCAAAAGTAAACCAAGCAAAGCCAAGCTTGAAGTTAGATTTAAATAATTTAACAGACGAACAAAAAGCGCTAGAAATTAAAGATCTCGACCTTTACTACGGTGATAAACAAGCACTGAGTAAAGTAAATATGAATATTCCTAAAGGCCAAGTAACGGCATTTATCGGCCCGTCAGGTTGTGGTAAATCAACCTTATTACGTTGTATTAACCGCATGAACGACTTGGTTGATATTTGTCGTATTGAAGGCGAAATCATGCTGCATGGACAAAATATTTACGATAAAAGCGTTGATGTTGCAGCCCTTCGTCGTAATGTTGGCATGGTGTTTCAGCGTCCAAACCCATTTCCAAAATCAATTTATGAGAATGTGGTTTACGGTCTTCGCCTGCAAGGCATTAAAGAAAAGCGTAAGCTAGATGAAGTGGTAGAGCAATCGCTACGTGGTGCGGCTCTTTGGGATGAAGTAAAAGACCGACTGCACGATAGCGCATTTGGTTTATCGGGTGGTCAGCAGCAACGTTTAGTTATTGCCCGCTCTATTGCGATCGAGCCTGAGGTATTACTACTTGATGAACCAACATCAGCACTCGATCCGATTTCAACCTTAGTAATCGAAGAACTAATTAATGATTTAAAGAATAAGTTTACCGTGGTTATTGTTACTCACAACATGCAACAAGCGGCCCGTGTCTCAGATCAAACAGCGTTTATGTATATGGGTGAGCTGATTGAGTATTCTGATACTAATACCTTATTTACGACGCCTACGAAGAAAAAAACAGAAGATTATATTACTGGTCGTTACGGCTAGTCGGGTTAAAACGCGAAAGCAATGAATTATTAAAGAAGGTCATTATGGAACACAACATTAATAAACATATTTCTGGTCGTTTTAATCAAGAGCTAGAAGATGTTCGTAATCATGTATTAAGCATGGGTGGATTGGTTGAGCAACAACTTAATAGCGCGCTTGATGCAGTAAGCCAAAACGATGCGGTATTGGCACAAAAAGTACGTGAAAACGACTACAAGGTTAATGCAATGGAAGTCAGTATTGATGAAGATTGCACCCGTATTATTGCTAAGCGCCAACCAGCAGCCAGTGATTTACGTTTGGTTATTGCAATAGCAAAAACCATTGCCGATTTAGAAAGAATTGGCGATGAAGCTAAGCGAATTGCTAAAGTTGCACTAGACTCATTTACTAAGGATCAACAAGATTTATTAGTAAACATTGAAAATATGGGTCGCCAAGTATCTAAAATGTTGCATGACGTTTTAGATGCGTTTGCACGTATGGATGTGCAACGCGCATTTGAAGTGCACAAAGAGGATGCTAAAGTAGATAGAGAGTATGAAGCAATTACTCGTCAAATAATGACCTACATGATGGAAGATCCGCGCTCAATTCCAAAAATTATGGATTTAGTATGGTCTGTTCGCTCATTAGAGCGTATCGGTGATCGTTGTCAAAACATCGCTGAATATGTCATTTATTTTGTAAACGGCAAAGATATTCGTCATACATCTCAAGAAGATATTGAAAAATCACTGTAGTGATACGAATAACTAAAAAATATCAAAGGCAGTAATACACTGCCTTTTTTATTTTTTGTAAATAATTGAATAAGAAAAAGCGTTCACAATCTAGCTTAATGCTGTAAAATTCAGGTTGAACAGCATATTGAATTGATTAAAGGGTCAGTTATGCCAACAAATTTTTTAGGTGTTTTTGCAAAATCACCTATAAAGCCAATAGAAGAACACATCAGAAAGGCTCATCAAGCTAGCGAAAGTTTGATACCTTTTTTTAATCATGTTTTTAAAGAAGAGTGGCAACAAGCAGAAGAGCTACGTTTAACCATTCGTAATATAGAACGTGAAGCTGATGAAATGAAAAGAACTATACGTTTACAATTACCTGGCGGATTATTTATGCCGGTAGAGCGTACAGATCTGCTCGAATTAGTAACCCAACAAGACAAAATTGCTAACAAGGCAAAAGACATTGCTGGGCGTGTAATTGGTCGTGAGATGATCATACCAAAAGAGATTCAAGAAGACTTTTTGGCATACGTAACTCGTTGTGTTGATGCAACTAAACAAGCATCTAAAGCGATCAATGAGTTAGAAGAATTGTTAGAAACGGGCTTTAAAGGCAGAGAAGTAACTCTGGTTGAAAAAATGCTCGTAGAATTGGATGCCATAGAACAAGACACGGATGAAATGCAAATTAGAATACGCCGCCAACTACGTAAAGTAGAAAGTGAGCTAAATCCAGTTGATGTGATGTTTTTATACAAAATCATTGAATGGGTTGGCGAGCTTGCAGATATTGCAGAGCGCGTAGGATCACGTCTTGAGCTGATGTTAGCTCGTTAATTTAAAATCAGTTCAAACACGAAAGATTAAGGTTACACAATGGATATCATTGCATCTTACGGCACGGTATTAATTTTAATTGCCGCAGCAGTCGGCTTTTTTATGGCTTATGGTATTGGCGCAAACGACGTTGCCAACGCGATGGGTACATCAGTAGGTTCAAAAGCACTTACCATTAAACAAGCGATTTTTATCGCGATGATTTTTGAGTTCGCAGGTGCTTATTTAGCGGGTGGTGAAGTAACATCAACAATTCGTAAAGGGATTATTGATGCGGCACCATTTGCCGATATTCCTGAGCTGATGGTTTTAGGTATGATCGCCTCTTTATTCGCCGCAGGCAGTTGGTTATTAATGGCCTCATTTTTAGGTTGGCCGGTATCGACTACTCATTCAATCATTGGCGCTATTATTGGTTTTGCTCTAGTTGCAGTAGGTACAGAGGCTATTCAATGGGGTAAAGTTGCCGGTATTGTAGGTAGCTGGGTTGTAACGCCAGCGATATCAGGTTTTATAGCTTACTTAATATTTATGAGTGCGCAAAAGCTGATTTTTGACACCGACGCCCCACTTAAAAACGCAAAGCGTTTTGTACCAATATACATGGGTTTAGCTGGCTTTATCATGGCACTTGTGACCATTAAAAAAGGCTTAAAGCACATTGGTATTAATTTAGGTACCGTTGAAGGTTTTGCTATTTCTATTGGTATAGCGGTACTGGTTGCTGTTATTGGTAAAATTGCTATTTCTCGTTTAAATATCGATCCTAAAGCGGATAGAGAAATGCAGTTTAACAATGTAGAAAAAGTATTTGCGGTACTTATGGTACTAACAGCTTGTTGTATGGCATTCGCTCATGGTTCTAACGATGTTGCTAATGCAATTGGGCCTCTAGCTGCTGTTGTAAACATTGTTGAAAACAATGGTGAAATTGCGAAGAAAGCCGCTATTGCTTGGTGGATATTACCACTAGGTGGTTTAGGTATTGTTGCCGGTCTTGCTATTTTAGGTAAAAAAGTAATTAAAACCATTGGTGAAGGTATTACTCATTTAACACCAAGCCGTGGTTTTGCTGCTGAATTAGCTGCTGCCTCTACCGTTGTTATTGCATCGGGCACAGGCTTACCTATTTCAACCACACAAACCTTAGTAGGCGCTGTGTTGGGTGTAGGTATGGCACGTGGAATTGCCGCACTTAACATGGGTGTAATAAGAAATATTGTAGTTTCTTGGGTAATTACATTGCCAGTTGGTGCTGCCCTTGCTATTGTTATTTTCTACGTACTAAGAACCGCCTTTGGGGTTTAATAAAAAGTACTTAAAAGACTTTTAGCTTGAAAAGATCTCAATGCCCTTGGTGTTGGGGTCTTTTTATTTGTGGAAAGAAAAATGACCAATCTCCCTAGTATTAAACAGCTGCAGTATTTATTAGCTGTACATCAACATCAACATTTTGGCCGAGCAGCCAGTGCCTGTTTTATCGGTCAGTCAACGCTCAGTACTGCGATTCAAAACCTAGAAGAAACTTTAGGATGTCAGCTTATAGAGCGAGAAAATCGCAGCCTAATGTTTACCACCATTGGTGAAGAGGTGGTTGAGCGTTCAAGAAAAATAATCAACGATACAATTAGTTTAAAAGAGTTAACTAAAAGCTTTTTAACACCGCTTAGTGGTACATTAACGGTAGGTGTTATTCCTACGATTGCGAGCTTTATTGCAGCGCCTTTGTATCACTTTTGTCAGCAAACATTTGTAGATTTAGAGTTGGTATTGATTGAAGACACCAGCGATAAGTTACTTGATAAGTTAGAGCATGGTCAAATTGATTTAGCATTATTAGCGCTGCCCTACGAAACCGATAAATTTCATACCCAAGTATTAGCGCAAGATCACTTTAGTTTAGTGCACCATAAAGACTACACACCAGCTAAAGGCATTGAAGACTTTAATTTACTACCAGAAGCCAGTGTATTTTTACTTGAGCGAGAACACTGTATGACAGGGCATGCGCTCAGTGCGTGCCATTTAAATCGCTCTAGCTGTATAAACCCCTTTGAGGCGGCTAGCTTACATACTTTATTGAGTATGGTTGAGTATAAACTTGGCGTGACGTTTTTGCCGCAAATGGCGATTAATGCAGGTATTTTAGAAAACAAAAACATGCTAGCTACGCCATCGCAAGGCGATGCCTATCGCGATATTGGTGTATTGTGGCGTAAAACAACAGGGCGCATTCGTGACTTTAAATTGTTTAGCCAACAACTAGAGGTCTTTTTGAAAAAGCAGTGCAGTGTTGATTTTAAATAGGTAAAAAAAAGCGTATTTTAATTAATACGCTAAATAACACGGGGAATTATAGAGGCTGCTTATGCTGACTGTGGTAGCTCTCTAGCGGCGGTAAAAATAGTAAGTAAACCCATACAACAACATTAAAATACGGGACTAGCCCAAGCACTGTAAAGGTTTTTACAGGGTAGCCTTTAATCTGGGCATACTTGTAACATTGAAGCGCAATAGCAAAGTGTATAAACAATAATAACGTGATTAGTTGCGTCATAAACATCCTCCTTATGCCCCTATGTCCACCTTTAACAGTATAGACATCTAGACGATAAGAAATAAAGATGTCACGTAAAATTAAGGTAATCACTTAATTTTCATGACATTGTGCTGCCGATAAGCAAAGTATAGGTTAGATGGGCAAATTTGGAAGTAATAAATTGCTTAAATTTGTTTATTAATGTTTATAGTGACGTGAGGGTGTCTTGATAAAAAATAGGGTTGTTTTTAATTTTTTCTAACTCAATCAGTACCTTGTCAATTGGTACAGGGCGAGCAATAAAGTATCCTTGCCCATAGTCGATACCAATTTCTTTAAGTGCAAAAAATACTTCTGCAGTTTCTACATATTCGGCAACAGAGCGCTTATCTAGTGAGCGACTGATGTCATTTATGGCTTTCACTAGCGCTAAGTCAATGGAGTCATTGAGCATATCGCGAACAAATGAGCCGTCAATTTTTACGTGTTGGGCTGGTAATTGTTTAAGGTAATTAAAGGTACTGAAGCCGGTGCCAAAGTCATCAATTGAAAAGTGGCAACCTAAATTATTTAGTCGTTCAATCATTTTTCGTGTCGCCGCTAAATTATTAATACTGGCCGATTCGGTTATTTCAAAAATAATTTTCGCAGGAGACACTTGATACTTCTCAAGGGTCGACTCTATTAATGGCAGCAAACGCTCATCTAAAAATGACTGTGCCGATAAGTTTATTGCAATCTGAAGAAGCTCTGGATGTGCAGCAACACTCGCAATGCTGTTACGAATAACACATTGGTCCATTAAAAAGGTATCGTTAAGCATTTCCAATGAGGGAATAAATTGATTAGGGTAAATAAGTTCGTCGTCTAGCTTTAACCTTAGCAGTACTTCAAAGTAGGCAACCTGATTAGTTTTAAAATCCCAAATGGGTTGATAATGAAGCTCTATACTGTCTTGTTGGAGTGCTTGACGTACCCCATGGCCCCACTCTAAACCCGTTTGCAGCGCATTGTTCTCACCATCTTGTTTTGAATAACAATGTACTAAGTTACGGCCTAAATTTTTAGCAATATATAACGCAATATCTGACTGCTTTAAGCATTCATTTGGATCGCAGTTATCAGCGGTAATTTGGGTTAAACCAATCGAGCAACTAATTGAATAGATTTGCTCTTCAGATTTAAATTGGTTGCCTTCAATGGCACTACAAATCCCTTCTGCAATTAAATGTGCATCCAATAAATTGGTATTTTTAAGTATCACCGCAAACTCATCACCACCGACACGGCAGATCAGATGCTCATTACTAATATTGGCAATAAATAGCTGCGCCACTTCTTTTAAAACAATGTCACCTTGTTGGTGGCCTTTACTGTCATTTATTATTTTAAAATGGTCAAGGTCAATATAAATAAGCGCATGTTCAATATTTGTATGGGTGTTTTCGCTCTGGCATATATAGTTAAGCTGTTGGTCAAAATAATAACGGTTGTGTAGTCCTGTTAAGGTGTCATGCAGGGCTAAATGGCGCAATTGCAACTCTGCTTGTTTGCGCTCATGAATGTTATCGAGTGTGGCGGTGATAGTGGCGTTGTTGCTGCTATTTTTTATTAACTGAAGCCGACATTCTACCCACACTGAGTTACCATTTTTTTGGCTCAGCTTAACTTCTATTTTTTGTTTGTTCGCACCACCTTGTAAAATATCATCAATTGTTGATTGTAATGACTGTTTATGTTCAGTGGTACAAAATGCAGTGAGTGGTTGTTGTAAGGTCGACTTAACTCCAAAGCCGCTCAGAGATTCCCACGCAGGGTTTATAAAGCGAATATTCCCTTGTTGGTCTAGTTCAAGTACAACCGTGTTTAAGTGCAATAAAATACGCTGATGTGCTGAAAACAGGTCGCGATATTTAACTTCACTAATACTTAGCTGCTGTACCTTATTAGCAAACTCAGCATAGCTCACCATAAAATCTTCTCGACGAGCAGCATGATCACAGACTTTATTTAAAAATGAGGGATCGTAAGGAGCACGAATAAAGTCGGTAACGCCTGAAAGTAATAACTGCTCAGCGTAATCGGCATCGTTTTTATCAATAATAGTAACAATGGCTTGTTGAGGGTTATGCTGCAGAATCTTTTCAACTAATTGATTTGAACTCTCAGCTTGTGCTGCAGTGGCATCGAGTAGCACGATAGCAAACGGCTGCTGATTATAGGCACTTAGCGCGGCTTTTTCGTTAGTAACATGAGTAATTGCAAAGTTTAGCTTTAACTGTTCACTCATATCATTTGCTCTGCTGGCAAAGGGTTCTAATAACAATAGGTTTAAGCGACTACTTTTTTCTAAATGGCTCGACAACACGTTTGCTAGTATTTGCGGCAATATATCTTGGCGTTCAAAAGGCAGTACCGCATCTATACCATAGCTACGTGCGGTAGTTTCGGCGATACGCTCACAATAAATGGGCGGAATTAGCAAAATAGGCGTGTTTTTCGGTGTTTTAAGTAAACCAGAGCGGATCATACGTGAAAACCGCCAACCATCAATTTTACCTACATCTAAGCCGGTTATGATTATATTTACACTTTGGTTTTTTAATATTTTTAACGCATCTTGGCTGTCTGAGGCTTCAATAAACTCAAACACACTAAGCCTCTCCAGCGTGGCACGTATAGTCTGGCGCTCATCATTACTTGCATTTAATATTAGCAATTTAAGCTGTTTCGCCACTTAGGTACCACTCCGAGAAATGCAGATCATAAAACTGTAAGAGTAATGATATTTAGCCATAAGAACAAGCGTATTTAACCGCTATTTTAAATGTAGTTCATTAGTGGCCAATTAGGGAGAATATAAGGGATATTTTGAGCTTCATTAGTAATAGTAATTAGGGAGAATATAGGGGGTATCTTGAGCTTCATCAGTAATAGTAATACACTTGGCGCGATTTTAAATGATGTGGAATTCTAACAATGCGCGTAGCTGATTTTAGCTTTGACTTACCTGATGAATTAATTGCTCGTTTTCCAAAAGCAGACAGAACTAGTAGCCGTTTATTGAGCTTAGACGGGCCGAGCGGTACTGTTGAGCATAAAATATTTAGTGACATTCTCGAACTTGTTAACGAAAACGACTTATTGGTTTTTAACAACACCAAAGTAATACCTGCGCGTATGTTTGGTCAAAAAGAATCTGGCGGTAAAGTTGAGGTGCTGGTAGAGCGTGTATTAGATGAACACCGCGTTCTTGCGCACATTCGTGCTAGTAAATCGCCAAAACCGGGCAATGTACTCATTTTAGAGGGCAAAGCAAAAGCCATTATGGTGGCACGCCACGATACGTTATTTGAGCTTGAGTTTGACCGCAGTGAAAATGTGCTCGACATCTTAAATGATGTTGGCCATATGCCGCTTCCTCCTTACATTGACCGCCCAGATAACGAAGCGGATCGAGAGCGATACCAAACAGTATATGGCGAAAAGCCAGGCGCCGTTGCAGCACCAACAGCAGGCCTTCATTTTGATGATAAACTCATGGCTGCACTTAAAAATAAAGGCGTACAAATGGCCTTTGTTACCTTGCATGTTGGCGCAGGTACATTCCAGCCGGTTAGGGTAGAAAGTGTTGATGAGCACATCATGCACTCTGAATATATTGAAGTGCCGCAAGCTGTGGTGGATGCGGTTGCCAGTACTAAAGCCAAAGGCGGGCGTGTGATTGCAGTAGGTACAACTTCAGTTCGCTCACTAGAGTCGGCAGCAAAAATACATGGCGGCAAGTTAGATACTTACTTTGGTGATACCGATATTTTTATTTTCCCAGGTTATCAATTTAACGTTGTTGATGCCATGGTCACCAACTTCCATTTACCTGAATCAACCCTAATTATGCTGGTCAGTGCCTTTGCAGGGCAAGACAATATTATGGGTGCTTACAATACTGCGATTGAACAACAGTATCGCTTTTTTAGCTATGGCGATGCGATGTTTTTGACCCGTAAATAATTTACAGCGTTATTGGTTTTTATTTTACTCCTAAGCACAGTGAATTTATCACTGCTAATAGTAATAGGGTGGTAAAAAGGGTAGAATCGAGCGGTTAAATTATAGCTTGTTGGACTGTTTTTCCGACACAGAGGATATTATGAAATTTGAATTAGACTGCACCGATGGCAAAGCACGCCGCGGTCGCTTGATTTTTGACCGAGGTGTAATAGAAACACCAGCGTTTATGCCTGTAGGCACTTATGGCACAGTTAAAGGCATGACACCTGATGAAGTTAAAGCAACGGGTGCACAAATCTGTTTAGGCAATACATTTCACTTAATGTTGCGTCCAGGTACTGAAATCATCAAACAGCATGGTGATTTACACGATTTTATGAACTGGGACTTCCCAATTCTTACTGACTCAGGCGGTTTCCAAGTATTTAGCCTTGGCGCAATGCGTAAAATCACTGAAGAAGGCGTAATGTTCCAATCGCCAGTTAATGGTGATCAAATTATGATGTCGCCAGAGAAATCAATGGAAGTGCAGCGTGATCTTGGCTCAGATATCGTGATGATATTTGACGAATGTACGCCATATCCTGCCACTGAAAAAGAAGCCAAAGACTCTATGGAGCTTTCTCTTCGTTGGGCTAAGCGCTCAAAAGAAGGGCATGGCGACAACCCATCAGCATTGTTTGGTATTATTCAAGGCGGTATGTATCCTGAGCTTCGTGCACAATCACAAGCGGGCCTTGAAGAAATTGGTTTTGATGGCTATGCACTTGGTGGTTTATCGGTTGGTGAACCTAAAAATGAAATGATTAATATTCTTGACCATTGTGCTTATAAAATGCCAGAAAACAAACCACGTTATTTAATGGGTGTAGGCAAGCCAGAAGACTTAGTTGAGTCGGTTCGTCGTGGTATTGATATGTTTGACTGTGTAATGCCAACGCGTAATGCACGTAATGGTCACTTATTTATTACAACGGGTACCATTAAAATCCGTAACGCAGTGCATAAAACAGATACTGGTCCACTTGATCCCGAGTGTGATTGCCATACCTGTAAAAATTATTCGCGCGCCTACTTGCATCATTTAGACAAATGTAACGAAATTTTGGGTGCACGACTAAACACTATCCATAACTTACGATACTATCAACGTGTTATGGAAGGTTTGCGTAATGCTATTAGCGAAGGTCAACTAGAGACATTTGTCCACGATTTTTACGCTCGCCGAGGCCAAGCAGTGCCAGAGCTAGCTGATACAACAAATTAAAATTTAAAAATTAAAGAGGAAGTATTATGAGTTTATTTATTTCAAACGCGCATGCAAGCGCTGGTGCACCTGCAGCAGGCGGCGGTATGGAAATGCTAATTATGTTAGCGATTTTTGGTTTGGTTTTTTACTTTTTAATTTACCGCCCGCAAGCAAAGCGTGTAAAAGAGCATAAAAGCTTAATGAGCGCGATGGCAAAAGGCGATGAAGTGCTAACCCAAGGTGGTTTAGTGGGTAAAATCGTAAAAATTGCTGAAGATAAAGACTTCATCGTGATCTCATTAAATGAGCAAGCAGAAGTAACAGTACAAAAATCAGCAGTATCTGCTGTATTGCCTAAAGGCACAATGAAGTCGCTATAAAAATAATAAGGACGACCCCGTGTTAAACAAGTTTCCAATTTGGAAGTATTTACTTGTTTTAGCTGTGTTAGCCATTGGCCTTTTATATGCTTCACCAAACCTGTATGGCCGCGATCCGGCCATACAGGTTTCTGGCGCTAAAGGCACCGATGTTGACCTCAGTGTTGTAGACAAAGTAAACGCAATCCTCAAAAAAGACAACGTAAGCGCTAAATCGACAAAGCTCGAAGATGGGCAAATTCTTGTTCGTTTTAAAAATGTTGAAGACCAACTAAAAGCACAAGACTTACTGCGTAACTCGCTAAGTAACGATTATATCTCAGCTATTAATATGGCTCCTGCACAACCGGCGTGGTTAAAGTCGCTGGGCGGTAATCCTATGAAGTTAGGCCTAGATTTGAGTGGTGGTGTACATTTCACCATGGAAATCGATATGGTCACTGCGGTGGATAATCAGTTAGAGCAAATGGAGCAAGATTTCCGTAGCGACCTGCGTGAAGAAAAACTACGTTATCGTAGTGTGCGCCGTGTAGCTGGTTCTGAGCGCATGCGTGTAGAAATGCGTAACGAAGAAGATAAAGACGCTGCAGAGCGCTTTTTAGAAAGCCGTTACCCATTAAACGTTTACATTGATGATAGCAGTAACGATAACGCATTCTTTGCCACTATGAGTGAGCTAAAGCTAAAAGAAATTCGTGACTATGCTATCAAGCAAAACGAAACTATTATTCGTAACCGAATCAACCAAATTGGGGTTGCAGAGCCAAACGTACAGCGCCAAGGTGCTGAACGTATTATTGTGCAATTGCCAGGGATTCAAGATACCGCTCGCGCTAAAGAAATTTTAGGTGCTACGGCAACACTTGAGTTTCGTGAAGTTGACGAAAATGCTGACATAAGCGCCGCTGCTCAAGGTCGTATCCCACCGGGTACTGAAATGATCATGAGCCGTGATGGTTATCCTGTGGTGCTAAAAAAACGCATTATTCTTGAAGGCAGCCATATTACTGGCGCGCAGTCAGGTGCAGATGAGTACCAGCGTCCACAAGTAAGCATTAAACTCGATAGTAAAGGTGGGGCAAAAATGAATGCCTTTACCAAGCGTGCTATCGGTAAACGTATGGCTACCGTGTTTATTGAATACAAGCCATCAGGTAAAAAAGACAGTGACGGTAAAGCACTTCCGCCAATTAAAGTGGAAGAAGTTATTAACGTAGCAACCATTCAAGCGCGTCTTGACCGTTCATTCCGCATTACCGGTATTGATAACCCAGCTGAAGCACATAACTTAAGTTTACTACTTCGCGCGGGTGCACTGGTTGCGCCTATTCAAATTGTAGAAGAACGTACGGTTGGGCCAAGCCTAGGTCAAGAAAACATTGAAGCAGGTATGACCGCTGTAGCTCTTGGCTTTGCGTTTGTATTGGCCTTTATGCTTATTTACTACAAAGGTTTTGGCCTTGTTGCGAATATTGCACTGGCTGCCAACTTAGTACTTATCATTGGTGTTATGTCATTAATTCCTGGTGCAACGCTTACCCTACCGGGTATAGCTGGTATTGTACTGACTGTTGGTATGGCAGTTGATGCGAACGTACTTATATTTGAACGTATTCGTGAAGAGCTAGCCGATGGCCGCAGCCCTCAACAAGCGGTTCATTTTGGTTACGATAGCGCCTTTAGTACTATTTTTGATGCCAATATCACCACATTAATTGCGGCGATTATCTTGTTTGCTGTTGGTACCGGTCCTGTTGCAGGTTTTGCGGTAACCCTAGCAATTGGTATTTTAACCTCTATGTTTACAGCAATTATAGGTACCCGTGCGGTGATCAACCTATTTATTGGTGGCAAACGTGTTGATAAACTTTCAATTTAAGGAGCAGACATGCAAATTTTAAGATTGGGCGGAAAAACCCTTCGTTTCATGTCTCTTCGAAAAGTGGCAATGGGCTTTTCTACGTTATTAATTATAGCGTCGCTGGCGTCACTTTTTGTTAAAGGCTTAAATTTCGGTTTAGATTTTACCGGCGGTACAGCAGTTGAGGTGGGTTTTTCGCAACCTGCCGATCTGAAAAAAGTACGTAATGTACTGGCTGAAAACGACTTTGCTGATGCATCGGTACAGCTTTTTGGCTCAAGCCAAGAAATACTGGTCCGTTTAGCCCCTCGCGGTGATGATGTAAAAGCAGAAGTAATTGGTAACCAAGTGATTGCTGCACTTAAACAAGCCGATGATAGCGTAGTAATGCGCCGCATTGAGTTTGTAGGCCCAAGCGTAGGTGAAGACTTAAAAGAGCAGGGTGGCCTTGCCATGTTAACTGCACTTATTTGTATCTTAATTTATGTGGCGTTTCGCTTTGAATGGCGTTTTGCTGTGGGCGCAGTTGGCGCGCTTTTACACGATGTAATCATTACGATTGGTTTATTCTCGGTGCTAGGTTTAGAGTTTGACTTAACTATTTTGGCAGCAATACTTGCCGTGATAGGTTACTCACTAAACGATACCATTGTTGTATCAGACCGTATTCGTGAAAACTTCCGCAAAGTGCGTATTGACGACACGATTGAAATTATTGATATCTCGCTTACGCAAACACTTAACCGTACCTTAGTAACCTCAATCACTACTATTTTAGTACTGATTGCGTTATTTGTATGGGGCGGCCAAACCATTCATGGCTTTGCTACTGCACTACTATTTGGTGTATTTATTGGTACTTACTCTTCAGTTTACGTTGCCAGCTCGGTGGCTATTGCCATGGGCGTAAGTAAAGAAGATTTAATACCAGAAGTGATTGAAAAAGAAGGCGCTGATTTAGATCCAATGCCTTAATTGAGATTAAACTATTCTTAAAACAAAACCGCTCCTAGTGAGCGGTTTTTTATTGCCTCCTAGATAAGTCACATAATAGTCATACTCAGTTGGTATTTTATTGCTCTTATTAAATTTTTATTTGAGCTAGTAGTGACTGAGCAACGACAAGTCTTAGAGTCAATTTTACAACAAGGAGCAATAACAACCTTGTTCCAACCTATCTTCGATATAGCTAAGCAATCTATTATTGGGTATGAAGCGCTTAGCCGCGGCCCTAAAAATGGTCCGTTAGCCATGCCAAATAAGCTATTCGAAGCGGCTCATAAATACCAATTGATTTCAGAGCTTGAGCTTTTATGCCGTTCTCGCGCCATTGAAAATTTTGTAAAACTCAGTCTGCAAGGGAAGTTATTTTTAAATGTCAGCCCAAAAATTCTACTCGATCCGAGCCACCCTAAAGGCGAAACCTTACATTTAATTGAACAGTTTGGTCTTGCTGCCAATCGAGTGGTGATTGAAGTAACTGAACAAGAAAAAGTAGATGATGGCTTTTTACTGTTAAAAACCATCGCTCATTATCGAGAGTTAGGCTTTACGATTGCTATTGACGATCTCGGTGCAGGTTATTCAGGACTAAAGCAATGGTCGCAGTTATGCCCAGATATTGTAAAAATTGATCGTTACTTTATTGATCATTGCGATCAAAGCGAAGTTAAAAAAGAATTTCTAAAATCAATTATGGTGTTAGCACGGGCAACAAATACAGCGGTGATTGCAGAGGGAATCGAACGTTCCGAAGAGCTAGATTTAGTTAAAAGTATAGGCATGAGTCATGTTCAGGGGTTCTTGTTAGAAAGACCGAGTCAACAGCCAAGTTATGACTACAACTGTAAACAGTTACAATCGCTCACTTCGACCCAAGCCGCCTCAAAGTTTGAACAATCAATGGCAATAGGTGTGCTTGCTGTTGCTCAGCCTGCTATTAGCAGTCATACGCGTTGTAAAGAAGCTCATGCACTTTTTGAGCAAGACAAAAGCATAATCAGCTTACCGGTATTAAATAGCAGTCAGCAGCCAATAGGGCTGTTACACAAAGATCAGCTAACAGAAGTGTTTGCCGCGCCTTATGGGCATGCACTTTATGATAAATGTGAAGTCACTGAGTTAATGGATAAACAACCTTTGGTGGTTGATGAAAATCAAATGCTTGATATTGTCTCCCAGCAAATAACAGAGCAAGACTTTGATATTCGTCGCCATATTGTTATCACCTGCAACAATAAATATTTAGGCTTGGCACCGCTCAGAGACATACTAAAGCACATTACAGCAGAAAAAATCCGCCACGCTCAACATGCTAACCCTTTGACCATGTTACCGGGTAATGTGGCAATTAGTGAGGTAATAGAGCAGCGTCTGCAACATAAACAGCCATTTTCACTAGCCTATATCGATTTAAATCACTTTAAACAATTTAACGATTTGTATGGCTATGCCAGTGGTGACAGCGTAATAAAACTTCTGGCCGATGTTACTGTAAAAGCGTGTGCGCACAGCGCTAACTTTGTCGGGCATATTGGCGGCGATGACTTTATGGTGGTGTTTGAAAAAAAAGATGCGGTGGAGATTTGTAATACCATTATCACGCAATTTGAACTACAGTCACGCGTGTTTTTTACGCCAGAGCATATTGCTGGAAAAGGGTATTGGGCAACTAATCGAGAGGGCGAAAAGCAGTTTGTACCTTTACTTACATTATCGATAGGTTTAGTTGAGCCTGATCTGCAGCAGTGCAAAAATAGTCATCAAGTAGCGGCATTAGCGACAGATGCTAAAAAAGAAGCAAAACGTTATCGTCAAAGCTACTTATTTATATGTAATCGAAGAAGGCCTGCTCCCGCTATTGTACGTTTATCCAATAGTAAAAAAAGTGGCTAACCAAAAGCAAAAAAGGAGCCTAGGCTCCTTTTTTTAGTACGTAATTACGATTAACGTAATAACGACTCAGATAATACTGGGCGCATTTCGCGAACAATCGCCTGTGTTAGCTTAGGTGCACCACAGATTACGTTACCGCTCACGTTGTAGTTATTACCGCCAGCAAAATCAACAATCATGCCGCCAGCTTCTTTAACTAATAGCTCGCCTGCTGCTGTATCCCAAGGTTTTAAACCAATTTCAAAGAAACCATCAACACGACCCGCTGCAACATACGCCATATCTAGCGAAGCAGAGCCTGCACGACGAATATCAGCCGTGTGAACAAATAACGCTTTAAACGCTTCAGAGTATGCATCTAAGTGATGTTTTTGTTTGAAAGGAAAGCCTGTAGCAAGAACAGAACCAGCAAGTTCAACCGTTTTAGATACACGTAAACGTTTGCTGTTTAACTGTGCGCCTTGACCGCGAGAAGCAGTGAAAAGCTCGCCACGAATTGGATCGTAAATTACGGCTTGGTCTAAACGACCTTTAACTTTAAGTGCAATAGATACTGCGAAATGAGGGATACCCTTGATGAAGTTAGTTGTGCCATCAAGTGGGTCAACAATCCATTGGTAATCAGCATCCTTACCTTTGTGTTCGCCTAACTCTTCACCAACGATGCAGTGATCAGGGTAAGAACGTAAAATAGTGTCACGAATTACGGCTTCGGCTTCTTTATCAATGTTAGTAACTAAATCGTTGGTGCCTTTTTGTTGCACTTCAACTTTTGATAAATCTTCACTTGCACGAAGAATAAGTTTGCCTGCGTTACGCGCAGCGCGAACCGCAATGTTTAACATTGGATGCATGGTATTACCTTTGGGTTGTAAAAGAACGTTTATATATTTAAGCCGGCGTATTTTAGCGGTTTTTGCCATAAAGTAAACCATAAAGCCTAAATACTTGTGAGTGTTTTTTGTACAGCTATGATCTTTCGATATATTTATCGAAATAAAAACAAGCAATAAATTTGTAAATTAGCGCTTTACCTAAAGTGAGCTTGAGGTTTTATGATGTTCTATATTCAATTAACAGGAAGAAAATTATGAAATTAGAACACGTAAATTTAGTTGTAAGTGATATAGACGCCATGCTTAAGTTTTACCAAGCAGCGTTTCCCTATTGGTCAATTAGAAGTGAGGGAGAAGGAACTTGGTATGGTAAAGCAAGGCGCTGGGTACATTTTGGTGATAACGATCAATATATTGCTATAAGCGATCACGGTGAAGGGAAAAATCGTGACTTATCAGGGCATCAAATTGGCTTGGCACACTTTGCCTATGTAACCAATAACTTAAATGAAGTAATAGCGCGCTTAAAGCATGCGGGCTTTGCAATAAGTAAGCAAGGCGCTGTAAATCCATTTAGAAAGAACATTTATTATATTGATCCCGCAGGGTTTGAGATTGAGTTTGTAGAGTATATGAGTGATGTACCTAGTGAGCGAAATAACGACTTATAATATGAATGAAGCCAACTATTTTGGCTTCATCAAATGTTTAGCATATTTAATAATGTTTACCATTCATACCAAGTTGAGTTTTTAGATCATTTGCAAAGCTAATAAATTTTTCTTTAATAGTGCGCTTAACTTTAACTTCTACAGAGCCTAAAACAGTTTTTCCTTCAATTTGAATCGTTGGCCCTTGGCGTTTATTGAGTGAAACTGTTTTATTTTCAAAACTGCCTAAAATACAAAACATTTTAGAAACTACATTAACGTGCTCAGGTACATATATTTCTTCGCTGCCAAAGTAACAATTAACGTGAATAGTGACATGTTGGTGGGTAAAAATAGCATCCGTAAAATCAAGATTGATTGACCCCATGTAGTTTTCTATATAAATGTTTTGAGGCACCACCCATTGGCCGCTTCGTTCACTTGAACCAAGAATGCTTCTTAATGTAAGTGGCTCTTCATCAGTCTCATGCTGCGCACTATAATTAGGTGCAAACTGCGAGTGCTTTTGTGCCTTATATTGCTGGTCAGTATTTAAGGTTAAATCTTCAACAAGGGCCATAAGCGCGCTATTGTCACTCGCTGCCATTGCATCGTCTAAGCGCCTCTCAAATGCTTCTACAGAAATGACACCATGGCTGTAATTATAAATGAGTTGATCAATTACTTGCTCACGAACTTGCTCGATAGGGCGGTCTTCAATTTTAACAGACATTTAAATTATCCTTTTAAGGTTGCTGGCTAGTTCAAAGCAAGCCTTATACCAAATATTAATTCATTTAAAATCATTACTTTATGTTTTTTTGTTTTTTCATCCTTTATTATATTAACGACAGATTAACCAAATATACAATTATTTAGTAAGTTTCGCTATTCGAGAAAGTTTTACGCAATGGTCTGTAAATGTTTACTTCGTAGGTTTAAGTCAGTATCGGTAGTTTTGATTTAAGTCATTGAAATTTAAATGTAAAAATAGTTGGCCCGATGTTCGCATTAGTTTAAGTGTCTTTAATCAAAAGGAGAACGATTATGAAAACATTTAATAAGTCTATGATTGCAGCCCTAGTATTAGGAACAACCGCAATGGGCGCTCAAGCTAGCAGCTGGGAAAACGAAAGCAAAGATGCTTGGATTGATGGAAAGGCAGAAACAGTACTGCTGATGAACACCAATCTAAACAACTTTGATATCAACACGGACGTAAAAAACGGCAAGGTAATGCTAACAGGTAAAGTAAACAGCGATGTAGATAAAGAACTTGCTGAAGAACTCGTGCTAAGCCTAGATGGTGTAACTGACGTTGAAAACAGTCTAACTGTGGTAAAAAACACCGAAATGAAGAAGCATGATTCTAAAATGATGGGTAACGATACCGAAAGTGATTTAACCGATGCCAAAATCACAACAGTGATCACAACACGCTACTTATTTGATTCTGAAGTAGGTGGTACAGACATTGATGTTGATACCGATAATGGTGTAGTAACTCTTAAAGGTTCAGTTGAGTCTGATGCTGAAAAGCAATTAGCGATGGAAATTGCTAAGAACGCTGAAGATGTTCGCAAAGTAGTTGATGAATTAACTGTTATTGCAGAATAATACACTATACTAAAAGCCCAGCCTTGCTGGGCTTTTTGCTTTGCTAACGTTAGAAGGGTTAGATTATGGATATCATCAGGATTATTTTTTCTATTTTATTACCACCACTGGGTGTATTTTTACAGGTGGGGCTAGGGATGCACTTTTGGTTAAATATTCTGCTAACCTTGCTCGGCTATTTCCCAGGATTAATTCATGCGATTTATATTATCGCCAAAAAATAACGCCGTATCGCAGTAATACATTTAATACTGAGTTGCTAATTGCCATCGTAAGGTATGTGTATTAGTTACTCAGACTACTATTATTTAACGAGTTCGTTTCTTCGAAGTCATCACCAATAAATCTAAAAGCCTACTATTTGAGCAGTTAGCCCCTTGATTGTTAAAATAAAGCTTTTTGCTAGTGACAAGCCCCTAAAAACTTTTTATACTGCAACCCGCTTTAGTCGCTCTGTGGCTAAACGCTTCAAAAATTAACTGCTTACAGTTATACAAAGATGGCCCCTTAGCTCAGTTGGTTAGAGCACACGACTCATAATCGTTAGGTCCCCAGTTCGAGTCTGGGAGGGGCCACCACTTTTACAAGCTTTCCAAGTAAATAAAAACTCATTTTCCTAGTTTATAAAATTCGCTTTTGTTATTTCTATCGTATTTTTCACCAGTACACTGATTTTTTTATTAATTCTATTGAATACATTGCAATAAACACAGTTGAATCTACTATTAAAGTGTTATGGGGTTTTATTATAAAAATCTTTACTTTATGCCCTTTAATGTCGCTACTGTTAATTGTGTGCGGTATATAAAATACTGCTTAGTTACTCCTTAGGTGCTCTATGTTATTAAAACGAAAAGTATACCTCAGCCTTATTCTGGCTGTTGTTGCTCCTTTAGCAATATCTACTCTAATCTTTTCCAATAGTATTCGCTCAAATACAGAAGAAAAACTAGCAAAAGTAGATTTACCGACTGCGCTTAGTGAAGTTAAAAGCCAAATAGAGCTGGAACTTTCTACACCTATTGTTGTAGGCAAAGAAATAGCGCAAAACTTATTTGTGCAGCAATGGATGAATAATAATGAAGATGCGCAAAGCCGAGGTAAATTTATTGATTACCTCAAACATATAAAAAATAAAAACCAAGCCAGTAACGCATATATTATTTCTAAAAACTCCCGTAACTATTACACCGATGAAGGTATTTCCAGGCAAATAGATAGTAGTGATACTTGGTTTGATGCTTTTTTAGCATCGGATAGACCATTTGAAGTAGCGCTCGACATAGATAAAGGCAGCTCTGAGGTGATGGTATTTATTAATTATGCCATTGAGCTTGATGGGCAACGACAAGGAATTGCCGGAATTGGCCGTTCGCTCGATTCTATGGTGGATCTCATAAGTGAATATAGGATAGGTGAGGGCGGCATTGTTTATTTGGTCTCTGGTAGTGGCGAGATTATGCTGCATGGTAATAAAACTAAAATAGGGCAATCTGTTGACTTGACGCCGATTAAAAATGGGGCAATTCAAAGTAAAGTAATTGATGGTGATGACTATGTTGTATCAAGTACGCCTGTAAACTCATTAGGTTGGCATCTAGTTGCTGAAATTCCCCAAGAGCAATTATATGGCCCAATTAATAGTGCTATTAATACTAATATCATTTTTGGTGTAATTATTGCTCTTGTCGGTTTAGCGTCAGCACGCGTGTTGGTAGGGCAAATATTTAGGCCAATCGAAAACATTACTTCAGCAGTGAATGCGTTAACAGAAAAAGATGGCGATTTAACAGCGCGACTTCCTACTGACGATAATAATGAAATTTCAGACTTGGCGATTAAGTTTAATCTGTTTTTAGAGCAGTTACATTATATGTTTAAACAGGTTTCTGAGTCGGCAATTCATGTTAAAGGTATTTCCCAAGATGTACTTGAGCAAGTACAAGGAGCAGCTAATTTAGCTGAGGTACAGTCATCGAGTACACAAACGGTGGCGGCAGCGGTTAATGAGATGGAAGTTACGGTTCAGGATATTTCTGGCAGTGCCAGCAATGCGGCAGATATTGCGACTAAAACCGAAGAAACGACGCATAAAGGCGTTGGTTTTGTGCAAAGCACAATTAAACAAATGGAACAGTTAGAAGCATCGATGGCCAATTCTGTGGCTTCGGTGTTAGAGCTCTCGACAGAGATTAAATCAATTTCTCATGTATTGGATGTCATTAAAGGGATTTCTGAGCAAACTAACTTATTGGCGTTAAATGCGGCAATTGAAGCGGCGAGAGCTGGAGAGCAAGGGCGTGGCTTTGCAGTAGTTGCTGATGAAGTGAGAACGCTTGCACAGCGTACTGCGGAGTCTACAGAGCAAATTAATGAGATGATTGCTTCGTTAAATGCTAAAGCTTCAAGCACGGTAACTGCGATTGAATTGGGCAGCAAAAACACTTTAGAAAATGCCGAACGATTAAAAGAAACAGGCCATACATTAAATGGTATTTCACAGGAAATTGTACTGTTAAGCGAGTTAAATAACTCAGTGGCTACAGCAACGCGAGAGCAAACGTTAGCAACCTCAGAAATTAGCCAAAATATTGTAATGATCTCCGACTCGGCAGAGCAAACCAAAGAAAATATGAAAAAGTCAGAGCAGCTTTGTAATGGTTTAAATAAAGAGTCGAATATTTTAAGGGATTTACTAGGTAAGTTTACGCTTTAACCGCGGTTTTATAAAAATTAGCAGAGCGGGGATACCATCATAGTTATAGAGCACTTGCCTATAACTATGATGTTTTAATAGCCGTTAATTTTTACGATAAATCTCGTGATTCATTTCGTAAATATTAACGCTTAAGCTATCAGAGGCTCTGCAGTATGTTTGTAGGCACGCTAGTAACTGCTCACTTAGCTTTTGCTTTTGCTCAATAGAGCGCCCAGCCATAATATGTACAGCAATATGAATAAACCCTTCTTTACCCACACCTAATTGGTAATGTTGATACGCAATAGCACGAGTTTTTATTGTTTCTAAATCAAATAAGCCACTTTCAAATGTTGTTGTGTGGATTTTTTCCACGAGAACCTGAGGTAATAAAGGCAGATCTTCTGAGTGTTCAATAATAATGTGTGGCATTTAGCGTATCCTCTTTAGATTGGTTTGTTTAATTATACCAAACGGGTTTGTACACGCTAACCCTATGGAACTTAATTTTTAAAAATTTGGCTTAGCATAGTTCAGGCTGTTGCTTTTAGGGCAAATATTGATGGTTGATACGTTTTATGTCAATTTGTGGTGACTTATACGAAGAGTATACCAGCCAGTTGGTATTTGAAATATAGGTTAAGCCAGAGGTACGACTAAATGCGCGTTCGGGAAGGCGTATAACGTCATGATGGCTTTTGGTTGAAAAGTCGTAATAACTCAAACGGTAATCACCTTGTTTTACATTAAAATAGTAAATACGCGATGTCGCTAAGGTGTCGCCTTCAAAAAAGTACCACGAATTATGATTAGATAAATTAATTTCGCTAACCAGTGGTTGCTCAGTTTGGCTATCAGGATCTTTGATCCATAATTGATTAGTTGCTTGGTTGGCAAAAACTAAAGCGCCTTGCTTGTTTTCATAAGCATATAATGTTGGAGAATCTATGGCTTGTTCGAGTTTATTACCATTTAAATCGAAGCGATACACGTGCTGATCATCAGAGACTAATACGCTTTTACTGTCTGCAGCCCAGCTCGGTTTGCCATGATCGCTAAAGCCCGTAGGTAATAATTCACTGGTTTGTTTATTAAAGTCATACAGGTATAACGCATGACCACTAGGGTGCGAGGCAACAAAAGCAATATAATCACCATCAGGCGACCATACTGGGTGGTAAATATTGGCATTGAGATTAGTGAGCTGCTTTCGAGACGTACCGTCTTTATTTGCGGTCCACAATTCCATTGAGCCCGACTCATTAGAGACAAACGCGAGTTTGTTTCTGGCTTTATTGTAATTAGGAAAGCGGGTACTAAAATGGCTCGATAACACTGGGAAAGGAGAGCTTGCAACCGCATTATTAACCTCTAAACGCATTAAAGCCGAGTCTATATTCCACTGATGAAAATACAAACTGCCATTACTGGCAAATTCTGGGTAGCTTAAGCCATCTATGCGGGCATTGATCATTTGTTGTGTTTTAAGGTTGTAAAAGTACCCTTGGCGTTTACCTTTTTTTACACCAGAAAAAACGAGTTGCGCCTTAGAGGGGTGCCAATCAACGCCTCTCATATCAATAAACCCAGTAGTTAACTGCTTTGCATTGCCTGTTTTTATATCGATTAAAAATAATTCTTCAAACCCCGTTGGTAAGTTACGAGATACTACAAGTTGAGTTGCATCTGGGGAGAACACAACCGACTCATCGTTATATTGGCATGCTGAAATACAAGGTATTTGAGTAATTGTGTATGGCGATGAGGTTAAATCAACAAGGTTAAGTTGAGTCAGATTATTTTCATCATCTTCACTAATATAAACCAGTTTAGTGCCTAGGGCATTTATGTCTATATCGGTACTCGCTTTGCTGCCGCACTTCCCTAAAATAGTGGTATTTCCCGAGGCAATATTTTGCTGAATAACCTCACAGCCTTGACCAGATATACGGCGATAATAATAAATAAAGGTTAAGTCAGAGCTAAATACCGCTCGCCCTTCAATGAATGGGGTGTCGGTAAGTGCTATTGCAGCTTGTTTGGGTAAATGTAAATCACGTAAGTATAAATTTGCTTTATGACCAGGGCGGCGCCAAGAATATGCTAAAAAGTGACTGTCGCTGGATATAGCAGGGAATAGCTCTCGTCCAGGGCTGGTAGTAATGGTTTCAACATGATCGTATAAGCGCTCTGCTTGTTGCGATAGCGCAAGTGGCTTATTTTCATCGCTAAAAGCGTTGTAACCCCAGACTCCAGCGAATAACAAGACCACGATAGCCATGACTACAGCGAAAATATATTTAGGGCGAGTAGAGGATGTATTAATACTGTTCTGCGCGTTTGGCATTATTGGTTTTTGCACTAAGCGATAACCTGTTTTACGCAGTGTTTCTATGTAGGTGTTGTCGGGGTCAAGCTCTTTAAAGCTTTTACGAAGGTGCCATATGGCATTAGTGAGCGCTTTCTCACCCACATATTGATTACCATCCCATACGTTTTCGATTAGTTGTTCGCGACTCACCGCATTTGGATAACACGCTACTAAGTAGGTCAGCAGCTCTATAAATTTAGGTTGTAAAATACAGGCTTTATCAGCACAAAACAGCTTATTTTCAAACGCCGATATTTGGCAATTTCCAATTGAAAAAGGCTGTTGAGTATTCATAGTATGTGTATTTAAACCTCTTCCTAGTATGAGTTATTAGCGATGTTTGTACGTGTTGTTTAATGCAAAGTAACACGATAATTAGTTAATATTCAATTTTACAACATTCTAACACAATAAATATAAGTCCATGATTATAAATAAATAGATATTAAATAGATGTAAAATAGGGATATAAACGAGACACCTCTCATTGTGCTTTTATTCACGATTACTTACAACCTGTTATTAGTAAAACAAACCAATTAGTACAAAACAGATTTAATAACTAAAAAGTTAATAAAAAAGCTACTAATGGGATAATAAAAAATGAGGGAAGTCTGTGAGTAAAATATCAACCAAAAAATGCGCTTTAGCTTTGGCTATAACAGCGAGTCTATCTGGGCATGTAATAGCAAATGACGAGGCAATTGTTCGTCAATCAACTGCTAAGGCAAGCGAAGAAGTGGTACAAAAAGTACCAGAGAAAATAACAGTAACAGGCTCGCGTTTAAAGCGTGATAGTTTTTCGGTCACAACTCCGCTGGTTACCATGGACAGAGCATCAATTCAGGATACAGGCTTAGGCAATCTTTCAGATGTATTAATCGATAATATGCCTGCACTGAGCCAAAGTATTGGCAACACAACCAGCCAATCAAGCATTTCGGGTACTGGTTTATCAACAGTCCAGCTTCGTGACTTAGGCGCTAATAGAACGTTGACATTGATTGATGGCCGCCGTGTTGTCTCTAATAGTTACGGCGGTAATTATGTCAGTTTAAATACCATTCCTAGTGGTATGGTAGAACGCGTTGAAATTATTAGTGGTGGTGCGTCGGCCACTTATGGTGCCGATGCGGTAGCCGGTGTTGTTAATATTATTACCCAGTCAAAAAAAGAAGGTTTTGAATTTCAAGCCCGTGGCGGTGAAACAACAGATGGTGGCGGTCGCGAATTTACGCTTGATTTAAACTACGGAACGTCATTTGCTGATGATCGCGGTTATGTATTTGTCAGCTCAAACTGGGACCGTGATTTTGGTATGACCTTTTACGATCGCGACCGAGCGCAAATAGAAGCGGCGCATAGTTACGATGATGAGCTGATGTGTAATCAAATGTACACCGCCGATGGCTATCAGTGTATGAGTGGTATTACACAAGCTGATTGGGCAAGCAAAAGCGATGGTACCTTAGGTGGTGTATTTTTAGAGAATAATAATAACGACACTCAGTTTTGGTACGACGGTCAAACGCTACGTGATGATTGGAAAGGCAATGAAGAAATTTATGGTATTAATTCACAGCAATACGTCATGCTTGATGTGCCGAGTGATAACTTTTCGACTGCAATAAAAGTCGATTATGATGTAACAGACGACATCATGAGTTATTTCCAAATTCAATACAGTAAGAGTGGCTCGTTCAACGATAAGTCACCAGAAGATGAATACGAAGGGGCTTACGTACCTCGCTACGACCCAGTGACAGGGGATCCTATCGATGATATTGCGCCAGGTTATATTCCTATTGATAACCCATATGTGCCACAAGAAATTATTGACAGTAACCCATACAAAGACCGTATTTATTGGGATCGTCGTTTTGGTGAAGTAGGTAATATCAGCACCGATAACGACCGTACGACTATTCGTACCTGGGCTGGCCTGCAAGGTATGATGTTTGATGATACATGGGATTGGGATATTTCTGCCGGATATGGTCAATTTAAACAGCATCAAATCCGCAGTAACGAGCTAAACACGGTACGTGTCAACCAAGCTCTGCAAGCTGAAAAATTAGCCGATGGCACTATTCAATGTAAAGACGCCGAAGCGCGAGCGCAAGGATGTGTCCCGCTTAATTTATTTGGTGAAGGGTCTATTACCCCTGACATGGCAGACTGGATCCGTACAAATCCAATTATTGATACTGAGATTCAACAGTACACGGTAATGGGTTATATCACCGGTGACTTATATGAATTGCCAGCAGGTAATGTGTCTGCAGTATTTGGAGCAGAGTATCGTAAAGACTCGCAAAGCTTAGATACCAGTGATGATATGAAAGCGGGCGGTATTACGTTTAACGTTGTGCCTTCTTTTTATGGTGAAGTAGAAGTGTATGAGGCGTTTGCAGAGCTTGCAGTGCCACTGCTAAAAGATGCGCCATTTGCTAAAAGTTTGTCGGCAGAAACGTCGCTACGATTAGCAAATTACAGTATTGATAATATCAGTACCGTAGCCAGTTATAAGTTAGGATTATTGTGGCAGCCAATTGATGGATACATGCTACGTGCTAACTATGCGCGTGCACAGCGTGCCCCAACTATTACTGAGCTATTATCGCCCCCTCGCGGCGATTTTGATTCATTTGATGATATTTGTGATGGCTTAACTGCAACATCAACAAACCCAGGGCACGATAACTGCCGTTTAGAGCCAACCTTGGCACAAAAGCTGGCTGATGATCCTAATTTTGAATTTGAAAGTGAAGACAATAACTATTCACCAAATACGGGTAATCCAAACTTAAAAGAAGAAACAGCCGATACCTATACCTTTGGTATTACTGTTTCACCTGAGTTTTTAGATGGCTTTAACTTAGCGGTGGATTACTACGACATTGCCATTGTTGATGCAATTGATGAAATAAGTAACGAAAACATCATGCGTGAATGTTATGACTCAGAGGCTGCGTGGGGTAGTGATAACGAATATTGTAACGATATTACCCGTAACGACGAAGGTAACATTGTAAAAATACTACAGCGTGAATATAACTTAGATGAGTTAACAGCGCGCGGTTACGATGTAGTTGCAACTTACAAATATGACATAGGTAGCTATGGTAACCTGTCATTTAAGCTTGATTACAATCATATTATTGAAAACTCGCAAACCTATGAAGGGTTAGATGGTTCTAGTGTGACTTCTCAGTATGCAGGTTATGGCCGTTCAAAAGATAAAGCCGCTATGTCGATTGTATGGAAAATGGATGACTTACGTATCCGCTGGCGTACAAATTACGTAGGTGCTTTTAAAGCAAGCCAAGAAGATGAGAAAGATTACCTTGAATATGTTGCTGCAAATGATGAACGCTGTGCTACGGGCGATGCCGGTTGTATTGCTAACCCTGAGCCACTGGCATATCAAAACTATGGCTCATTTTTAAAGCATAGTTTATCAGCGTCTTACACTATGGCACTGACAGATAAGAGTGACTTACGTGTATTTGGTGGGATTAATAATGTATTTGACGACAAAGGGGCATTTTATCCAAGTGGCCGAGGTAACTTTTATAGTGGCTACGGCGGCGGTGCCGGTCGTTATGTTTATCTAGGTGCACAATATAGCTTTTAATTATTTTTAGCTGTATTTGTTTGCAAAGGCACTCCTTCGGGCGTGCCTTTTTTATTACTTATAAAATTTGTTTTATCGCAGTGAAAGCGTTTAGTATAAGGCATAACTTAATTTTAATATGAACGAAGGACTTGCTATGAAGTATCTCAAAATGGGTAGTCTAATTGCGTGTTTAGCAGGGCTTACAGGGTGTTCTGATGATGTTGCTTCAGTGAGTTTAGGGCTGTTTACCACTAAAGACGTGGTGGTTAACTCTCAGCAAGATCCGCTTGTTACAGGGGTTACTTGTCATATTAGTCATATTGAGGCTAATTTAGACTTTTCAGACCCATCAGATATGTCGATTGCTTGTCGCCAAACAGGGCCAATTACCGCAGACCAATTACAGTCTATTGACCGTAGTAAGTCGGGTGAAGTCGTGTTTAAATCATCTAAGAGTATTTTGTTTAAGTCGTTAAAAGTTCGTCGCATTTATGATGCTAAAACCCATACGTTATTGTATTTATCGTACTCAACGAAAGAATCTACGGGCAGTCATCATCACGCGCTTTCTACGGTGCCTTTATACAATACACAAGCATGGCAATGGGCGAAGGGGCAAGAATAGTTTATGTTAACCCTATTTAAATCAAAACCCTTATTGGCAGAACAAGAACAACAGTGGCTAGTTGATACCTTTATTTGGGCTGCAGAAAACTTTGACCTGAATTTTTTTACTAAGCACAGCCAAATTATTTTGCCAACGGTCGAGTTTTTTCCTGATTCTGTTTCAAGCATTGAAGAAATGGCCAGTAAAGTGTTTGCGCGTGTTAAACACTATGCTGGTATGGATGAGTGGCCTATAACACTTGTTGCACCGCAACAATTACAACCTCAGGTGTTTCCACATTTTGAATTTAGTGAGCATCTACGTGGTGAGCACTGCCATTTAATGGTGCCACCAAGCCATACAATTAATGTGTCGTTTAACCCAAACCAAATTAATCAGCCACAAGATTTAGTAGCTAGCTTTGCAGGTACTCTTGCTACCATTTTAATTCATCATGTAGGCGTATTACCTCCAGGTGGTAAAGAGTTCTTACCTCAAGCAACGGATGCTTTAGCGTGCTTTTTAGGTTTTGGGGTGATGATGAGCAATACCGTGTACCAGTTTAAGGGGGGTTGTGGCTCATGTTACAACCCATATGCCAATCGCGAAGCCACGCTCAGTGAAACCCATACTGTATTTATGCATGCTTTAGTAAGCTACTTTAAGCAAGATAAACACTCTAAAAAACATTTAAAGCCGCATTTACGAGGCCAGTTTAAAAAAGCGCAAAAAGAAATAAAAGCGTTGGTTAACCAGTCGGCTAATCCATTGTTGTTGGCTTTTTCGCCAGAGCAAGCCAGTTAACCATGGTTTATATTGATGAGTTTTTATTAATTGCCATTGCTCACTTTTTTGCAGTGGCCAGCCCCGGACCAGATTTTGCTGTGGTACTTAAGCAAAGCGTACAGTACGGCAGGCATAATGCGCTATGGACCAGTGCAGGTGTAGGCGCTGCTATTTTATTACACATAGCTTATTGTGTGTTGGGAGTCGCGCTGGTTTTAACTCAATCGCCTTCGTTGTTTATGGCACTTAAATATATAGCCGGTGCTTATTTAGCGTATTTAGGTGTGCAGGCGCTACGCGCTGCTAAACCTTCAAATACCTCATCAGAACAGACTGCAAAACCCAGCCTTGCACCTGAGTCACCATGGCGTGCGTTTCGCCGTGGTTTTTTTACCAATGCATTAAACCCTAAGGCTACGCTATTTTTTATGTCTTTGTTTACCTTGGTGATTAGCCCAACGACACCGGTAATAGTGCAAGTGGGGTATGGTGTTTATATGGCGCTGGCAACTTGGGCTTGGTTTTCTATTTTGTCGCTATTGTTATCAAAAGCAGGTGTGCGAAACTTTTTTCAACAAAGTGGCTATTGGTTCGATCGTGGCATTGGCATTATTTTAATCGCACTGGCTGTGCGAGTTGTTATTTGATAGACCCTAAGGAATAGTATGGCGTTATATAATTTTTCGTTTGGCTCCAATATGTCATCTAATCGTTTATTGGCACGTTTACCTAACGCAAAACGTGTGGGTACGGCGCTTTTAAAAGGCTATAAGTTAACCTTTAATATGGCCTTTGCTGATGGTTCAGGTAAATGCACTATTGTGCCCACCAACGAACCCGATGCAGTTGTATATGGGGTGGTGTATCAGCTTAATGAGGCCGAAAAAGAGATCTTAGATAAAATTGAAGGCCCTAATTACGACTGTGTTGATTTAACCGTGAGCCTTTTAGATGACGATGACATTAATGTGCATTGCTACATAGCAAACACACATGACGATACACTGCTACCTTATGATTGGTACGTGCAGCATGTATATCGTGGTGCGCTTGAGGCCGGTGTGCCAGAGCATTATAGTCAACGTATTTTAGCTTATCCTAGTAAGCAAGATACGAATAAAGCGCGCGCCGACATAGAATTTGCGGTTCATCAAGATTAAACAAAAATAATAACCTAAGGTAACACTATGAAACTAACAAAATTAGCCACAGCCGCATTATTGGTTGGCTGGGCGTTCACGAGCTCTGCAGCGGTTGATACCGATAAAATTTCAGAGGTGATCAACGCTTCAATGACACGTTTTGATGTACCCGGAATGGCCGTTGCTATTGTTGAAAATGACAAAGTAGTATTTGCTAAAGGCTTTGGTGTTGCCAACCTCAATACAAATAGCAAGGTGAATAAAGACACTTTATTTGGCATTGCTTCAAATACCAAGGCATTTACCAGTGCAGCACTGGCTAAGCTGGTGGATGAAGGCAAATTAAGCTGGGATGATCGCGTAATTGATCATCTCCCTGAATTTAGATTGCATGACCCATACGTTACCCGTGAAATGCGAATTCGCGATTTGCTAAGCCATCGCAGTGGTTTAGGGCTTGGTCAAGGTGATTTAATGATTTGGCCAAGTACTGATAAATCGGTAGCCGATATTTTATCGGGGCTGCAATATTTAAAACCTGCGAGCAGTTTTCGTAGCCAATATGCTTACAACAATCTAATGTTTGTTACCGCTGGTGAAGTTGTTGCCCGTATATCGGGGATGAGCTGGAACGACTACATTGAAAAAAATATTTTACAGCCGCTCAATATGAGCAACTCACGGGCTGGCTTTTCGCGTATCGCTAAAAATAACAAAAACTGGGCAATTGGACACATCCCAATGGACGGTAAATTGCATCCCTTTTTTGTTAATTACCTTGAAGACTTCAGAGGCGCAGGAGCCATTGCATCAAGCGTAAATGATATGAGCCAATGGCTACGTACTCAACTCGCTGGTGGCAAAATGCCTAATGGCGAGCAGCTATTTAGTGAAAAGCAGCAAGCACAAATGTGGCACCCACATATTACCTCACTAGCATCTAAAAGTGCTTATGAAGCGTACCATCAACAATTTAGAGGTTATGGGTTGGGCTGGAGTATAGAAGATTACCACGGCGTTAAGAAGCTGGCACATGGTGGTGGTATTTTAGGTATGGTCTCGCAGGTTACTCTTTTGCCAGAGAAAAATGTGGGAATTGTGATATTAAGCAACCAACAAGCGTTTTCTGCATTATCGGCGGTGACTCATGAAGTACTTGAAGATGTACTAGAGCTTGAAGATAAAGACTGGGTTGAAGATTTAGCTAAAAAGCACTTTGCAGGTAAAGAAAAAGCCTATGCTAACGCGGCTCCATCAGTGCCTGCAGATATCCAGCCGGCATTGCCAACCATTAATTACACCGGTACTTTGCATGATGATTGGTATGGCGATGTAATAATTGAAGAGTTAGATGGTAAATTACGCATTGATTTTACCCATACAAAGCGCCTCAAAGGTGAGTTGGAGCATTACACAGGTAATACCTTTATTGTTAAATGGGATGAAAAGCTATTAGAGGCAGATGCCTTTATTCGTTTTTCTATGAGTGCAGATAACCGTGTAGAATCGGCGAAAATGAACGCAGTTTCAACGCAGGTGACCGATTTTAGCTTTGATTTTAGAAACCTTGACTTAAAAGCTAAATAACCAGAACCTTGGTTAAATAGTCGTTTAGTATCAACCAAAGTCGCAAAGCCACCCTCAGGTGGCTTTGTTATACTCGTTAAGCAACTTATTTTTGGAGTTAGCTATGCGCACTGCGATTATTTCTCACCCCCACTGCCGTAAACATAAAATGATTGACGATCATCCAGAGTGCCCTGAGCGTTTGGATGCGATAAACGACCGTCTACTTGCAAGTGGGCTGGATGTCGCTATCGAGCAGAAACAAGCACCTAAGGCCTCGCGTGAGCACTATTTATTGGCGCATAGTGAACAACACATCAAGCATGTAGAAAGTATGATCCCAACCGAAGGGCTTAGCGATTTGGACGGCGATACCTGGTTATGCCCCGATTCATTGAAAGCAATTGAGCGTGCAGTAGGTGCAGGGTTACTCGCTGTTGATGAGGTTTTAGAGGGTAAATTGGATGCTGCATTTTGCTCAGTGCGCCCGCCAGGGCATCACGCTAACCGAGATAGCTCTTCTGGTTTTTGTGTGTTTAACAACCTTGCGATTGCGGTTAAATATGCACAAAGCAAAGGGGTGAAACGCATTGCCATTATCGATTTTGACGTACACCATGGCAATGGCACGCAAGATATTTTTATGGATGATGAAAATGTGTTGCTGTGCTCGTTATTTCAATATCCATTTTATCCAAATACCGCTATTAAAAATAACGCCACGTTGGTAAATTCACCTTTGCCTATTGCTAGTGATGGTACTGATTTAAAAGCGCTTTATGAGCAGCAGTGGCTACCAAAATTAACTGAATTTAAGCCTGAGCTACTTTTTATAAGCGCAGGATTTGATGCGCACCTTGAAGATGATATGGCCAGTTTAAAGTTTGTCGAAAGTGATTATATATGGCTTACTGAGCAGTTAGCGCAATTTAGCCAACAACATAGTTGCTTAGGTATTATCTCTTACCTAGAGGGAGGATACTCACTGTCTGCCCTCGGGCGCAGCGCGATTGCACACGTTAAAGCCTTAGTTGATTTCGGCGAGTAACATAAATGCCTGATCAGGAGTAAGCTGCTCTATTTTACTGAGGCAACATTGTCCTTCTTTTGCTAAATATTCCTTTACCAATTGCGCTAATTGTATTGCACTGAGTGCATTATGCGCATCGCCATTTAAACCTTGATAGCCACTTACCTTATCTAAAATAACCACGTTTTTCTGCTCATTCACGTCCATAGTATAAATAAAATCATGTAACTCATCGGCATGCTCTAATAGCTCAATCTCATTATTATAAATAATAATTAATGGGTAACTGATGCTCATATATTGTCCTAAATCAAATTGTCATTTACTGAATAATTTATAATCGTGCATTGGTTTAATTTTGGAAGTAAAAGCAATGCCCCACACTAGCCGCTATCAAAAAGTATGCGATGTTTTTACCAATAAGGTGATCGCCTGTACTAAGGATACCCCTTTAATTGAAGCGGTGAAACTAATGCGTGTGCACAATGTTAGCGCTATTTTTGTTAAACATCAGCAGCAAATAGTGGGGGTGTGGACTGAAACTGATTGCTTAACGCTTAACTTTTCTGATCTGACACTTAGACAAATAATGATTGAAAAGGTAATGTCGAGCCCGGTGTTGAGTGTACCCAGCCAGCAATTATTAACCGATACCGCCATGGTGTTTAATAAGCATGGCGTAAGACACTTACTGGTAACCGATGCGAATGATAACCCAAGCGGGGTGATTAGTATTACTGATATTGTGAGTAATCAAGGGTTAGAGCATTACCTGCAATTTAGACCGATAAACGAGCAATATAATAAAAATATTAGGGTAGTCCCAAGTTCATTAGCCATCAATGATGCAGTTAACTTAATGCGTGAACACGCCGAGAAAGTTGTTTTAGTATTTAATGAAGATGAAAATATCCATGGCATTATTACCCAGCGAGATTTACTAAAACTCATCACCGAGCAGCATAATCATCTTATTTGTTGGGATTTGGCGAGCCGTCCTCTGTATAAAATAAGCCCACAAGACAGCCTTTTTGATGCTTACAGGTTGATGTCTGAAAGTAGCATTCGGCATTTAGTGGTGAGCGAAAATAATCAAATTAACGGCGTATTATCACTTGAAAACTTAATTAATGAAATTGAAACCGCTTATTGTTGTGAGCTTGAAAAGGTACTTCAGCAGCGTGATATTGCACTGCAGCACTCACAGCGTAATTTATTTTTAGCCAATAAAATTATCGACTCCTCCCTAGATGGCATCATGATCACCGACTCGAATGGAGTGATTATGCAAGTAAATCCTGCATTTACTCATTTAACCGGCTACAAAGAATATGAGGTGATAGGAAAGCGGCCTAATATGTTGAGTTCAGGACGTCATGATAAAAACTTTTATATAAAAATGTGGGATTCACTGACTAAAACAGGCGTATGGCAGGGGGAAATTCATAACCGTAAAAAATCTGGCGATATTTATATTGAGTGGCTTAGTATTATAGAAATAAAAGAGCCAAGTCATAGTGATGTTACTTATGCCGCTATTTTTAGTGACATAACAGAGCGAAAGAGTGCAGAAGAAAAAGTAGTGCAGCTAGCATATTTTGATGAACTAACCGGTTTACCTAATCGGCGCTTATTTAATGATAGGCTCTCTATGGCACTGGCCTCTGCTCACAGAGATAAACAAATGCTAGCGGTAATGTTTATTGACCTTGACCGTTTTAAAGAGGTAAATGACAGCTTGGGCCATAACGCCGGTGATACCTTATTAAAATTAGTCTCTGAGCGCATTATTAACACCCTCAATGAGGGAGATACACTGGCACGATTAGGGGGAGATGAGTTTATTGTTTTGTGTGAGGTTGAAAGCGTAGCAGCTGTTATCAGACTTGCAGAGGGTATTTTAAATCACTTAAATACTCCCTTTAAATTGGAAGGATTTGAAGTGGGTGTTACCGCCTCTATAGGTGCAGCGGTTTATCCAGATGATGGCTTAGACAGTGAAATATTATTAAAGCATGCTGATATTGCCATGTATCGCTCAAAAGATGTGGGGCGTAATTCGTTTCAGTTGTTTCAACCCTCAATGAATGCCCGCTCCCTTGAGCGCTTGGCAATGATGAGCCGCTTTCAACATGCACTTGAAAATGATGAGTTTGAGCTTTATTTTCAGCCTAAACAGTGTTTAAAAACAGGGGGGATTATGGGGGCTGAAGCACTACTGCGTTGGCAAGACCCTGATTTAGGCACTATTTCGCCAGCGCAGTTTATTCCGCTTGCTGAAGAGTTAGGTTTAGTTGTTCGTCTCGATTTATGGGTTATTAACCAAGCCGGTAAGGAGTTAACTCTTTGGCAAGCACAAGGAATGAATCCCGGACGTTTGGCGATTAATGTATCTGCTTGCCACCTAAGCCAAGGTAAGTTAGCTGATAACATTAAGGTCATGCTTAATCGCTATCAATTACCTGGGAGTTTACTTGAAATAGAGCTGACCGAAAGTAGCTTTATAGGTTCTTTTTCACAGGCAAAAGAACAGTTACAACAGCTTAAAACGTTAGGTGTACATATTGCGCTTGATGATTTTGGCACGGGGTATTCGGCATTAAGCTATTTAACCAAACTGCCCTTTAATACGTTAAAAATAGATGCCAGCTTTATTGCGAAAATTCCTGATGAATACGGCAATAGCCAAATTGTTGCGGCGATTATAGCCATGGCGACAAGTTTAGGATTGGATGTGGTTGCTGAGGGAGTTGAGCATGCCTCGCAAGAGACACACTTAGCAACGATAGGCTGTAATATTATTCAGGGTTACCATTATTGCTATCCATTAACACGACAGCAATGGATAGCATTTTATAACCAAGCAGCAAAAGGTTATTCTGAGTCTACGCTCACTTCATAAGAGGTGAATTTTCGAATATTAATCACACCGCTATCAAAAATTAAGTACTGACCTTTTATACCTTGTAAAATACCGCTAACAACAGGGTTTTTATCAAAGTTAAATGAGCTAATTTTAGTTGGGTATTCACTAACTGGAAAATCAAGGTTTACTACGTCTTCATCAAGTTGTTCAATGGCGGTTGCGCCAAACAGCTCACTCAGCTCTGTAAGCTTTTCGCTTATTTGTGGAATAAGTTCGGCGGCTGCTGCTTTTAAATCAAGCGTGTCGTTTTGTCCTTTAAGCATATTACGCCAATTGGTTTTATCAGCAATAAACTGTGCCAGCGCCACTTCAACTAAGCCCGATTGCAAACGAGTCTGCACTTTAAAAATAGGTAAGGCCTGGGTTGCCCCTTGGTCAATCCAACGGGTAGGAATTTGTGTATGGCGAGTAATACCTACTTTTAATCCTGAGGTATTTGCTAGGTAAACATAATGCGGGATCATGCAATTTTCTTCGCCCCACTCTGGCTCGCGACAGGTGCCTTGGTCGTAATGGCAGGTTTCCGGTTTCATGATACACATATCGCAACTGGCAAGTTTGCGCATACACACAAAGCAGTGCCCTTGAGAATAGCTTTTTTTGGTTTTTTTACCACAGTTAGAGCACAAAATTGTGCCACTAAAAGTAAGGGTCAGCTGTTTGCCAATTAAGGCATTTAAATCAACCAGTTCATCACCTATAGGTAGGTGGTATTGAACCGGCTCTGTTAAGCTCGACTTTAATTTACGCAGTGTACCTTGCATCTTTTCTTGGCCCCAAAGATGTTAAAAAGGGGAGTTTAACATTTTTAGGCTGTATTGGCTTTTTAAGAAGTCTAAATAATTATCATAAGAGAGTGCTTTGGCATACAGGTAGCCTTGAGTACGGTCGGCGTTCATTGTTGTAAGTAGCTGATGAACCTCTTGAGTCTCTACGCCCTCAATCGTGATAGTTAGGCCCAGATTATGTGCCATATCTATGGCTGTTTGCACAATAACCTGATGCGCACGGTTATCAGTTAAATCAAACACGAATGACTTATCTACTTTAAGTTCGCTAAAGTGATAGTTAACCAAGTAGCTAAGCGATGAATAACCAGTGCCAAAGTCGTCCAGTACTACTTTAACGCCCAAAGTAGCAAGCTCATCAACTAAGGTGACTAATGCATCTTGATTTTCGACAAAAGCAGACTCAGTCAGTTCAAACTTTAATAAGTGAGGAGCAACCTGATACTTAATCAAAATATTCTCTACTTTTTCGGTCAAATTAGTAATGGCTAGATTTTTTGCACTTAAATTAATACTAATACTATGATTGCTTATGCCATCGGATGCCAGCTTCGCAATGTCTTTACAGGCTTGTTCAATAACCCAAATTGTTAATTCATTAATAATACCAGTGTGTTCGGCGAGTATAATTAGCTTTTCTATCGAAATATTTTTAAAGTCAGCACCTGGCCAGCGTAGTAGGGCTTCCGCGCCATGTATACTGCACTCCTCTAAGCTCACTTGTGGTTGATAATAAAGGGCAAGTTGATCCTCTCTTATCGCTTGCTGTAGCTTGGCTGCAAGAGCAACGTCCATGGTAAGGTTATCATGCGCAAGTGATGAGCTTACTTTGCTTAGGCTATGTTTAGCGTCGTGTAATGCTAAATAGCCTCGTTTTAACCAAAACTCAAAATCATCACGTTTACCGTAACCACTAATGCCAACACTGTAATTAAGTTGTAAGTCTAGACCTTTAATTTGATATGTTTTTGGTAACTTATTTAAGATCTGTTTGAGTAATTCTTCGAGCGTATGCTGACTCTGGTTTTTAGTGGAAATACAGGCAAATACGCCACTGCCTAAATCAGCAATTTTAGCTGGCTGATTAATACCATTGTTGAGATGAAAAAACTCTCGTTCAAAGCTTAATTGGCATTCAAGTTCGTGAGCAACATGTTTAATTAGCTCATACCCTTGCGAGGGCGTGATAATGGTATTTAGAGAGTTAAAATGACGTATTTTCACCAAGCATAAAGTGGTAGAGCGTCGCTGGGCTTTAAGTGCCATAAAGGCATACTTTAGTTTAGCGCTATTAAGTAGCTTAGTTTGCTGGGTATGTGTTGCATGATATAGCGCTTGCTCACGCTGATAACGAATCCGATCAGCGAGTGCCATTGCCATTAGGACAATTTCACACAAAATGGCCATTAAAAAAGCATGGCGTATTGAAAAACTATAGGAAATAACGCCTGTGAGCTCTAGAGGTTGGATAGCTGCGCCAATGATCAGTGGCACCCACGAAAATACGTAAAACTTAGCCCAACGAAAACCGCTTCTTAATTTGTTGTAAATTAAAATGAAGCAGACAATATAGAGCGATCCTAAAATCACAAAAAATATCGGTGCGGCTATATTTTCAGGAATGAAAAAACTCAATGTCCCTAGAACTAGCATCAGTCTTAATAAGCCGATGCTTAATTTATAGCGCCAGCAACCGTCTTTATGATAACGTAAAAACAGTGTGCAAAAGGCGAGGGTAAAAAACGCAATGGTGTAGTTGACCACAATGACTTTTTCGTGAATAAATAACTGCCATTCAAGCGGCCATAAATAAAAGCCAAACCCCAGCACGGTGCCCATTAATGCAATAGCGCTAATAATGTAGCCAATGTAAACTAAATATACGCGGTCTTTAATACCAAAATAAAGTAATAGGTTATATAGCGAGGCCATTAATAGTACGCCAGCAAAAATTCCCCAAATGCCTGTTTGTGAGCGAACTAAGTCAACAAATACAGTATGGCGATATAAGTGAATTGGGGTTTTACTGATCCCCACGGTATCTATTTTTATGACTAATTGTTGTTTAGACTGACCATCTAGTTTAAAGCGAATATGGGGCACGCTGTACTTAAATAAAGTAAGACGCGGCTCTTTATCACCAAGCTTATAAGTGTCGAGTAGCTGGTTATTACTATTGAGCCTATATATAGTGAGGTGATCCACCATCGGATTATCAAAATGCGCCACCACATCTTCTTGTTGACTGCTTTTGTTTTCTAAATCAAGGCGTAACCAATAATTTTGCTGTTGAAAACTCCAAGGAATATCGTTAAATTTTTGCTGTGTAAACTGCGCTTTATTGCTCATTACTTCTGCGAAGTTTTGTGTTTTACTCTTGTCTATGTAATATGCATGATCAAGATAAACAGGGGTTATTTTATCTATGGTATAGCGAGATGGCATCACAAAGTTTGTTGCCAATGTGCTGATAATAAAAAAGATAAAAATAAGTATTACGACCGCTATCGCATGATAGCGCAAGGTTTTAAATTCCAATATTAACCTGTGCCCTGATTGTTTTTTTATAGTGTAGCAGTAAAAAGCGCAGATAATCTGCGCTTATAAAGTTTAATGAGTAAAACTCAATAATTATTGTTCACGAGCAATTGCACGGTAGGCTATATCTGTACGGTACTCCATGCCGTCCCAGCTGATTTCATCAACCAGTTTATAGGCACGTTGTTGCGCTTCGGTAACGGTATTACCTAGTGCCGTTGCACATAATACTCTACCACCGGCAGTTACTACGTTATCGCCATCTTGCTTAGTCCCTGCGTGAAAAACTTTTTCGCCTTCAGGGTAAGTTACTTTCAGGCCACTAATCGCATCGCCTTTCGGGTAGCTATCTGGGTAGCCTTTGGCAGCTAAAACAACACCTACAGCAGCGCGTGAATCAAACTCAATGGTAGTTTTATCAAGCTCTACACGGTTAGCAGCTTCAATCAGCTCAACTAAATCTGATTGCAAACGTAGCATCATAGGTTGTGTTTCAGGGTCGCCAAAACGACAGTTATATTCAATTACTTTTGGTGTGCCGGTGTCATCTATCATTAAGCCTGCATATAAAAAGCCAGTGTACGGGTGGCCTTCGCTAGCCATACCTTCTACCGTAGGGTAAATCACTTCATTCATAATGCGTTGATGAATTTCATCAGTCACTACCGGTGCCGGAGAATAAGCGCCCATACCGCCAGTATTTGGGCCAGCATCGCCATTGTAAGCACGTTTATGATCTTGGCTAGTTGCGAATGGCAGTACGTTTTCACCATCAACCATTACGATAAACGACGCTTCTTCACCTTCTAAAAACTCTTCGATGACAACGCGGCTGCCAGCTTCACCAAAGGCATTACCCGCAAGCATATCGCGAATGGCTTCTTCTGCATCGCGTTCATCCATAGCTACAATCACGCCTTTACCTGCCGCTAAACCATCGGCTTTTATAACAATCGGTGCGCCTTTCTCTTTTAAATAGGCAAGCGCAGGGTCGATTTGTTCAAACGTTTGGTAATCAGCGGTTGGTATAGCATGACGTGCTAAAAAGTCTTTAGTGAACGATTTAGACCCTTCAAGCTGGGCTGCACCTGCTGTTGGGCCAAAAATAGCTAAGCCGTGTTCACGAAACTTATCAACAACACCTAATACTAGCGGCACTTCTGGACCAACAATGGTTAGCTCAACATTATTTTGTTGTGCAAAGCTAAGTAGCCCATCAAGATCTTCAACGTTAATTGCTACGTTCTCAAGTTTTGGCTCAAGGGCTGTGCCCGCATTACCTGGAGCAACATAAACAGTGTTTACTTTTGTATTTTGAGCGGCCTTAAACGCAAGTGCGTGTTCGCGGCCGCCGCTGCCAATGACTAATACATTCATGGCGAATATCCTATTTAAAGCGGTTTTTTAAATTTCAGCGTCATACGGTCGCTTTCACCTATGGCTTTATATTTAGCGGCATCTTGCTCGCCAAGTCTAAGGCTCGGTGGAAGGGTCCATACCCCTTTAGGGTGATCGGCTGTATCAAGAGGGTTTGCATTAATATCGCTTTTTGCTTCAAGTTCAAAACCTGCTTGTTCAGCAAGTGCAATAACCACACTCTGCTTCATATAACCTGATGACTTTTGCATTTCATCGGCTTGCTCTTCGGGTAGGCGATGTTCAACTACGCCTAAAGTGCCGCCAGGCTTAAGTGCTGTATAAAAAGACTTAAACGCATTGCTTGCTGCGTCTTTGTCTTTACTCATGAACCAGTTATGGACATTACGAAAAGTAAGTACCATATCGGCGCTACTTGCAGGTGCAATATCTAAATGAGTAGAAGGAGCAAACTCAGTAAGTTTAACGTCACTAAAGCGGGCATCTTCAGCGATTTTAGCTTTAAAACCAGCAAGAGAACGTTGGTAGTAACCTACCGATGAATCAGCAGGAAAATGCGCGGCATAATAGGTGCCTTGCTCTTTTAGTGCTGGCGCTAAAATTTCACTATACCAACCACCGCCAGGCGCAATTTCTACCACAGTCATTGTTGGTTTAAAGCCAAAAAACTCGAGGGTTTCTACAGGATTGCGGTATTGGTCGCGTTCACTGCTGCGCTCGCTTGCTTTAACTGCATTTGTTAATGCTGAGTCGTGGCCATGGTTGTGTGCTAATGCCATTGTTGAACTTAATGACAGCGTGGCAACCAGTAGAGATTTTAGTGCAAATTTCATCGTCTAATCCTTCACATTATAATTGTTAGTCATGGTTATAGAATAAGCAGAATACGTGAATTTGATGCAAACAAAAAGAGCTAACTGAAGCAGTTAGCTCTTTAAGCGATTAATGGCGGAAATGGCGCATACCCGTAAACACCATTGCCATACCGGCTTCATCAGCGGCGGCAATTACTTCTTCATCGCGCATGGAACCACCCGGTTGAATAACCGCGGTAATACCTGCTGCAGCTGCAGCATCAATGCCATCACGGAATGGGAAAAATGCATCTGATGCCATTACCGAGCCTTTTACTTCAAGGTTTTCATCAGCGGCTTTAATACCGGCAATTTTAGCTGAGTAAACACGACTCATTTGGCCTGCACCTACACCTATAGTCATACCGTCGCGGGCATAAACAATGGCGTTTGATTTTACAAATTTAGCCACTTTCCAGCAGAACAGTAAGTCTTTAAGTTCTTGCTCAGAAGGCTGGCGCTTAGAGACAACCGTTAAGTCGCCTTGCGTTACCATACCTAAATCACGGTCTTGAATTAGAACGCCGCCATTAACGCGTTTAATGTCATGGCCTGTGCCTTTAGCAGAGAACTCACCACACTCTAATAAACGTACGTTTTGTTTAGCTGATACTATTTGAGCGGCTTCTGCACTCACGCTTGGTGCGATAATAACTTCAACAAATTGACGTTCAACAATCGCTTGTGCAGTTTTTGCGTCAAGTTCTTGGTTAAAAGCAATAATGCCGCCAAACGCTGACGTTGGATCAGTTTTAAAGGCGCGATCGTATGCTTCTAAGATATTTTCGCCAATTGAAACACCACATGGATTAGCATGTTTTACAATAACACACGCCGGTACATCAAATTCTTTAACACACTCAAGTGCGGCATCGGTATCGGCAATATTGTTAAACGATAATGCTTTACCTTGCAGTTGAGTGGCTGTCGCCACTGACGCTTCAGAGATGTCGTTTTCAACATAAAACGCGGCATCCTGATGCGAATTTTCACCGTAACGCATATCTTGTTTTTTAGTGAATTGCATATTGATAGTACGAGGGAACTTAGTATCTTCAGCGGCTTCTTCTGTGTAATCAGGAACCATTTTACCGAAGTAGTTAGCAATCATACCGTCGTATTGCGCTGTATGCTCATAAGCGGCAATAGCTAGATCAAAGCGGGTTTTGTAAGTCGTTGAGCCGTTGTTATTTTGCATTTCGCTGATAACACGGTCGTAGTCGCTTGCGTTAACAACAATCGTCACATCTTTGTGATTTTTAGCTGCTGCACGCACCATAGTTGGGCCACCAATATCGATGTTTTCTATAGCATCTTCAAGGCTGCAGTTTTCTTGAGCGACAGTATTCGCAAAGGGGTATAAGTTAACTACAACGATGTCGATAGCAGAAATGTTGTTATCTGCCATTACGCCTTCATCTTGGCCACGACGAGCAAGAATACCGCCATGAATTTTTGGGTGTAGGGTTTTTACGCGACCATCCATGATCTCAGGGTGTCCGGTGTGATCTGATACTTCGGTAACTTTAATCGCATTATCAGCAAGTAGTTTACAAGTGCCGCCAGTTGAAAGTATTTCAACACCTTGTGCTTCTAGTGCACGGGCAAATTCAACAATACCGGTTTTGTCTGACACACTCAAAAGTGCGCGACGTATAGGACGATGTGTATCCATTGTAGTTTGATTTCCTCAGTTAATGAGCTAGCTTAGAAGCGCGTATTTTAACTGATTACGACTCAAAAAACGACTTATAACGACCCATAAAGCGTGAGCATTTTGCAATTTCGTTAATAAATTTTACAGATAAAAAAAGCACCCTAAGGTGCTTTTTTAAGAGTGTTTTATAAAACACTCAGTGTATTGAATCAGTAAGCGCGGTAAAGCAATTACGGCATCAATTAGTTCATACCGTATTTTTTTAGCTTTTTACGTAAAGTACCACGGTTGATACCTAGTAAAATTGCCGCACGAGTCTGGTTGCCACGTGTGTAAGTCATTACTTCTTCAAGCAATGGCGCTTCTAGCTCAGAAAGAACAAGGTCGTAAACGTCTTGCACATCTTGACCGTTAAGCTGTTTTAAGTAGTGGTGAACAGCTTTTTTTACTGCATCACGCAATGGCTGCGGTTTCTCGTGTGACTGAACATGAGGGTTTGTGATAAATGGAGAAGTCACGTTTTGTTCGAACATTATAAAGTCTCTTTCTTTCTTAGTTAGCTGCTAGTGTTTTAAAGTATTGCTCTAATGCGACGACCTGTTCCTCGGAATTGTCGAGCGCATTAAATACTCGCCTAAACTGACCGTCACTGTCATGGGTTTGCAAATACCAAGATACATGTTTGCGAGCGATTCGTGCTCCCATTGGCTCACCGTAAAACATATGGAGGTTGGTTAAATGCTCCATTAAAATACTGCGCACCTCTGCAATAGCAGGTGGCTGCATATGTTCACCAGTTCGCAAATAGTGGTCTATCTCCCTAAATATCCAAGGGCGACCTTGGGCGGCTCGACCAATCATGATGGCATCTGCACCCGTATAGTCCAAAACCTGCTTTGCTTTTTCAGGTGATGTAATATCACCATTAGCAACCACAGGTATCGACACTGAACGTTTTATATCCCTAATTGTGGCGTACTCAGCATCACCTTTGTACATACATGCGCGCGTGCGCCCATGTACAGCCAGTGATGCAATGCCATAACGTTCAGCTATTCTTGCAATCTCTACACCATTACGGTTGTCCTGATCCCATCCAGTACGGATTTTAAGTGTTACAGGTATATCAACCGCATTAACGACGGCATCAATAATCTCTTCCACGAGTTCTGGAAACTGTAATAAGGCTGAGCCTGCAAGTTTCTTGTTCACTTTTTTTGCTGGGCACCCCATATTGATATCTATGATCTGTGCACCGTTTGCAACATTGAATTGTGCGGCCTGTGCCATAAGCTCAGGGTCTGCTCCTGCAATTTGCACCGCACGTATACCCGACTCACCAGAATGATCCATTCGGTTCATCGACTTTTCGGTTTTCCAAACCTTCGGATTAGACGACAGCATTTCAGACACAGCAAGGCCAGCGCCTAAACGACGACATAACTGTCTAAATGGTCTGTCTGTTATGCCCGCCATAGGCGCGACAATGACATTATTCTCAAGTTGGTATGAACCGATACGCACGATATTCAATAGGCCTCTTTTCAAGGGGCGCTAAGTTTACGGCTTTTTGCGCAAAAATCAAAGGCTATAAATTGAACAAAAGTGACTTTTTTTTGCTCTTTTCGTATTGACATTTGATAACCGTATGACGAAGCGGTTTATTTGTGTGAATTTTGAACGGTCGTTGTTTTTATAATAAAAAGTCTTTATTTTTTATTATGTAAAAAAATAGTAAAGCCTGTTAAATACAGGCTCTAGAAACGACTTTTGAGTTAATACTCTAAACTTTTAAAAACGCACTATTATGCTTTTTTAATGCCACTGACTCGGGTCCAGTCGCCTTCAATGGCAATCTCATCAAGTTCAATAAAGGGCGCATATATATCGGCAACCGATTTTGCTTGCTCTTCTAAAATGCCCGACATGGCAATTTTACCGCCTGGTTTTAATAATCCTAAAATCACACTATGAAGCTCACGCAGAGGTTGCGCTAAAATATTTGCCACAACAATATCGGCTGTAAATTCAGGCTGGTTTTCTGGTAGATAAACTTCAAGCTTGTCAGCAACGCCATTACGGTTAGCGTTATCTAAGCTTGCTTCTAGCGCTTGCGGATCAATGTCTATCCCTATCATGCGCTCTGCACCTAGTTTAATTGCTGCAATGCCTAATATGCCTGAACCACAACCAAAATCGACTACCGTTTTGCCGCTCAAGTCTTGGCTTTCAAGCCACTTTAAACACAGCGCGGTGGTGGCGTGCGTGCCAGTACCAAATGCAAGACCAGGATCAAGTAGCACATTGACTGCGTCTGGATCTGGAATATCGCGCCAGCTAGGGCAAATCCATAGTTTTTCGCCAAATTGAATAGGGTGGAAGTTATCCATCCACTCACGTTCCCAATCTTTGTCTTCGAGTTGCTCGATTTTGTAAACTAAATTGTCTTTGAGCTCATCATGGCGCTTTAATAACGCAACCACGGCGTTCATATCGTGATTAGCTTCGAACAGACCAATTACTGTGGTATCAGCCCAAAAAACGACAGTGCCAATTTTGGGTTCGTAAATAGGGGTGTCTTTAGCATCAATAAAAGTAACAGAAGCACTACCAGCTTCCATTAATAAGTCACTAACTGCATCTGCGGTTGCAGCATTGGCATTGATACGGATTTGGATCCAAGCCATGTTTATTTCCTTGAAATAGAAAAAAGGCCGCTACAGCGGCCTTTTGAGTTAACTCATAATGTAACGCTAGATTATTTAGCGTCTAAAAAGCTTTTCAGTAAATCAGAGCGAGAAGGGTGACGTAATTTACGTAGTGCCTTCGCTTCAATTTGACGAATACGCTCACGTGTTACATCAAACTGCTTACCTACTTCTTCCAACGTGTGGTCGGTATTCATATCAATACCAAAACGCATACGCAGTACTTTCGCTTCACGGGCAGTTAAGCCAGCGAGCACATCGTTAGTTGCGCCACGAAGAGACTCCATTGTTGCCGAATCGATAGGCGAATCAATAGTCGTATCTTCAATGAAGTCGCCTAAGTGCGAATCTTCATCATCACCAATCGGTGTTTCCATTGAAATTGGCTCTTTTGCAATCTTAAGTACCTTACGGATTTTATCCTCAGGCATCATCATGCGTTCAGCTAATTCTTCTGGATTTGGCTCACGACCCATTTCTTGTAACATTTGACGTGAAATACGGTTCAATTTATTGATCGTTTCAATCATATGTACTGGAATACGGATCGTTCTTGCTTGGTCAGCAATAGAGCGAGTAATTGCTTGGCGGATCCACCACGTAGCATAAGTAGAGAACTTATAACCACGACGGTATTCAAACTTATCAACCGCTTTCATCAAACCAATATTACCTTCTTGAATTAAATCCAAGAACTGTAAACCACGGTTGGTGTATTTTTTAGCGATTGAAATTACCAGACGTAAGTTCGCTTCTACCATCTCTTTTTTAGCACGGCGCGCTTTCGCTTCACCAATACTCATGCGACGGTTTATATCTTTAATACGCTCAATGCTTAAGCCAGTACTTTCTTCCATTGAAGAAAGTTTGCTAATACAACGAAGTATTTCAGGCTTCACTTCTTCAAGTTTAGCTGAATGCTTTTCGTTAGCTGCAATTTCAATATCAAGCCATGCTGTGTCAGTTTCGTTGTTTGCAAAGTGCTTAACAAAGGTTTTCTTTGGAAGCTTTGAAACTTGTACTGCATGCTTCATGATAAGACGTTCTTGAACGCGAACTCGGTCCATCATTTCACGCATGTTATTAACCATGCGGTCAAATTGTTTTGGCACAAGTTTAAAGGTTCTGAACAACTCACCAATTTCTAAAATAGCGGCTTGAGATTCTGGATGAGAGCGACCTTTCTTATCGAATGTTTCACGTGCTTTAGTGTATAAGTCACGTAAGTTTTCGAAATGGATGCGCGCTTCTTCAGGATCTGGACCTGTATCTACTTCTTCTTCGTCTTCATCATCGCTGTCATCATCATCGTCGCTGTCATCAAGCTGTTTTTCGCTTAATTCAGAGCCAATGTTAGTGGCAGCAATTGGTGGTGCTTCGTCTGCATCAGGATCGAAAAAGCCAGAGATAATGTCGCTAAGGCGCATCTCCTCTGCTTCAAACTTATCCCACTGTTCAAGTAGGTAAGTGATCGCTTCTGGGTATTCAGCAACCGAAATCTGTACTTGGTTAATGCCTTCTTCAATACGTTTAGCGATAACTATTTCGCCTTCACGGGTAAGAAGTTCAACAGTACCCATTTCACGCATGTACATGCGAACAGGATCTGTTGTACGGCCGATTTCTTTTTCTACAGTAGCAAGGGCTGCAGCGGCAGCTTCCGCTGCGTCTTCGTCTGTCGTGGTTTCTTGCATCATTAATTCATCAGCATCAGGCGCGTTTTCGCTAACCTTGATACCCATGTCATTAATCATGCTAATGATATCTTCTACTTGATCTGAGTCGATAATATCTTGTGGAAGGTGATCATTAACTTCTGCAAAAGTTAAGTAACCTTGCTCTTTACCTTTTTGAATCAGAAGTTTTAATTGTGACTGAGGAGTTGGATCCATAGAGATTGTTTCTTCCACTCTGATAAGTTGATACAACAGGCGCCATCATGGAGTTTGCTCAAAGGCTAACCAGAATAATGTGACGCAGTGAATAGCACAGTATAACAGCCTAAATCAAATCTGACTAGCCGTTAGTCGTTTTTAACGCTGTCATTAGCAAATGACATTCTAGTCGTTCATCGCTATTTAAGCCCTGTGTCTTGTCTTTTATTAATAGGGTCTCTAGTCGATAATTTAAACACTGATCTTCAATAAATTTAAAAGTATTTTGAAAAACAGTCTCTAAACGCTCTTCATTTATTTGATGTTGCCATGTAGCCAACTTAGTTAATGGCTCATAGTCATCAGTATCTCTAAATGATTCAAGAATTTGTGCAGTGGTAATGCCATCTTTTTGTAACGCTTGATGTTGTAAGCGCAATAATAAGCCGATTCCTGCAATATTCATTTGTGCTAAATCAGGCAAGTAGGGCACGCTTTTCGCCAAATTAGGATGCTGAATTAAAATGCCTATCGCTTGGCGCATCGGTGTAATTTTAAATTTACGTTCAATTGCTTGCTGCTGTTTTGGTGTTTTTAAGTGATTATTGAGTTGCTCACGGGTGCGACCAATTAAACGCCCAAGTTGCTCCAAGATATTTTCTTGATAGAACTCACTTGGGATCTTTTCAATTAATGGCAGTGCTGCACTGAGTAACTTAGCTTTACCGGAATCGAGCGTTAAATCAATCTCTTTACTTAGTTTATTAAACAGCACTTTAGTGAAGTCATCGGCGTTTTCAAGGCGTTGCTCAAAAGCTTCTTTACCTTCTTGTTGTACAAGTGAATCAGGGTCTTCACCATCGGGTAAAAATACAAAATGCAGTGCTTTGCCATCGTTTAAGTAAGGAAGTGCATTTTCCAGTGCACGCCACGCGGCATCTTTACCTGCACGGTCACCGTCGTAGCAACAAATAACTTTGTCGGTGGTTCTAAATAAGGTGTGCATATGCTCGCTGGTTGTCGCTGTGCCGAGTGCGGCAACTGCGTATTCTATGCCTTGTTCAGCCAGCGCAACGACGTCCATATAACCTTCTACTATAAGTACATGATCGAGCTTTTTGTGTGCTTGTTTTGCTTCATAAAGGCCATAAAGTTCAAAGCCTTTGTGGAATATTCGTGTTTCAGGAGAGTTTAAATATTTTGGCCCCTGATCTGCTTGCATTACACGGCCACCAAAAGCAATTACGCGACCGCGTTTATCACGAATAGGAAACATTAAACGATCACGGAAAAAATCGAATTGCTTACCTGGCGTTTTTTCAGATGCGAGCTTTAGCTCAACTAATTGTTCTTTTTGCTCTTGGTTTCGCCCGAGTTGTTGGCAGAGGCCTTCCCATTCGCTGGGCGCATAGCCCATCATAAACTTTTTAACTGTTGCGCCGCTTAAGCCGCGACCTTTTACATAATCTATTACTGTTTCAGAATTACTATGATGTTTTAACTGGTGTTGATAAAAACGCGCTGCATGGAGCATTAAATCGTAGTCTGAACGTTTTTGTGCTGCGGTGCGTTCTGGGCCATTACTACTTCCTTGTTCGCGAGGAACATCTAGGTTAAGTAAACTGGCTAGCTCTTCAATTGCATCAACAAACTCAAGTTTGTCATATTCCATAACAAAAGAAATAGCATTGCCGTTAGCGCCACAGCCAAAGCAATGATAAAACTGTTTATCTTGCGATACAGTAAACGAAGGCGATTTTTCATTGTGAAAAGGACAGCAAGCTTGATAGTCTTTGCCCGCTTTTTTCAACCCTACCTTTGAGTCAATCAGGTCGACAATATCGGTTCGTGCCAATAAATCATCGATAAAGTTGCGTGGGATCTTTCCAGCCATTGTTTAAAGTACAGCCCTAAGGTAAATATAAAAGTGTTAAAAGCGAATTATAATACGCAGAGATTGGAACACAAATGCATATTTTTTTGAAGTGCTCTAAACGAAGAAACCGAGCTCAAGGCTCGGTTTACTTCAATCATACTTAATGTATGTGGGAGTATTAGGCAGTTAATCGTTGCTTAATTAAACCTGAGATTTTGCCCATATCGGCACGACCTTCGGCTTTACTTTTGATTATACCCATTACTTTACCCATGTCTTGCATACCTGCTGCGTTAGTATCAGCAATAGCCGCGTCAATGAGAGCAATGATTTCTTCTTCACTCAATTGTTGAGGTAAAAAAGCTTCAAGTGCTGTAATCTCATTGGCTTCAATTTCAGCTAAATCATCACGCCCAGCATCTTTATACTGAGTGTAAGAGTCGCGACGTTGTTTAACAAGCTTCACTATAACGGAGGTAATACCTGCGTCGTCTAGTGTTATTTGCTCGTCAATTTCACGTTGCTTGATTGCAGCAAGTACCATACGAATTGGGTTAAGACGTTGTTTGTCTTTGGCTCTCATCGCATCTTTTTGCGCATCTTTTAGCGTTATTAAAAGGCTCATTTATACAAGACCTAATATATTAGTATAATTTAACGCGACGAGCGTTATCACGAGAAAGTTTTTTCATGTGACGTTTAACAGCAGCTGCTTTTTTACGCTTACGCTCAGCTGTTGGTTTTTCATAGTGCTCGCGACGACGAACTTCTGAAAGGATACCTGCTTTTTCACATGAACGCTTGAAGCGACGAAGTGCTACGTCAAACGGTTCGTTCTCTCTTACTTTAATTACTGGCATTAAAAATTCACCTACCTAAATTATGAGCGTTGCTCAAGTTGATCAAACATTGATCAAGTGGTTCAAAAATGGTGCGGTATTGTAATCCGAAGCAACACCACATGTAAAGGATAATATTAACAGAAACCCGACGGCTAAAACAGTGCTAATTTATATGCCGTTGGTATAGCCTGCAAAAAACTTGCCCAGCTTTTTTTTCTTTTATTAACAACCAGTTATTAGGTGCTTTAAACGAAGTTAACTCGGTTTCTACTTCAACATATATTAGTGCGTCAGGGTCGAGCCATTGATTATTTTCTAATAAATCACAGCATGATTGGGCTAAATTTTTGCGAAATGGCGGGTCAATAAAAACTAAATTAAATGTGTCATTGGTGTTTCTGCTTTCAAGAAAGGTCAGGGTATTAGTATTGAGTACCTGTGCATTTTGCGCATTAAGGGTGGCAACATTTTGCGTTAGCTGTTTTGCTGCTAACGGATCAAGCTCTAAAAATGTGGTGTTTTTAGCAAAGCGAGATAGCGCTTCGAACCCTAAACCTCCGGAACCGGCAAAGCAATCGAGAGTGCGCGCATCGAGGGTATCGTGCATTAACCAATTAAATACTGTTTCTTTTATTCTGTCGGTTGTAGGGCGCAAGCCTTGAACGTCTTTTACTGGCAGTTTTCGACCGCGAAATTGGCCGCTAATGATTCTAATAACGCCATCGACTGATTTATGGGTGGTGTTATTTGGTGTGATTTTTTTTCTCATTTAACTCACTAAAAATTGGTATCTATGATCTAGCTCAGATAATATTGCAATCATATCACGGCGTGTCATTTTTCAACTGCGCTAAAAGTGTTACTATTATGCACCCTCGAGGATAACGTGTTGCTAAAAAGCAATTATTTAGGCTTAAAAGCACGCTATCATTATCGTTAGTTTATCAGATTTTTATAAGTGGTTATTAGCAAGTATGGCAAAAAAAAGTAAATTCATGTCGTGGCTCGGTTTTGGCAAGTCAGATAAAAAACAAGCAGAAGCTGATAAACAACAAGCATTGGCAAACGAGCAGGCAGAAAAAGCCGAACAGGAGCGCTTAGCAGCAGAGAAAGCCGAGGCAGAGCGTTTACAAGCTGAAGCTGAAGCCGAACGTTTAGAACAAGCCCGAATTGCAGCTGAACAAGCTGAAGCAGAACGTTTAGCGCAAGAGCAAGCTGAAAAAGCCGAACAACAAATAGCTGCCGAAAAAGCAGAGACAGAGCGTTTAGAGCAAGAAAAACAGGCGCAAGCACAACGCGCTGCGGCAGCAGAAAAACAAGCGATTGAACAAGCTAACGCTGAGCTATTGGCTAAACAACAGGCAGATGCCGAGCAGCAAAGACAAGAGCAAGCTCAACGTTTAGCAGAGCAAGAAGCGCAAATGTTGTTACAGCAAGAGCGTATAGCAGCTGAAAAAGCAGAAGCTGAACGTTTAGAGCAAGAGACACAGGCGCAAGCACAACGCGCGGCGGAGGCAGAAAAACGAGCGATTGAACAAGCTAACGCTGAGCTATTAGCTAAACAACAGGCGGATGCAGAGCAGCAAAGACAAGAGCAAGCTAAACGTTTAGCTGAACAAGAAGCGAAAATGTTGTTAGAGCAAGAACGTATCGCGGCTGAACAAGCTGAGAATGAGCGTCTAGAGCAACAGCGCATTGCAGCAGAGCAAGCTGAAAATGAACGTTTAGAGCAACAGCGTATTGCAGCAGAGCAAGCTGAGAATGAGCGCTTAGAACAACAGCGTATTGCAGCAGAGCAAGCTGAGAATGAGCGTTTAGAGCAACAGCGTATTGCAGCAGAGCAAGCTGAGAATGAGCGCTTAGAACAACAACGCATAGCAGCAGAACAAGCAGAGAATGAACGTTTAGAGCAACAGCGCATTGCAGCAGAGCAAGCAGAGAGTGAGCATTTAGAACAACAGCGTATTGCAGCAGAGCAAGCTGAAAATGAGCGTTTAGAGCAAGAGCGTATTGCAACTGAAGAAGAGGCTGAGCGTCTAGAGCAACAGCGACTGACCGCAGAGCTTGCAGAGGAAGAAGCAAAGAAAGCGGAGAAACCTAAAAAAGAAGGCTTTTTCTCTCGTCTCAAAAAAGGCTTACTTAAAACTCGAGTTAATATTGGCTCTGGTTTTTCGTCAATTTTTAGCGGTAAAAAAATTGACGATGAGTTATTTGAAGAGCTAGAGACTCAGTTACTTACTGCTGATCTCGGTGTTGATACCACCATGAAGCTCATTGATAACTTAACTGATGCAGCCGATCGCAAGCAACTTAAAGATGGCGATGCGCTTTATGAGCTTATGAAACAAGAAATGGCAACTATGCTAAAAACAGCAGAGCAGCCTTTAGAAATACCAGCAGATAAAAAACCTTTTGTTATTTTAATGGTAGGGGTAAACGGCGTAGGTAAAACCACCACCATTGGTAAAATGGCCAAGCAATTCCAAAATCAAGGTAAGTCGGTCATGCTTGCTGCCGGTGATACTTTTAGAGCTGCAGCGGTAGAGCAGCTTCAAGTATGGGGTGAACGCAACAGCATTCCGGTAATAGCTCAACATACAGGTGCTGATAGTGCATCGGTAGTATTTGATGCTTTTCAAGCTGCAAAAGCACGTAATGTCGATGTGTTAATTGCTGATACAGCAGGGCGCTTGCAAAATAAAGATAACTTAATGCAAGAGCTTGAAAAAATAGCCCGTGTAATGAAAAAAGTAGACCCTGATGCACCTCATGAAGTGATGCTGACTATTGATGCTGGTACAGGCCAAAATGCAATTAGCCAAGTAAACCTATTTAATCAATGTGTAGGTTTAACAGGTATCACATTATCAAAGCTTGATGGTACTGCTAAAGGTGGGGTTATTTTTGCCGTTGCCGATAAGTTTAATATTCCTATTCGTTACATTGGCGTAGGTGAAAGTATTGATGATTTACGTACCTTCAAGAGCGATGACTTTATTGACGCGCTATTTAGTCAAGATGAGGACGACGCTTAATTTACCAAAAGGGAGCCTGCTCCCTTTTTAATTGCGAGGAATACCATTTTATTTAGAGCCTAAGGCTAACAATAAATTGGCAATAATAAAAAATGATAAATTTTCAGCAAGTAAGTAAAACCTATGCCGGTGGACACCGCGCGCTTGAAAAAGTGAACTTTCATATAAAGCCTGGCGAATTGGCCTTTCTAACTGGCCACAGTGGGGCTGGTAAAAGTACACTATTAAAGCTTATTAGCTTAATGGAACGTCCTTCTGCAGGAAACGTGTTTATTAATGGCGTGGATTTAAATAAATTAAATTCCCGTCAAATTCCGTATGCACGTCGCGACATTGGTATTATTTTTCAAAATCATCGATTATTAGAGCGATACACGGTATTTGATAACGTTGCTTTGCCCTTAATTATTGAAGGTACTCACCACAAGCAAATTGCCAAACGTGTGCATGGAGCGCTTGATAAAGTGGGCTTGTTAGATAAAGTGCGCTGTCACCCTTCTACACTTTCTGGTGGTGAACAACAACGAGTAGGGATTGCACGAGCCATCGTCAATTCGCCACCTATATTGCTAGCCGATGAACCTACCGGTAACTTAGACCCTGAATTATCAATGGAAATATTACGACTGTTTGAAGACTTTAATAAACATGGCACCACGGTTTTAATTGCCACTCATGATTTGGGCTTAGTGTCACGGATGAAGTACCGCAGTTTAACGCTTCATGATGGACGAATGAGCCAAGATCCACTGGCTGAGGGGGTATTATGAGTTTACTGTTCAAAAGCCGTCAAAATAGTAATGATAAACAAAAAAAGTCAGTATTCTCTGGCGGTTACTTTTTTATTATTAATATTTTTCGCCAAGGTGTGTACAGTCTAGGAGAAATGTGGCGCACGCCATTGGCTTCAATGATGACCATTGCAGTACTCGGTTTGAGTTTAACGTTGCCTGCAACACTATATTTAGTGGTAAAAAATGTGCAGCAAGTGAGTAGTGGTTTTGAGCAAGCCAGCGAAATATCCTTGTTTGTAAAAGAAAATATGAGCGAGCAAGAAACGCAAACCTTAGTTAAACGTTTAGCGCTATATCCCGAAATACAAACTGTGACTTTTATTTCTCGCACTGAGGCTTTGGATGAGTTCAAAGAAATGTCTGGCTTTGGTCAGGCTTTAGAGTATTTAGATACCAACCCGTTACCGAATGTAGTTTTAGTCACACCAACACAACGACATAGCCAACCTAATGCAGCTAAGCAATTGCTTAAAAAACTTGAAGCCGAACGCGAAGTTGACTTTGGTAAGCTTGATATTGCTTGGCTTGAGCGCCTAAATGCATTACTAAGTTTGTTAAAAGAGAGTGTAATTACTATTGCGCTATTATTACTTACCTCAGTGACGCTTATTATAGGCAATACAATTCGTTTATCTATTATGGATAAAAAAGAAGAAATACAGGTAATGAAGCTAGTAGGGGCAACCAATACCTTTATACACGCTCCCTTTTTATGGACTGGCATTTGGTATGGCGTGATTGGCGGATTGTTTGCCTTTATTTGTGTAGCATTAATGATGTGGTGGCTATCTGCTGCAGTAAGCAGTGTTGCAGGGGTGTATCAAACCAGTTTTACGCTAATAGGGCTTAGTCTTAATGAGTTTGGCGCGTTGGTATTACTTGCTACTAGTTTAGGTTTTATTGGTTCTTACTTATCGGTTAATCGTTACATCTCAGAAATAGAACCAGATAAGGTTTAGGGCCCTAATATAATTCTTAAAACTGTCATGTTTTGAGTTTAAAATAATAAAAAAGCCAAAGCAAAAAGGTTATTTTTGTTTTGGCTAAATCAATTCATAGGTTATTCAGTCGCCTAGCGTAGACTGACTTAACACTAAAAAAACCACTTGATTTATGATTCAAAAAAGTTTTAAATTCAAGTTAGCACTCTTACTAAAAGAGTGCTAAGATGGTTTCAAATGTTTATCACCGAGGTGAAAAATGAGTAAAGATTTATACGCAATGGCACTTACAGTTGGGCAACAAAGCGCAAGTATGGACGGCTACCTTCAAGCTGTTAGTACTATTCCTATGCTTAAAGTTGAGCAAGAGCAGGAACTTGCAAAAAGACTTCAGGAAGAAGGCGATCTTAGTGCTGCAAAGCAACTCATTATGTCGCATTTGCGCTTTGTAGCGCACATAGCTAAAAGCTACTCGGGTTACGGGTTACCTCAAGCTGATTTAATTCAAGAAGGTAACATCGGACTGATGAAAGCAGTAAAACGTTTTGACCCATCAGTGGGTGTACGTTTGGTTTCATTTGCCGTTCATTGGATTAAAGCCGAAATTCATGAGTTTGTGCTTAAAAACTGGCGTATCGTTAAAGTAGCGACGACCAAAGCACAACGTAAATTGTTTTTTAACTTACGTAAAAATAAAAAGCGTTTAGGTTGGTTTAACCAAGCTGAAGTGAGCACAGTAGCTAGCGAGCTAGGTGTGAGTGAAAAAGAAGTACGTGAAATGGAATCGCGTATGAGCGGCCAAGATATGGGCTTTGATTTAACTGGCGACGATAATGATGACGCGCCAACTAGTACTTACTCACCGGTACAGTACTTAACCGATGGTTCTGCTGATTTAGCTGACGACATTGAACAGCAACAATGGCAAGAACAGTCACATACGCGTTTATTTAGCGCTTTGAAAACTCTCGATGAGCGTTCTCAAGATATTGTTAGTGCTCGTTGGTTGTCAGACGATAAAGCAACACTGCAAGAGCTGGCTGAAAAATACAGCGTATCAGCAGAGCGTGTTCGCCAGCTGGAAAAAACAGCAATGAAAAAATTACAAAGCGCGATGAGTTAATTGCACTAAAAAACTGATTAAGCCCTGCATGAAAATGCGGGGCTTTTTTTTAACTAAAAAAGCTAACTAAAAAGGTTAATAGAAAGTATCGTTTTTCTTGTTCTGCTTACCTCTAGTCACATCTATGTATCTTTTAATTAAATATACGCTCTTTAAAATTAATGAATAAGTTTGGTTTTAATTTAAATACATGATTTTAGTTTGTTTTTAATTTGGGTATATGAAAATATTCGCGCACCTGAGCGACTTATCGCTCAAATCGTAGCCTAAATTAAGTCATTTAATTGCTGGTTTGTTGCCTTTCAATTTCATTTAACGCGAGTATTTACACTCAATATGAACTCATATTCACTAAAGAAAAAAATCTTGCTATCGGTCGTTCTTGCCCTAGCCGTTATTATTATATTGCTGTCGTGGAATAGCTATACCTCTCAAAAAGCGTTACTGCTAAAAAGCAGTATTGATAACGTAAGCCAATCTGGTAAGCAACAGGCTACGAGTATTGAAGATTGGCTAGCTAGTCGCCAGCAGATAATTAAATCGGTTGCGAATAAGGTTGAGGGCAACACGCTCAGCGCACTTCAGCAAGCAGCATTTTCAGGTGGCTTTCAGTTAACTTACTTTGGAGATAGTAGCGGAAAAATGACTGACTCTGATCCCAGTATTGATCGCACCGGCTACGATCCGCGCACTCGTCCATGGTATAAACAAGCACTGCTTCAAAGTAGTACCGTAATTACCAAACCTTATTTAGATACCGCGTATAATCTGTTGGTTGTTTCTATTGCTAAAACCACGCAAAGCGGTGTGGTTGCGGGGGATTTATCGATTGAGGCCCTGGTTGATAGCGTCAATACAATGTCTTTGCCTGCAGATGGGTACGCCATTATGATGCATAAAGATGGCACTGTGATTGCCTACAAAGACGCTAGAAAAGTAATGGCAGATATTACGCGTATTGACTCGAAAATAAATCATCAATTAATTTTATCTAACAGTCAAAACGGTGAATTTACTCCTGTTTACTTTGAGAGTGAAGGCCGAGAGAAGCTAGTTTGGGGTGAAAACATTAACAATACAGATTGGCAGTTGTTGTTTGTATTGGATAAACAAACTTTAGAGGCTCCGCTTATTAGTTTATTGCTGACCCAATTAGTGCTGGTTGCAGTAGCACTTTTACTGAGTGTGTTGGCTATTTCATGGTTATTGGGTGTATTGCTCGCTCCTTTGAGCCGAGTGTCGCAAGCTTTATCAACAATTGCAGATGGTAACGGTGATTTAACCCAGCGTATAACTGTTGATACGCAAGATGAAGTTGGGGTTCTGGCTGATAGTTTTAATCGTTTTGTTAGCAGCCAACATGAACTGATCAGTCATATTCGTCAATTAGCTACTGACTTAGACTTTGATGCAGAGAAAAGCTTAATCACCAACCAAAGCAGTGTCAGTGAGTTGCAGCGTCAGCAACAAGAAGTGGCTATGGTTGCTACCGCGGTCACAGAAATGGCGAGTGCAACCCATGAAATTGCCGCTAATGCAGAAAACACTGCAACCGCATCGCAACAATCGGCACAAAGTAGCCGTGAAGGTAAGTTGTTAGTTGATAAAACCAGAAACACGATTAATTCACTCGCGGGCGAAATAGACCAAACTACCACAGTTATTGGTGAATTAAGTTTGCATGCTCAGGCTATATCGAGCATTTTAACTACCATTCAAGAAATTGCTGAGCAAACAAATCTCTTAGCGCTTAATGCTGCAATAGAGGCCGCCCGTGCGGGAGAGCAGGGGCGTGGTTTTGCAGTGGTTGCCGATGAAGTGCGCGTGTTATCAAGAAGAACACAAAACTCTACAGCCGAAATTTATACCACTATAGAAACCTTACAAAACACCACTAAAAAAGCAGTGAGCTTGATGGACAGCAGTAAGGGCTATGCCAACAATAGTGTGGATGATGTAAATGCTGCCGCACACGCACTAGAAGAAATTACTTTGGCGGTAAATGAGATTTCTGATATGGCGGGTCAAATAGCGGTTGCAGCAGAAGAGCAAACGCAAGTGACCAATGAAATTACTAGAAATACGGTTGCTATTAAAGATGTAACCGATGAAATAACTACCTCAGCTACCGCGCATTTAAGCCAAGCCGAAGTATTAAAAGACAGAGCTACAGATCTAAATGCCAAGGTAGCGACATTTGTTTTATAAATACCATACTTATAATTGAGTTAAATTAACTGTTGGGGTAAGGCGTTCGCTTACTCCATCAGTTTAATGAAATGGCTTGTTGTTGGGCTATTTGTACATACTTACGTTCTACCAGCTGTGATACTGGTACCAGTTCAAATCCTTGCTCGATTAATTGCGGCAAAGCTTGGCGTAAAAAATCGATAGTTTCGGGGTAGGGGTGTGCTATTGCAATGGCAAACTGATATTTAGTTGCTTTTGACTTTAGCTCTTCTAGCCTAAATTGTAGCTGCTCAGGGGTAGTTATATTATCTAAAAATACATGCCGACCAATATTTTCTACCCCCAAAAAGTTAGCTGCATTTTGCGCCTGGCTTAATTCGGTTGTTCGGCTATCGAGAAAATACAACTGACGCTTTTTAAGTACTTCCATGGTCCACTTCATTGCTTGGCTTTGCTGAGTGAGTGCAGAACCCATATGATTATTAACCCCTTTAACTTGTGGCAAACTCGCCAGTGCATTACCGAGTGTTTGTTGAAGTTGTGCTTTATCCATATTTAAAGTAAGCGCCCCAGGGCCTAGCTTTTTACCATTTAAAGCTTGCATAGGCACATGCAACAGGAGCTCTTTATTTGACTGACTAGCAAGGGTTGCAAATATTTGAGAATAGGGGGTATGAGGCAAAATTGAATAAGACAATTGCCCAGGTAAACTTAGGAATTCTAGGTCACGTTGATGATAACCTATGTCATCGATCACTATGGCTATTTGTTTGGCTTTAACACCATAGGGTGTAGCAAATAGGATTAAAAAAAGCCCAGCTAACACCATTAAATTTATAATTTTCACGTTTTATAATTTTTATTATCTTTAAATAGTTTACCGTTTTTATTGCATGCTAAGTAGCTGTTTTGCTTTTACTAACTGGATATCGGCTAATTCTTCAGCGTTAAAAACGGTGTTTTGTTCTAATTGTTCATTTTTTATTATAACGGCTTTATTTGTTTGTGGAAGTGTTGTTTGATTAATCGCCACATTTGGAGTTACGCCAATCCCTTCAATAGACTCTCCCAGTGGCGTGAAGTAACGTGCGGTGGTTAGTTTTAAGGCGGTATCGCCGTCGCCTAATGGAATAAGTGATTGCACTGTTCCTTTACCAAACGACTGACTCCCTACTATTTTTGCACGTAGATTTTCTTTTAACGCTGCAGCCAGTATTTCTGCTGCTGAGGCTGAATTTTCATTAATCAGGACAACAATCGGAGCACCTTTCAAAATATCGCCGCGTTTAGCGTAAAAAGATTGGTTCGAATCATAAAAGCGCCCTTTGGTCGTTACAATTAAGCCATCTTGAAGAAACAGGTCTGCTACCGCAACTGCACTCTTTAAAGTGCCTCCCGGGTTATCTCGTAAATCAATAATTAGGCCTTTTAATGAATGGCCATAATGGTTTTGCATGGCGGCTATTTGCAAGGCAACTTCATGCAAAGTGTGATTAGAAAAGTTATTAATAGCGATATAACCGCTACCTGAGTCAAGTAGTTGCTTAGTTACACTCGTTAGCTTAATTTGTTTTCTACTGAGATTAAATATTAGCGGTGTTTGAGTGTTATTACGGGTAATACTTAGCTGTACTTTACCGTTAGCACTGTCTTTGATGTATTGTGCAACTAAATCAATCGGACTATTTTCTACATAGTGCTGATTAACGGCAGTAATTATATCGCCTGAGCGAAGTCCTGCTTGTTTGGCTGGTGAATTATTAATTACTTTAACAATCGTGGTGCGTTGCTCGATGCTTTTTACTTCTATACCTAGGCCGGTATAGCGACCATTCGTGTTATTAAATAATGCATTTAGCTCATTTTTATCTAAATACTTAGAGTAGGCGTCGAGCTTAGAGTATAAGCGTTCAAATTGAGACGAGTTGTATTCAATATACTCACTGTTTTGCAGTGCTAAATCATCAACGTAGTAGGTGTGAATATTAAACAGTATTTCATTTATTTTTTGGCTTTCTAAGTCTTTAACCGAGCTTGCATAGGCTGTATTTATAAAGCCAAAAAACACTAATAAAACAAATAAGATAAAACAAAAGCAGGGTGCACGCTTTTTCACAGAGGTTTTTTGTTGGCAAATGTGTGTGTTTATCATAACTGCCTCTAACAGGATGCAGCTATTTTGATATTAAATACGCCTGCACCATTTTATGGGATTAACAGCACGTCCTTTATGACGTATTTCAAAGTATAGACCAGAATCGGCTTGTCCACCGCTTTGCCCAACTAATGCAACACTTTCACCTTCTCTGACCATATCACCCACGTCTTTTAGCAAGGTTTGTGCGTGTCCGTATAAGCTCATAAAACCTTGACCATGGTCAAGTACGATTACCCAGCCATAGCCTTTTAACCAGTCGGCAAATACTACTTGGCCATTATCAATGCTATTAACTGAAGTCCCTTCAGATGCAGAAATTAATACACCTTTCCAGTTTATTCCGCCGTGCTTACGTTGACCAAACCTATGCGCTAATTTTCCTTTGCTCGGCCAGTTTAATTTTCCTTTATTACGATTTAAGCCAAGTAGTTCAATTTTTGTAACTTTTTCTTCTTCTTCAAGTTCTTTGATAGTGGCGATCAGAGTTTGTTCGTTTTCTTCTAAATAGCTAATGGAATTTTTGGTTTTATTTAACTGCTTTTTTAGGTTTTGTAAGCTTGCTTGGCGCTCATTTTTAGCCCCAAGAAGTGCTGCTTGTCGTCTTTTTTGTTCTTCAAATAAAGCAACGAGCCTCTCTTTTGTTTTCGCAAGCTCAGCTTGATTTTTTGCAATCTCAACTTGCAGTGCTTTAAGATCATCAAGTTGCTTTATACGAGCTTTATTCAGGTAGTTATAGTAGCTAAGTGTGCGTTCAAATTTGGCGGTATCTTCTTGGTTAAGTAGCATTTTTGAATAGTCATCGCTACCTGCCATATAAGCACTTTTTAACTGTGCTGCTAAAATACGTTGAAATTGGGCTTGTTGTTTTTCAAGCTTTGCCGCGCGTTGTTGTTGCTCTGCTTGCTGTTGTTGTGTTTTTTTAACGGATTGCTCAGCCATATTAAGTGCTTTAGCGTTTTTCGCTATAGCGAGCTCATGTGTTTTTAGTTTTTGCTGCTGTTTAGCTATTTCTTTTTGCTGTTGTTGAAACTCAGCTTGGCTTTGCTCTAAAGCAACTTGTACTTGGGATAGGTCTTTTTTGGTACGATCTTCATTAGCCACTGCAACGCCAGTGGCTAATGAGTTTAGTACACATATACACGCAATGATGCGGCATGCGCTTTTATTCATAAATTATTTCAACACCATAATTGGCGAACCGGTCATTTCTGCAGGTTGTTCCAAACCCATTAAATGCAGCATAGTAGGTGCAACATCGCTCAAGGCTTTACCGGTATGCGCTTGTGCGTCACGACCTACATAAATAAAGGGTACTGGCTCGCTAGTATGTGCTGTGTGCGCTTGGCCTGTTTTAAGGTTTGCCATTTGCTCTGCATTACCATGATCAGCAGTTATTAGTGCTTCTCCACCATATTCTTTAAGGGCATCAACTACACGACCAATACAGCTATCTACTGCTTCACAGGCTTTAACTGCCGCTTCAAATACACCTGAGTGGCCGACCATATCGCCATTAGGGTAGTTACAAATAATGGCATCATACTTTCCACTTTTTATTGCTGCAACGAGTTTATCGGTAAGCATTTGTGAGTTCATTTCTGGCTGTAAATCATACGTTGCTACTTGAGGAGATGGGATCAGCTCGCGAGTTTCGCCGTCAAACTCATTTTCGCGTCCGCCACTAAAGAAAAAGGTAACGTGGGCATATTTTTCAGTTTCAGATATACGTAGCTGAGTTTTACCTTGTTTTTCAAACCATTCGCCAAGTACGTTATTAAGCGGCGTTGGGCCAAAAGCCGCTGGCGCATCAATATCAGCAGCGTATTCAGTCATCATCACAAAGGCACTAAGCTCGGGCGATTTTTTCTTATTAAAGCCGTCAAAATCAGGTTCGACAAAGGCGCGAGTGATTTCGCGTGCGCGGTCTGCTCTAAAGTTGGCAAATATAATGGTGTCGCCATCATTTACTTTTACTGATTCGTTACCTTTCGGGGTAATAGTACTTGCTGCTACAAATTCGTCATTTTCATCGCGCTCATAAGCCGCGTTAAGTGCGTTTACGCCATCTTCATAATCAAAGTCGCTTTCACCTAGGGTGATTAAATTATACGCTTTTTCAACACGGTTCCAGCGGTTGTCTCTGTCCATGGCATAGTAACGACCAATTAATGAGGCTAAACGGCCACATTTAAGTTCGCTAAACAAGGCTTCAATACGCTCAATTGATGCTTTAGCGCTGCGTGGGGGAGTATCTCTGCCATCTAAAAAGGCATGAAAGTACACCTCTTTAGCGCCGCGTTTTGCAGCCAATTGTATACTCGCCACAATATGATCTTCGTGACTATGAACGCCACCAGGGCTTAGCAGTCCCATAATATGAACGGCTTTGTTGGCATGAACAGCTTTATCAATGTTTTCAACCAGTGCAGGGGTTGTATCAAATTCGCCATCATCAATGGCTTTTGTGATGCGAGTAAAATCTTGATACACAATACGACCAGCACCTAAATTAACGTGGCCAACCTCAGAATTACCCATTTGACCACCAGGAAGACCCACATCTAAACCCGATGCTGAAATTAATGTATGAGGGCGAGTTGCCCAAAGCTCATCTAACACAGGGGTATTAGCAGCTAAAATGGCATTACTTTGCTCATCTTCTCTGTATCCCCAGCCATCTAAAATCATTAATACCAGTGGTTTTTTATGCTCTGTCATAGTCACTCCTGAATAATTAGCGTTGCTAAAATACACGCTAACATTAATGCCAACATGCCAAGCTTAAGCATACCGTGTTTTATAGCTAGGATCAGCAATGAAAAGAAGATATTAAAAATTTTCAATGAGCTCACTCTCTCAATTGAATATTTTAAAGGGTTAGGTTATTTTTCAGTTAAAAGAGCACTACATTGTGGCTTTCACGCGTGCTTAAACTCGCATTTTTAGCTGATTTGGGTATACTTGCGCGGCTAATCCCTATTTTATTCAAGTATTGAATAGGCTTGTGGGGTAAGTTAAGCCTATGTGTAGGTAAAATTCAGAGTAGCCTAGCAGTGCTCTAAATTGACTTATTGATGAGTGACTGCTCATTGTGTAAGTACAATAAATATGAATTAAATATCTAAAACACCTTGTTTTAGCATGTAACTTTATAGTGGAAGTCGAATGGATCAATATATTGAATTTGTCTCAAATCATCCAATTCTAAGCCTAGCTTGGGTTGCGATTGCGTTTCTTATTGTTAGTGGCGCAATAAAAAGTAAATTTTCAGCAATTCGTCAGATCAATCCTCAGCAGTTAACGTTACTTATTAACCGCGAAGACGGTCAGGTTGTTGATATGCGCGGGCAAAAAGAGTTTAAAACAGGTCATATTGCCGGTGCTGTGCATTTAAACCCAGAAAAAGCTAAAGAATCTGATTTCTCAACCCTTGAAAAGTATAAGAGCAAACCCATTATAGTGGTATGTGCTGCAGGCATGACTGCCTCAGGTGTTGCAACCGCAATGCATAAAGCAGGCTATGAACAGGTTTATGTTTTATCTGGCGGTATAGGTGCGTGGCAATCAGCAAGTCTGCCAACAACAAGCGGTCGCTAATATCTCTTAGCTAAACCGATTAAGGATTAATTATGAGTAACGTTGTTTTATACACCAAAGGATATTGTCCTTTTTGTCATCGCGCATTAGCGCTGTTAGACAGCAAAGGTGTAGAATACACAAACATTGATATTGGCGTTCAGCCAGAGCTTCGCGATGAAATGATCGCCAAAGCCGGTGGCGCAAGCACGGTTCCACAAATTTTTATCAACGATGAACACATCGGTGGCTGTGACGACATGATGGCACTAGAAGCACAAGGTCACCTTGACGCTAAGCTGAGTGCTTAATTTAATTAATTATAATAAATAACAGGTTAGGAATAACAATGAACGAACAAAATCAAAACGCAGCAGCAGAAGCTGATGCAGGCGCACAGTTTACTATTCAACGTATTTACACTAAAGATGTGTCGTTTGAAACGCCAAATTCACCAGCTATTTTTCAAAAAGAGTGGGCTCCAGAAGTAAAACTAGATTTAGATACACGCTCTAATAAGCTTGATGAAGGTGTATACGAAGTTGTTTTAGCATTAACTGTGACAGCATCTATCGGTGAAGAAACTGCGTTTTTGTGTGAAATTCAACAAGCAGGTATTTTTACTATTGCTGAAGTTGAAGAGATGCAATTAGCACACATGCTAGGTGCATTCTGTCCTAACGTGTTATTCCCATATGCACGTGAAGCGGTATCGAACTTAGTAAACCGTGGTACGTTTCCACAGCTTAATCTTGCGCCAGTTAACTTTGACGCATTATTTGCACAGTACATGCAGCAACGCACAGCGCAAGCTGAGCAGGCTTCAGCAGACGCATAATTTATGAATACAGCAACATCAGCTGTTACTGTTTTAGGGGCGGGGTCATATGGCACCGCCCTTGCTATTTGTTTAGCCCGAAATGGTCACAAAGTGACTTTATGGGGGCGCAATAGCCAAGACGTTGCGACGCTTGCAGCTGAGCGAAAAAATCAACGTTACTTACCTGATATTCCTTTTCCTGATACCTTAACTCTTGAAGCCGATTTACAGCATGCAACAGCAGCTAGCGATATTGTTTTAGTTGTTGTGCCAAGTCATGCGTTTGCTGACACGTTAAAGCAAATTAAACCGGCTTTGCGCTCAGATGCAAAAATAGCGTGGGCTACTAAAGGGCTTGAGCCAGATACTGGGCGTTTATTGCAAGAAGTGGCAGTGCAAGAACTCGGTGAAGAAGTACCATTAGCAGTGCTTTCGGGGCCAACTTTTGCCAAAGAAATGGCTAAGGGCTCACCAACCGCTATTTCGGTGTCATCAACGTCATCAGCATTTGCGAAACAAATTGCCGATTTATTACATTGCGGTCGCTCGTTTAGAGTGTACAACAATGACGACTTTATTGGCATACAGCTTGGTGGTGCGGTTAAAAACGTAATTGCTATTGGTGCAGGGATTTCTGATGGTGTTGGCTTTGGTGCAAATGCACGTACCGCGCTTATTACCCGTGGTTTAGCAGAGTTATCGCGTTTGGGTTGTGCCCTAGGTGCAAAGCCAGAGACCTTTATGGGGATGGCTGGGTTAGGCGATTTAATTCTAACCTGTACCGATAATCAGTCGCGCAATCGCCGTTTTGGTTTAGCCTTAGGTCAAGGTGAAAGTGTTGATGATGCGATTGCATCAATCGGCCAAGTAGTTGAAGGCTTTAGAAATACCAAAGAAGTATATCTACTCGCGCAGCGTGCTGGTGTTGAAATGCCAATCACTGAGCAAATATACAAAGTACTTTATGAAAATAAAGACATGAAAGCAGCTGCTATGGCCTTATTAGGTCGTGAACAGAAATCAGAATAAAACGAACTGCTAGGTTTTAGGTGACAGGTATTTTGTTTACCTAAAACCTAAAACCTAAAACCTAAAACCTTATTGGGCGTTTGGAAAACCAAGCTGGCGCCAAGATTCATACACAAACACAGCGACCGCATTAGATAGATTCATACTGCGGCTATCGGCTTGCATAGGAATACGCACGCGTTGCTCGTTTGGCAGTGCTTGAATCATGTCATCAGGTAAGCCTCGGGTTTCTGGGCCGAATACTAAGCAATCACCCGCTTCATACTGTGCTTGGTGATGAAACTGACTACCTTTAGTGGTGCACGCATACACTTTTTTAGGCTGGCACTTTTCTAAGTAAGCTTCAAATGAAGCATGACGTTGCACATGACTAAATTCGTGATAATCAAGGCCAGCGCGTTTTACACGTTTGTCATCCCATTCAAACCCTAACGGTTCAATTAAATGCAGTGCATAGCCTGTATTGGCACATAAACGAATGATATTCCCGGTGTTAGGCGGAATTTCAGGTTGGTATAAAACAATATCCAGCACAATAAGCCCTATAAAATCTTTAATTTGACGGGCTCAGTATACACGAACAATGAATAAAAAATGATATACTGAAAACATTAAATACAGCATAAAACGGAAAGATACGTGCATAATCGCAGTTATGAATTTTGGGTCAAGGCCTCTAGCATCGTGACCATGGTCATGGTTAGCCTAATGATTGCGACCAAAGCATGGGCGTGGCTGGCGTCGGGTTCGGCGTCAATGCTTGGCTCATTAACCGACTCATTAATGGATATCACAGCGACACTAATGAGCTTTTTGGTTTTATCGTATGCACTGCGTCCTGCTGACGATGACCACCGATTTGGTCACGGTAAAGCGGAGGCGCTTGCAGGGCTGGGACAAGCAGCTTTTATTGCAGGCTCGGGTTGTTTATTGGCGTTTCACGGTATTGAGCGACTCATTAACCCCGTAGAGCTGACACATTCATTATTAGGTGTTTGGGTCAGTATTTTTGCCATAGTGTGTACATTAGTGATTGTATTTGTGCAAAATAAAGTCGTGAAGCATACAGAGTCAATCGCTATAAAAGCCGATTCTGTGCACTACAAAGGCGATTTAATTTTAAACGCTGCGGTGCTACTTGCTATTTTGCTGGCCTATTATGGGGTACTGTATGCTGACCCTTTGTTTGCGATAGGTGTGGCAGGGTATTTACTTTATAACAGCTGGGATATAGCAACAGAGAGTGCCTCACACTTAATGGATAAAGAGCTGCCCGATGAAGAAAAGCAAAGCATTTTTGAAATAGCGCGTAAACATAATGACGTTTATGGGGTGCACGGTATTCGCACTCGACAAGGCGGTAAAGTTAAGTTTATTCAGCTGCATTTAGAGCTTGATGACAATTTACCACTTATTCGTGCCCATAAAGTAGCAGATGAAGTAGAAGCCATGATAAGTGCTCGTTTTGAATCTGAGGTAGATATACTCATCCACCTCGATCCGCTTTCTGTTTTAGTGAATTCTAAAACTGCTCAAGAAGTAATAGACTCACAAAACTGATAAAAATTAGCTAATAGCGGCTTTCGAATTTCGTCACGTTCAAAAAGTAGCTCGTGTTTTGCATCTTCAAAACTCTCGATTGTTGCATGAGCATGCCTTTTTGCAAAACTATACTGCGCTTTGTTATTAACCACTGTATCGCTAGCTGCACTTGCTATAAACAATGGAATTGGTACGTTTAGATTATCAATCGACTTTAAGAATGATATCGTAGCTGCGAGCCAGCCAAACGTAACGCCACCTAATTGTATGTTAGGTTCTAATTGATAGGCTTGCCTAAAGTAGGTGTAACGCTCCTCGCTGCTAGTAAGTACGTTTTCTGTAAATGGGATTGGGTTGTAGTTGCCTTGTCCAAATGCATAGCAAGAGTGTAAACCAAGCCAAGTGGCTAAGTTAACAATAAATTGCGTTGGTATTTTTGGTACGTCTTTTGTAAAAATATCAAACATAGGCGCAGACAAAAACACACCTTTATAGCTGTTTTCAAAATTAGCTAAATAATCAACTGCTATCGCGCTACCCATTGAATGAGCCAGCATGACTTTTTTACCTTGCCAATGCTTTGAAACTATTTGCTGATCAAAGTTATTAAGGTCATTGCTGTAGTTATTATAATGTTTTACAAAGCCTTTATGCTTATTTTTAAGATGTCTGTAAGAGCGCCCCTGACCTTGGTGATCCATAATAAACACAGCAAAATTATTACAGTATAGCTCCCATATCAGTTCTTTATACTTTTCTAGGCCCTCAACACGCCCCGTACTTATCACTACTGCAGTGGTAGCATTGTTAGGGATTGCGTATGCGTAAAATAACTTTCCTGCAGGTGTATCTAAGTAGCTTTTAGTTAAATGTGAAGTATAAAAAACACTAATGGCCTCTTGATTACTCTCAAGCTGGGCTTCTGAACTATAAAACATGCTTTACTCTTTGATTAACGGCAAGGTTATATTAGCACACAAGCCACCTTGTTCTTTATTCGATAAGACTAAATTTCCGCCATGCGCTATTACCGCATTTTTTGCAATGGCTAACCCTAACCCCGTACCCCCGCTGATGCGGTCGCGTGCATCTGATTGCCTAAAAAACGGTTCACACAATTTATCAAGTTGCGCTTTAGGGACGCCTGGACCATCATCACATATTTGTATGTATATGGTATCACTGTGTTTTAAGCTAATACTAATAGTATGTTGTGCATATTTAATGGCGTTGCGCAGAATGTTCTCTAAGGCACTGGCAATCAACATTTCGTCGCACTCTATATTTACTTCAACATTACCGTGTACAACTAGGGCTTTATTGTGCTGTTTTGCTTCAAACTGAGCATCGTTAATCACATGGTCAACAATCACTTGCAGCGACTGTGTTTGCAGCGATAAAGGTTGGCTATTAGCTTCTAAGCGCGATACCTGCAATACATCGGCTATCATTTTATCTAGTTGATTAGCTTCTTTTTCAATACGCAATAAATACGATTGGCTTGCTTCACTTGCCTGCATTTGTGCCAACCCCGTAGCCATTTTTAAACGAGTTAGCGGAGAGCGTAATTCATGGGATATATCGGCTAATAAACGCTTTTGAGCGCTGAGTAACTGCTCAAGTTGATCAGCCATACGGTTAAAGTCGCGTCCTAAAACTCCAAGTTCATCTTTTCGCTGACTATTTATCGCCGCACGCGCACTTAAATCGCCGTTTGAAAGCTTGATTGCTGCTTGTTTTAAGCTATTTATAGGGGCAATTAAGTTACGACTAAATAAGAAACTTAATGTAAGTGAGGCGATAATTGCAATGGAAATTTTTAACCAAACGGGTAATAATCTTAAGCGAATAAAGAGTGGTCGCTGCTGATTGATATCGATTTCATATAACTCAAATTCCCCTTCAGGAACCCGAATGCGTACAGGGCCAAAAGCTTGGTAATATTCAGTAAAAATAACCTGTGGCGACATGCCCTTACTAAAGTTAAGTAAGCTTAAATCAATATTGTTCTCAACATTTTTACTGATCAACACTTCATCGCTATTTTGCGAATTTAAATAAAGTAACTTACGTTTAGTTAAACGCGGATGAGTAATAATATCATTAATAGAGCGCTTGTGTTTATGTGCGCTACGCTCAATACCTCGTGCCAAATATTCTAGGTTTTTTTGCATCGGCCCTTGTAGTGGATCATGGCTAATAGCGTTTATTAGTGAAATATTACTTAAGAAAAAGAGCGCTGTAAAAGTGCCTATAATCGTCAGCCAAAACCACGTAAAGACCTTAAAAAATAAATAATACCGTGGGTGGCGAAGCCAACTAAAACGCAGAGGTTTATTCTCCTTGGATGAAGACATAACCCGTTCCCCTCATTGTTTTAATTTTATCGCCCTCAATATGCTCGGCTATTTTTTTACGAATATTACTCACATGCATATCTATAGAACGGTCGAAAGATGCTAAGCGTCTGCCTAATACATCTTCGCTTATTTGCTCTTTGCTAATTACATCAGGCGCGTGTTTTATCAATAAAGCGAGTATTTCGTATTCGGTGCCCGTTAGTGTGAGGGGGCTGTTATTAATACTGGCCTCTCGCGCAGCAAAATTAATAGTAATACCATTTAAAGAGAGCTTTTTATTAGTGTTATTGCTTACACTATTTATATGTTCAATGCGGCGAGTAATTGCTTTTACGCGGGCAAGGAGTTCTCTGTGATTAAACGGCTTTGGTATGTAGTCGTCAGCGCCGAGCTCTAAACCAAAAATACGGTCAAAGTCTTCTCCTTTAGCGGTCAACATAATCACTGGTGTTAATTTACTTTGCCTGAGTTGCTTCAGCACTTCAAAGCCATCTATAGAGGGCAGCATAACGTCTAGTAATATAAGCGCGTAATCGTTTTGCAAGGCAAGCTCTAAGCCTTGTTGACCATCATGTGAGGTTTGAACGCTAAAGCCCTGTGCACTTAGGTATTCGCTTAATAATTCGCATAAACCGGTATCATCATCAATCATTAATAGTTTCATATATAAAGCCTTACGCGCTGTTTATGGTTTTATTTTACGCGTTTAATGTATCAATAGTTAGTCTTTACATAACCTTTACACTGCTTTGCGTTACTTTGCATTGAGCCAGTTATAGTGAACACACTGGTTAGCAGCCAACAACCAACCCAATATAAAGGTGATGATTATGACTAAAGTAAACACGCTATCAAAATTAGTACTTATATGTGGCTTAACAGCTGCAACGCTCAGTGCGGGCAGCGCATTCGCAAAAGGCGATGGCTATAAACAAGAACACTCTCAAGCGCGCTTTTTACTCTCTGAGCGAGCAGCAGATAAGCTGGCACTTACGCAAGATCAACAAACACAACTAAAAGCGATTTTTACAGCGCAAAAAACGCAAATTAAAGCGCTAAGAAGCCAAGACAAAGACGTGCGCAAGGCACAGCGTCAAGCCTATAAAGCACAAATGGATGCATTATTGTCAGCGCCAAATTTTGACGAAAATGCAGCTAAAGAGTTATTAACCGCACGCCAAGATAAGAAACAGCAATTGGGGTTAATTAAATTAAAAACCCAGCATCAAGTAATGCAATTGCTTAACGCTGAGCAAAAAGAAAAGTTAGCTAAAATACAGCAGCGAATGAATAAAAAACACCGTGAACATAGAGCATAACGTTTTAACGCAAAGCAAAAAGCCAGCTAAATGCTGGCTTTTTTATATTACACGAGTGATTATTTAAAAAAGTCATCTTCATTTTTTGCCATCATTGCTTCAATGTCTTCAATCATGTCTTGATTGAATTCATCTGCAGAGGTGATGGGTGCTGAAATTTTATTATTTTCAAACGACCACTCACCTAAGTCAATAAGTTGGCAACGCTTTGAACAAAAAGGGCGGTGCGGACTTTGTGCTGACCATTCTACTTTTATTTTGCAGGTTGGGCAGTTAACCATAGTTGGCATAATTTACTCTCAAATTGATATAGGCTTAGCCGCTCAATTTATCGTTAAGCAACTAAGCACTTTATTTAAAAACTAGTAACACGGTTTATCTCAGCCAGAGAGGTAACGCCCTCTGCTGCTTTTCGAAGACCTGATAAGCGTATGTTATTAAACCCTGCTTTAAGTGATACTTCGGCAATTTCTAGTGAGTTACCCCCACGCATAATAATTTGTGCAATTTCTGGAGTAACTTTCATAACTTCGTAAATACCAACACGGCCTTTGAAGCCATCTGTACAGTTTTCACAGCCTTTGGGGGCATATAAAACCATATCCTGTATTTGCTGTTCACTAAAGCCTTGGCGCATAAGTTCTTCACGCGGTAATTGCTCTGGCGTTTTACATTTAGAGCATAACCTTCGGGCTAAACGCTGGGCGATTATCAAGCTGATTGAACTGGCCACATTATACGCGGGTACGCCCATATTTAACAAACGAGTAATCGTTTCTGGTGCTGAGTTAGTATGTAATGTAGATAACACTAAATGACCGGTTTGCGCCGCCTTAATAGATATTTCAGCGGTTTCTAAATCACGTATTTCACCGACCATTACTACATCGGGATCTTGGCGTAAAAATGCGCGCAAAGCGTTAGCAAATGTCATGTCGGCTTTAGTGTTTATTTGTACTTGGTTAATCCCTTCGAGGTTAATTTCTACCGGATCTTCGGCGGTACTAATATTTCGCTCGGGCTGATTTAGTATATTTAAGCCCGTATACAGGGATACGGTTTTACCCGAGCCAGTTGGGCCAGTAACTAAAATCATCCCCTGAGGTTGATTTAGTGCATCGAGGTAGAGCTCTTTCTGTTCGGGTTCATAGCCTAAAACATCAATACCTAACATGGCACTTGATGAATCGAGGATACGCATTACAATTTTTTCGCCCCATAAGGTAGGCATGGTACTAACACGAAAATCAATACTTTTACGTTCTGTCACTTTGAGTTTTATGCGGCCATCTTGTGGCTTACGTTTTTCAGCGATATCAAGGCGTGACATAACTTTTATACGAGCAGATAGCTTACTGGCTAAGGTATTTGGCGGGCTGGCTACCTCATGCAAAATTCCGTCGATGCGAAAGCGAATACGATATTTATGTTCATAAGGTTCAAAGTGAAGATCCGAAGCGCCTTTTTTTATTGCGTCCATTAAAATTTTATTAATGTAGACAATAATAGGGGCGTCGTCTTTGTCATCGTCTTTAGGCGTATGATCTTTTTGTGGCTCAGGATCTAGTTCAGCAAACTCTTTAAATTCATCCTCACTTAAATTAAGGCTACCTGCAGCATCCAATAGTTGCTCAATTTTATGGTCAAGCTGTAGGTAGTCAACCACCACCACTTCACACGATAAACCGGTGCTAAATTCAAAGTTTTCAAAAGCGCCGTAATCGGTAGGATCTGAGGCGGCAATATATACTTTTCTGCCTTTTTGTACCAAAGGTAAAATATGATGCTTGCGGATCAGCTTTTCTTTAACTAGCTCGGCAGGAATTTGTGCAACATTAAAATCTTTTAAATCAAAAAAAGGCACTCTAAACAAATCAATACATTGCTCAGCTAAATCGTTGCTATCTATTTTTCCGCATTTAGAAATAAGTTCTGCGGTTGACGCAAAGTCTTGCTGCCTGGCTTTTACGGTATCGGTATCAACCCGGCCGAGGGTAATAAATTTTCTTAGTAACGGTGAGTTAATATTCATTGCGCACCTGATTTAATCCTTCTTTACTCAGCAATTTATCAGAAAAAAGAAAGGAATACATTAATCGTACCAATGCAGCAGATAATTTACCGATAAAAATATCAGTTTATTGCGCTGTGATTGGGTCAGTCACTCTATATTGTAGACTTTGCTTGCTGTAAATAATAATTATGTAGCTTAAGTAAGTCTTGTTTTACATCGTTTAAATCGCGGTTATTATTTAAAATATCATCCGCTTTTTGTTGTTTATGCTCACGAGACATTTGTGCGTCAATTATTTGTTTTGCTTGTTCAGAGCTTATATTGTCACGTTTTGTGGTGCGGGTAATTTGTATTTCTACTGGTACATCAATCAGCAAGGTGCGATTACAGTAGCGATCAAGCCCATTTTCAAATAATAACGGGGCAACTAAAACCACATAGTCGCTTTTCGCGTTTTTTAAGTCAGTGAGCAGTTTAGTACGAATTAAAGGGTGCAACAGCCCATTGAGCCATGTTTTTTGTTCAGGATTACTAAAAATCCGCGATCGTAGTTCGCTACGGTTTAATGAGCCATGTTCATCGAGTATGTCAGTGCCAAAATGCTCAACAATAGCTTTTAGACCATCAGTGCCAGGTTCAACTACTTGGCGAGCTATAATATCAGCATCAACAATAGTAATGCCTAGTTCTGCCAACATATCGCTAACTGCGGTTTTACCACAGCCAATCCCGCCGGTTAGGCCCAGCACCCAGTTATTTTTATGGTTTTGTGTATTACTCATAATTAGTAACCAATAAAATTAAAATAGCTGTTTTGTAGTTGTGTCCCCCACAGCATAGTTATCCAACCGGCTATTGCTAAATAAGGGCCAAAAGGAATAGGGGTTGCTTTGTCTTTACCTTGAATACTCAGTAGGGCAATGCCAATAACAGCGCCAACTACGCTTGAAAGTAAAATAATGGTCAATAACGATTGCCAACCCAGCAGTGCGCCAAATACAGCCAGTAATTTAAAGTCGCCATAACCCATACCTTCTTTGCCAGTAATTAGCTTAAACAGCCAAAACACGCTCCATAAGCTTAAGTAACCACATGCTGCACCAATAATGGCATCGCTAGGGGCTATGGTATAACCCACAACTGAGGCGATTAACGCCAGCCATAAAAGCGGCAAAGTAAGCTGATCTGGCAGTAGCATGTGATCAATATCAATAAAAGTCAGTGCTACCAATGCCCAAGTCACTACAATGTACAATAAGGCCTGCTCAGTTGCGCCAAAAGTGTAAGCAACAACTAGGCTTAAAATAGCGGTAATGGCTTCAACGATTGGGTAACGCACTGAGATTGGGTTATCACAGGTTGCACATTTACCTTTTAAAAATAACCAACTAAATATAGGGATGTTTTGCCATGGCTTAATGGCTGCTTTGCACTTGGGACAACATGAGTTGGGCTTAACTAAATTAAACGTGCCAGTAGTCTGTGAAGTGGTCTGTTCAGCCTTTGGGCTGGTTAGTTCATCGGCTAATAATAAGCGGCATTCAGTTTGCCATTCTTTTTGCATCATCAGTGGCAAGCGGTATATCACCACATTTAAAAAACTACCAATACATAAACTCACTAGGGCAACTGTGGTCAAATAAAACCATAAGTTAGCTTGCATCGCGTGGCTGATATCAATAAAAAGACTTTGCATTTATTTTACCTAAAACTAAATTCTGTGTTGATAATACAGTGGTTTTATATAAGTGCAAAATTAGGATTAGGTTAAAGGTTCGGGCAACGAGATGCGGGTACCCTCGCGTTTTAATTGTTCTGTAGGCGGGGCTTTATGCCGCGCAAGGTCATTATTCACAAAGAGGTTAAGAGACGCTTCGCTTTTAGAGGTAGTTAAGGTTACGGGTAACGAGCTGCGGGCCTCGCACCTCGACCCTAAAACCTGTTTAAATAACTGAACCTAGTTGGAAAATAGGTAAGTACATGGCCACAATTAAGCCGCCAACTAATACACCGAGTACCGCCATGATTAATGGCTCCAGTAAGCTAGATAGGCCATCTACCGCGTCATCTACTTCTTGCTCGTAAATAGTGGCGACTTTAGCGAGCATGCCATCAAGCGATCCTGATTCTTCACCAATGGCGACCATTTGCACTACCATATCGGGGAATATTTTTGAATTACGCATTGCCCAATTCATTTGATTACCTGAGCTTACCTCGGCTTTTATTTCTAAAATAGCATAACGGTAAACCGCGTTTCCTGAGGCACCGGCTGCAGAATCCAAAGCATCCACCAATGGTACACCAGCAGCAAAGGTGGTCGATAAAGTACGTGCATAACGCGCTACGGCTGCTTTATTTAAAATCATACCAACAACAGGGAGTTTAAGTATGGCGCGGTCAGTGGCATCACGCAGTTTTAAACTTCTTAAATGTGCTTCTTTAAATATATAACCAAATGCCACAACGCCAATTAGGGCTATCCACCAGTTGGCTTGCATAAATTCAGAAATGGCGATGACGAATAACGTAAAAGCGGGCAGTTCGGCACCAAAGCCAGCAAAAATATCTTGAAATTGCGGTACTACAAATATCAGCAAGATAGAGGTAACAATGAATGCGACAACTAAAACTGCCGCTGGATAAAACATGGCTTTTTTAATTTTTGATTTCAGCGCTTCTGATTTTTCTTTATAAAGGGCGACGCGGTCAAATATTTTATCCAAAGAGCCTGACTGCTCACCTGAGGCCACTAAATCGCAATATAAATCATCAAAATAACGAGGATGCTTTCTAAGTGCCATTGATAATGGTTGCCCCGCTTTAACCTCATCACCAATGGTTTCCATGAGTTTGCTCACGCTTTTATTAGTGGAGCCAGAGCCTATCATCTCAATTGATTGTATCAGCGGCACACCTGCCATCAGCATAGTGGCTATCTGCCTTGTCACTAAAGCAATATCCTTTGGGGTGATTTTTTGTATTCTTTGAATACCAAACAAAGGCTTGGCTCTTCGTTTGACTTTTGAGGGAGTAATGCCTTGCTTACGAAGCTGTGCCTTAACTAAGGCAATGCTGGAGCCTGTCAGCTCACCTTCGAGTTTTTTTCCTCGAGCGCTTACACCTGTCCATTGGAAGATGTCGAAACTTTTATCTTCTTGTTTTTTTACCATTAACTCACGCCCTTGAGCACATTAAAAAGGTAGCAAAAAGCTACCTCATTAATTTTAAATGTAAAAGCTTATTTTTAATGAATTATGGAGTTACTGCAGCTCTACAGTTTTGCGGAACGTATTTGTTCAGAGCCGCACTACTTACAGAACATGTCCATGATACACTACCATCTGTCTGAACTGGTGTGAATGCTATCGATCCAGCATCCAAGTCTGTTACACCAGTACCTTGAATCGCTGCAGTAACTAAACCGTTTGCACCAACTGTAACAGACTCCACGTAGGTAGATTTTATATTAGTAGCTGTTGAATCTAAGCCAACCGCAGCGTTAGAGCTACAGGTACTGATATCTCCAGTAGTGATTGCGCACTCACTAACCGCGGTCTTTGCTGAACCCGCAAAAGTAATAACCTCACTCATTTTCGCTCGCGTTGTATAATCCTGATAAGCAGGCAGTGCTACTGCTGCTAAAATACCGATGATTGCTACTACAATCATTAATTCAATTAGGGTGAAACCCTTTTGGTTTTGTTGTGTCATTGTTTGCATGTTTCCTCTCCTAAAGGATAATGTTGTGGTAAGCCAAACGGGTATAAGTTTTAAAACTATAACTTATGTGTTTACTTAACCTGTTACTACAAAAATAAAATCATTTTGCCAAATTTAGTGCTGCGCTTGAGTGGTAAAATATTTGCCGCAAATACAGCACGCTATATGGCGATTACGTACTAACTTGACCCTTATTTGAGTATAAGCCTAACTATTAAAAGTTAGTTATAACCCGTGTAAGTTACAAGTTAATTATAAAAATAAACCCTGTCGCTTATTTTTACTCTGTCCCTTATAAAGGCTTTTTCACTCTTTTTAACTAATTAAAAATTTAAAACTAGTCAATATGGATGAGTCTAACACTGTTTATTGCGCTTTTGTATGTAAAAACTTTATAAAAAACGCATTAATTTAATAACTTGTTACAAATAATCCTTTTGAATTATTTAATGCCCTTTTTTAAAAGCTGTCAATCAATTAGCGCAAGAATATATAAATAAATTTTACATTATTTATTCAAATCGCATCGATAAATCGATTGATTGTAAATTTTTTGTAAGCGCACCACTTGAGATAAAGTCGACCCCAGCTTGCGAGTAGGCTTTTAGTGTTTCTAGAGTCATATTGCCTGATACTTCTAATTTAGCGCGCTTATTTGTAATGTTAACTGCTTGTCGTATTTGCTCTGGGTTAAAATTATCTAACATTATAATGTCGGCGCCAGCGTTAATGGCTTGCTCTAGCTCATCAAACGATTCAACCTCAACCTCTATAGGTTTATCGGCATGATTTAGCTTAGCTTGAGCTACTGCGTTATTAATTCCTCCACAAGCAGCTATGTGGTTTTCTTTAATTAAAAACGCATCAAACAATCCAATTCGGTGGTTTGCACCGCCACCACACTTAACTGCATATTTTTGCAATGCTCTTAACCCTGGAATGGTTTTACGAGTATCGAGTAGTTGCGTGCTAGTACCACTTAGCTCTTTTACATAATGCGCTGTGGTGGTAGCTGTGCCAGAAAGCGTTTGTACAAAATTAAGTGCGGTGCGCTCGGCCGTTAAAATAGCGCGAGCAGAACCGGATGCGGTAAATAGGGTGCTATTGGCACTAACAAAGTCGCCATCGTTAACGCATATGTTTACAACCACACTTGGGTCGACTTGTTTGAACACTTCTATGATTAGATCTTTACCACAAAAAATGCAGTCTTCACGAGTGATCACTTTCGCATTAGCTTGCTCTGCTTGAGGAATAAGCTGTGCGGTAATATCGCCTTGTTCTGCGCTTTGGTTATTTAGGTCTTCATCCAGTGCTAAGGTAACAAGTTGGCTAATTAGGGTATGCGAAATAGACATGAAAAAGCTCATAGTAGATAATAAATTAACTAAATTTTACTCTGTTTAATTACTAATTAGAAGCAGCTAACAACTAAACTAAAAAGCCAGCGCTTAAATAACGCGTTAATCATATTTTATCGTTTAGTATTACGCTATCTTTATGGGATTAAATCTATTAGCATCTTGATATACATCAATTTTGGTTGATTAACCTGAGCGCTGCGAGCTACGGGTAACGGGATGCGGGTAACGGGCTATGGGCAGCGGGCTACATAAGTTTTAAATAAATAGTATGAAAATAGATTCTTTAGGCGTTATAAATAATATTAGCCAGCGGGCGTGTAGCCACTTTGATGAGCGACCTGCTCACTGCGATATTTCGCTGTTGGTTATTCATAATATTTCATTACCCGCTGGGCAATTTAACACTTCTTACGTTGATGACTTATTTATGGGGTGTATTGATTGTAATGCGCACCCTAGCTTTAGTGACCTAGAAGGGCTTAGAGTATCAGCGCATTGTTTTATTAAGCGCTGCGGCGAGATTATACAGTACGTGCCTTTTGAAAAACGTGCATGGCACGCGGGGCGTTCCTGCTTTGCGGGGCAACAAAATTGTAATGATTTTAGTATAGGTATAGAGCTTGAGGGCACAGATACAACTAATTATACCGATGGTCAATATCAAAGTTTAGCCACATTGGCGCAAGTTATAATGCAGCGCTACCCAAAAATAACAGCCGGTAATATAGTAGGGCACTGCGATATTGCCCCTGGGCGAAAAACCGACCCTGGGGCGAGTTTTAACTGGCGTAAATTTTTTAACCTAATTGAATAACTAAGTAAAGCGAGTAGCAACATGGTTTTGGTTTCAATAATAATAGCACTGATACTTGAGCGTTTAGGTGCTCGCTCTGCGCATTGGCAAATGAGTTATTACGCTAATGGCTACTTAACTCGCTCTGTTAATTTATTGACCAATAAAGGTTTATTTGGCACAGCTACGGGGTTTTTAATTTGGCTATTCCTGCCTGTGATTGCTATTGGGTGTGTGTATTTTTTATCTGACTTTGTACTTTGGCAGCTTGTTTTTAATGTGGCAGTGTTATTGGTGTGCTTTGGTTGTGCTAAACAGCGTGCTTTGTATAAGTCGTACCTCAATGCATTAACTCGAGGTGATCAAACTGCAGCTACCTTATACGCTTTGCAATTGGGACAAAAGCGCACTGAGGAGCAACAAGGAGGTGAAACCTTAGGGCAAACGCTGGCTTGGGTTAACTTTCGATTTTATTGTGCGGTTATATTTTGGTTTGTGGTATTGGGTGTTGTCGGTGCTGTTTTTTATGCGCTAGTGCGCACTTTTGCCGACTTAGTGAGTGACAATCGTGATGAAGTAATTGCTAAGCATTTTAAGTTAATCCACCGTTTATTGTTTTGGCTAGATTGGCTCCCAGCGCGTATTACCAGTTTTGGTTATTTAGTGATTGGTAACTTTAATAAAGGGACTAGTTGTTGGCTGCATTACGTGTTTGACTTTTCAAGCCCTAATCGCAAGGTGGTTACTTATACGGGGCTAGCGGCTGAACAAGTTGAAGAGCGCTACTATGGTTGCACCTTTGAGGCCACCTGCATGATCAAACTGGTTAAGCGAAATGTACTTTTTTATTTAGTATTAATTGCCTTAATGACTTTATTTGGTGGTTTAAGTTAAAGAGCAGGGGTTAGGTTCTAGGTATTAGTTGGCGGGCTACGAGCAATGAGCAACGGGGAACGGGCTTAAAACCTTTGATCTTTAACCTAGACCCTAAATATGCGGGAGGTAAACTCTCGATTACAATAAAATAAAGGTATGTTTGTATGAGGCGCTACGTTTTATCCTACTGCCGAACCCCGAACCCCGAACCCCGAACCCCGAACCCCGAACCCCGAACCCCGAACCCCGAACCCCGAACCCCGAACCCCGAAAATTAAAATCAGCTGGTCTGACCATTTGTTTTTCATCTTATTAACCTTTCTTTACCCTCTGTGATCTGTGTATTATTTGAACTTTGTTTAAATTACGTTACGCTGGCCTTAGGGCTTTAAAACTGCTGTAAATTGACAGTAATTACGGTTTTTGATAACGTATGGCAAAATTTGGTATGACCAATTTACCTTTTGGTCAGGTCATTCAGTTAAAAGCCTTATTTAATGGGCTGCTAGCACTTATACAACGCGGACGTTGATTGATGTCTTTAAAAATTAAAGCGGCAAAATTATCTGATGTTATTTTACAACAACTTGAGAACATGATTCTTGAGGGGTCGTTAGCATCAGGAGAAAAGTTACCACCGGAGCGTGAACTCGCTAAGCAATTTGAAGTGTCGCGTCCGTCGTTGCGTGAAGCCATTCAAAAGCTTGAGGCAAAAGGGCTTGTAACCCGTCGTCAAGGTGGTGGAACGTATGTAAAAAATCAATTGGAAGAGGGGCTGACTGATCCGTTGTTTGATTTGATCAGTAAACACCCCGAATCGCAATTTGATTTATTAGAATTTCGTCATGCGCTAGAGGGAATTGCGGCTTATTACGCAGCACTTCGCGGCACAAGCAACGATTTTGCAAAAGTAAAACAGAGCTTTGATCAGATTGCATTAGCTAAAGATGAATTAAAGCAAAAAGCCAAAGCGATTAATGACTTTCATTTTTGCATCGCAGAGGCGTCTCATAACGTAGTGTTACTGCATTTAGTAAGAGGGATGCAAAGCTTACTTGAGCAGAATGTTTTACAAAATTTAACGGTATTACTTAAAAAGTCAGATATAAGCAGCCAATTAGCTGAGCATAGACGCTTATTAATGGATGCAGTGATTGACGGTAATCCTGAACAAGCTCGCTTAGCGAGTAATGCGCATTTAGCCTATATTGAAGAAGCATTGCTTGAAGCGGGTAAAGAGCATTCGCGAATTGAACGTAGTTTAAGACGCACCAAACAAAATTAAGCAAGTACATTCACTGTTAACTTGAGTTAACAGTGAAGTATTCAATACATAAAATTAGTATTTTAAACATAAGGAAACCTCCATATGTCTGAAGTCAATAAAATTGACGTAGACGCGCTAGAAACACAAGAGTGGTTACAAGCTCTTGAATCGGTTGTGCGCGAAGAAGGTGTTGAACGAGCTCAGTTTTTACTTGAGCAAGTGTTAGAACAAGCCCGTTTAGACGGTGTTGATATGCCAACAGGCATTAACACAAACTACGTTAATACGATTCCGGTTGATCAAGAACCTGCCTACCCTGGTGATGTAAATCTTGAGCGCCGTATTCGTTCAATTATTCGCTGGAACGCGATTATGATTGTATTGCGTGCATCGAAAAAAGATCTCGACTTAGGCGGCCATATGGCGTCTTACCAATCGTCTGCTGCATTTTACGAAGTGTGTTTTAACCATTTCTTTAAAGCGCCAAATGATGTTGATGGCGGCGATTTAGTTTATTACCAAGGTCATATTTCTCCGGGTATTTATGCGCGTGCATTTGTTGAAGGGCGTTTAAGTGCTGAACAGCTTGATAATTTCCGTCAGGAAGTAGATGGTAAAGGCCTACCTTCTTACCCTCATCCTAAATTAATGCCTGAGTTTTGGCAGTTCCCAACGGTATCTATGGGCTTAGGTCCAATTTCTTCAATTTACCAAGCGCGTTTCTTAAAGTACTTAGATGGCCGTGGCTTAAAAGACACTAAAAACCAACGTGTATATGCGTTTTTAGGTGATGGTGAAATGGATGAGCCAGAATCACGTGGTGCTATTTCTTTTGCTGCCCGTGAAAAGCTTGATAACCTATGTTACTTAATTAACTGTAACCTACAGCGCTTAGATGGCCCTGTAATGGGTAACGGTAAAATCATTCAAGAGCTAGAAGGCCTATTTAAAGGCGCTGGCTGGAATGTTATTAAACTTGTTTGGGGCAGCGGTTGGGATATTCTGCTTGCTAAAGACACCACAGGTAAATTACTACAGTTAATGAACGAAACTGTTGATGGTGATTACCAAACATATAAAGCGAAAGATGGCGCGTACGTACGTGAACATTTCTTTGGTCGCTACCCAGAAACAGCAGCGCTTGTTGCTGATATGACCGATGAAGAAATTTTCGCCCTTAAGCGCGGTGGTCATGAGCCTTCAAAGCTGTTTGCCGCCTTTAAAAAAGCAGAAGAGACGAAAGATCGCCCAACAGTGATCCTTGCTAAAACAGTAAAAGGTTACGGCATGGGTGAAGCGGCTGAAGGTAAAAACATTGCGCACCAAGTTAAGAAAATGGACATGTCGCATGTGGCTCACTTACGCTCTCGTTTAGGCTTAGATGATTTAGTATCTGAAGAGCAATTAAAAGAGCTACCATACTTAGAGCTTGAAAAAGATTCTCCAGAGTACAAGTACCTTCATGCACGTCGTGATGCGCTACAAGGTTACACGCCAACACGTATTGCCAAGTTCTCTGAAAAGTTACAGTTACCAGAAGTAGATGCGTTCAAGCCGTTACTTGAAGAGCAAAAGCGTGATATTTCAACCACTATGGGCTTTGTACGTGCACTTAATATCTTATTAAAAGATAAAGGTATTGGTAAAAATATTGTGCCAATTATTGCCGATGAAGCACGTACTTTTGGTATGGAAGGTTTATTCCGTCAAATCGGTATTTACAACCCACATGGCCAAAATTACACCCCTCAAGACCGTGATATTGTTTCTTACTACAAAGAAGCAACCTCAGGGCAGGTATTACAAGAAGGGATTAACGAGCTAGGTGCAATGTCGTCATGGGTTGCTGCTGCAACATCATACAGCACCAACGACTTACCGATGATCCCATTCTACATTTACTACTCTATGTTTGGTTTCCAACGTGTAGGTGACATGGCATGGATGGCAGGGGATCAACAAGCACGTGGTTTCTTATTAGGTGCTACAGCGGGTCGTACAACGCTAAATGGTGAAGGCTTACAGCACGAAGATGGCCACAGCCACATTCTTGCAAACACGGTACCTAACTGTATTTCTTACGATCCTACTTATGCATTTGAAGTAGCGGTTATCGTGCAAGACGGTATTCGTCGTATGTACGGTGAAGAGCAAGAAAACATTTACTACTATCTAACGCTAATGAACGAAAATTACCATCAGCCAGCAATGCCAGAAGGCGCTGAAGAAGGTATTCGTAAAGGTATCTACAAGCTAGAAAGCTACGAAGGTAAAAAAGCCAACGTACAGCTATTAAGCTCAGGTACTATCATGACTGAAGTGCGTAAAGCTGCAGCAATTTTAAGCGAAGAGTTTGGTATTGCGTCTGATGTTTACTCAGTAACTTCATTCAATGAACTTACCCGTGATGGACAAGATGTTGAACGTTTCAACATGCTTAACCCAGAAAGCGAGCAAAAAACGCCATACATCACTAGTGTATTAAACGATTCAGTAACTGTTGCTGCAACGGACTACATGAAAAACTACGCAGAACAAGCGCGTTCATTTATTCCAAGCAATAACTACAAAGTATTGGGTACAGATGGTTACGGTCGTTCAGACAGCCGTGAAAACCTACGTCGTCACTTTGAAGTTAACGCAAGCTACGTGGTAGTTGCGACATTATCTGAACTTGCTAAACGTGGTGAAGTTGAAAAGTCAGTGGTTGTTGAAGCAATTAAAAAATTCAACATCGACACTAACAAACTAAATCCACTGTACGCATAAGAGGTTTGCAATGAGTATTGAAATTAAAGTACCTGATATCGGTGGCGATGAAGTAGAAGTAACCGAAATACTAGTGAGCGTTGGCGATAAAGTTGAAGTTGACCAATCACTATTAAGTGTTGAAGGTGATAAAGCTGCGATGGAAGTACCTGCTGAACAAGCCGGTACGGTAAAAGAAATTAAAGTAAATGTGGGTGACACTGTTACCACAGGCACTTTAGTGTTCACCTTTGAAGGTGAAGCGCAAGATTCTGCTGCTGACTCTAAAGAAGCTGAAAAAACCGAGGAAGCAGCACCTGCTGCGTCATCGGCTTCATCAACCAAAGAAGTCACTGTGCCAGATATTGGTGATGACGAAGTTGAAGTAACTGAAATTATGGTTGCAGTTGGTGATAGCGTAGAAGAAGAGCAATCTATCTTAAACGTTGAAGGCGACAAAGCGGCAATGGAAGTACCAGCACCCTTTGCCGGTACAGTAAAAGAAATTAAAGTAAATACTGGTGACAAAGTGAAAACGGGTTCATTAGTATTTGTTTTTGAAGTGTCAGGTGGTGATAACCAAAGTGCCCCTGCAGCTGATTCAAAAGCACAAGAGAAGACTGCTGAACAAACATCGGCATCAAGCACTAAAGAAGTTAGCGTGCCTGATATTGGTGATGACGAAGTTGAAGTAACAGAAGTGATGGTTGCGGTTGGCGATAGCGTAGAAGAAGAGCAATCTATCTTAAACGTTGAAGGCGACAAAGCAGCTATGGAAGTACCGGCGCCGTTTGCAGGTACTGTTAAAGAGATTAAAGTAGCGACTGGCGATAAAGTTAAAACTGGCTCATTGATTTTTGTATTTGAAGTGGCGGGTAGTGCACCAGCTGCAGCACCTGCAGAAAAATCAGCACCAGCGCCTAAAACAGAATCTAAGCCGGCAGCTCAGGCTGAGTCAAAACCAGCAGCATCATCTGCTAAAGCAAGCTCTGAAAGCTTTGAAAACAATAGCGCTTATGCACATGCATCGCCAGTGGTTCGCCGTTTAGCACGTGAGTTTGGTATTAACCTTGCTAACGTTAAAGGCACGGGCCGTAAAAACCGTGTTGTTAAAGAAGACGTGCAAAACTATGTTAAGCAACTGGTTAAGCAAGTTGAGTCTGGTCAAGTATCAGCAGCTAAAGGCAATGCGGGTGGCGGTGAGCTTGGTTTAATTCCATGGCCAAAAGTTGATTTTGCTAAGTTTGGTGAAATAGAAGAGAAAAAACTCTCTCGTATTCAAAAGCTGTCAGGTAAAAACTTACACCGTAACTGGGTGCAAATTCCACATGTTACTCAGTTTGATGAAGCTGATATCACGAGCCTTGAGCAGTTCCGTAAAGAGCAAAATGCCCTTAACGAGAAGAAAAAGCTGGGTGTTAAAATTACGCCACTTGTATTTGTAATGAAAGCAGCTGCTAAAGCGCTTGCTGAGTTCCCTACATTTAACTCATCGATTTCAGAGGATGGCGAAAGCTTAATCCTTAAAAAGTACATTAATATTGGTGTAGCGGTTGATACGCCAAATGGCTTAGTTGTACCAGTGTTTAAAGATGTTGATAAAAAAGGCATTATTGAACTATCTCGTGAACTAATGGAAGTATCTGTTAAAGCGCGTGATGGCAAGTTAAGTTCATCAGATATGCAAGGTGGTTGTTTTACTATTTCAAGCCTAGGTGGCATTGGCGGTACGGCATTTACGCCGATTGTGAATGCGCCTGAGGTGGCAATTTTAGGTGTGTCAAAATCTGAAATGAAGCCTAAGTGGAATGGTAAAGAGTTTGAGCCTAAGCTAATGGTTCCACTTTCAATGTCTTACGACCATAGAGTGATTGACGGTGCACTTGCTGCACGCTTTACTGTTACTCTTGCAAGTTACATGAGTGATATACGCCAGTTAGTGATGTGATCACTACAGAGTGAGTAAAATCAAATCCCAGCCAGTTGTTTTTAGCTGGGATTTTTATCATTTGCAATGATACAATATTTGCACAAATGCCCTTTTCTGCCTTGCAGAAACATGGCAGTTAAATTTTGGGGCTGTGTCCCGTTCAAACAATAAAGGTAATAGCATGAGCAACGAATTAAAAACTCAAGTTGTTGTACTAGGCGGTGGTCCTGGTGGTTACTCTGCGGCTTTTCGCGCTGCTGACTTGGGCTTAGAAGTTACATTAGTAGAATCTCGCGAGACATTAGGCGGTGTATGTCTTAATGTTGGTTGTATTCCTTCTAAAGCACTTTTACACGTAGCTAAAGTGATTGATGATGCTGCAGAAATGTCATCTCACGGCGTTACTTTTGGCGCACCAAAAATTGACTTAGATGAAGTTCGTTCTTGGAAAGACTCTGTTGTTGGCCAGCTTACAGGTGGCTTAGACGGCATGGCTAAAATGCGTAAAGTAAAAGTTGTATCTGGTTACGGTAAATTTACTGGTAGCAACACTTTAGATGTTGAAGGCGCTGACGGTAAAACAACCATTACCTTTGATAACGCAATTATTGCTGCGGGTTCTAAACCTGTAAACTTACCTTTCATCCCTGAGGATGATCGCGTTATTGATTCAACGGGCGCGCTAGAGCTTAAAGATGTTCCTGAAAAGCTACTTGTTTTAGGTGGTGGTATTATCGGTCTTGAAATGGGTACGGTTTACCGTGCACTAGGTTCTGCAATTGATGTTGTAGAATTTGCAGACCAACTTGTTCCTGCTGCTGATAAAGACATCATTAAAATTTACCAAAAGCATGTTAAAGACAAGTTTAATGTAATGCTTTCAACTAAAGTAACTGGCGTTGAAGCAAAAGACGACGGTTTATATGTTACGTTTGAAGGCAAAAATGCACCGGCAGAGCCAGTACGTTACGACAAAGTACTTGTTGCTGTAGGTCGTACACCAAATGGTAACATGTTAGACGCTGATAAAGCGGGTGTGAATGTTGATGAGCGTGGTTTTATTAACGTTGATAAGCAATTACGTACTAACGTAGAACATATTTTTGCGATTGGTGACTTAGTGGGTCAACCTATGCTTGCGCATAAAGCGGTTCATGAAGGCCATGTTGCAGCAGAAGTTATCTCTGGTCAAAAACATTACTTTGACCCTAAGTGTATTCCTTCAATTGCTTATACTGACCCTGAAATTGCATGGGCGGGTGTAACTGAAAAAGAAGCGAAAGAGCAAGGTTTAAGCATTGAAACAGCTGTATTCCCTTGGGCTGCATCGGGTCGTGCTATTGCTTCTTCACGTACTGAAGGTTCTACTAAGCTTATTTTTGATAAAGAAAGCGGCCGTATTATCGGTGGTGCTATGATTGGTATTAACGCAGGCGAAATGCTGGGCGAAATCGGTCTAGGTATTGAAATGGGTGCAGATGGTGAAGACCTAGCGCTAACAATTCATGCTCACCCAACATTGAACGAATCAATCGGCCTTGCTGCTGAAATTTTTGAAGGTTCAATCACTGATTTACCAAACAAAAAAGCAGTTAAAAAGAAGAAGTAATTTCTTTTAGTTAATCGCGATAAAAAACCCAAGCCTCGGCTTGGGTTTTTTGTTTTTATAGCCTCAGCGTTTAGCAAAAGATTGTTCTATCTAGCGTAGCGTCTCTATGGTGCAAAAACAAAGACTAAAGCATATCGAGCTGCGAGTGCCGGGCAACAGGCAACGGGCTTAAAGCCTCAAAATTAAACCTGCGCGAGATAAATTCACGCCTGCAACATAAAAGTTATGCTTGCAAAAAGCTCGGTGTTTTATTTTACTAGCGCCCGCAGCCCGCAGCCCGCAGCCCGCAGCCCGCAGCCCGCAGATATCTATTTCCTTTTATTTTAGCTACAATGCGCAGCCATCAATTTATAGGTAAATACCCACAGTGACCCAGAGTTTAAAAAATTCAGTTTTAGCATTACGTGCTCAGCAAATAAGTGAATCTCGACGTGAGTTTAATGCCCGTGGTGGAAAAATGGATCGTTGTGAACAATGCTTAATTGCCAAGCATTACTGTATTTGTGAGGGCGCTGAGTACGCAAGCTGCAGCGCTGCAGTATGCTTACTTATGTATCATAATGAAAGTTTTAAACCGTCTAATACAGGGCGTTTAATTGCTGAAATAGTGCCTGATAATCACGCGTTTCGTTGGGATAGAACCTCCCCAGATCCTGCTTTATTGGCATTGTTGAATAATGATAAATATCAGCCTTTTGTGATTTTTCCGGCTGAAGATGTTGAAACTGATAGGGTGGTAACCCAGGTTGAAACGCATGCAGGTAAACAGCCATTGTTTATATTTTTAGATGGTACATGGCGAGAAGCTAAAAAAATGATTCGTAAGAGTCCTTATTTAGATAACTTACCTGTGCTGTCTATTACCTCAGAAAAACTCTCTGATTACCGATTACGTGTAGCGCCTCATGCTCATCAGTTAGGTACGGCAGAAGTGGCTATTATGGTATTAGCATTGGCTGGTGAAGTTGATGCGAGCACTAAATTAGAACAGCATTTTATTAAGTTTCGCGACGCTTATTTACTTGGTAAGCGTAACAAAGGCAGGCCCGAATAAAGTGCAGGGTATTAATACGAAAAAGCTGAATTTGACGCTTGAGTATAGCCTAAACATATATAATTTGGCTGACCGCTGACTTTCAGGCAAAAGAAAAGCGCGAACCATCTCTAGTCGCGCTTGCGGAATCTTCTAACTTTGTTGCATCCTGCAATTGAACCTAATCAACTCCAATTTTTACGATCCGTGTTATTACAATATTACTTTCTAGTTCTATGTAATATAGGCTATCCGGGCCTGTCTCCATAAATCCCTAAAACATCCTGTAAGGTAAAATCTATTACCAATCCTTATTGCACATCCGAGTGCATTCCCTTTGTTACCATTCCGTTGTGTTGCCTTTAAGGCCTGTCCTTTTTGTTCCCTATCCTTTATAAACAACTATTCCGCTGTTGTTATCCATTATGCATCATCCTGATGCTATCCCTTGTGCAATAATCCATTGCGATACTCATCCTGAGCCTGTCCTTAAATCCCTGTTATCCTAAAAACCAAACCTTGGTATTCGAGTAGTTAATCCGTTTCCATTTACTCGGTAAGCGTCGTTGCTTATTTATGGGTTAATTATAGAGAGTGATTTGCAGTAAATGTAGGATAAAACCGCTTATGGTTTATGTTCTTACAAATGAAATATTTATAAATTATTTAAAATACAATGGCTTGCTGTATTTATGGGGTGTTATGTAGGGTGTTTTTACTCATTTACTGCCATAAGCGTAAGAGATATCTTACAAGGGTTTTCTTTTTTGGGCGTATTTATCACTAAGTAATTATATAAAGTGTGCACTTTTTAGTTCATCGCGGTAAAATTAATGATAATAATTATTAGTCAGGTAAGAAAATATGAAAAAAACACTCGCGCTTGTTGTTGGGTTAATTATCTCAGCACCTGCTGTTGCAACCGATGTTGTGAATATTTACTCATTTAGACAACCTTTTTTAATTAAACCTATTTTAGATGATTTTACACAGCAAACAGGCATTAAAACTAATGTTGTGTTTGCTAAAAAAGGCCTAATCGAGCGTGTTAAGCGTGAAGGCAAGCACAGCAAAGCAGATTTAGTTTTAACGTCTAACTTTAGTGCGTTAATTCAGTTAGAAGAGCTAAAGCTAACGCAAACTATTGAGAGCGAGCAGGTTAATAATAATGTGCCGGCTGCATTTCGTGATGGCGATGGTCAGTGGGTGGCGCTCACTAAACGAGTGCGTAATGTTTACTCTTCAAAAGAGCGTTTAGGTCCATTACCTGAGCTGAGTTATGAAGATTTAGCCGAACCTGAATATAAAGGTCAAATTTGTACTCGCTCTGGTAAGCACCCGTACAACTTAGGGTTAGTGGCTTCCATGATTGCTCATCATGGTGAAGTCCAGACTAAAACATGGCTTGAGGGTGTAAAAGCTAATTTAGCGCGTAAGCCGCAGGGAAATGACCGTGCGCAAGTTAAAGCCGTTAAAGAAGGTTTATGTAATTTAGCTTTAGGTAACAGTTACTACTTAGGTAAAATGTTGCAAGATGAAGCGCAAAAACCGTGGGCAGATGCGGTTAATATTAATTTTCCAAACCAAACTAACCGTGGTTCGCATATTAACGTATCGGGTGCGGTAATTACTAAGTATGCTAAAAACCCTGAAAATGCCTTGAAACTTATAGAGTATATGACCGACAATAAGGCGCAAAATATGTATGCCTCGCTCAATATGGAGTACCCGGTCAAGCCAGGTGTTAAGCTTTCAAGTTTGGTTGCATCATGGGGAAGCTTTAAGGAAGACAGCTTACCGCTTGATGAAATTAGCAAATATCGTCCATTAGCCCTTAAGCTAATTGATGAGGTGAAGTTCGATCTTTAATGACTTATAAATTTCAGCTGTCGAAGTGGCAGCTTATTGCGTGGTCGACAGGGTTATTACTGTCGACCCCGTTGTTTTTTCTGCTAGTAGAATCTTTACAAGGCGACTCAGAGGTATTTACCCACCTGTGGAATACCGTGCTGTGGGACTATATAAGTAATACCGTATTGCTGGTTTTAGGTGTAGGGTTACTTAGCTGTCTGATTGCGTTGCCACTGGGTTGGCTCACCGCTTATTGCCGTTTTCCTGGCAAACAACAGTTTGAATGGGCATTGATGCTGCCGCTTGCCATGCCTACCTATATTATTGCTTATGTGTACACCGATTTACTCGACTACGCGGGGCCGGTACAAATAACACTAAGAGAGTGGTTTGGTTGGCAATCACCCAGTGATTACTGGTTTTTTGATATACGCACTTTGCCAGGGGCTATCATCATGATTGCGCTGGTACTCTACCCGTATTTATATTTAATTTTTAAAACTGCACTACGTGAACAGTCCTTTAAGTTAGTCCAAGCAAGCCAATTAATGGGATTAAGTGCATGGAAAAGCTTTTTTAAAGTAAGCTTGGTGCTTTCTCGTGGTGCTATTGTTGCTGCGCTTGCTTTGATCAGTATGGAAACTATGGCTGATTTTGCTACCGTTAGCTACTTTGCAGTCAGTACATTAACCACCGCAGTATACGATACTTGGTTTGGTTATTACTCCTTAACTGCAGCAGCAAAAATTTCAGGGGTGATGTTGTTACTGCTATTCTTAGCATTGATCACCGAGCGTTTTAGCCGTCGTAACCAAGCTGTATTTGAACGTCAATCGAGTGTGAACAGTGAGGCACTTTATATTCTTAAAGGTAAGTCTGCATGGTTAGCAACGGGGTTTTGTAGCCTTATTTTAATAATCTCATTTATTATTCCCATGGTTGTTTTGCTCAAGTATGCAATCACGTATTTTGATCAAGCGTGGAGTAGTGAATTTTTTAGCTATGCATGGCAAAGTTTGAAAGTGGCCGCAGTAGTGAGTGTAGTGACTATTGTTTTGAGTGTTTTAGTGGTGTTTTATCAGCGCATTGCAAAACAAGCAAACCCACTTATACCTGGGCGCCTAGCAAGTACCGGGTATGCACTCCCTGGGACAGTATTAGCTATTGCTGTATTGTTGCCACTCACCCTATTAGAAAATACTATTAACCGCATTCTGACTCCTTATAACTTAGATATTGGTTTATTACTTACTGGTAGTTTACTAACGATTACCTTTGCTTATATTGTGCGTTTTTACGCAGTTGCTCATGGTGCTATAGAGTCGAGCTTTTCACGCATTAGCCCCTCGCTTGATATGGCAAGTCAGTCAATGGGGAAAAGCCAAGGCCACACATTACGCTTAGTGCATTTGCCTTTATTACGCCGAGGCTTATTAACCGCTGGTTTATTGGTATTTATTGAGTGTATGAAAGAGCTGCCCGCAGCCTTACTGCTAAGGCCTTTTGATTTTGAAAGTTTAGCTACGCACGTGTTTCAATATGTTAGCGATGAACAATTAGAGCTGGCCTCCATATCAGCTTTATTTATAGTGGTGGTAGGTTTTATTCCGTTATATTTTATTAATCGTTCAATGGAGCAACGTAGTTAAATGAGTAGTTTGATTTTACAAGGTGTGAGCTATGCATATAACGGGACTAAGGTTGTAGATGATTTAGACTTAACCTTAGGTAAAGACGAAATAGTGTGTTTACTCGGTGCCAGTGGCTGCGGCAAAACCACCACGCTTAAAGCCATTGCAGGGTTAATTGAAGCCAAACAAGGACAGGTATTTATTGATGGTAAGTTAGTCAGTGACGCCAATACATTTGTGTCACCAGAGCATCGTAATATTGGCATGATGTTTCAAGACTACGCATTATTCCCACATTTAACGGTGGCGAATAATATTGGCTTTGGTCTAAGCAGTATGAGCAAAACGGATAAACAGGCTCGCGTGGATGAAATGTTAAAACTTGTGCACTTGGTTGGCTGCGCGGATAGGTATCCACATCAACTCTCTGGTGGTCAACAGCAACGGGTAGCGATTGCGCGTGCATTAGCTTATAAACCCAGCTTACTATTGTTAGATGAGCCGTTTTCTAATATTGATACCCAAGTCCGCTTTGAGTTAATCGCTGATATTAGGCGTATTATTAAAGCTCAACAAGTGTCGGCAGTATTTGTTACTCACTCAAAAGAAGAGGCGTTTGCATTTTCAGATACACTTGCTGTTATGCACCAAGGTAAAATTGCGCAGCAAGGAACGCCAGAGCAGCTTTTTGCTAAACCAAGTTCAAAGGAGGTTGCAGAATTTCTGGGTCAGGGCATATACTTAAGCGCAACTGCATTAACAGCCACTGAATATGAAACGCAGTTTGGTGTGGTTAAATCAATACTGCCACAGCAACACTCAGTGGCTGAAAAGGGGGTTATTTATGTGCGTCCACACCAGCTTGAGCTTGCCAGTAGTAACAATAACGAACTGCAGTGTGAGTGCGTTACAATTCTAAGCAGTCGCTTTATTGGCTCTGCTTATGTATATACTGTCGTTATTGCTGAACAAGAAATAGAAGTTGCAGCTCAGTATGGCCAGTCATTTGAAATTAATGAACAGGTTATAATAAAAATAAAACCGCACACGGTGAATTTTTTTAAATCGTAATTAATCACTGTGTTTTGCTCTAAAAAGTAAGGAATAACAATGGCGCAAGCGCAATCAGGGATTTGTGCTGAAGCAAACTTACACGGTTTGCACTTATTTTTTAATGTACTTGATGGTCACGACGAATCACTTCGCGCTAAGCTTAAACAAGTGAGCGATATTGAAGATGAGTTTAGTGATCAGTTTTCTGAATCTATGCTTTCTTGCATGGTGGCAATTGGTGCGCAATATTGGCCGCATATCTTACCTGATTTCATGCCAAGCGAGCTGCAAAGCTTTCCTAATATTACCCATAGCGAGTTTGTTATGAGTGCAAGGCCATGTGATTTGTTTGTGCAAATCCGCTCAGACAGAGAAGACGTGAACCACTTGTTTGCACTACAAATACTCAAACTATTCACCCCTGATGTTGAGCTGGTAGAGCAAGTTCGTAATTTCCGTTTTTTAGATGGTCGTGATTTTAATGGTTTTATTTATGCGGGCGATACCCCACATGGCCGTCAAAAACGCGTAACGGCGTTAGTAAACAAACCTGATAGTTTTGAAGATCAAGGTAGTTACATTCATGTGCAGCGCTATAAACATGACTTGAGCCTGTGGCAGCATTTGTCATTACATGAACAAGAGCAAATAATGGGTCGTACACGCCTTGATAATACCTTGCTCAGCCCCGCACTTGAGAGCAGCCATGCAACCCGAAGTGAATTAAAAGACGAACAAGGTCAGGCACTGTTACTTAACCAAAGCATGCCTTATGGCGATGTGTATGAGCAAGGTATGTTAGTGATCACTTGCTCTGCTAAAGGGGATGCATTCGAAAAAGTGCTAACTAGTCGACTAGGGCAGGGAGAGAATTATGATCACTGGCTTGATTTTACTCAGGCGGATATGGGCTCTGCATTTTTTGCCCCCTCAGTACGATTTTTAAAGCAGTTATAACAATTACAAAACGGCTATGTATTATTCATAGCCGTCTTTATTACAGCGTTAGTGATTAAACCGTATCAAATAAAATACGAACACGCTCTAGTGTGAGGTCTATTTCTGAGATTTTAGCTGGTGCGATAAAAATAGTATCATCGCCAGCAATAGTACCTAGTACGCCATCTGCTTTGCCTAATGAATCAAGTAAACGCGCAATGAGTTGAGCAGCTCCAGGACTGGTGCGAATAATAATCATCATTTCGTTATGCATAATATCAATAACGAGCTGGCGTAATGGGCTCTTAGCGGTTGGTACCCCCATTTCGGCGGGTAAACAGTATACCATTTCTTGTTTTGCATTACGGGTGCGTACCGCGCCAAACTTACTTAACATTCGCGACACTTTACTTTGGCTAATATTATCAAAGCCTTGCTCTTTTAACGCATCAACTATTTCGCCTTGTGAGCCAAAGTTTTCTTCTTTTAAAAGTGCTTTAAAGGCTTTAACCAATGCTTCTTGTTTATCTTGTGGTTGCATAGTGTCTAATTAGTTATGTAATAGATACTGCAAATTCTACACAAAAATGCATAATTATGCAGCAGTTGTTTGCTTAAGTTGCCATTTTGCTGCGTTTAAACAGCAAAGTTTACAACTATGGTCGAAAATATAGCTAAAATAAGCAGGATAAATTTGTTTTTAGTCGTTAATTTCTTTATCTTATGAACCACAAATATTTCCTACCTCAAATCACGGAGAATTCCAATGAAAGTTGCTGTATTAGGTGCTGCAGGCGGTATCGGTCAAGCGTTGTCTTTATTATTAAAAACAGGTTTACCAGCTGGCTCTGAATTATCACTATATGATGTTGCGCCAGTAGTTCCTGGTGTTGCTGTTGACCTTTCTCACATCCCAACAGATGTTAAAGTTGCAGGTTTTGGTGCTGACGATTTAGATAAAGCATTAACAGGTTGTGATATCGTTCTTATCCCAGCGGGTATGCCACGTAAGCCAGGTATGGATCGTGCTGATTTATTTAATGTTAACGCTGGTATCATCAAAACACTAGCAGAAGGCATTGTTGCTAACTGTCCTAAAGCGCTTGTGGGTATTATTACTAACCCAGTTAACGGCACTGTACCAATTGTTGCTGAAGTATTTAAAAAAGCAGGTACTTATGATGCTAAACGTGTATTCGGTATTACAACACTCGATGTGATCCGTTCTGAAGCGTTCATTGCTGAGCTTAAAGGCGTTGACGTAGCAAGCGTTAAAGTTCCAGTAATTGGTGGCCACTCAGGCACAACTATCCTACCGTTACTTTCTCAAGTTGAAGGTGTTACTTTCACTGATGAAGAAGTGGCTGCACTGACTCCACGTATCCAAAACGCGGGTACTGAAGTAGTTAATGCTAAAGCGGGCGGTGGTTCTGCAACATTATCAATGGGTGCTGCTGCTGCACGTTTTTGTATGTCTTTAGTTAAAGGCTTACAAGGTGAAGACGTTGTAGATTATGCATACGTTGCTGTTGAAAATGGCGATGCAGAGTACTTCGCACATCCAGTACGTTTAGGTAAAAATGGCGTAGAAGAAATTCTTTCTTACGGCACACTAAGCGCATTTGAAGAGCAAGCAAAAAATGACATGCTTGAAACTCTGAAAAAAGACATTAAAGAAGGTGTTGATTTTATGGCGTAATAGCCAAAATTAACCCATAAAAAAGCCTGCACTTGCAGGCTTTTTTATTGCTCGGAACTATCTACACAGTATAACTTAGTGGTCGCGGTCAACCGCTATTCTAGCTAAGCTAATTAACGCTTGCTTGTAACTTGATTCAGCTAAGCAATCTAAACAAGCAATTGCTTTCTCTGCTTCTTGCTCTGCTTTTTGCATAGTGAACTCAAGGGCATTGGTATGTTTAAGTGCAGCGAGTATCTCATCTAGATGCTCCATACCATTACAGTGCTCAATAGCGTCTCTTATTAACTGTGTTTGATGCTCACTACCGTGTTGCATTGCATATATAAGAGGTAACGTCGGCTTACCTTCAGCTAAATCATCGCCAATGTTTTTACCAAGTTGATCGGCATCAGCGTTGTAATCTAAAACATCATCCACTAACTGAAAAGCAGTGCCTAAATGCATACCATACAAATTAAGTGCGTTTAATACACTGTCATCTTGCTCAGTAATAATAGCAGCTAGCCCGGTTGCAGCTTCAAATAACTTGGCGGTTTTAGAGTAAATAACCTGCATATAACTGGCTTCAGTAGTATCTGGGTCATTACAGTTCATTAATTGCAGCACTTCGCCTTCAGCAATAATATTGGTTGCATCGGCTAATACTTGCATTATCTGCATTTTACCAAGGCCTACCATTAGCTGAAACGAGCGAGTATAAATAAAGTCTCCCACGAGAACACTGGCGGCATTACCAAACTCGGCATTTGCTGTGGGTGTGCCACGGCGCAAGTTAGATTCATCTACTACATCGTCATGTAAAAGCGTTGCGGTATGAATAAATTCAATAATTGTTGCTAGCGTAATGTGATCTTTACCTTGGTAACCTAGCGCTTTAGCCGCCAAAATAGCCAACATGGGGCGAACACGTTTGCCACCGCTGTTAACAATATACAAACCAAGTTGATTAACTAACGCCACATCTGAGCGCATTTGCGCATGTATTAGTTGATTGACGTCATTCATATCGCTTTCGATTAACGCCTGGATAGCTTTTATATCCATTGATCTCCGAGCCAATTTTAATGTGTGAACGGCGCAGATTGTACAACAAAAAACGCATTAGCTCGATATTTTGTGATGATTCCTTAAAAAAACACCCTTAAGTAGGTTAAATGACCTATTAACTTGGTGAATAAATGATTAAACAGCGCGGTTTAAATTTGAATCATCCTTGACGGTTAATTGAACTGCGTGGGCTTGCTTTGCGATTGCTAATTTATTTTCTCTAACCGTTAAAAAGCGCTTGGCAAAGGGGGATTTTAATATAAAATAGGGGAAATATTGAATTGCTCTCAATGCAGCTACTTTTTATTCATTTAATTACAAAAAGAGGCTTGCTAGTTTTTTCGCATTAGCGTAAACTTCGCGCCCTATTGAAGAATATTTTAGTTGCGTCGATTTGAGGGCGCACAGACGGAGTTAATTATGTACGCGGTTTTCCAAAGTGGTGGTAAACAGCACCGTGTGACTGAAGGTCAAACAATTCGTCTTGAGAAATTAGACGTTGAAACTGGTGCAGCAGTTGAATTTGATTCAGTACTTTTAGTTGCTGATGGTGAGAAGATCGAGATTGGTGTACCGTTCGTAAACGGTGGTAAAGTAACAGCTGAGGTTGTTTCACACGGTCGCGGTGAGAAGATTAAGGTTGTTAAATTTAGACGCCGTAAGCATTCTCGTAAGCAAATGGGCCATCGTCAATGGTTCACAGAAGTTAAAATCACTGGCATTAGCGCTTAATTAGAGGTACTTAGAAATGGCACATAAAAAAGCAGCTGGTAGTACTCGTAACGGTCGCGATTCAGAAAGCAAACGCCTAGGTGTTAAGCGTTTTGGTGGCGAATCAGTTCTAGCGGGTAGCATCATTGTTCGTCAACGTGGAACTCGTTTTCATGCTGGCGCAAACGTAGGTATCGGTAAAGACCACACTATCTTCGCAAAAGCAGATGGTAAAGTTCAGTTTGAACAAAAAGGTCCTTTAAACCGTAAATACGTAACTATCGTAGCTGAGTAATCAGTAAGGTAGTTAAAAAACCCCGCCTTTGCGGGGTTTTTTGTTTTAAGCAGCTCTAAATATATACCCAAGTGTTTTTATGCTCAGTGTGCTCTATAGGCCACTTAGGTATATAATAGAGTTATTAACAAGCCAATCCCTAAAGTGAGTAATCATGAAGTTTGTAGATGAAGTAGAAATTCGCGCAGAAGCTGGTGACGGTGGCAGCGGCATCGTGTCTTTTCGTCGTGAGAAATATGTTCCAGATGGTGGACCTGATGGCGGTGACGGTGGAGACGGTGGTAGTGTTTATCTACAAGCTGATGAAAACTTAAATACCCTTATTGACTATCAATTCGAGCGTTTTCATAGAGCAGAACGCGGTACTAACGGTCAAAGCCGTAATTGTACTGGTAAAAAAGGTGAAGATCTGATTGTAAAAGTACCGGTAGGCACACGTATCATTGATGTTGATACACAAGAATCATTAGGGGATTTAACCCAAGATGGTCAACGAATTGTGGTTGCAAAAGGCGGTTTCCATGGCTTGGGGAATGCGCGTTTTAAATCAAGTACCAATCGTGCCCCACGTCAAAAAACACTCGGAACACCTGGTGAAGTACGTAACCTTAAGTTAGAGCTAATGCTGCTCGCTGATGTAGGTTTACTGGGTTTACCAAATGCCGGTAAATCTACCTTTATTCGCAGCGTATCGGCTGCAAAACCTAAAGTAGCAGATTATCCATTTACTACGCTTATCCCTAACTTAGGTGTTGTTCGTCCTGAAGCAAATAAATCATTTGTCATTGCCGATATTCCTGGCTTGATTGAAGGTGCATCGGATGGTGCAGGCTTAGGTATTCGTTTCTTAAAGCATTTAGAACGCTGTCGTGTGTTATTGCACATTATTGATGTTATGCCAGTTGATGGTTCAAATCCTGTTGATAATGCTTTTGCAATCATTAACGAGCTACATCAGTACAGTCCTAAGCTTGCTGAAAAGCCTCGCTGGTTAGTATTTAATAAAATTGACTTATTGCCAGAAGATGAAGCCAAGGCCTTATGTGAGCAAATTGCAGAAGAGTTAGGTGAGTCTGAAAATATTTATAGTATTGCTGCAATTAATAAATTGAATACTCAGCCATTAATTCACGACATCATGACGCTACTTGATAACATGCCTAAAGAAAAGTTTGTTGAAGTTGCAGACGAAGAGGTTGAATTTAAATGGGATACCTACCATCAAAAAGCCACTAAAGGCGATGATGATGACTGGGATGATTGGGATGAAGATGATTACGACGTAGAAGTTGTCTACGAGCGTTAATGATAATTGTATATGTTTAAAAGGAGCTAACGCTCCTTTTTTATTTTTTAATAATAAAGAATTAGGTGTTTAGTGTGATAATTTCAATGATTGCAGCAATGGCAAACAACCGTGTCATTGGTTTAGATAATAAAATGCCATGGCACTTACCTGGCGATCTTCAGCACTTTAAAAAAGTAACCTCTGGTAAGCCCGTTATTATGGGGCGTAAAACATTTGAGTCGATAGGTAGGCCGCTGCCTGGGCGTCGCAATATTATTATTACTCGCAACACTGAATATAAAGCAGCGGGAATTGAAACAGTAACCACGCCTGAGGCTGCACTTGAGCTTGTTAATGATGTTGCAGAGGTTATGATTATTGGCGGTGGAAACATTTACCAGCAGTTCTTAGGGCAAGCACATCGGTTGTATTTAACCTTTATTGACTTAGATGTAGAAGGGGATACACAGTTTCCTGATTACCAAAATGTTGCAAGTTGGCAAATTGAAGATGAAATGTTGATGGCTCCTGATGATAAAAATAAATATAGTTATAAGTTCGTAACTTTGAATAAAATCTCTTAACATTATTGCCAAAATCTGAGCGTGTTGGTACAATATTAAACAGTCGAGTACGAAAAAAGTATTAATATAGGGTGTCCAATCAATGATTAAATTACCGAAGCTAGTTGTAATTGCTGCTATTGCAGCGGGTTCGTTTGCTTATACTGCGCCTGCAAGCGCTAATGATCAGTTAGCTGTTTCAGTCTGTGAATACATTGCTGGTGATGATAAAAACCGTCTGCGTAGCAAACTAAAAAGTTCACGTGTGAAAGTACGTAATATCTATGATGCAGTTTTCTGTAATGGTAACAACTTATTGCGTCACGCTGTTGCAAGTAATGCAGTTGATACAGGCGAGTACATTGTTAAAAACTTATCAAAAAGCTCACTTGAAGATGGTGCCGATATTGCTTGGGCTGAGGCAAATCATGCTGGATCACCTTTAATCCCTATTATTAAAGACCGCGCAGGCCTTTAAATAAAAGCTTAATTAATAAAAAACCGCGTTTAAACGCGGTTTTTTTACTTAGATAAATTGTCATTTTACACCCTGTTTAACTACCTTTAAGTCTAGTTCCCCCTGAGTATTTATCCTTATTACTCTTATTACATAAAAATGTCATAAAAACTCAATACTCTATGTGTATGTCAGTTTTGAGATATATTTATGCGTGTATCATTTTTTACCCGTTTACTAGCCATTTTATTAACGTTAGCAAGTATCCTTTTAGCCGCTACCTTGTTATGGGCAAGCCATACATTACTTAAACTTCAGCAACAAGATAGCGCATATAGCCAATTAAAAAATAGCATAATGGTCGAGCTTGCCGATCATTTGGAAAGTTATTTAGTACAAGGTAATAGCCAATACCTAAAACAATCATCGACCTTGATTGAGCAGCTTAAAGCGCAACAGTTAACAGTGCTGCCTCCTGAATTAGAAATTCGTTTAGCTGCACAATTAACTTCATTAAATACAGATATTAATGGTAAATACAGAGCGCTTGGAAAACTATCTGGCAATGAAACTGCGCTGTTAGATAACGCGCTTAGACAAATGGCCGGCTCAGCCTCTTCACTCATTAATTATGCGCAAAAAGCACCAATGCAAACCAGTAACGCTCTTAATTATTATAAATTAGCGAGTGATTATTACAGTGAAGTGGTTAATTTATCTTTATCGACTTACCAGCTGATCAATGATTACCAACCTGAGGTAGAGAAAAACCTGCAACAAAGTATAAAAACCCTAAATTTACTAGCTATAAATATTGAGCAATTACCGAACTTAGGGGTAATGACTGAGGTTGATGAGTTTGCTTTATTTGTAGATGAGGAACCGGAAGATTTGGCATCTGAAATAAAAGCGGAGTTGGTGAGTTGGCCTAAACGTTATTTGCGCGATTTAAGCAGTACTTTATCGCAATCAAAGCAACGTGATTCTGGAACGAATGAGTTACGTGAACAAATTAGTTTAGTATCAAAAACAGTGATTGAGGCAGAGCTAACATTAAAAGCACAGCAAGATAACGTGAAACGACAAGTGCTTTGGGTGTTTGGAATAGCAATAGGCGGATTAGTAATATTAGCTTTTAGTGTCTATTGGGTACAGCGCGGACAGGTTTTACAGCCTTTACGACAACTGCGAGATGGGTTTGCATTTTTAATAGAAAGTAATGAGTTAAAAAATATTACAGTGAATAATCCTAAAACAGAGGTAGGAGAAATAGCGCAGTATTTTAATCAGTTAATTGAGCGCCAGCGTTTAGAAGCGCAAGAAAGAGCGAATATGCTCAATGTAGTCAGCCAGTTTATGCAGCAAATGAGTGAGCATTTACATACTATTGGGCAAAAAAGTAATGCGAGTTATCAGCAGGTAAATCACAATGAAGAACTGCTTCTTAATATTCAGCAACTGGGTGAGCAGGTTAATCATATTAACGCTCAGGCTGCTGAAAATGCCCAAAGTACTTATGAGGCAATGCAGCAAAGTGTTGGTTTTGCTAAAAGTATGCTTAATGCCAGTTCTGATACACAGCAACGTATTGAGCAGGGGATGCATAGTGTTCAGGAATTACTGAGTGGGGTGCAAGGAGTGAGTAATATTATTACGGTTATACGCACCATCGCTGAGCAAACAAACTTACTCGCGCTCAATGCTGCGATAGAATCAGCAAGAGCCGGTGAGCAAGGTCGAGGTTTTGCCGTAGTTGCCGATGAGGTAAGGCAATTAGCAATGCAAACCCAAGGTTCTTTAAAAGAAATTAATGATCAATTGGCGCTACTAAGTGAAAACTCTCAAGTGGTTTATAAACAAATCAATGCACTAACTGAGGATGCACAATTACAAACCGCAAATGCTCAAGAGCTTAAAGCAAACTCTGAAGGAGTTGCAGGTAATGCGCAGCAGGCTAATAAAGTTGCGATTGATGCAATGGAGCTGGCTAAACAACAAAATGAGTTGCTCCAAGGCTTTACTCTATCGATGCATGATATGAAAAGCCAAGTAAGTGAGTCGAGTGAATTAGTTGCTGATATAGGCTCGCAGTTAGAGTTGCAAATGACATCTATTAAAGAAGGTCTAGGCTTAGATAACAACAGCGATTAATCGAAGACGAATTAAATATTAATCTGTATGCTAAAAGACTATGTAATTACCCTAAGGAATTAATATGATAGAGCAAGGTCAGACAATACCTGCAGTAAGCTTATCTCAGCTTAGTGATGAAGGTATGCAAACGCTCACAAATAATGAATTATTCGCAGATAAAAAAGTTGTGCTATTTGCGGTGCCTGGTGCTTTTACGCCTACTTGTTCCAATGCTCATTTGCCTGGTTATATCGCGCTAGCTGATAAATTTAAGGCTAAGGGTATTAACGCTATTTATTGTGTATCGGTAAATGATGCATTTGTTATGAAAGCATGGGGCGAGTCACAAAATGCAGAACATATAGATATGCTTGCAGACGGCGATGCCAGTTTTACTCGTGCCTTAGGGCTTGAAAAAGATACCGCTGGCTTTGGTGGTTTGCGTTCTAAGCGCTACGCTATGGTTGTAGATAATGGTGTTGTTAGCGAATTACTTGTAGAACAAGAAAAAGAATTTGTAATAAGTAGTGCTGAAGCCGTTTTAGCCAAGCTATAACTAAGCTGTTTTAAGTATTGAATAAAAGCCGATACATATGTATCGGCTTTTTTTATCTAAGGAGAAAGTAGTTTACGGCTGGTATTGACCGCTTAGCGTTAAACCAGAAAAGGTTTGATACGCATTTACGCTTAGATGCCATGTTCCCGCTTGAGGGTTACTAAATGTACATGTTTCAGCGTTACCATTTTTATAAGGACGACAATCATAGCTTGAGCTAGTTGGTTGACTACCAAATTTTACAAATAAATCTGCATCACCGGTGCCGCCAGACGTTGTTACTGTAAAGCTAGCCATGCCAGCTGGCACATCTAGCGTGTAATGTTTCCACTGACCTGCATTTGCAGTAACATCAGACACTGTGCCACCACCTGCTTGAGGTGTACCTGAACCACCACCGGTTGAACCACCTGTAATGTTACCGACTAAGCTAACACCAGTGTAGGCAGAATAACCATTTAACATTATATGATAAGTACCTGGGGTTGGGTTATCAATAGAGCACTCTTCACTGTTACCGCCTTTATAAGGGCGACAGTCGTATGTAGAGGTAGTTGGTTTGCTACCAGCACGTACATACAAGTCAGCATCACCTGTACCACCGCTCATAGTGAAAGTAACATTAGTGGCACCGCTTGGGACTGTCATAGTGTAAAAGTCTTGTGCACTTGCTGCACCACTTAATCCCGTTTTCACTTGTCCATCAACAAGCTCATTATCACCTGATGTTGGCGGTGGTGTGCCACCTGATGCTGCGGCAACAGCGGCTGCAGCATCCACAATACCTGTGCCACAGCTAGTACATGTTGCAGAGAATGAGCGAGTGGTTGTTTTTAAGATGTTTTCAATTTCATCAGGAGTCGCATTTGGTTTAGCTTGTTTGATCAATGCAGCAACACCCGCAACATGAGGTGCAGCCATTGATGTACCTTGCGAAAAACCATAGCTGTCGCTTGATGGTGTTGTTGAACCTGAGTTGTAAGTAGATAAAACACCCTCAGAATCATTTGCAAAGCTTTGCGCGCCACCTGGGGCTGCTACATCAATATTACTACCATAATTTGAGTAATATGCGCGGCCACCGTTACGGCCAACTGATGCAACGTTAACAACACCACTACAGTTACCTGGGTTGTAGTTTGCAGAATTATCGTTATCGTTACCTGCGGCAATAACAACAACAGTACCGTTATTGCGTGCTGTATTAATAGCATTTTGAGTCGTTGAGCTACATGCACCTGCACCACCTAAGCTCATGTTTATAACATCAGCAGGGTTAGCATTTGCCGATGTACCCGACACATTTCCACCTGAAGCCCAAATAATACCATCAGCAATGTCAGAGGTTAAACCTCCACATTTACCTAACACACGTACAGGCACTACTTTCGCGTCGTAAGCAACACCAGCAACACCTTCACCGTTATTAGTTACCGCAGCAACAGTTCCTGCTACGTGAGTACCGTGCCAGCTAGAACCTTGTGCACCGTTGTTACCACATTCTCCGGCTGCAACAGCATCCCCTGGATCGCGAGCATCGTTATCACGGCCATTGCCATCATTAGCGACTGATAGATTAGAGATCATATCGTAGCCAGGTAAAATATTGGCGTTTAAATCAGCGTGCGGACGGTAACCAGTATCAAGAACAGCTACAACCACGCCGCTACCTGTAGCAGTATCCCAGGCTGTTGGTAGATTTAGGCCACCGGCTTGCTCATAGTAATGCCATTGGTCGCCATAACGAGGGTCATTTGGTGTTGCAAATGGCTTTAACATTTGATCGACTTCAATGTATTCAACATTGCCTGAATTGACCATTTCTTGCATAAACTGTTGTGCTTCTTCAGCATTGAGCTTTTTGTCGGCACGCATTACGTGATGATCATTCAATGCCATTGCGCGGATATATTTAGCTTTAACTTTACCTTTTTTTGAGGTGAAGTTTTTTACAAAGCTTTGCGCTTTTTTATTCATCATTGCAGGCGATGCTTCAGTTGTTGATACGTTCATCATATCGCTATTATTTTTATATTTGATAATGAACTGAGTTTCAAACCCACCTTGATTTTGCATTTTAGCTGAGGTTTCAGCCATAGAAGGTGAGATTGCTTGTGCTGGATTTGCCATGCTTGAGCTGGCTGCAAATAGTGTACTTATTGTTAGCGCAACAGCGCATTTTTTAAATGAATCATTAGAAGTCATAATTACCCTTAGTTTTATTATTATTTGTGGAAAGCCACAAAGCGGGTACAAAGGTAAATGATCTGTTAACTATTTTGAAATATTAAATACGTATGTACCTATTTCATTTAGTTATAACCGTGAATTCAGTAAGCTTTCAGTCGTTTTGTATTTGTTTTTATTATGTTGATGATCCTAATGTATTAGGTTTATTTGATGCTTTTTATCATTATTTAATCTTTATTGATAAATTAAAAACAATATAACAGCTATCTTGTTGTTACCGAAACTTTGTTATAATTCACCAAAGTTTTTAAGAGATGACCAAATGACTCACCTTGATGTGATAGTGATCGGTGCCGGAGCTGCAGGTTTAATGTGTGCAGCACAAGCAGGATATCGCGGCCGAAGTGTTACAGTGCTTGATATGGGTAAAAAGCCAGGACGTAAAATTTTAATTAGTGGCGGCGGGCGTTGTAACTTTACTAACGAAAATGCGAGCCCTAATAACTATTTATGCACTAATCCCCATTTTGTAAAGTCGTGCTTAAGTCGTTATACCCAGCATGACTTTGTAGAGCTTGTAGACCGACATGGTTTGGCGTATCACCATAAAACATTGGGACAATTATTTTGTGACAATAGCGCACAAGACATTGTTGATATTTTACTAACAGAGTGTGAGTGGGCGGGTGTTACAATTAAACTGCGCAGCGAAGTGTTAAATGTAGCTAAAACAGCAACAGGCTACAGTGTCACAACTGAGCAAGAAACACTGACCTGTGAGTCGTTAGTTGTCGCATCTGGCGGTTTAACTATGCCTAAACTTGGCGCGACGCCAATAGGTTATAAAATTGCAGATCAATTTGGTTTAAAGGTATTGCCGACGATGGCTGCTTTAGTTCCCTTTACCTTACATCAGCACGATAAAGAGCGTTTTGAAGGGCTTTCGGGTATTAGTATTCCTTGTGAAGTTGCAAGCGAAGATGGCACTGTATTTAAAGAGAATATTTTATTTACTCACCGCGGCTTATCCGGGCCTGCCATATTACAAATAAGCTCATTTTGGCGAGCAGGTCAGGCGGTGACGATCAATTTATTACCTGAACTCGATTTAAAGCAACAGCTAGCTGATTGGCGAGAAACGCAAGCGCAAAAATCGTTAAAAAATAGCCTTGCCACTATCCTACCTAAGCGTTTTGTTGAAATACTCCATGACAGTAAAGCTATTCCTGATTGCAATATTAACCAGCTAACGCATGGCCAAATAGATGCACTCGCTGACTATATTCATGCGTGGCAAATTAAGCCAAATGGTACCGAAGGTTACAGAACCGCAGAAGTGACTTTAGGTGGTGTAGATACCGACGAGCTAAGCTCAAAAACATTTGAGGCTAAAAAAGCCAAAGGTTTATACTTTATTGGTGAAGTGACCGATGTAACGGGTTGGCTAGGAGGCTATAATTTCCAATACGCGTGGAGCTGTGGATTTGCCGCTGGGCAATACGCATAAAAAGTCGTTCAGCGCGGCTTATTAAACCTGCCACTTAAGCTCTTAAGTGGCATTTTTATTTCTAACTTTTAATTCTATATTGCTGCATTTTACTATTCGGTTTTTCGGGAATAGTCATTTCGATTATGCCTGCATCAATTGCAGGTTTTAAATAGCGCTCTCTAAAATGTTTTCGATCTTTTAACCCTAGCTGGTTTTGTAGCTCTTGTCGGTTTAATGGTTTTTCGCTTTGGTTAAATACATTTATTAAAGCGATGACTTGGGGGGCTTGTATGTCTAAGTGTATAGTGTTTTTAACTTGAGGGGGTTGTTGTGGGGTTTGGATTTTTGTTATTGATTTTAAATCACTTTCTAAAATATCTAATGCTGAAAGTAATGTCTCTAACATGTACTCAATAAACACGGATGAGTCACCGGTTTTGGTACTTAGGTTAATGCTTTCAAAGTATCGTTGGCGTGTTGCCGCTATTAAGTTATGAATGTTTAGCAATGAAAACAGCGTATGCCATTGTGATAATTGTTGGGTTTGCCACACACACGCTAACTCAGTATTACCCTGTGCAACCGGTTGAATAAACTGTAATTCATAATGGCATACTGCACTACTGATTAGAGGGTGGTGGTTAGTTGTATTAAACCACGCAAATAATTCTTCTACCATTTGTGGCACTCGCATTGCCTGTGGTGCCATTTGTAAGCCATTTTTTAACGCTAGACCTTGCTCTCTATAACAGCCTGACTTTTCACCTTGATCTTTCATTAAGCTGCGATGCAGAGCTAATAAGCTATCTGGGCTTGATAGGTCAGATACTGTAAATTGAAATTCAGAGTTTTTCATTTGTATAGAGGTGAGTTTTTGTTGCTTATAATGCTCAATATTTGCTGGCGAATATAAGGCACTGATTTTACCTAAAGCTTCACTAATATTTGCAATGCTGTGAGTCATGCTGGCTGAGATTGAAAATGGGGGAGTGGCGTTGCTCATTTCGTTATAGAGGTTATTTAAATCAGGAGATTAGAATACGCGAACTGAATATAAAAGTCAGTTTTAATAGTGATTTAGTATTTATTTAAAACTTTACATAGTCTTTAATTACTGGTTTTAAATGTTAAACCGACGCCAAATAGCGCCGGTTTATTAGTTACTCTTCGATAAACGCTTCACCTTCGTTCATCCACTTAGCGGCTGGCTTGCCTTTTAAGTAATGATCAAAGTACTGCATCATACGTACTGAGAAATCTACCTGATTAGGGAATTGCTTTAAGTGATGCGGTTCACCTTCATATTGTAAAAATGTAGCATCTTTACCCGCACGGCGCAGTGCTAAGTAATATTGCACGCCTTCATGCCATGGCACAGCATCATCTTTATCACCAAACATAATCAGAATCGGGGTATTTACTTTATCCGCAAAAAAGACTGGCGAGTTCTCAATATAAAGCTCAGGGGCTTCAAATAAGTTTTTACCAATACGACTTTGCCCTGTTTCATATTGAAATTGGCGAGCAAGCCCTGACTTTAAGCGAATGCCACTGTAGGCGCTGGTCATGTTAGACACTGGCGCACCCGAAACTACAGCTTTAAACATATCAGTTTCAGTGATCATAAACGCGCTTTGATAACCCGCCCATGAATGGCCTTGTAACCCTATTTTATTAGCATCGGCAATGCCTAAATCAATCAGCTTTTGAGTGGCGTTGATCATGGTTTGCGTTGAAGACTTACCTGGATGACCTATTTCAAAACGAATATCAGGTAAAAAGATGGCGTAGCCATTTGATGTAAACATCGGAAAGTTAGGGCGATGATTTAATTCCATTTTAGGGAAATCGTACATACGCTGGCTCATATAGCGGTAAAAGTACACCACAACCGGTACTTTATCGCCTTTTTTATAGCCGGCAGGTTTGATTAATACCCCTTGTAAATCTTCTCCATCAAAGCCTTTATAGCTAATAAGTTCAGGCTTTTCTCCCCAAGCAAAATTAGTTACCTGAGGATTAAGGTTAGTGACTTGTTGTGCTTGTTTGAAGCTAAAGTCTGTTTGATAAATATCAGGAAATTGCTGATAGGTTTGCTCAGTAAATAAGTATTTATCGGCATTTTTGGCTTTTTTAATTACATCAAAACGCTTATTACCTGTGAGTACTTTAGTAACGTTAAGCGTTGTTAAATTAAGTTTAGCCACCTCACTTTGCTTACTTTGTAAGTTAATTGCAGAGAGCAAAAGAGTATCATTGCTGTTAAAGCCCACTTGGTTTTTATCAAGCTTGATTACTCTGTACTGAGTATTACTTTGTTTACCATTAGTTAAGCGTTTGACTTGCTTGGTATTTACATTAAACGACCAAATATCGTATTTGCTATAAACCAGTATTTCGCTGCTATCGTTAAGCCAGCCAGCAAAGCCATAGCCAGGCTGCTTAGATGGGTAATCGTGTTTGTCATCGGCAAAGGTAGCGTTAATTGCTTTGCTGAGTACACTCACTTTGTTATTGCCTAAGTTTTTAAGCTGTACTTGGTTGTTATCAAAGTAAGCAGCAAACTGACCATTAGGCGCAAGGCTAGGTCTAAATGGATAGTCGTTAATAATAGGTGTTTGTTTACCCGTTTTTATATCAACCGCAAAGTAGTCAGCAAAAAAGCCGCCATACATTATTTTTTCAAGATGGGCTAGATTTGAGTAGCCTAATAATGAATCCGCGCGTTCAGTATTAAGTGCCAGCTCTGGCATATTTGGTGTGCTTAACTGTACAACTTGTTGCGAGTTTACATGGTATACCGCCGTGTAATGTCTGTTTTTATTGTTTTTATGCCACTGCTGCTCTTCGCGAGGTTTAATTTGCGCATCGTTGTTGTGCCATACATTTAACCCTTTTTGGTCGCGAATAACCTCAAAGTCATACAATGACGACTCATCGGTATATTCCTTTTGTTTAACTTTTGCAGTAAGTTTTGGGCGGTTTTCAAAGTATAGGCGTGTACCATCTTCTGCCCACGTTAATGTCGCAGTTTTACCCATTAACCATTCTGGGTTAGGTGACTGCACAGTGGTAAGCGTTTCGTTCTGCCAAAGCGTTAATTCGTATTGGCGACGACGCTTATCATCGTTTACATAGTTACCTAAAGTAAATGCAACACTCTTATTGATTGGATGCCAAGCTATTTTGTTGGCAACCACACCAGGCTCGTCAATTAATGCTGTGCTGGTAAAATCATTGAGTGAAAATAAAGTAATTTGATTATTATTACCATCCACATAGCTTTGGCTCACTAATAATTGATCGCTGGTGGCGCTAATATCATAGGTGAAAGCACTTTCAAGAGTGTGGGTGCGTTTATCGCTTAAGTTGACGACAACTAGCGGGTAGCTTTTATCTTTTTTATCAGCTGTGATAGCGCTATCGTTATCGGAGTTTTTATCATCCGCGTCTGTGCTCTCATTTTTACGATAGGCAAGCCATTGGCCGTTATTAGCGAGTACGTAGTCTTTTACGTCATTAAAGCGTTGTTGCTCACCGGTTTGGGTATTCACTAATACTAGATTGTTTTTTAAATCACTTTTTTTCTTAGTGGTCTCTTTTTCAAGTAGGGTAGGCACTTGAGTGAATGCAACCCAGTTCGCCATTTTGTTAATTGTAGGGCGAGTGCCTCGCTCTACCTCAGCAATAAGCTTGTTGTTATTTAGCGAGTAGACTTGCCCAGTGGCATTGCCGCGATAAGGGGTTGCACTTAAAGAGAGGATTTGACCATTTTCAGAAAGCTGTGTGCCTTTTGCAGATTTAAAATCAAATACATCTTTAAATTCTAATGGCTTATTTGCTAAGGCACTGGCGCTCGTTAAGCTGGTAATAAGTGCACAGCCTATAAGAGTGAGTTGTGTTTTCATTATAGATTCTCGTTTTTTAACATTATTTTATTGTAACGAGTTTTAATAACAATTCGAGTAGATACGATAAGCGGTAGCAAGGCAGAGATGAGAGGGGAAAAATGAATGATAAAAGGTTAAATTTTCGGGCCACGGGATGCGAGGTGTTTGGCATCGGTAAAAAGTTAGGGAAGTAAAAGTTTAATTGTGGTTTTCAATTTTTTACTTTTTGCTCTGTGTTCAAATTAATTTTTAAATATAGTTTATAAAAAGAACACAGAGTTTATGTGGAATTGATGATAGGAGAATAATTTAATAACCTTGCTGGCAAGATTACCTAAAACCTAAAACCTAAAACCTAAAACCTAAAACCTTATAACCAAATTTTTTGAAGTTCTGGCCATTGTTTTTCAAATTGCTCACTTGGGCGAGCACTAAAATTACTGCGCACAAACTGATTCATTTTACCTTCAACGTAGGCAAGCAAAAAGTTAGCTAGGGTTAACTCATCGCTTTGGAAGTTTTTACCTTCACGTAGCTTACGCTCTCTAAGAATTTGTTTAAATTGGGTTTCTAGTTTTTCAAATAAGCCCTGTACACGCTCACGAAGTCGCTCTTGTTCTCCTTGTAGAGCGTCGCCTGTTAATATACGAGTAATGCCAGGGTTTTTCTCAGCAAACGTTAGCAACAGTAATAAGGTATTGTATACGCGTGCTTTGCTTTCTTTTTCGTTATCTAAAATAAGATTAATACGTGATAACAGGGTATCTTCAATAAACTCAATTAATCCTTCAAACATCCGCGCTTTGCTCGGAAAGTGGCGATAAAGAGCGGCTTCAGATACGCCAACTTCTGCGGCAAGTTTGGCAGTTGTAATACGCTGGCCAGGGCTGGTTTCTAACATTTGTGCGAGTGCTTGCAGTATTTGCTCTTTGCGATTACTTTTTTTTGTCGCAGGCATGAACATTCCTTTTTTAATAGTTATTTTTTCTACATCAACGTGCGATAACACAGCTACCGGCCTAGTGTTTGTGTGGGCAATAACCAGTGAAGCGATATTTGCACGTATTACGTGAAGCTCTGGTACTGCGCAAGCATTAAACTATATTAGCGAAGTAAAATTACACTAAAAGGTCACAAGGCGTCATCATGTTAATGTTTTATTCAGTTTGTTTCCAGCCTTTTTATAATCGTTTGGCAAGCTGCTCGATCACTTTGATTGCTATTTCTGTTTTACTAGTCACAGGTAAATCGAGTTGTTCATTTTGCCAAAAAAGAGTAAGTGCGTTACGTTCTGAATTAAAGCCTAAATCACTTTGCGATACGTCGTTTGCGCAAATCATATCGAGGTTTTTATTAGTCAATTTCCCTTTAGCGTAGTTAGCAACATTTTGCGTTTCTGCTGCAAAGCCGACAGTGTAAGGGCGGCTCTGTGTAAGGTTTGCCACCGCTGCTATAACGTCAGGGTTCTTAACTAAGCTAAGAGTGAGTTCATCGCCTTGCTTTTTCATCTTTTGTGTGGCGATATTTGCTGCACGGTAATCGGCTACAGCAGCGCAACCAATAAAGGCGTCTGATTGAGGTGCGTAATTGAGAGACTCTTGCAATAGCTGCTCGGCACTTTCTATATTAATTAAATTAACCCCTTGCGGCGCGGTAATGGTTACCGGGCCTGAAATTAAGTTAACTTGCGCGCCAAATGATAAAGCAGCTTGTGCTAGTGCATAGCCCATTTTTCCTGAGCTGTGGTTTGATATAAAACGCACCGGATCGAGAGGCTCTCGGGTTGGGCCTGCGGTAATAGTAATGGTTTTACCCGCTAAGATTTGTGGTTGCGCAGGTTCAATGCATAAACTCACTAACTCATGCGGTTCAAGCATTCGTCCTGCACCTACATCGCCACAGGCTTGCTCACCTTTGCCAGGCCCCCAAACAGCAACGCCACGAGCCTTTAAAGTGGCTATATTAGCTTGCGTTGCAGGGTGCGCGTACATTTGCTGATTCATAGCTGGTGCCACAGCCACTTTTGCAGGAGATGCGAGTAATAACGTAGTAAGTAGATCATCAGCAATGCCTACCGCCATTTTTGCAATAATATTGCTGGTGGCAGGAGCAACTAAAATTAGATCAGCCCATTTGGCAAATTCAATATGTCCCATTGCAGCTTCTGCTGATGGGTCTAGTAATGAGTCAGACACCATTTCACCACTGACAGCTTGCATCGTTAACGGGGTAATAAAATGCTTTGCTGATTCAGTCATTACAACTTTAACGTCACAACCATGGTCTTTCAAACGTCTTACGAGTTCAGCACATTTGTAGGCTGCAATTCCGCCGCTAATACCCAGCACTATTTTTTTATTTGTTAAATTAATCATGGTTGTTTATCAATTTTATAAGATATGCTGGCTAAAATAACAAATCTTAGGCCTGACAGCTAAGATAAAATGCGTTTTATTGCGCTAATTTTTGATTTTGCATTACAGTTATATGGTACTGACCGTTTTCAAGGATGAACGATGCAATTAACCTCACTCCCTAATTCACTCAGACCGCGAGAAAAGCTGCTAGCAAAAGGCGCTATGGCACTCTCTGATGCTGAGCTACTGGCTATATTTTTACGTACGGGTTTACCCGGTATGAATGCGATAGAGCTGGCACAACATCTGATCAATGAAAATAAAACCCTGCATAATTTGTTTAATGCCAGCATAGATGAGTTTTGTGCGCAAAAAGGGCTGGGTACAGCTAAATACGTACAGTTACAAGCGGTACTTGAGCTGAGTCAGCGTTATATGCAAGAAGGCTTTGTTCGCGATGCCGTTTTTAACTCCCCTCAAGCTGTTTACGACTATTTAACCCTGAAAATGCGAGGCCTGCAGCAGGAGGTGTTTATGGTGTTGTATCTTGATAGTCAAAATCGTTTATTAAAAGATGAAATTTTATTTTATGGTACGATTAACGCCGCCAGTGTGTATCCACGTGAAGTTGTTAAAGCGGCTTTAAAAAATAATGCAGCGACGGTTATTTTTTCACATAATCATCCCAGCGGTATTGCAGAGCCAAGTCAGGCCGATAAGCTAATTACCAATAAATTGTGCCAAGCGCTGCAATTAGTCGACATAAATGTATTGGATCATATTATTATTGGCGGTGAAAATTGTGTTTCGTTTGCCGAACGGGGACTTATTTAAGTTTATCGCTCGCAGATATGTGCTAAAAATGAGCGGTTTACTGTGTTTTGGCAAATTAGTTTAATTTAAATGCAGTTTTTACTTTCCCTAAGGGCATTCGATCTTTATAATTAGCCGCTATCAAATTTACACATGAGCTGGTTGGATAAGATCAGTATTTGATCTTTGCCTGTAAAAGCTGTATAAAGAGCGCCCTTCGATTTATCTCTAGGGCACAAATACATGGCCTTAGGGAAAATTAAGCTCGAGCGAAGTTATTGGAGATATATAGACATGTCTAAAGTATGTCAAGTTACAGGTAAGCGTCCAGCGGTTGGTAACCACCGTTCACACGCGAGAAACGCGACTAAACGTCGTTTCCTACCTAACCTACAAACACACCGTTTTTGGGTTGAAAGTGAAAAACGTTTTGTAACATTACGCACTACTACTAAAGGTATGCGTATTATCGATAAAAAAGGCATTGACACGGTTCTTACAGAAATCCGTGCTCGTGGCGAAAAAGTTTAAGGAACTGAATTATGCGCGATAAGATCCGTTTAGTTTCAACTGCTGGTACTGGTTTTTTCTACACTACCGACAAGAACAAGCGTAACATGCCTGAAAAAATGGAAATCAAAAAGTTCGATCCTAAGGCTCGTAAACATGTGATTTTCAAAGAAGCTAAAATCAAGTAATTTAGTTTTCTTTCAGAAATGTAAAAACCCAGCTTATGCTGGGTTTTTTGTTTTTAAAATCCACTCTATTATCCACCGACCATATACTCACCGTAATTGTGTCCATTTAATTAAACCGCTAACTGGCTTTTGTTAAGCACCATAGCTTATTTCTTTAATAACGGTATCAGTTGTTTGTAATACCAATCCGCAATAATACTTAATCATTTTACGGGGCTAAACGTGTCGCAACCTGCGTTAAAAAATTCTCGTTTAGAACAACTAAATAGCAAATTTTTTGCCTAGCTATCAACACGTTTTTCCAGCCTCAAAATAGACCACTTAATTAAGCGAATTGGTATAACCAAAGAAAACATAAAGAGTATTAAATGACTTTACGGGCTAAGCTGTTGGGTGTTGTGTATTTAGAGTGAGATTGTGCGGTGTATAAGCATGTCTGGAGAGGGAACGGGTGTTTACTATGGCTCGCTAGGGTATAAACTGTAAGTAGCCCTTAGGCTACTTACAGTGTGATTCTTATACTTTGAAGTTCTCTACTGATATTCTTAGTTCTTCGGCTAACTTAGCCACTTCTGAACTTGAAATATTCGTTTGTACAGCACCTTCTGCTGTTTGCTCGGCAATAGCAACAATAGACTCTAAGCGTTCACTGATCTCTTGTGATACTTGTTGTTGTTCTTGTGCTGCTGTTGATATCTCTTCACTGACATTGTGCGCTTGCGATACCGCAAGAGTAATTGAATCCAGTGCACTATTAGCTAAATCACTTTGCTCAACACACGAAACCGCGCGTTCTTTACCTTTTTCCATTGCCTTAACTGCTTCTTCAGCGCCCGACTGTAGTGATTCAATCATAGATTGAATTTCTTGTGTCGACTCTTGAGTTTTACTTGCAAGCGATCTTACTTCATCAGCTACCACAGCAAACCCTCGACCGTACTCGCCGGCACGCGCTGCCTCAATAGCCGCATTAAGTGCAAGTAAGTTAGTTTGCTCAGCGATACCACGAATAACGTCTAAAATACTACCAATTGAGGCGCTGTCTTTGTGTAGTTTATTAATAACACTTGATGCTTCATCAACTTCGTAAGCGAGTTGTTCAATGGTTGCTTTATTTTGATTTGAAATACCTTTAACGCGTTCAGCTTCTTTATCGGCATTTTTGATTTCGCCTAGTGCTTGTTGAGCACTGTTGCTCACTGTTTGAGAAGTACTGCTCATTTCAGTGGTTGCGGTTGCCGCTTGCTCTACTTGCGCTTGTTGATTACTAATCGCTTTGCTTGATTCACCGGTAATTGTTGAGGTTTGCTCAGAAGCGGCAGCAAGTTGTGTTGAACGCGAAATAATACCGGTAATTAAGCTGCGTAAGCTATCAATTAAGGTATTACAGCTTTTCGATAATTCACCAAATTCATCTTTTGCGCTGTCATCTAAGCGTTGAGTCATATCACCACTGGCAACAATATCTAGAATGCGGTTAACTTCAGCTAATGGCTTAGTAATACGGTTAACCGTAATAATGGCTACAAGCACAGCGATGATAGTCGCAATGATCATACCTATCCAAGTCCATAAATTAGCTGAGTTTACATCGCTGCGAACGCCTTCTTGCAAAGTAAATGCAACGCCGCTTGCTTGTAATACTAAGTCGTCAATTTGGCTAAGTGCTGTTTTAGTGGCTTTTTCCGATTCTTCTAATTCACGTTCAGTTGTGCTGATTGCATCAATAAGGCGTTTTTTATTCGCTGAAAGGCTATCGTTACCTAAGATATTGCTTTCAAGCGTATCTACGTAGCCTTTTAGGTCGTTAAACAAGCCGCTATGGCTTTGCTCTATCGCGGGTTGTATTAATGCAACAGTACGAACGACTTCTTCAAAATAATACACTTGTTCATTTTTAATAATATCGAGCGTGTTAAGCGTTTTAACAGTTAACATATCGGTGCTGCTGGTAACCACAGACATAAAGTTATTTTCAAGATTATTAGCTGCTTGGTAAGCACGCGGGTGGTTATCTTCTAAGCCATCAATATCAATAATATCAAGTACCATAGAGTTAGCGTCTTCAGCCGCGAGTTCAACAGTTTCTAATTGAGCTTTGAGCTTTTTATTAAGCACTAACTGAGTGTTTTTGTCTTTCAGCAGACTCTCTATAATGTTTAAAAAACTTAAGTAGGTTTTTTCAACGTCAAGGCTGCTCTTATTTAATTGTGGGTCATCTTTTACTACCTGTTGTAGTTCGCGATGTAACTTATCAAATAATTGTTTTTGTTCTTCTATTTGTGCTTTTATTGGCGCTAGCTCTTGAGCAGATGAAGTGTGAAAACTGGCTTGAGCAGCTTTACTCATCAAAATAAATTCAGCTTGTAATTGAGCGCTCTTGTTTAATGCCGGAAGCGATAGCTGATTAACTTTTTGAGTTGAACGATCTATATTTGCTATTTTTATTAAAGAGTTACCGCCAATAATTAAAAGTAATAAAGTGATAAATATAAAACCACCCCAAATACGTTGACTCACTGTTAGATTCATATGGTTTTCCATTCAAAAATACGTCTATTAAAACTTATCGGCGCTTTCAACAATAAGTTAAGTAATTAAAAATAATTAATTTTTACTGTTAATAGTTAGTTGCTAAATTTACCGTGAAACTTCATCACACACTAAGCATACATAATTCAACTATTCGACTATGGATATAAAATAATACAAGGCAATTCTCCTCGTCCTTAATTAGATTAAGGGAGTGTTGCTATTTTTTACACTTAGTTGTGAATGGTTTGTAATTATGCAATTTAACATGCACTCTTAAACTTAACAGATGTATTAACTTTTTTCAGTTTATTTAGACAAAAGTTGTGATTTTTCTGAAAATTTTTGTTTGCTTTGTAAATCTATTAAGGTCATTGAGCCGCCCCAGACGCAACCTGTGTCTAGAGCGTACAGGTGTTTGTAGGGAGTTTGACCTTCAAGGGCAGCCCAATGACCAAAAATAAGGTCATGTTGAGCGTTAACGATTTTAGGGTGAGAAAACCAAGGAACTAATGTGTGGCTATTGGCTGTTGCTTCTTTTGCATTAAAATCAAGCAAATTATCAGGCGTAATAAAGCGCATACGGGTGAAATAATTAACGATATAGCGAAACTTTGCAGCGTCATCGAGTTGCTCACTCCATGAAAGTGGGTGAGGCTGATACATGTTTTTTAAGAAGTATTGAGCGTTGTCAGCACCATAGCATTGCTGCGCAAATTGGGCATGCTGAATGGCTTGCTCGCATGACCAATCAGGATTAAGTCCTGCGTGAGAGATAAAACAATCATACTGCTCTAAATAAAGAGCTAAAGGCTGAGTTTGTAAAAACGCGATGTAGTCGGGGAGTTTACTGCTGTTGAGCAGTGTCGTTAGTTTGTCTTTAGGGTTGGGTGCAACATTGTTTAAATAACAGGCAATCATGTGTAAGTCATGATTGCCTAATGTGACGCTAACGCTGTCTTGATGTTGATAAATATAATCAAGGCACGCTTTGGAGTCTGGGCCGCGAGCAACAATATCACCTACTAGGTAGAGGTGGTCCTTGCTAGGGTTAAAGTCGACTTGCTTTAACAATAAACTAAATTCGTTAAAGCAGCCTTGTAAATCACCTATTGCGTAGTCAGCCATTAGTCGCTGTTTTAATCAATGTAAGATATTAGGGCAAGCTAAACGGAACACATTTATGGGTGCTTCAAACTCAGCACCAAACTCGTTTCGTAAAGTGTAATGCCCTTGCATGGTGCCTACGGGAGTATCTAATATTGCACCACTGGTGTATTTGTAACTTTCACCAGGGGCTATATCTGGGGTTTCACCCACCACACCTTCGCCTTGCACTTCTACTTCTTTACCGTTGGCATCGGTAATTAACCAATAGCGGCTAAGTAGTTTTGCACTACATAAACTGTGGTTTTTTATAGTAACGGAGTAAGCAAATACAAATTTATCAAGTTCAGGTTGCGATTGCTCTTCTACATAAAATGTTTCTACAGATACCTTTACAGGTGATCCCATATTACTGCTTGTTGTCATAAATCCAGTTAGCTATATCAATAAATTGTTGTAACGACAGGCTCTCAGCACGCAAGGTAATATCAATGCCAATGCTGGTTAACTCTTCAGCGGTTAAAAGGTTGCCTAGGCTGTTGCGAAGTGTTTTACGACGTTGATTAAACGCTTCTAAACAGACTGTATTTAATATTTTAACGCTCTTAGCTGTGCGCTGCTCTGCCTTTTTGGGGATTAAGCGAATAACCGCAGAATCTACTTTAGGTGCAGGTTTAAAGCACTCTGGTGGTACTTCTACTACAGGCATCGCATTACAGTAGTATTGAGTCATTACACTCAAGCGGCCAAAGGTTTTGCTGCCTGGGCCTGCAACCATGCGTTTTACCACTTCTTTTTGCAGCATAAAGTGCATGTGCTCAATATGATCGGCAAATTCAAAAAGGTGAAACAACAAAGGAGTAGAAATGTTGTACGGTAGGTTACCAAATACTTTTAGCTTTTTGTCGTCTTTAACTAGGCTTGCAAAATCAAACTTCATTGCATCGCCTTGGTTTACGGTTAATTTAGGCCCTAAAAAAGGGTGCTCAATTAAACGTTGGGCTAAATCTTTATCTAGCTCAACAACCGTTAAATGGCCACTTAAATCGGCTACAGGCTCAGTAATAGCGCCAAGGCCTGGGCCAATTTCGACTAAATTATCTTGCGGCTTGGGATCAATAGCGGTGACGATTTTATCGATGATTGATTCATCGAATAAAAAGTTTTGGCCAAAACGTTTACGGGCGCGGTGTCCTAAATGTACTTTATCGGTCATTGATTCTGTGCTTTTTCATGGGCGAGCTTAATTGCTTCGCGGATCGCTAATTCAAAACTGCCAACATCAGCATCGCCTGTACCGGCTAAATCAAGCGCAGTACCGTGGTCGACTGAAGTGCGGATAAATGGAAGGCCAAGAGTTATATTCACTGACTTACCAAATCCTTTGTATTTTAGCACAGGTAATCCCTGATCGTGATACATAGCCAGTACTGCATCGGCTTCATTTAGGTATTTATCTTGAAATAATGTATCTGCTGGTAAAGGACCGATTAAGTTCATCCCTTCAGCTCTTAGTATGTCAAGTGTAGGCGTTATCGTGTCGATTTCTTCGCGGCCTAAATGGCCATCTTCACCAGCGTGCGGGTTTAAGCCACAGACTAAAATACGCGGTTGCTCAATACCAAACTTGGTTTTTAAGTCATGATTAAGAATATTAGCCACTTTAACCAGTCGCTCTTGGGTAATAGCACGAGCAACATAAGCAAGCGGGATATGCGTTGTTACTAATGCAACTCGCAGCCCTTCGGTAGCCAATAACATAACAACATCAGCGGTGCCCGACTGTTGAGCAAAGTACTCAGTGTGGCCACTAAAAGAAATACCGGCTTGGTTAATAATACCTTTATGAACAGGGCCAGTAACAACGGCATCAAAAGTGCCGTCCATATTCTTCTCACTGGCGATACGCAGTGTGTCTAATACGTATTGACCGTTTGCGTCATTTAGCACACCCAGTTCAACTGACTCGGCTAAATCAATCTGTTTTATATATAAGCTGCCAGCCGCTGTAGGCATAGCTTCGGCGCTTTCATCAAATTCAATTAACTTAATGTTTAAACCTAAATGTTTAGCGCGCTGCTTTAGTAGCGATGCATCTGCAATCGCTACTAGCTGTGCATCCCAGCTGTGCTGTGCCAGTTTTAATAGCAAGTCAGGGCCAATGCCAGCAGGCTCACCAGGGGTTACCGCAATTCTTAAGGTCATAATTATTCGTCTGTTGGGAAAATTTCAACATGGGCTTGTTCGCGCATTTCTTGCTGCCAGTTAAAGCTTTCTTCTTTAAATTTACGATTAAACAACATGCCATGTGCACGATTACGTTTAGCTTGCTCGGTTTTATCAGCAACGCGTGTATCTAATAACTGTACAATGTGCCAACCATACTGGGTTCTAAATGGTTCGCTGATTTCGTTTTGATCAAGAGATAGTAATGTATCTCTAAACGCAGGTACGTAGGTAGTTGGATCAGTCCAGTCGTATTGTCCGCCTTTAAGTGCTGAGCCTGGATCTTGCGAGTGCTCTTTAGCTAGTTCTGCAAAGTCAGCATTTCCAGCACGTAAATCCTTAACAAATCCAGTTAGCATAGTGCGGGCTTTTTCTTCGCTTAAAATAATTGAAGGCTTGATAAGAATATGACGAGATTTAACTTCTGTGGTTTCTACTACTTGGCGACCACGTACGTCTTGCACCTTAATAATGTGAAAACCTGCGCCAGAGCGAAGCGGGCCAATAATCGCATCTTTCTTTTGACCTTTTACAGCTTCTGCAAATAAAGATGGCATTTCGTTAATGCCCATCCAGCCTAATTGACCTCCCTCAAGCGCTTTTGAGCCACTAGATGAAGAAATAGCAATACGCTTAAATTCTTGGCCGTCTTGCAGCAGTTCAATTACTTTGTCTGCGCGTGTTTTTGCAGAGCTTACGTCGTCTGCACTTGCCCCGCTTGGAATATCGATAAGAATATGACCAATATCGTATTCTTCGGCATTTTGGCCTTGGCTATCCATAATTTTTAGTAAGTTATCAATTTCTTGGTCGCTTACATATATACGGCGGTCTACGTTTGCACGCGTTACTTGTTGCGTGGTTATCTCTTTACGAATTTCTTCACGGTAAGCTTGAAAGCTCTCACCCGACGCTTCAATAGTTCGACGTAAATCAGCAATTGTACCGCCTTGCTCTTTGGCCATGTTGGCGAGTGTTTGGTCAAGCTGGCTATCTGAAATCTCTAAGCCCATGCGCTCAGCCATTTGCATCATTAGCGTTTGATTAACTAAGCGCTCAATTGCTTGTACGCGCAGTGTTTCGTCTTTTGGCAGCTGTTGATTTTGTTCTTCTGCTTGTTTTTTAACACGATCAACAATGGTATCTACTTCACTTTTTAAAATAACGCCTTGGTTTACAATACCAATCACTTTATCTATTTCGACTGGTGCGGCGAATACACTTTGGCATAAGCTAAACGTTAAAACTGCTGATGTTAATAATTTTTTTAAATTCATATTCTTTTTACTACTCTTACTAATAGTACTGTTGTAATGCTAAAGGCGACTAGATTGATATAGTTATTTGTAAATTTTTACTATACAAAATGCAGCTTAGTCATTAAGAAAATACGGCCTACGATAACCAAAAATACCTTGTTGTAATAATTTTTGAGCATCATAACGGCTTTTACTACCAAGCCCTTTTAATACAAAATTCAAACGAATGCTCGAATCAAAAGTAGCTTGGGGTTGCCCAATTGACTGATTTAAATCAGTTTCAATTTGGCGGTGGCCAGTAATTTGGAACGCCCAACAGCACGATTCATACTGTAATCCACTAAATACTTCAATACTGCGGTTATTATCAAGGTCGCGATGGTAACTTGCAATAAATTGCCATTCGTCACTAATAGGGATGCTTGTAAATAAGCCCGCTTGTTCGATTGTATTTCCTGAGACATCATTTGCATAGCGATGGTTCAATTGAACCAGCTGATTATCGTCACCTTTATAATCTAAGGTTAAATTTGACTGGATAATTTGCTTGCCATCCGTGTCGTACTGAATTCCACCCGACAAATACCAGCGGCGATGCCAATGTAACATGGTTTGCGCTGCAAACAAGGCATTGTAGTTACTGTCGCTATTCAGCCCTTGCTCTGTGGGCTTGGCTGAATCACTTAAATAAAATATTTGGCCAGCACTGAAGTTAAATACTTCTTCATTTTTATTATCAAATAAACGGGTGGTTGCCCCAAGCGTAAATTGATTTGCAGCGGCAATACGGTCAACACTTGAAAAACGCGCATCTCTAAATAAGCCAAAAAAGTCATCTTGTAATTTAGTGGTATCGTATAAGCCAATGTCAGACTGATCTTTGTTAGGCGTATATAAATACTGAATTTGTGGCTCTAAGGTTTGAGTACCATCGTCGATAAAAATTGAGGTATCACGCTCAAAGTTAAGCTGAGAATATAAGCGCACTTTTGGCAATGTGCGCGAAACATTATCGCTATACTGTGTACCCTGTAAATCACCGTCTTGTTTATAGTTAGTTTGCAATAAGCTCACTTCAGATAAAAACGACCAGGCATACTCTTTGTAATCAAAGCGTGCTTTAGGTTCTATATGCACGCGAGTTGCTTGATCAATAACCGCTGAGCTATTAGTAAAGTGGCTCAGCTCCCCTGAAACAGTAAAATCGAAGTAATCAATTTTCCACGGCGTAGTTTGTGTAAAGCTAACTTGCGGTAAGGCTGTATATGACTCTAAGTGGTCACCGAGTACTTCAAAGTTTTGTATTTTTATATCAGTACGCCACATCTCGCCCATGTGAGTTAGTGAGCCGGTACGATAAAGCTGAGTATCGGTTTTACTTGCATAAGTTGAGTTTAAATCAGTGAGGTAGTTATCATCACTGACATTGGTAATATCAAGACTGGCTCGCCAGTCTTCGCCTATATAGCTTTTTTGTTGCCAATGAAACAAAAAACGCTCGTCAAGCTCAGGTTCTGAGTCATCTTTATTTAAGTATTCGACAGCCACTAAACCTTGGTGTTCTGGAGTTAGATATCTAAATTCAGTTTGTAGCTGTAAACCTTTACGTGACATATAACGCGGCGTAATGGTTGCATCATAGTTTGGAGCAATATTCCAATAATAAGGCGTAATAGTCTCTAATCCATAACGATCTGAACTTGAAAAGCTGGGCGTTAATAAGCCTGACTTACGGCGCTCATCGAGTGGGAAAGTAAAATAAGGTAAATAGAGTACTGGCGTGTCTAAAATACGTAGCACCGCATTGTAGGTTTCACCCCAGCCTTCTTCTCGTGATAAATTAATTTCGTCGGCTTCAATAGCCCACACAGGCGTATTACCTGGGCAAGCAGTAAAGCTTGCATTCATCAGCATTAAGCCAGACTTGTCGATGGTGAGTTTTTCCGCGCCGCCTTTGCCTTGCTGTTGTGTTAGGCTGTATTGTGCGCCTAATAAGCTAAAGGCTGAGTTATTTAAATCGGCGTTTAAGCCCGCACTTTGAACTTTGCTCACATAATCGCGATAGGTAATAGGGCCGGTGGCATTGAGTAAGCCGCGTTGTTTATCAATCAGTGCTGATTGTGCGGACAAACTCATGTTAACGGTGTTAATATCAACATTACCAGTAAATTCAGCGCTTTGTGTGCCTAAAAGCTCAACGTCATCAGCGCTGATATCAACCGTTCCAAGCTCAAGGCCAGCTAGCGGTTGCCAAGCTCTGGTTTGCATTGAAGTGCCACAAAAGTTGTGTGTCAGTTCAGTTTCGGCAAGCGATGGTGCGCTCAGTACGCTTAGCATCAAAATGCCCCAGGTTTTGCTCATTTATCGACCTTTATGCTCTGTGATTAGTTACAAGCTATACATAATAAAGGAAAACAATAGCAAAGTAATTAGTGAAAAATAGATAGCTTATAAAATGACACGTTTTGAGAGTTTACAACAGTTTATTAATACTCACTTTAGTGAGCAATCCTGCGCGCTTAATGCAATAACCGCAGATGCCAGTTTTCGCCGTTATTATAGGTTAAGCGCTGAAAATAAAAGCTTTATTGTGATGGACTCAGATCCAAAAAAAGTTAACAACGTCCCTTATATTGCATTAAATAAGGTGTTTTCTGAGCAGGGGTTTTTATTACCATCCATTATTCATAGTGATGAGCAGCAAGGTTTTTTTATTTTAAGTGATTTGGGTAACACCCATTTAGCTGACTTGCTTGATGATGCCAATCGCAGCGAGCATTATCAGCAGCTGATCAGTTTAAGTGCCAAGTGGGCTAAAACGCCAAAAGCTCCGTCAATGAATCCGTATGACCATGACTTTATTGCACTTGAGCTGGATATTTTTAAAAATTGGTTAGTTAATGATTTTATTAGTACAGAGCTCAGCGCTGAGCAACAAAATATATGGCAAACAAGTGCTACGCTGCTAATCAATACACTGCTTGAACAACCCACAGTGACTATGCATCGCGATTACCACAGCCGTAATATTATGCACTGCGAGCAGCAATGGGCAATTATTGATTATCAAGACGCGGTACAAGGTCCGTTATGTTATGACTTAGTCTCGCTTTTAAGAGATTGTTATTTTAAATTGCCCAACGACGAGCTGACTCATTTACTTGAGTTTGGTTATGACGAATTTAAGCGCCAAAGTTTAATAACTAACGAGTCATTCGCACAATTTAAGTATTGGTTTGATTTAACCGGCTTGCAGCGCCATTTAAAAGCAGCGGGTATTTTTTGTCGCTTGTATTTACGGGATGGTAAAAAAGGTTACTTAGCGAATATACTACCGACACTAACTTATATTGTTGAAGTGGCGGCAGAGTACCCAGAGCTTAGTGATTTGTCTGATTGGGTAAAAAGTTACGTGGTGCCAAAGGTACAGCAGCGGTTAAAAGGAGAGTAATTATGAAGGCCATGATCTTAGCTGCAGGACGCGGTAAACGTATGATGCCGCTCACCGCACAGTTGCCAAAACCTATGTTATGTGTGGCAGGTAAACCGCTAATTGAGCATCATATTATGCGCTTAAAAACAGCTGGTATTACGCAGATTGTGATTAACCTCGCCTGGCAAGGAGACAAAATAAAAACCTACTTTGCAGATGGCAGTGCATGGGGTGTAAGTATTACCTATAGCCAGGAAGTAACTGGCGGGCTTGAAACTGCAGGCGGTATTATTCAAGCACTTCCTTTATTAGGTGAGTCATTTATTGTTATTAATGGTGATGTTTACAGCGACTACGATATTAGTGCATTAATGCAGCTGCATTTACAGCCAAAAGAAGCGCACATTGTATTGGTTGAAAATCCTGCGCATAACCCAGAAGGCGATTTTACCCTAAGCCACTTACCTAATAGTGAACAGCGCTATACTTTTTCTGGAATTGGCCGTTATCAGGCTGATTTCTTTGAAGGGCTGGCCCCAGGAATTCGCCCGTTAGGGCCTTTACTGCGTGAAAAAATAAATGAACATTTAGTCTCCACTGAACTCTATATTGGCCAATGGGACGATATAGGCACACCAGAGCGTTTATTGGCTCTTAACCAACAATTAGCACCATAAGCTAAATATAAAACACTAGAGGTAAGTTTTAAAATGTGGGGAAAAATTCTCGGTTTCTGTTTTGGTTTTATGTTTGGCAAAATATTTGGGGCTATTTTAGGCTTATACCTAGGTCATATGTTTGATAAAAGTCTAAAGAAAGACTTTGATCAGGCTGGCGGCTTCTCTAACCTTTTTAAAGGCGATGATGTTAACGAACGCCAAGCACTGTTTTTTTCTAGCTGCTTTGCAGTAATGGGGCATATTGCCAAGTCAAATGGGCGAATAAGCGAAACTCACATTAAAGCAGCTACGCTATTTATGGATGAAATGGGCTTAAAAGGCGAAGAACGCCGTGAAGCGCAGCAGGCATTTCAATCAGGTAAAGATAGCGACTTTTCTCTCAAAGACACGGTTTATGACTTTAAAGAACGTTTTGCTAAACGTTACGATTTACTGCAGTTATTTTTAGAAATTCAAATTCAAATGGCGTTTTCCGATGGCGTGCTTGCCGCGCAAGAAAAGCAATTACTGCAAGAAGTAAGCAAGCAGTTGGGGGTATCTAAAGCACACTTTGCCTTTGTACTAAAACGTTATCAAGCAGAGTTTAATTTTAGGCAGCAACAACAGCGCTTTAGGCAGCAGCAAAGTCAAAGTAGTAGTTACCGAGAAGGCTCAGGGCATCATGTACCGCCAAGTAATGATATGAACCGCTCGCAGGCATTGGCCTTGTTAGGGCTAAATAAAGATGCGTCGCAACGTGATATTAAAGTAGCGTACCGTAAGCTCATGGCTCAGCACCATCCTGATAAACTGGTATCGCAAGGTTTACCTAAGCACATGATGGAAGTGGCAGTTAAAAAAAGCCAAGATATTCAAGCCGCTTACGAGTATTTAAAAAAGGCGGCGTAAAAAGCCGTCTATTTCTTTGCTCAAGCGTGCATGTTGCTGCGGCGCGTCGCGCAATCCAAATAGCTGGCGCTGGCGGTAATCAAACTTTGCATTACGGTTAACCCAACGCTGACGGTTTTTAAGGTTCATTAAGATATCATTACTGTCTGTAGCAAAATAAATATCCAACAAAGCAGGGGTTACCAAGGATGTTATTTGGCTTAACTTGGCATTGCGTTTTGTATTAGGAAGGTAACTACTCAAACTAATGAAGGCGTTTATTTTTAAGTCTGCAAATTCAGCGTAGTGCTCCAACAACACCCCAGAACTGGTGCCTTGTGCAATAACAACAATATTGTCAGACTCCATTGCTGCCTGCTGATACAAGGCTTCGTAGCGAGCGAGCAGTTTTAACTTGTAGTTATCCACGACCTCGGTATTTACTTGCTCAACATAGTCGGCATGATGAGGCTGTTTTTGTGTGCTGGTGTCAGGCTCAGTATTTGCGTTGGCTGTTTCATTATTTGTGCCCACAGAATCATTAATCGTTTTTGCTGTGTCCTCTTGGGCTGCTTGCCAATCTATATCAGGAACTGTCATCGCATAAGAAGTGTACCCATGATTATTCAGCTCTTTACGCAAAAAGTTCATGCCGGAATTGTTTGTGGGCGTTGATTGCCAGTCAGGAATGAGTATGACCACCCCTCTAAAGTCGGCGCTCATATATTCACTGTATAAAGTTAAAAACTCAGTATCACCAGCTAAAATAGACTTTACTTCATCACTTTGGGCTAGGCGAGAGATATCCGCATCAATATTTTTTGAAAAGGGAGGAGGAGCGATATACTCAGCACTAAGCACTTGAAAACTGATTAATGCACAGCCAAGCGAAAGAGTAGTAATAATGACTTTAAATATCTGCGTAATAAACATAATAAGCTTTTAATTTAAATCTTATTTATGTATCGGCGTAGCACTCTTAAAGTTTAGCTATTTACTGCAAATAACTAAAAGATTAATCCGTATTAAAACTCGGGGTCAGCTTCAAACGTGAGTACTTGCTCTGTAACAGGATGCTTTAGCTGCAGCATTTGTGCATGCAGCTGTAATCGAGGTGCCGCAGCAAGTGCGTCTTTGTGGGCATATAAACGATCGCCTAAAATAGGGTGGCCTAAGCTTAGCATGTGTACTCGCAGCTGGTGGGAGCGCCCAGTAATAGGAGTAAGCTCTACACGGGTTGCCTGTGCTTCGCGCTTAAGCACTTTAAAATGAGTAAGCGAGGGCTTGCCATTGTCGTGATCAACCATTTGCTTAGGACGGTTCGGCCAATCACAAATAAGCGGTAAGTCAACTGAGCCCGTTTCACTTTCAAGTTGCCCATAAACTCGCGCAATGTAACGCTTTGCCGTTTCACGCTCTTGAAATTGCATACTTAAATGGCGGTGAGCGGCTTTGTTCATTGCCAAGCAAAGTATCCCTGAGGTAGCCATATCTAAACGGTGAACAATTTTAGCCGTAGGAAAAACACGGTTGACGCGATTAATTAAGCTATCGGCATGTTTTGGGTCTTTACCTGGTACGGTGAGTAACTCGCTAGGCTTATTTACAATAAGTAAATCATCGTCTTGAAACTGTATAGTTAAATACGGGCTCATAGGGGGATTGTAATTAACTAACACGGCAGACCTCAGTGATTTTGAAGTGCGCTATTTTAGTGGAGCGAGCGCAAAGGCTCAAGTAAAAAGCGCGATATAAATATCGCGCTTTTTCAATGCACACGTTAGTTGACCTTTAACTAACGACTGACAGCTATATCCTCTAGTGCGAAACCACAATTAAACGAATTGCATCGAGTTTTAACTGCGCTTTTTCAATATGTGCGGTTAGCTCATTGCGTTGTTTGTCGTAAAAAGTAATTTCTTCTTGGCGAATATTTGGGTTTATTTGTTTCAGTGCCTCTAAACGCTGTTGCTCTTCACTCAACGATGTTTGCATTTTAGCTAATGACTCTGCACGAATAACATCCAGCTTTTGTTGCGCCATGTCTTTTGCTGTGTTGATCATTGGATGAACCGCACTTTGTAATGCACCGGCTAATTTACTTGCTGTTTGGCGACCTACCGCAGATAACTGTTGATTAAAGCCATCAAAGCCAACGTTTTCGCCTAAGTTATTACTGCTCTTATCGAGTAAAATACGAATAGGCGTAGGCGGTAAAAAGCGGCCCACTTGCAGTACTTTTGGTGCCATCGCCTCGGCAACAAAGATTAGCTCAACAAAGAATGTTCCTGGTGGTAACTTTTTGTTTTTAAGTAACGCCACTGACGCACTACCAAAGTCATCATCGCAAATCATGTCCATAGTGCCTTGCACCATAGGGTGATCCCAACTGATAAAGTGCACATCTTCTTGCGAAAGAGCGGTATCACGGTCAAAGGTCACCGTCATGCCATCTTCTTTTAAAGCAGGGAATGACGCGTTAAGCATATGCTCAGTGGGTTTTAAAATAATGGTGTTTTCACCTTTATCTTCTTGGCTTACGCCAAAGGTGTCGAACACATTGATCATGTAACTTGGTAGCTCAAACTGATTATCGAGTTTTTCAATGTCAGCTACAAGTGAATCAGCAGCGCCTTGCCCTGATGAATGCAGTTCTAGTAGGCGATCTCGGCCACTTTCCATTTGCTTACGTAATACTGCATTCTTTTGTGCTACTTGCTCAAGCAATGGGTCTAGCTCATCTTCGTCACAATTATGAGCTGCAATATATTCAAGTAAGTCTTCGCTAAACTCTTTATATAATAACTGTCCTGTGGTTGAAGTGCTTTCAAATGCATCTAGGCCTTCGTTGTACCAACGTAATAACACTTCCTGTGCCGTATTTTCAAAGTAAGGCACATGAATGTTCACATCTTGTGTTTGTCCTATGCGGTCTAAGCGACCAATTCGTTGCTCAAGTAAATCTGGGTTGAGCGGTAAATCAAACAACACTAAATGATGTGAGAATTGGAAGTTACGGCCTTCTGAACCAATTTCAGAACACAATAATATTTGAGCATTATCGTATTCATCGGCAAAGAACGCCGCGGCGCGGTCTCGTTCAATTATCGACATGCCCTCGTGGAAAACCGAGGCTTTAATTGCTTCGCGTTCACGTAATATTTGCTCAAGGCTGATTGCGGTTTCGGCTTTAGCACAAATGAGTAATACTTTTTCACGTTTGAGAGTTTTTAGCGTTTCGATTAGCCAATCTACACGGGGGTCAAATAAACCCCAGCTGGCGCTTTCACCTTCAAACTCTTGAAATATTTTTTCAGGGAAAAGTGCACGTTGTGCACTGAGTTCAGCATTTTGAATGCCGCTCATATTACCTAGTACAGTCATTGCTGTTTTGTATTGCTTAGGTAAAGCCATAGGGTAGGCGTGTAATTTACGACTTGGGTAACCATCAATACCACTGCGACTATTTCTAAATAAGATGCGCCCAGTACCGTGACGGTCTAAAAGCATATTTAAAATTTCTTTACGTGCTTCAAGGTCGCCTTGTTGTGCTGTTTCAAGAATATCGGTGATATCCGTTTCTTTTAATAGCTCAATCAAGGTTGCTTTAGCGTTATCATCTAATGATTGCTCTTGCAGTAGTTGATTAGCAGCTTCGGCTATATCTTTGTAGTTTGCTTCTTCTTCTTTAAATACGTCGTAGTCGTAAAAGCGATCTGGGTCGAGCAGTTGTAAGCGTGCAAAGTGGCTACGATGACCCAGTTGGTCTGGCGTTGCTGTTAATAAAATTAGCCCCGGAATGTCTTGACTCAGCTCAGCCATACGTTGGTATTCGGCACTAGGTTTATTGTTGTTAATGCTTAAATGATGGGCTTCATCAATGACTAATAAGTCCCAGTCAGCCAACGTAGCTTGTTCAAACCAACGTTTTTTCTTAGTTAAAAACTCAAGGCTGGTAAGCACCAGTTGCTCGGTATCAAATACGTTAGGTGAATCAGCAAACGCTTCGTCGCAGCGCTCTTCATCAAAAATAGAAAAACGTAAATTAAAACGGCGTAGCATTTCTACTAACCATTGGTGCTGCAAGTTCTCAGGTACCACAATGAGCACACGGCTGGCGCGACCAGTAATAATTTGTTGGTGTAAAATCATGCCAGCTTCGATGGTTTTACCCAAACCTACTTCATCAGAAAGTAGTACACGTGGCGCAAAACGTTTACCTACTTCTTGGGCAATATAAAGCTGATGCGGAATAAGGTTGGCACGTTGGCCAATTAAACCTTTAATAGGTGACTGTTGGCGTTCAAATTGGTGTAACCAAGTTTGGTAGCGCAAAGTGTATCGATCAAAGCGGTCTACTTGGCCTGCAAATAAACGGTCTTGTGGTTTATTAAATTTAATAAAATGGTCTAAAAAGGTCTCTTTTAATTGTACTTTTTCACCGTTATCAATACGTTCACCGTGATAGCACAGTAATTCGCCTTGTACTTCAATTGACTCAACTTGTAATTCCCACTCCTCAACGCTTCGGATCACATCACCAGGATTAAATGCTACGCGGGTTACCGGAGCTTCTGCAGAAGAATAAACACGGTTTTCACCACTGGCAGGAAATAAAATGCTGACCTGGCGGCCATCAATGGCAACAACGGTGCCCAATCCTAAATCTGACTCTGTATCACTGATCCAACGCTGACCTAAGGAAAAATTCATGTATGTCTCGTCTATGAAGAAAAAGGCGGCTATGTTACCTGTTAGATAACACCACTGCAAGGCGCTATTTGCCTGACTTTTAATTAATTTTATAAGTGTGAATTATTCCTATCTATAAGCACTGATTAGTGCGCCGATTTTGTAGGAAATTCAAACTAAATGATATTTGTCATAAAACAGACTTTTATGACAAATAGACTAAACTCAAATTATACCTAAGTAATTAATCAAGTTTATTAGTCACACTGATTAGTTTATTGGGTATAGCATAAAAATCATAAAACGTAAGGAAAGTGCTATGGAAAAAGCTTCGAACCTTGATAGTAAAATGTATGTGCTAGATACCAATGTATTGCTTCATGAACCCCTCGCGTATTTGTCATTTCAAGAACACCAAGTGGTTATTCCAATGACTGTATTGGAAGAGCTTGATCACATTAAAGATAGAAAACACGATGTAAGTCGCGATGCCCGAGTGGCCATTCGTGGACTTGATGGAGTGCTCAGCCAGGCCTCTCCCGAGCAAATGTTACAAGGGGTTGCGCTACCAAGTAATAAACAAGGCGGATTAACGGGAAGCTTACTGATTGTAAATGACCATTTATTTGCCGATTCTATTTCCGGCTTACCGGGCAATGAAAACGACCACCGCATTATTAATTGCGCGGTGCACTTACAAAATCAGCACAGTGATAAAAAAGTCATACTGGTTACTAAAGATATCAACATGCGCTTAAAAGCCAAAGGGGCGGGGCTTAAATATGTTGAAGATTACCGTACCGATCAGCTTATTGACGATATCGCCTTACTTACCAGCGGCTATAAAAAAATTACTGGTGATTTTTGGCAGCATGTTGGCGAGTGTAACACTGAGCAACACGGGCGTGAAACAGTCCATCATATCCCTAAAGATTTAATCCCAGATGTGTTTTGTAATGAGTATTTACTTGATGATGGCGATCAGTTTGCCGCTAGAGTCAAATCTTACGATGGTGAGCATATTACCATTAAAGATATTGGAGCAGAGCGACTAATGCATCAAAGTGCTTGGGGAATAAAGCCAAAAAATATTTACCAAGCAATGGCACTAGATGCACTGCTCGATACCTCTATTGAACTTGTTATTTTAACCGGCCCTGCGGGGTGTGGTAAAACCTTACTCGCGCTTGCTTGTGCACTTGAGATGGTGATTGAAAAAGGTGTTTACGATAAAGTGATTGTAACCCGAAACACCCCTGAAATTGCGGAATCGATTGGCTTTTTACCTGGCACCGAGGAAGAGAAAATGGCGCCTTGGCTGGCTGCCATAACCGATACCTTAGAGGTGCTGCATAAAGGAGATGAGAACCCTGTTTCAAGCCGTAATTACATTATGGAAAAAGCCAATGTTCAGTTTAAATCGGTGAACTTTATGCGTGGGCGAAGCATTCAAAATGCGGTGGTGATTTTAGATGAAAGCCAAAACTTAACGGCTTCTCAGCTCAAAACCATAATTACCCGCTGTGGTGAAGGAACTAAACTTATTTGTACCGGAAATTTAGCACAAATAGACAGTAATTATTTAACCGCTGTTACCTCAGGGCTTACCTATATTGTGGAGCGATTTAAGCACTTTGAAGGCGGCGCTACTGTTAATCTTAATGGTGTAGTAAGAAGTCGACTAGCGTCATTTGCAGAGGAGAATTTATAAGTGTTCTTTGGCTCGATAATCTACTATTTTATTATCGAGCCAAAAATTAAGTATTTAATCTAGGTGATTCATCGCTTATTAAAGCGCTTAATTACACGTCAACAGTTTGACGTTTAATTAATACGTATACCTAGCTTGTCAAATATCTACACATCGATCTTCAGAAAAAAGATATGAATTTATTTAAAGCTATGCCAGGTCTATTTAAGTTCATTACTTGTTCATGTCTCGTTAGGCATTTTTGATAAATAATAAGCTTTGACTGTATTAAACAGTAATTGATACATTCTTTTTATAGGAGCGTACGTTATTAAATGTGAAGGGGTAACCATACTAGTGAAATGGTACGCTTAGTGCATAGTTTAAAAGGGATAGCAGGAAATTTAGGTTTTAACCGATTATTATTGTGTGCTCAACACACTGAGCAAGTATTAAAAGCGGACGGCAAGCACGCTGCAGCTGCAATTAAATAATTAATAATACAGTTAGAGCGAGTGCAAATTTATATAAAAAGTTTAGATGTAAGCAATGATAAATAAAGCAAAAATATTAATTGTAGATGACGATGCGCTTAACCGAATCATTTTAGAAAGAACTTTAAGTGATGAGCATGAGGTTTACTTAGTGGCAAGTGGCGAAGAGGCGTTGACATTTGTTAAGCATACGCAGGTAGATTTAATTATTTTAGACATCATGATGCCTGGCATGAATGGTTACGACGTGCTGGTGGAACTTAAAGAAAGTAGCCTTAGCCATGCGATCCCCATTATTTTTATCTCAGCGAACAGCTCTCATGAAGACGAAGCAAAAGGTTTAGAATTAGGCGCAATGGATTACATTGTAAAGCCATTTTGTGCCTCAATTGTTAAAGTGCGTGTACGCAATCAACTACTTATTAAGCAAAAAAACGATTTATTAGAAATGCTTGCGTCTATTGATGGTTTAACAGAAATACCTAACAGACGTTATTTAGATGAAAATTTAGAGCGAGAGTGGCGAAGAAGTAAGCGTAATAACTCTTCCATTTGTGTATTGCTTATCGATATTGACCACTTTAAGCGCTATAACGATTGTTACGGTCATCGTGCTGGCGATGAGTGTTTAAAAGCTGTGGCGCAAACACTAGCGGCGCAATGTGAGCGCGGCAGTGATTTTGTTGCCCGTTATGGTGGCGAAGAGTTTGTAGCCGTATTACCAGAAACCAATCAGCAAGGGGCTATTGCATTTGCTAATAAGTTACGTGAAGCCATTAATGATTTGAATATAGAGCACAACGCATCGTTAAATGCTCCACACATTACTATTAGCATTGGTATTGCCTCAAGTGAGAGCAGTCAAGCATACACAGAGAAGGCATTGCTAGAAGAGGCTGACTCTGGTTTATATAATGCTAAAAAGTCAGGGCGCAATGCGATTGAATTGGCGCCCATAGGAACATATGAGCGTTTAGTTTGTCAGCATTGATAGTGCTGAGCTGCCAATACCCACTAATTTGTCATTTTTAAATACTAATGGTGTGCATTCATCCTTGGTCATTTTTCCATCTGAATGAATGCTGTGTGTTGCGTAAAACAACACTTGGTAAACATCATCCTGTTTTTTTAATAATTCAGTGAAATTAGGTGTTTTTAGTTGGTTTAATACTGACTGATACGAGCTATCCATTGCCAGACCTGAAATGATTTCACGATTGTTTTTATGTGTGGCCTGCCAGCTTGAAGAACTATTGCCTGCCCAATGACCTTCTGCTTCGCCATCAGATACAGCGATTACACAACCCGTTAAAAAAGGAGCAGTTAGTGCAGCAATTAAAAGTGTTTTTTTCATTTTGTTATTCCCTAGATGATTAATTAAAAACAATGTAGCAAAGACCAAGCCAGTTTTTAAATTCTTAAAAATCAATGGGTTGTTTTTGTTGTGTTTGGTGGGGTGGTGGCTTTTTTAAAATATAAATCTAAAAAGCCACTTTTTAGTAATTTTGACTAAGTTACTTTTATGGCATTAAACCAAGCGGTTACGCGACTCGTGTTGACTAAATGCTGCAATATTTAAACTCACTTCTTTTACTAAGCGCACGATAGATTCAGTGCTCGCCCACGCTATATGTGGGGTAAGTAGTAAATTATCACCCGTATAATTAGCCAGAGGATTAGTAAGCTCAGCGGGCTCTTTGGTCAGCACATCAACGCCGGCACCGGCAATAATATTGGCTTTTAATGCTTCTACTAAGTCTGCTTCATTGATTATCCCGCCGCGTGCGGTATTAATAATTAGCGCAGTCGGTTTCATCATTTTTAATTCATTAAGTGTAATTAAGTCGCGTGTTTCATCATTAAGTGGGCAGTGAACGCTAATAATGTCTGCTGTTTTTATTGCTATTTCAAACGGGGTGCGTCCGTCGCGACACGCTGTGCCTTTGCGCTCTGCAACAATCACCTCAGCGCCAAACGCTTCAGCTACTTTAGATACTGCCTTACCCAAAGTACCTCCGCCAATAATAGCCAATGTTTTACCTTGAATGTCATTAAAGCTGTAATCAAGTCGACAAAACATGTCACTTTTTTGCCATGCGTCTTGCTGGCAATCCGCTTGATAGCGGTGAGTATTACCTAACAAGTTAGTGATCAACGAAAAGGTATGCTGAACAACAGAAGGGGTTGAATAACCGGCAACATTGGTAACTGCAATGCCTAAGTCTTTTGCGGCATCTAAATCAACATTATTAGTGCCAGTTGCACTGACACAAATGAGTTTCAACGATTTTAATTGTGTCATAGTGTCACGATTAATTACTACTTTGTTAGTGATTAACACCTCGGCATTTTGGCTATGTGCCAACACTTGCTCTGGGCTAGTTAGCTGATGCACGGTAAGATCTCCAAGTGCTGAGATACCATCAAGTGAGGTGTTTGCCAGTGTGGCGTTATCAAGAATTGTTATGTTCACGATGTGTCCTAATAGTGTATGTGTAAAAAGAATGATAATCCCAGTACGCGAAGTGCTTGTGTTAAAAAGAGTATCATCTATTTGAATATTATTGGGTTTATCAGATTGCGTTTACATTAGCAGTTGTAGAGCTATATTTAAATGTGGTCTGCCCACTGAGGGTTAACTTGCATGTTATTATGGCCAACTGCCTTGCTAAGTTAACTTGAACAAAGTGCAATTAGTAAGGTCTATCCATTTGAATTAATAATTAATAGCTATAGTTTATACACATGAGGCAGTTAGTCTGACAATAATGCTCAGTACTAAACTATAACGCTATGAAAACTCAGTAAATCGAACTTTAGTATTGCTAGTTTCGTACTTTTGCTTGAGTTATAATCAAAATCAGACATAACGGGACGTTTTAGCGTGTCGTTTTTAACTTTGTAGATGCAGTAAATGATTGAATTAGAAGATAAGTACGCAGATATAAGACCTTACAATGACGATGAAGTTGCCGCCTCATTAACGCGATTAATTAACGATAATGCGTTTCTTGATGTGATAGCAAAGTACAATTTGCCACGCTTTATATCCGCAGTTGGGTTTTTAGCACGCGCTATAATAAAACATCAGTTGCGTAAAAAGTGGGGCAAAGTTAAAACAGTTGAAGATGTACAAAACGAAGTGGCGCATTATTTAAATAAATTAGTAAGGCGCACCACATCAAACGTTACTTTTTCAGGTTTAGAGGCATTAGACCCTAATCAAGCCTATCTTTTTGTTTCAAATCATAGAGACATTGTACTTGACCCTGCATTAGTTAATTGGGGCCTTTATCAGCATAAAATGAAAACAGTGAGAATTGCGATTGGTGATAACTTATTGCAAATTCCTTACATTACTGAGCTTATGCGTTTGAATAAAAGCTTTATTGTAAAACGCTCAGCTAAAGCGCCAAAAGAGATGTTAAAAGCGTTGACTCAGTTATCGGCTTATATTTATGACTCGCTTACTAGTGGGCATTCTATTTGGATTGCTCAAAAAGAAGGTCGGGCTAAAGACGGTGTAGATCAAACCGATCCTGCACTGTTAAAAATGCTACAACTAAATGGACGTAAACAAAAGAAAGAGTTTGGTGAGTACATTAAAGAGCTAAAAGTGGTGCCGGTTGCAATATCTTACCAATATGAACCCTGTGCAATAGCGAAGGCAAAAGAGCTCTATCATAAACAACACCATGGTAAATACGTGAAATCGGCGGGTGAAGATATTGCTAGTATTGTTGAAGGCTTTAGTTCAGCCAAAGGGCATGTGCACTTATCGTTTGGCCAGCCTATTCAGTCAGATTGCGATAGTGCAGATGAGCTGGCAAAAACCATTGATAAGCAAATAATTGATTCGTTTTATTTACACCCAGGCAACTATATTGCAGGTGGTTGTACTGAAGCGGTTATAAATAAAAATGATGCAGCACAATTTGCAGAGCGTTTAGCAAAAGTGCCAGAAGAATTAAGGCCTTTAGTACTAGCAATGTACGCTAAGCCCTACCATAGAAAAACACAAGTAGATGAACAAAGCTGTGAACATTAATTAACAGTTTAGGCGTAGATAAAAGCAGCAATTAATTTGCTGCTTTTTTTTTAAACAAAAATGGCGCTATACTCAAGCTATACTTTTTTATACTGGAGGGTTTGATGCAACAAATTGAAATATTTGATATTCCTAGCCCTTGTAAAGGTATTTGCTTGGTTAATAATCGGGGTTACTGCAAAGGATGTTATCGCAGTCGTGATGAGCGATTTTCGTGGAATTCGTTGACCAATGCGCAAAAAAAGAAAGTGTTGAGCCTATGCCAGCAACGCTATAAACGTTATTTACAGCAAAAAAATAAAGCTGCGCAAGCCGCTTCGCCAGCACAACAGCAAGGCTTTGATTTTTAAAATTGTAGTTTGTACTTTGATCTGAGTTTAGCGACCGTGCCATTGTTGTGTAATTTCTTAAGTGTAGCCTCAAGCTGTTGAGCAATACTCGCATGACTGTTATGTAAATAATGATAAAGCGGGTAGGTAGCAACCACTTGTTTTTCATAACAGCCTAAAGCGGGAGGAATGGTTTTATTGGCCATCGCAAAATCAATCAGTAATGCAGCTTCTACTTTTTGCTGGATCAGTAAATTTAATTGAGTGGTATTATTTTTTACCTCAATAACCTTGCCTTGAAAATCAATACTGTCTAAATATCGCTGTTGTACAGGGTAGCTGGCTATAATGGCAACGCTATCCATTGTTTTAGTAGAGCTGGGTTCACAGTGCTTATAAAGCTCAAGATTAAATTTGAATAACGGATAGTTAACCCGAATTAAGTTTTTGTATGCACTTTCAATACTAATATCACGAGCAAGCTGCCCATCTAACATGCCACTGTTTGCTGCAAATAATGCATTTTGACGATTAAAATCGATAATATTTAATTTAAAGCCCATATCTGTATACGCTAATTGTAATAGCTCAATAGTATAATTTGCTTGCTGGGTGTTCTGCGGGCGATTAAATGTATAGCTGTAACTATGGCCAAATGACGAATTACTAAAAATTAAACCTATTAATACAAGCAACCCTTTACAGTATTTAAACACGTCAGCAGTTCCTGTCTATTGGGGCAAATGGATAGGCGAGTATAATAACAAATTGGCTGTCTTTTGCCCAGTTTCTAGTCATAATCTAGCAGAGCCTATCATTAACAATTATTGATACCCTTAGACTATTTAAAGTAGATTCTTTTTATTCATTATAGAGTTAGTTTATTATAAGTTTAACCGTATAATCTAAGTTTTATCAGGCCAGTAAAAGAGGGGAATATGAGTTATAACCTGTGTGATTTACCACGAGAGCAAAAGTATCAGATTCAGCTAGATTACGAAGCTTCATTTTGGGCATATCAAATTAAGCGTGGCAAGAAAACGCGTGAGCAAGTTTATGATACCCTGCACAGCCGCCCAGTTGCAGAGCAAGGTTTTTTAAAGCAAAAATTTGAGCAATATTTGGCACTTATGCTAAGTTAGAGTTTACTTGCTATGATTGTTATTAAACAATTAGAATCAGTGAAAGCGCCTTTAATAAATAAGTTTTATACCTTATATAAAGTCCGCGGTCGCGCCAATAAACAAGACCAATTGTGGGTTGCTTACGATAACCACACTATTATTGCTGCGTGCCGCTTACAGCACAAACCGACTTTTTTATTTTTATCGACAGTTTTTGTGGCTCCTGCATATCGTTCCACTGGTGTGGCAACAAAGCTGCTAAGCACTCTTTTAAATCAGCAAGCCGACGCTGTTTACACCTTCGCTTACCAACACATTACTGATTTTTATCAGGCACTTGGTTTTAACCAGGTGTTAACATATACTCCTGCATTATTAACGCTATTTGATGCATATAAGCACCGAAATATTATCGCATTGAAATATCAGCAACCCTAAATCAGTAATAGGAAACACATGGGCATCAGTATTAATAGGTTTATCACAGCCATGTTTGTGCTATTTATGCTCATAAGCCATGCTGCAACAGCGCAAGTAAAACGGCTATCACCAAGCGAAGGGTTATCTCAAAGTTACGTTAATACTATGCTTATCGATAATAATGGCTATTTATGGCTCTCTACCGAAGGAGGGTTAAATCGCTACGACGGCTATCAGGTTATTCCAATTAATGGCCCAAATGGTGAGTTAGAAGAAGCCATTATTGATCGCATATACCAAGATCCAGAAGGGCAAATTTGGATTGCTTCCTTGTTAGCAGGGCTTTTTAGGTATGACCCGCAAACAGATACCTATCAGCAGTATTTAAAAAAACCAGTTACAGAAGAGCAAATTCTTCAGCAGTCTGTTTTTACCATGTTAGCCACAGATGATAAATCCTTGTGGGTTGGTCAAGGCAGAGTGTTTGCAAAACTTGATATAGCCAGTGGCTCTATTACTCCTTTATTTAAGCTGCCTGAGCAATTTGAAAATGCGTTTGTACGTACCTTGTTTCATTACAATGGCTATATCTTTATTGGCAGTACAGACGGTGCTTATGTATTTAATATTGCAACGCAACAAGTACGCCCCCTAGAGCATTTAAGCGAAACCGACGTACACATCTATCAAAACAATGTGAAGTCATTTGCACTGGGTGATAGTAATCAGTTATTGGTTGGAGCTGTTAAAGGCTTATATGCTGTTGATATTAGTAATATAGAGACATTGTTTAATAATAGTGAGCAGGTATTTACAAGTGAAAAGCTACTGGCTGACTTGAATGTTTGGGATATTGATAATCAGCAAGGGATTGTTGATTTAGCAACCGATAAAGGCCTGCTTAGTTTTAATTTAACTACCAAAATAGTGGTTAAAAATAAACGCATTCAACAAAGTAAATACACGCTTGCCGATACCAGTATTATTGATATGGTAAAAGATAAATCAGGTGGTATGTGGCTTGCGACTAAAACTGATGGTGCTTTTTATTTATCGGGTGACAACTATAAATTTTATAATGTAGAGGGCAGTGCTTTAGGAGGGGATGGATTTTCACATCACTCAGTCTGGGCAATTAAACAATTTCAAGATAAGTTATGGCTAGGTACTCATAATGGTTTAACGGCTGTTGATATAAAAAATAACACCTCAAGGGTGTATTTAAAAGATTATAAAGTTGATTTACTAACCACAGAATTTACCGTTTTCAAAATTATGCCTTATAAAAATAAACTCTGGTTACACTCAAACCGAGGACTGTTTATTTTTGACCCGCAAACCCAGCAGCTTACCCAACCTAAAACTGCCAGCCCCAAAAACCAAATATTTATAAACGATTGGATGCATGGTATTACCTTGCTAGAAAATGGTGATTTATATTTTGTTCACCCTGATCATGGCATGTTTAAATATAATGTTGATAGCCAGGTGCTAACTCCATTAAAGGGCGAATTTTCTCAATTTGACCCGTTTTTAGCCTATGGCTTTTTACCGCCATTACCCTCAAAGCCGCAGAGGCCGTTATTTTTTAGCGGTGGAGTGTTATACCAATTTAACCCGGATGAGCGCAGTTTAAACACCCTTTATAAAGTACCTAAACACCATGACAATGTTGCAGTGAGCATTCTCTCGTATGTTGAAGATAGGCAAGGGATTCTGTGGCTTTCTTTATCTAACTTTGGTTTGATTGGAATTGATGCCAATAGCTATGAATTAGTACATACCATTGATTTAGATAAAAATAAATTAGGCACACTATTATACGATATGGTGCTTGATGAAGAGGGAATGATTTGGATGAGTAGTCATAAAGGAATATGGAGATTAAACCCGAGCACCATCCATTTTCAGCAATTTACTACATCAGATGGGGTGCTTTCTGCTGAATTTAATAGTGGTGCTATGGCCAAATTAAATGACGGACGAATTGCCTATGGTAGCCTTAAAGGCTTTACTTACTTTGACCCTAAAGAGAATAAAAATAGCCAAGGTTTGTTAGATCACGTCAACATAACTCGCATTAACTTAATGTCTCGAGACTTGTCGCTTAACTTACAACAGCCATTAAAAAATATTACTTTAAATCATGATGATATAGGGCTTGAAATTGCATTTTCAGCGATGTCATTTAGCTTTCAAGAACGTATTATTTACGAATATCAGCTCGACAAAGGTAAAAAAAGTTATACCCGTAATAATCGCGTGGTGTTTCCTAAATTAAACCCCGGTAGCTATCAGTTAAAAGTCTGGGCAAAGGATCCGTTGACGGGTGACTATACCCCGCCAGCGACGTTAAATATTAAAGTGAAATACCCATTATGGCGCGCCCCTTACTTTTTAGCACTTTATGCTATTTTGTTATTCACAATAGTGACAGCTTGGGTAATGAGACGTAATAAAATACAGCGTATTTTATTAGCCGCACACAAAGAAAGCCAAGATAGCGAGGCACGTTTAAAGCTTGCGCTAGAGGGAAGTGAGTCGGGTGTTTGGGATTGGCAAGCGAGTCAGTTAAATATTTATCAGCCTAGATTGGTCAACGAGTTAGGTTATGAAGACGACTCAGTCAGTTTAGATGACTACTTAGATAAAGTTCATCCACAAGAGCGTGCCATTTTTAGGTTGGAGTGGTTAGAATTTTTATCAACCGACAAAGGATACTTTAACTGTACTTACCGACTACGTCATGCCAAAGGTCATTGGCGCTGGTACAAAGACTTTGGCAAAGTGGTTGAATGGGATGAAACAACACCGCAAAAAGTAGCGGGTACGTATACTAATATGACACGCGAAATGGTGTTTGAAGAACACGCTCGATTATTTACCGCCGCGTTTGAACAAACCCGAGATTGGGTATTTATTTTAGATAAAAACTTTAACATACGTGCTTCAAATAAGTCGCTGCAAACGGCTTTTGCTGTATCGGCAGAGCCTCGTTCAACTCGCTCGCTTAATTTAGGTTTGACTCGCAGTAGCTATTTTGACTATTTACGCATTATGCAAAAGCTTGAAGTAGGCGAGCACTTCTCATGTGAAGACACTGTGGTACTGGCTAATAAAGAGCAGCGTCATGTGTTAGTTAAAATAAGCGCTGTAGCGGATGAAAGTAAAAGGTTGAGTAGCTATGTGGTTATTTTAACGGATATTCATGCGCAAAAGTCAGCTGAAAACGAGCTGCACTTATTAACTAATTACGATTCATTAACGGGTTTGCCAAACAGAACTTTGTTTAATGACCGAGCTGTGCATGCCATAGATCAAGCGCGTCGTCATAACAGCAAAGTCGCTCTATTACATGTAAATATAAAACGCTTTAAATACTTTAACGACTCATTTGGTACAGAAAGCGCTGATGAGATCATTAAGCTGGTGGCAAACCGCTTAAAAACAGCATTACGCCCCTGTGATAGCATAGCGCGTTTAGGTGGTGATGAATTTGTTATTTTAGTTGAAGACATTCAGCAAATAGAAGAAGTATTACTTATATGCACCAAGCTTATGGATTGCGTGAGTATAGACATTGCTATGAATAACCAAAATGTAAATGTGCACCTTAGTATTGGTGTGGCGCTTTTCCCTGATGACGCTGCGTATTACAAGGCGCTGTTAAAAGCATCAAATGTGGCGCTCTATTATGCTAAAGATGGTTTAGAAGGGTGTTACAAGTTCTATAAACAAGAAATGAATCAAAGAGTTGAAAGGGCCCTGCATTTAGAGTCGCAATTGATCAAAGCGTATCACGAGCACGAGTTTTGTAATTATTATCAACCTATAATTAGTACATCTACACAAAAAACTGAGGGCTTTGAGGTATTACTACGCTGGCCTGAGAATCAACTAGCCAGTACTCAAGAGTTTGCAAATGTGGCTGAAAATATTGGTTTAATTACCAAAATTATGCTGCAAACATTTAAAAGAGCACTTGTACAGTTGGTGCGTTGGCGCAAGGTGAATCCCGATTTATATTTATCAATTAATTTATCGGCACTTGATTTTGAGTTTGCTGAGCTTATACCTGAAATTCGCCAAGCACTAAATAATGCAGCGCTGCCGCCCGAGGCTATTGTGTTTGAAATAACAGAGTCTATTTTAATGCGAGACTCAGACTATGCACTTAAAAATATGGATGCACTAAAGCAGCTCGGATGTAAGCTATACATGGATGACTTTGGAACAGGTTATGCTTCATTAACGTATTTAAAACGCTTCCCCATCGATGTATTAAAAATTGATCGTAGCTTTGTGCAAGATATTGGTATTGATTCGGATAATGAAGCGATTATTCAATCCACTCTTACTTTAGCCAGCAGTTTAGGTAAAGAGTGTATTGCTGAGGGGGTTGAAAGCGCACATCAATTGGCCTTCTTAAAAGCTCAAGGTTGCAGCTATTTCCAAGGGTACTTATTTAGTAAAGCGGTGCCTAAAGAGCAAGTACTTGAGCTCATTGAGCGCGATTGGCACCCTGTATTCTCACAAGCTTAAAGCGCCGTTTATTACATTGTTTTATTAAGGGCGCTTACCACAATGGCGACAAAACAAGTGTGAGCTGCGTTTATTAAGCTCCGCTTTTATCGCTTTATTAGCCTCTAACTTACTTAATCCAAGTTTGTAGCGAAGATCTTCAAGGTGATGTAATTGCTCGTCGGAGAGTTTACCATCGGTTATTTGCTCATGGGTGGCATCTTCAAATAACTGACGACGTTTACGAACTTGCTCTGAAAAGCTCGATGCTAATAAACCAGTGGGTATAGCCACCATGCCCATGCTGACTAGAGTGATGACACCACCAAACAGCTTACCAATGGGTGTTATTGGCACAACATCACCATAACCTACAGTCGTAAGTGTTGCCATTGCCCACCACATTGCGGCCGGAATTGAGCCAAACTTGTCTGGTTGAATGTCATGTTCTAATAAATAAATACCGCATGAAGCTAAAATAAGTACTACTGCCATAATAAAAAATGCAGCCAACAATGAACTTGATTCATCAATAAATGCCTGTAATAACAGCTGCATTGCCCGTGAATAACGAGTGAGTTTAAATACTCTTAATAAACGTAGTACGCGTAAAAAACGTAAGTCTAAAGCAAAGAAAAACATTAATAGACTTGGCAAAATGGCGATTAAATCGATGATAGCCAGTGGTGATAAAATATAGCGGATCCGCTTTTGTGTATTGGAGCAATCCATAGAGGCGTATTTTACTCTATCTACACAGGTCCAAGCACGTATTAGGTATTCAGCACTAAATATGGCAACCGATACCAGCTCTAACATTAAAAATTCGTTGTAGTACTCAGTGGCAATGCTGTGCACTGATTCGAGTACGATGGCCACCACATTTATCATAATAATAGTGATTAGTAGGGCATCTAAAAAGTGACCGGCCCGTTGGTACTTACCTGAAGACTCAAATACTTGGTTGATGGTTTGTCTAAGTTTCTGCATAATAATTATTATAATGTGAGTAACATATTGATACTGCCTTCTTCAAAATCACGACTAATTTTAAATCCGAGTTTACGAGCCAGCTCAATCATGCCAGTGTTTTCAGGTAGGGTGATCCCCTCAACGGTTTTTACCCCTTGGCGCTTACAATGAGAAATTGCTGCATTCATTAAAATACGCCCTAATCCAAGCCCTTGGCAATCAGAACGTACTACAATAGCAAACTCTGCTTGTAAGTTATCTGGGTCCATAATCACTCGTGAAACCCCTAGGGTGTGCTGTTGCTCGTCTTGTGTTTGGGTAACAATAAACGCCATTTCGCGGTCGTAATCAATTTGCGTCATTTTCGCGAGTTGATCGTGGTTAAATTGTGGTAACTCACCAAAAAAGCGTTTATACCTATCTTCTTTAGTTAATGACTGGTCAAACGCTTGATGTGCTTGCTCATCTTCAGGTTTGATTGGTCTGAGCGTTGCTAAGGTATTATTTTTTAAAGTGACTAGTTCAACTAGTTCAATAGGGTAAGGACGAATAGATAAACGTTTTCGGTGTGCTTGAATTTGATATTGGCTCAAATTCATGGTGGCATCAAGTACTAAAAACTGGCCATTACTAGCTAGAATAGGGTTTAGCTCTAATGAGGTGATATCCGGTTGATCTACAACCAATTGAGAAATTCGAGTTAGTAGTGAACACAAGCGATATTTATCTACTTTTTCTGGCAGAACACGATCTTTAAGTACGCCTTTATCATGGGCGGCGGCAATTAAATATTTAGCTAGGTTCATATTCAGTGGTGGCAAAGCGACTGCGGCTTGTGCATATTCAAGCCCTGTACCGGCTTCACCTAATAAAATAACCGGCCCAAAATTAGGCTCTGTTTTAATGGCTATACGCAGCTCGTTAGCTCCCGCTCGAGGTGCCATTTTTTGTAATGAAAAACCATCTATAATGGCATCAGGGTAGGTGTTTTTTATTCTTAACAGCATGGCAAATGCGGTTTGCTCTACCTCTTGCGCATCATTGAGGTTTAGTACGACACCGCCGACTTCAGACTTAGAGGGAATACTGGGGCTAATCAATTTCAATGCCACTGGAAAGCCCAGCTCTATTGCTTGCTCTTTGGCTTCGGTTGGAGTGTAGGCAACTTCAGTTTGAATACAGTCAATGCCGTAACTACTTAAAATATGACTTGCTTGATGGGTTGATAAGTAATGTTGTTCATCATTTAAAAACTCTTTTATAGTCGCTTTCGCTGCTGCTTTATTAATAGTGGCATCGTCAGTATTTGATTCTGGCGTTTGAGTTAAATGCTTTTGGTTACGACGATAGCTTACTAAGTGCATAAAGGCGCCTACCGCCCCTTCTGGGGTACGATAGGTAGGGATGGCGTTATTAGCGCAGATGCGTCTTGCAGCAAAAGCAGCATCTTCTCCCATAAAATTAGTAATTACATACGGGCGTGCCATTTTCGGTAATTTATTTAGCGCCTCAACAATAACCTGAGCGTAATTTTCACTCGGAGCCAATGCCGATGGAGTGTGGATGATCAGTAAGTTTTTAACTTCTTTAGCATTTAGTAATATTTCCAACGCATGCTTATAACGTACTGGCGCAGAATCGCCAAATATATCGACCGGATTGGCAGCGGTGTCTGAATGCGGGATCACTTTATTAAGTGCTTCGCGAGTTTCATCACTGAGCTGAGCAAGTTTTCCTGAGCTTTGAATGAGTTCATCAACCGCCATCACTCCAGGGCCGCCACCATTGGTTAATATGGTAAGTTGCTCTACTTGCAGTAACTTAGGATGCATTGCCAAGGTTTGGGTGGCGGCAAAGAGCTCACGTAAGTCGTTTACTCTTAGCATACCCGCACGTTGAAACATGGCATCATATACCGCATCTGAGCTTTGCTTTCCGCCGGTGTGTATTTCAGCGGCGAGAGCCCCTGCGCTGGTTCTGCCAGTTTTAATAGCAATAACAGGTTTAGAAAATGCGGCTGCTCGAGCGGCAGAAATAAAGCTGCGGATATCATCAATATTATCGATGTACAGTAAGATGGCTTTGGTTTTAGCATCACGGCCTAAAAAGTCGAGTATTTCGTCAAACTCAATATCTAAACAATCCCCCATAGATACAAAGTATGAAAAGCCAATTTCTTTATTTTTTGCCCAATCAAGAATAGTTGAGCAAACTGCTGCAGATTGCGATACAAAAGCCAGTTTACCTGGCGTGGCAACAGTATGAGAAAAGCTTGCATTTAAGCCTATATGCGGAATAAGTAACCCTAAACAATTTGAGCCAAGCAGGGTGACTTTATGCTTAGCTGCGTTCTCTTTGAGTGCCTTTTTTTGAACTGTGGTTAAGCCATCCGCAATAATAATGGCACTATGACAGCCAAGTGTACCTAGCTGCTCAATAATTTTCATTAAGGTGTTTTTATTGGTACAGATAACGGCTAAATCAGGCACTTTAGGTAAGGCTTCAATACTGGGGTAAGCCAATACGCCGTGTACCGCTGTATGATTTGGGGTAACGGGCATAATAGGCCCTTTAAAGCCACCTTGCAGTAAGTTACGCATTACCACATTACCCGCGCGAGTGGCGGTGTTTGATGCCCCAATAACAGCGACAGAGCTTGGGTTAAAAAACTGGTTAATACGTTTTAGACTCATTGCGTTTCCTTGGCTGATTAAGTTTTGCGTTCTGTACTGTCTCAATGTAACCTGTTTATTGTGTTTTTTCGAGCGTGAACATGCTTATTATTGATATTGGTCAAGGAGAGTGAAGTGAATAAAATATCGAATGTAACCGTTGTTATGGCAGCAGTTTGTTTAAGCATCGGCTTAATTGCATTGGGCTTTATCATTAAAGGAGCTGCGCTTGATATTAAAGGCATGGAGCGCACTGTTCAGGTAAAAGGTTTAGCAGAGCGTGAAGTGGTCGCTGATACTGTTATTTGGCCGCTGCAGTTTAATGACGCCGATAACAACCTTGAAAAGCTTGTTGAGCGAGTTGAGCAAAAAAATGATGCCGTAATTGCCTTTTTAAAGCTACATGGCTTTGACGATGAAGAAATATCGACAGGCACTCAATCTATTATTGATAAACAAGCGCGTGAATACGCGAACGACAATCAAAAGTTTAGATACGTTATTAGCTCAAATATTATTGTTTACTCTAATGCCCCCGATAAAGTTAAAAACGCACTGAGTAAAGTGAGTCAGTTAGCTAAGCAAAATATAGCCATAGTCCAAGATAACTATCAAACTCGTATTGAATATATTTTTACTGGGCTTAACGATATAAAACCTGCCATGGTGCAAGAGGCCACAGAAAAAGCCCGTGAAGTAGCAAATAAATTCGCGAAAGATTCAAACTCACTTTTAGGTAAAATTAAAACCGCACGCCAAGGGCAGTTTAGTATTAGCGATCGGGATTCAAACACACCGCAAATTAAAAATGTACGCGTGGTTACCAGCGTAGAATATTACTTATCAGATTAGTGCCGCTACTTGTTCAGTAGAGCGCTGTAAATATGCGGCGCTTAACAGCAAGGTAATTTCGCTTGGAGGGTCGTTTTTTAATGCCTCAAGCAATTGTAATTTTGCTCTAGGATTTTGTTTTTGTTCTATTTCCATTAATGCCAGTAAGGCTGAAAACTCATGTTTTACCGGTATGTTGGGCTTATGTGCATAAACGATATAGCTGGCCACAGGAGTGAGCCCGTACTGATTGATTTGCGCCAATGCATGCAGTAACTCTTCATTAGATTCAAATAACATTAACGAGCGAACATAGTTAAAAGGCAATTGACTCGGCGCTGCGTGCTTGAACACATTATGTAACACGTTATTGCCATGGCTATCTGTACTAATAAAGCCTTTATTTAATTTAAGCGCAGGAGTAAAAAAGCTCAGCGCATCTAAACTGGTTAGCTGCTCAATAAACTGCGCTGGTGGCGTATTGCTCGCTAAAATTCGCACGGCAATATTTTGCATAAAATCGTATTTAATACTCATGCGTAACGCGCTTTCAAACAGGTAATTAAGCTGCATCACTTTTTGAGCGTCAGTGAGCTTTTTAAAGTCGTTATCAAGCTCATCAAACTGTTGTTGTTTAATACGCGCATTGAGTAGCTGTATGCTTAGATCCATTCTGTTCTCCTTGAATACCTACTTTATCCTAGCTTAATTTTTTGCTTTATAAAACAAAAGGCCGCAATTGCGACCTTTTATATGTTTAAGTAGTTACTAGGGTCTGTTTACCTTTGTGGATTAAAATTTGTTCAAACTAGGGGCGGTTTAATCGCGGCGCGAGGTTTGTAACCTAGTGGGCTAAGTAAAAACCGAGCAACAAAGAGTAAATCGCCCCTAGGCAGAACCCTTCGGGCAGCGCCTGTTTGGCATTGATGCTGCGTTATCGCCTATTTATGGGGAATAACCACACCACATAGGCTCTGCCTTGCCTAAATACCAAACAGACTGCTGCAAATTTAACCTTGAAAGGTCAACAGACCCTAGATAATTAAGCTTGTTTGCTAGCAACCCACTCATCAACAAAGTTTTCTAGTACGTTTAATGGTACAGGGCCATTTTTAAGCACTACGTCGTGGAATTGACGAATATCAAACTTGTCGCCAAGCTGCTTTTTAGCTGCTTCACGTAGTTCTAAAATTTTCAGCATACCCACTTTGTAAGCCGTTGCTTGTGATGGCATTACAATATGACGCTCAACCATTTTTACACCGTCAGAAGTGGCGTTAGGAGTGTTGTTAACGTAGTAATCAATACCTTCTTGGCGAGTCCACTTCATTGCGTGAATACCGGTATCAACCACTAGACGACAGGCACGCCATAACTCCATAGCTAAACGACCAAAATCTGAATACGGGTCTTCATAAAGGCCCATTTCTTTTGGTAGTAACTCTGAGTATAAACCCCAACCTTCAATGTAGGCTGTGTAACCACCAAACTTACGGAACTTAGGCACGCCTTCCAGCTCTTGTGAAATAGCAATTTGCATGTGATGACCCGGAATACCCTCATGGTAAGCGAGAGCTTCCATTTGGTAAGTTGGCATTGCTTCCATGTCATAGAGGTTGGCGTAGTAAATACCTGGGCGAGAACCATCTGGCGCAGGTTGTTGATAAAACGCTTTACCTGCCGCTTTTTCACGGAAAGCTTCAACACGTTTTACTATCATGTCGGCTTTTGGTTTTACAATAAACAGCTCATCTAAGCGTGTTTTCATGTTATCAATTAAGCCTTTAGCTTCACTTAGGTACTGCGCTTTACCCGCTTCAGTATTAGCAAGGTAAAATTGTTTGTCGGTTTTCATAAACTGCATAAAAGCGTTTAAGTCGCCCTCAAAGCCAACTTTATCTTTAATGGCACGCATTTCATCATGAATACGTGACACTTCGGCAAGGCCAATGGCATGAATTTCTTTTGCTGTAAGGTCTGTCGTGGTAGTGCGTTTAAGCGCGTTATTGTAAAACGCTTCGCCATCAGGGAATTTCCAAGCACCGTCACGGTCATCAGCACGCTTTTCTAGCTGTGCAATGTAGTTAATTAACTTAGAGTAAGCAGGTTTAACTGCTGTTTTTAATGCATCAGTCGCTTTACTAATAAGTGCATCTTTTTCAGCTTGGTCGATTTCTAATGCATTTACTTTACGTTTAAAGTCAGCTAATAGCGTAGAATCTTCACCTTGTTCAAACGGCGCACCTTTAATGATGTTTTTGCTTGAATCAATCACGTGTGGAAATACAAATTTAGGTGCAATAATGTTTTTATCGGCGCGAATTTCTAAGCCGGTAATCAGTTGATCGAATACACCCGGTACCCCATTTAAACGGGCAATGTAATCGTTGGCTTCTTTTACGTTGCTAATTTGATGCTGGTTAATTAAAAAAGCAGGCACCATAGAGTGTGTACCAAACATTTGGTTTACTGGGTAGTTATGGTAACGCCATTTAAAATCAGCAATGCTGGCTTCTAAATCTTGTTTTTTTAAATCATAACTTACTTGAGTAGCTGCATCTAATTGCGCACGGTCAATGCTGTTGAGCGTAACCAAATCGGCTTTAGTTTGTGCCAAGTCTTTTAGCGCTTTTTCTTCGCTGTTGTCATCCCATTTATCGTAATCTTTTTTGATGCCCATATAGGTTTGATAAACTGGGCTGCTCATTACATCACGATTAAAAGTGTCTTCAAAAAAAGCATTCGCTTTATCAATTTCACTTTGTACAGGTTGAGCTTGAACCGCCGGTGCAGGCGTTGATTGTTGTGTTGCTTGTTGGCAACCGGCAAGCAGTGCCACGCTTACCGTGGCAGCAATTAGAGTAAGTTTACGCATTCGTTTCCCTTTTGTTGTTAGAAACCCATTAGGATATTTTAATTTTTCATGTGTTTACTTTACATGCGTATAACGCCAAAAGCGTTATACGAACAATTCTAGCAGGTCATTTAAAAAGCGATGGCCTTTAAGGCTTACTTGCCAATGGCCGTCTTTTTCTATTAATAAACCTGTGTTAATGGCTTTATTCAAAGCCGCTTGTTGGCTTTGTAATGGCTGATTAGTCAGTGCACTGTAGTCTTCAATCGGGCATGGCTCTGTTAAGCGAAAGCGATTCATAAAAAATTCAAACGCTAAGTCGTCTTGTTCTACTTGCCAGCTTTTGTACAAGTAGGGCTTAATAATGTCCATGTAGCCCCGTGGGTGTTTAACCTTTTCAGTGCGTGTTATCACCCCTGTTTTCGCATCAGTAACCTTACCATGGGCGCCACAGCCAATACCAAGATAATCGCCAAACCGCCAATAATTCAAGTTATGTTGGCATCGAAAGCCCGGTTTTGCATACCCTGAGATTTCGTATTGCTGATAGCCTGCTTGTGCCAATAATGCTTGGCCTTGCTCTTGAATATCCCACAAGGTTTCATCTTGCGGCAACGTGGGCGGTTTTGAAGCAAATTGTGTATTAGGCTCAATGGTGAGCTGATACCAAGAAATATGTGGTGGGCTCAGGGTAATAATTTGTTTTAAATCACTTAGTGCGTCATCGAGGGATTGCCCTGGTAAGCCATGCATTAAATCAAGGTTAAAGCTATTCAACCCTGCTTCACTAGCTTGTTGTGCTGCATAACTGGCTTCATCGGCACCATGAATTCGACCTAAGGCTTTTAACTTATCGTTTTGCATGCTTTGCACGCCAATAGAGATACGGTTAATCCCTGCTTTTACATAATCTTTGAAACGGCCAGTTTCGACTGTGCCGGGGTTTGCTTCAAGGGTTATTTCACAATTATCGGCTAGGCCTATGAGGCTATCTACTTCATTGAGTAAACGGGTGTATGCCGCGCCGGTTAATAGGCTTGGCGTGCCGCCGCCAATAAAAATGCTGTGAATTTTTCGCCCTTGTACTAAGTGTAAATCAGCTTTTAAATCGTCAATTAAGTGCTGTACATATTCAGCTTCAGGGATGTCACCTTTTTGCCCGTGGCTATTAAAGTCGCAGTAAGGGCATTTTTGCACGCACCAAGGCACGTGCACATATAAACTCAGTGGAGGAAGGTTCACAGGCCGCCTTTGTGTTGTAACTCTTGTAGTAATTTATTAAGTGCTTGTCCACGGTGGCTTAATGCATTCTTTTGCTCTTTTGTAAGCTCTGCACTGGTACAATTTTCTGATGGTACAAAAAAGATAGGATCGTAACCAAAGCCACCTTTACCGTGTTGGCTAAGGGTAATTTCGCCTTCCCAGCTAGCACTGCAAATAAGTGGGGTAGGGTCGTCAGCATGACGCATTAGTACCAACACACACCAAAAACGAGCGCTGCGATTAGGGTTATTGCCTAAATCAGCCAGTAATTTATCGATATTATCTTGATCACTTGCGCTATTTCCTGCAAAACGAGCAGAGTAAACACCTGGCGCGCCATTCAGGCCATCAACTTCTAAGCCTGAATCATCTGCAATAGCAGGCAGTCCGGTAATTTTAGCCGCATGTCGCGCTTTAATTATCGCGTTTTCTACAAACGTGGTGCCTGTTTCGGCTACGTCACTGACATTAAAGTCGCTTTGCGGTACAACATTAATATTAAGTGAGCTGAGCATGTTAGCCAGCTCATTCACTTTTCCGGGGTTGCCGGTTGCAAGTACTAAGGTGTTGGTCATATTTAATCTACGTAAAATTTTTGCTTAAACTTTAATGTTTGAAACTGATTACCTTGTTGGATTTCAATTTCAAAACGTAAAATCTCTTCGTTGGTGTAATCTACTTGTGCTAGATAATAAATTGAATCGCCTTCAACGACTTCTTTAAAGTTAAGGGTTTGCTTGTTACCTAATAAGTTTTTAGCGGTACCTTGTAATGTCGCTTTTTGAGCGGCTTTATCAGCATCATTTTTTAATATTGAAATATTAACAATGCCTTTATAGCCACTACGCTCAAGGTCATAAGCTTTAGCTATTTGCGGTTGAATAAACGTTGATGGAAAGGCTATGTAATGAACTTGCCAAGGGCCTAGTTCTTTGTATTGGGCGCCTTGTTCTTGAGCGCTGTGTGCATTAAATGCTAAAGCGAGACAAGCAATAAAACAAAACTTTATTAAACGTTGCATGGTTAACTCCTGAGTATGTAAAAAAGAGGCGCTAGGCCTCTTTTATATTACGTTGTGCTTAAGCTAAAAGGTCCATTAGCAGCATTTGTAAAAACTGAATGCCGATGATCAGTACCAATACCGATAAGTCTAAGCCTCCTAGTGGCGGTAAGATTTTACGGATTGGCTTTAACATTGGCTCAGTAAGCTGATGGAATACCGCTTCAATTGGGTTATAGCCTTGGCTTACCCAGCTTAAAATAGCGCGGATGATTAACACCCAAAAGACTAAATTTAAACCTTCTTTTAAAACAGTTATTAGCGCCTGTATAAGCACAGGTTGAATAGCCCAAGAGCTATAAATAAGCCACATTAATGTACTTATTTTTGCCGCAGCCACTATAAATGCCAGCAACAAAGAGGCTAAATCAAGCCCGCCTAGCCCTGGAATGATTTTTCGCAGCGGGTTAACTGCAAACGAAGTGGCTTTGACCACAAATTGGCTCATCGGGTTGTAAAAGTCGGCTTTTGCCCACTGTAGCCAAAAACGCAGTAGTACCACCATTAAAAACAGATCAAACAAGGTGCTAATTAAAAATTGCATGGCATTCATAGTATAACCTTCAATAAAAAATGGTTTTAAAGTTCTTGTTCCATTTGCACTGCACGCGCAATACACGCATCCATTGCATCACCCACAGTTTGGGTTAAACCTTGCGCTTTTAAATGCTCAACAGCTGCATGCGTGGTACCGCCTTTTGAGGTTACATTGGCGCGCAGTTGCGAAATGCTAATATCTGGTTGGCTAAGTGCCATTTCAGCTGCGCCTAGCGCTGTTTGCTGTACTAAGCGACGCGCGTCTTCATCATTAAAGCCAAGTGCTTTCGCTTTTTCTTCAATCGCTTCCATAAATAAGAAAAAGTAAGCTGGCGATGAGCCTGTCACAGCAATGACATCGTTAATTTGCGATTCTTGCTCTACCCACACAACTATACCTGTACATTCAAAAACTTGTTGTACAAATTCATGTTCGCTTTGCGTTTCGCCAGCGCCATACAAGCCCGATACACCACGGCCAAGTAACGACGGTGTATTTGGCATACAACGCACCATTTTCACATCTTGGCCAAGCATTTCACGTAAGCGTTTAACGGTTAAGCCTGCAGCGACTGAGATAAATAATTTATCACTAAAGTCGATGCCTGAATCTTGAAATGATTGGCACAAGTCGCCCATCATTTGTGGTTTAACAGACAGAACAATGACATCTGCATCGCGCATAGCTTCGTTATTGTCACTGGTGGTTTGCACCTTAAAGTCGGATGCTACCTTGGCTAGTTTTTCTTGGTTGCGGTTAGTTGCAATAATATTGTTTGCGTTAAAGCCGTTTTTTACCATGCCACCAATGATGGCGTAGCTCATATTACCTGTGCCTATAAATGCGATTTTTTTATCTGACATATGTCTGTTATCACCTTTTAAGTTCGTGTTCCAAAAATATCTGTGCCGATCCTCACCATGGTTGAACCTGCCGTTATGGCAGCCTCTACATCGTTACTCATCCCCATCGACAACGTATCTATATGAGGATATTGGGTCTGTAGTTTATCAAAGCAAGTTTGTAATTGCTCAAAATATTGAATTTGCGTGTTAGCATCGTCACTTTTTGCAGGAATAGCCATTAGTCCGCGTAATTTTAACTGTGAACACTGACTTATAAATTGTGCTAGTTGGTCTATTTCCTCTACGGCACAGCCGGATTTCGCGTCTTCTGCGCTAATATTAACTTGTATCAGTATATTAAGAGCGGGCATTTCCTGTTGGCGCTGAGCGTTTAAGCGTTTTGCTATTTTTAGTCTGTCGACGCTTTGTACCCAGTCAAAGTGGTTGGCCACCAAAGCGCTTTTATTTGACTGTATAGGGCCAATGAAATGCCAAACAATATCGCTAAATGTGGCTAGTTGCGCTATTTTATCTACAGCTTCTTGAACATAAGATTCACCAAATTGGCGTTGCCCTTGCTCATATGCTGCCATAATATCAGAGACGGGTTTGGTTTTAGATACTGCAAGTAACGTAATGTCGTTACTATTGCGCTGTGCATTTTGCGCTGCCTCTGCAATTCTAGCGTAGGCGGATGTGAGTCGTTCTGCTATTGTAACCATATATTTATCAGTTAGTTGTGGAGTCATAAATGGATATCACCGAATTATTGGCATTTAGTGTGCAACATAAAGCATCAGATTTGCACTTATCATCAGGGGTATCACCTATGATACGTGTTGATGGTGATGTGCGACGAATTAATATACCAGCACTTGGAGATAAAGAAGTCAGCAGTCTGGTTTATGACATTATGAACGATAACCAGCGTAAGGACTATGAACAAAATCTCGAAGTGGATTTTTCTTTTGAAGTCCCTAATTTAGCACGTTTTCGTGTAAATGCCTTTAACTCTAATCGTGGTCCTGCTGCCGTTTTCCGTACAATCCCGAGTGACGTACTGACACTTGAAGATTTGGGCGCGCCGGAAATATTCAAACAAATTTCAGATAATCCACGAGGCTTAGTATTAGTTACCGGCCCTACAGGCTCAGGTAAGTCGACTACACTTGCAGCTATGGTCGATTATATAAATCAAACTAAACATCATCATGTACTGACCATTGAAGATCCTATCGAATTTGTACACGATAATAAACTCAGCTTAATTAACCAGCGTGAAGTTCACCGCGATACGCATAGTTTTTCTAATGCCTTGCGAAGTGCATTGCGTGAAGACCCTGATGTTATTTTGGTTGGTGAGTTACGAGATCTAGAAACTATTCGCCTTGCTATGACCGCAGCTGAAACAGGTCACTTAGTGTTTGGCACTTTGCATACCACGTCGGCACCTAAAACCATTGACCGTATTATTGATGTATTCCCTGGTGAAGAAAAAGACATGATCCGCTCTATGCTTTCAGAATCACTGCGCGCGGTTATCTCACAAACACTGATCAAGAAGGTCGGTGGAGGGCGAGTAGCTGCACATGAAATCATGTTGGCAACGCCTGCTATTCGTAACTTAATTCGTGAAGATAAAATTGCTCAAATGTACTCATCAATTCAAACCGGTGCGTCGCAGGGCATGCAAACTATGGATCAATGTTTAACAAACCTTGTTAACAGAGGCATTATCACTCACTCAGCGGCGTATACAAAAGCACAAGATAAGACGCAGTTTAGCGCTTAAGGAATTATTATGACTTTATCTCTAAATCACTTTTTACAAATAATGATCGACAAAAAAGGCTCTGATCTATTTGTATCAAGCCAGCTGCCTATTAGCGCTAAAATTAATGGCGAGCTGATACCTCTTAATGATGACAAACTAACCGATGAGCAAGCGCTGGAATTAGTTGAATCAGCGATGAGTGAAAAGCAAAAGGCAGAGTTTCATAGCACCAAAGAGTGTAACTTTGCAATTGCAACCAGCGAAGGGCGCTTTCGTATTTCGGCTTTTTGGCAACGTGACAGAGCAGGGATGGTTATTCGCCGGATTGTGACCCAAATACCTGATGTAAAAGAGCTGGGATTGCCCTCAGTACTTACTGATGTGATTATGTCAAAGCGAGGCCTGGTATTATTTGTAGGTGGTACGGGAACCGGTAAATCAACATCACTGGCAGCACTGGTTGGTTATAGAAATCGCCATCAGCGCGGGCATATTCTAACCATAGAAGATCCAATTGAATTTGTGCATGAGCACCAAAAAAGTATTATTACCCAACGTGAAGTGGGCTTAGATACAGAAAGCTTTGAGTCAGCACTAAAAAGCTCTTTACGCCAAGCGCCAGATGTTATTTTGATTGGTGAAATTCGATCGCAAGAAACTATGGAGTATGCGTTAAGCTTTGCAGAAACAGGTCATTTATGTGTTGCCACCTTACATGCTAACAATGCTAACCAAGCTATTGATCGTATTATGCACTTAGTGCCAAAAGAGAAGCACGATAAGCTTAAATATGATTTAGCATTAAACTTACGCGCTATTATTGCCCAGCAGCTTATCCCTACCTCTGATGGTGAGGGACGTGCTGCTGCTATAGAGGTATTATTGAATACGCCAATGGTGAGTGAGCTGATTAAAAACGGTAACATTGGTGGTATTAAAGAAACTATGGCCAAATCAACTGAAATGGGCATGCAGACCTTTGACCAAGCGCTGTTTGAGCTTTACAGACAGCAACGGATTAACTATGCCGATGCACTTCATCATGCAGACTCGCCAAATGATTTACGTTTAATGATAAAACTACGTAATAACGAGCAGCAAGGGGCAGGCTTTTTGCAAGGTGTAACCATTGATGGCCTTGATGATAAAGGTAATATTACCTAAGGACAATTAACTCGTTGCTGCCTACATGGATGTAAGCCAGTAGAATAACGTAGGAGCAATTATCGAACCCACTAGGTTACAAACCTCGCGCCGCGATTAAATTGCCCCTAGTTTGAACGAGTTTTAATCCGTAAAGACTAACAGACCCTAGTCAAAATCCACACGTAAAAAAAGCGCCTTAGGCGCTTTTTTTGTTAAATCAATTTATTCGCCATAACTGGCTTCAAAAAAGCTCTCTAGAATAATCACCGCAGACATATTATCTACGTTGCCTTTACCTAAGTTTTTATAACCACCACGTTCAAACAACCGTGCTTTAGCATCAGCGGTAGTTAAGCGCTCATCTTGAGTATGAACCGCTATACCGTAATGATTATGCAAACGATTGGCGAACTTTTTGGCTTTAAAGGTAACCTCTTGTGAGGTGCCATCCATATTAAGCGGTAAGCCAACCACCATTAAGTCAGGTTGCCACTCTTTTACCTGTACAGCAATGTCATCCCAATTAGGGATGCCATCTTGAGCTTTCACCGCCTTTAGGCTGGTGGCGCTGCCTGTCAATTCTTGACCAATTGCAATACCAATGCTCTTAGTACCAAAATCAAATCCCATTACGGTGCGCTCACCTTGCGCTTTTACAGTTTTTTTAGTCATGTTTGTCTTTTATGTTATTAGGCATGTCCAGCTTCGGGGCTTAATTGGCTAACATCAAAACCAAGCATAGAGACTGCCATTTCCCAGCGTTTTTCCACTGGGGTATCAAAAATTATTTTAGGGTCGGCTTTTATAATCAGCCAGCTATTATCAAGTAGCTCTTGTTCTAACTGGCCTTGCTCCCAACCTGAGTAACCTAAGGTAATTATAAATTGCTCGGGTGCTTGAGCGGTAGTTAATGTGGCTAATACATCTTTTGAGGTAGTGATCATAATATCACTACTCAATTTTTGGCTTGCCGAGTACCCAGGTTTTGGTGAATGTAGCACAAAGCCACGATCCGTTTTTACCGGCCCGCCAGCATACACTGTCACTTGCGCGGCATGTTGCGACTTATCGTTATCAATATCAATTTTGTCGAGTAACTCACCTACGGTGACATCAATCGGCTGATTGATAACAAGTCCCATAGCGCCTTCTTCATTGTGTTCACAAATATAAGTGACGGCACGTTTAAAAAAAGGGTCTTGCATTGATGGCATTGCGATTAAAAAGTGATTTTCTAATGACTGCATAAGTTTTACCCTTTTAGTTATTGAATCTTGAGTATGGCATAGTCCCATGTTTTAACACTAAAAATTTATTCGACTTTAAGCGGTGACTATAGAAGCGCCACTGCTTAAAGTTTGTTATGGCTTTAATATTATTTACTAAGCTTTCTCTCTATAGCATCAAATAAAATACCGGTAATAGAAATATCGTAAGCGGCCTCAATTTCTTTAACACAGGTTGGTGCTGTTACGTTAATTTCAGTTAACTTATCGCCAATGATATCTAAGCCAACAAATATTAAGCCTTTTTCTTTCAATGTAGGGGCAACTGCTTGAGCAATTTTAAGATCTGACTCACTAATTGGGCGTGCTTCACCACGTCCGCCGGCGGCTAAGTTACCGCGCGTTTCGCCGTTTTGTGGGATACGCGCTAAACAATAAGGAATAACTTCACCATCAACAACCAATACGCGCTTGTCACCTTGAGTGATCTCTTCAATGTAATTTTGCGCCATCGCAAAGCGACTGCCATGCTCAGTTAAGGTTTCGCATATTACGCCAATATTGGCATCATCTGCTTTTACTCTAAAAATAGAAGCACCACCCATACCATCCAGTGGTTTTAAAATAATATCTTTGTGCTCGGCTAAAAATTCACGGATTTGCTTTTGGCTGCGCGTAACTAACGTATCAGGTGTATGCTCACTAAACCAAGCGGTAAATAGTTTTTCATTGGCGTCACGCAAGCTCTGTGGCTTATTAATAACTAAAGTACCCGCTTGCTCAGCACGTTCTAAAATATAGGTTGCGTAAATATATTCAGTATCAAAAGGCGGATCTTTACGCATTAAAATAACGTCTAAGTCAGCCAGTGCAATGGTGATTTTTTCTTCAAGTTGGTACCACTTTTCTGCGTTATCAAAAACCTGTGCTTTGGCTGCAGTAGCGTAGGCATTGCCTTGACGCAGCGATAAATCATCCATTTCCATGTAGTAAATTTCGTAGCCACGGGTTTGCGCTTGCATCATCATTGCAAAACCGGTGTCTTTTTTAATATTAAATCCACTAATAGGATCTGAAATAATACCTAACTTAATTGCCATGCGCTGTGCCTTAGTTTATGTGTTTTTTACAACTGTAATCTTGATATGTGGGTGCTTTTAGTTATTTCAATTAGCTAAATCGCCAAATTGTAATTGCAGTGCGCTTAAAACGGTTAACGCTGCTGTTTCTGTGCGAAGTACCCGCGGGCCTAAGCGAATATCTACAAATTCTTGTTGCTTTGTTTGTGCTATTTCATCGTCAGTAAATCCACCCTCAGGCCCTACTAAAAAGCGCACGCCGTCATCGGGAACGGTAATGGTTTTAATACTGTGTTCGGCGCGAGGATGCAGAGTTAATTTAATGGCAGCTGTTTGCTGTTCAAGCCAGGTTTTTAAATCAACAGGTGAGTGTACTTTTGGCACAAAGTTGCGCCCAGATTGCTCTGCTGCGGCAATGGCTATTTTTTGCCATTGCTGGTGTTTTTTTTCTAAGCGGTCGCCACTTAGTTTTACGCCGCAGCGCTGGCTAAAAATAGGGGTGATTTCAGTGATCCCTAATTCAACAGACTTTTGAATGGTAAAATCCATTTTGTCACCACGGGATACGCACTGGCCTAAATGAATTTTTAATGGTGATTCAACGTCATGAGGATTAAATTCAAGCGGCATAACAACCACGCTCTTTTTACTCACCTCAATAATTTCACTTAGAAACTCTCCGCCTTCACCATTAAAAATAGAAACCTGCTCGCCCACTTTCATGCGCAACACACGGCCTATATGCCCTGCAGCATCATCGTCAAGGTTTAAAGGAGTATTAAGGGCAATTGGTGATGATTGATAAATATGAGGCACTCGCATGGCAAATCACTTTTTTACATAGAAGTTATATCCCTCTATGGTAAGTAAGCAAAGGCTTGGGTGCAATTATTTATTTTTCATATTCAGGGACTGCAAGCTCTGTTAGTTCTTGTGCGGTTTGGGCTATATCGGTATCACAGGACAAATGATTTGAATGGCACTCTTCATTTATGGGGTTAATGTCATAGCCATGATTGGTTTGACTAATAATATAGCGTTTTTCATGTAATGAATTATAAATAAAGCGCTGTGTATCATCAGCGAGCAAATAATCTGTTTGGTTGAATAATACGCCTTGAACATTGTGGTGTTCGTGAAGGTAGCTGGCCAGTTCTGAAATACTGATTTCGTTCTCAATATCGCAATAGCAATAATCTTTAACGAGTTCATCAAACATCATTTTAACCAGCTTTTGCGTGTTCGCACCGGCTATTATGATGTCCTTTTTAGCAGCATCATTAGTATTTATGTAATATTTTACAAATGCTCGGCTGAACTCGTTATCTATATCGATTAATAGATAACTTCCTGTTTTAATTGCCATATGCCTAAAGTCCCTGTTAATTTACCAAACAATTAAATAGGGACGTTAAGCAACGGCTAAATTTAATGAGTTTGGTACTAAATTGAAAACATACTTATTAATAAATAACCAATAGCACAAAATACAGCAAATTCAATACAGGCAATGCCAATATTATCCTGATGATCGACTTCAAGTGCGGTATCTATATTTGGCATTGAAATAATTTTTATAATATACGTTAAACAGTATAGTAACAGCCACATCACACCGCAATGCATTACCAAAGTAAATAAGTTCTCTACCATTTTACCGTTTTGAAACGCCGCACTCGATAAACCAGCATACGCAGCAAGAGCTAAGCCTATTGATTTACCCGCATAGCGAATACCAATGGAGGTGTTTTCTAAACCAAAGTTACTTTGCAAAGAGGCCCCTTGGTTGGCTTTAGCAAAGCGGTTTTCGCGTATTTTACTGTCTAGGGCAAACATGCCTTGTAAAACAAAAAAGCTTACCGAGGCTATTAATAAATTACTAAAGCCTTGAGTGTGTGTCCACGTATATAAACCCAATACTAAAATGCAGTTGGCAATCAGCATGCCTGAATCAACCAACGCAGCACAAACGTTTTGTTTTAATATAGCTGCTTCTTCATTAAAGCGGCGTAAAATCCATTTACGGTGGATTAAATGTCCCATTTTTATAAACGAAAATAACAGCACAATTAATAAAATGACTTTCAGCGGATTTGATTGAGCGGTGCTAATACTAATTTCATCGAACAAAAATGCCATCGTGGCGATCACGACTGATATTTCAGAAGCAAAACTAATTCCCATTGCAAAGTTATCATGTTGCGCTAATTCTTCTTTAAGTGCTTGTTTTGCTTTTATTTGAGTAATAATTCTTAAACTGATGATAATAATACAAATAACCACAAAACTAATAGCAATCGCAACTAAACTAGTGTTAGATAATGACAAGTATGACATGGTGTTCCTAAATAGATTTACCTTGATAGGTTTTTAACCATTCTAGTATGGTTATTGGTGAGATAAAAGAGGGTATTGATGAGTAACGACACACAGCTTCCTATTGAATTACAAAAACTGGGTGAAACGCGTTTTGCAACGCTGTATCCCGAACAACAAATCCAGCAGCAAATCGTGCGTTTATTAGCGTTAAGTGATTTTGCTTGGCGCAGTTTAAGCTCTCAACCTTCGCTGTTGTCTTGGTTGCTATGCGAAGTTGAAATTAATAATAGAGAAATTTCAGATCCCTTTGCAACACTTAATATAAATGAAGTAGAAGAGCAGCAGTGTCATCAATTACTGCGCCAATATCGTGAAAAGTACTGGCTAAAAGTCGCTTTTTTAGACTTATGTTGTGAAAACTCAATTGCGGATAGCATTAAATACATTAGTGAACTTGCCAATAAACTGATAGATAGTGCTAATCAATGGGCCTACAATAATGTTGCTAAAACTAATGGTGAACCATTAGATGAAGATAAAAACGCTTTACCATTAATGGTACTAGGCATGGGGAAGTTAGGAGGGCAAGAGCTAAATTACTCATCTGATATAGACCTTATTTTTGCATACCCTCGTAACGTCAAAACTCAAGGCGGTCGTCGCTCGCTTGAAGCATCTGTCTTTTATACCAAAGTTGCTCAAAAACTAATTACAGCCCTGAACCAATGCACCGTGGATGGCCAAGTATTTCGGGTTGATATGCGTTTGCGCCCATTTGGTGAAAGTGGTCCGTTGGTGATGAGCTTTAATGCCATTGAAGACTATTACCAAGAGCAAGGGCGTGATTGGGAGCGCTACGCGATGTTAAAAGGGCGCTTAATTGGCACGCCTAATCGTTATTGGCAGGAGTTTAATACCTTGCTGAGACCTTTTGTTTATCGTCGCTACATTGATTTTTCGGTGATTGAATCGCTTAGAAAAATGAAACTCATGATTGCCCAAGAAGTGCGTCGTAAGCGCTTAACTAATAACATTAAATTAGGTGGTGGCGGCATTCGCGAAGTTGAATTTATTGTTCAAGCATTGCAAATGGTCAGAGGCGGCAGAGAAGCAAATTTACAAACACAATCTTTATTAACTGCATTAGAGCAGTTAACAGTTAGTCAAGTGATTGATGAGCATGAAGCCAGAGGGCTTAAAAATAACTACCTTTATTTACGTAGGGTAGAGCAATACCTACAAATTTTTGATGATCAGCAAACACAAACTCTGCCTGATGATGAGCTAAATCAGCAACGGCTGAATGTATTGTTGATGCAAGGTAATTTTGACTCAGCTATTGAAAAAATAGAACAGGTCATGGCGCAAATTCATAATGAGTTTATTCAGGTAATTGGTGAAGAAACTGAACCACTTGATACTTGTGAAGGCGCGTTTATAAGTACTTGGGATCATGGTGATGTTAGCTTTTTGAATGAACCAAGAGAAGAGTGGCAAACACCATTACATGACTTCAAACAGCGCCTATCTAAAGCCAAAGTGGGCAACCGTGGACGCGATATTCTTGATAAATTAATGCCTGCATTACTAAAACAATTAAACGACTTTAATGCTACTGCCAGTGCGTTTACAACGGTATGCCAAATACTAAATAAAATTATTTCGCGCACCGCTTATTTAGAGCTGTTGTATGAAAACCCAGGAACGTTAAAGCAGTTAGTTTTGCTCTGTTGCCATAGCAAGTGGATTGGAGAGCATATTTCATTGTATCCCATTCTACTCGATGAGCTTATCGACCCTGCAGTGCTGTATAAACCGACCCCATTAACAGCTTATAAAGATGAAATAAGACAGTATTTTTTACGTATTGAACATGACGATCTTGAACAACAAATGGAAGCATTGCGTCAGTTTAAACAAACCCATCAGTTACGGATTGCTGCCGCAGATGCCACTGGCGTAATTGATGTAATGAAAGTAAGCGATCACTTAACTGCACTTGCAGAAGCGATAGTTGATCAGGCTGTTAATATTGCTTGGTATCATTGTATTAAACGTTTTGGCATGCCACCTAATACCGACGATGAACATAAAGGCTTTGCCGTTATTGCGTATGGAAAAACCGGTGGTTTTGAGGTGGGTTATGACTCTGATCTCGATTTAGTTTTTGTGCATAACCATGACGGTACCAGCTATACCAGCGGCGACAAGGCAATTGACTCAAGGCAATTTTATTTAAAGCTAGCACAGCGTTTAATGCATTTATTTAATACTCGTACTGCTTCAGGTATTTTATATGAATTAGATACTCGACTTCGTCCAGAGGGGGCATCAGGGTTATTAGCGATTAACTTAGAGAGTTTTAATCATTACCAACAAACTCAAGCATGGACGTGGGAGCATCAAGCTTTAGTCAGAGCGAGGCTGATTTTGGGGCAAACTGAATTAGTAACGCGTTTTGCACAAATTCGCGCCGAGATATTGTGTCAAAAACGTGATGTTGAGCTGTTAAAAACCGACGTGATTAAAATGCGCAAAAAAATGCGTGGTCATTTAGCTAAAGGTAACGAGCAGCAGTTTGATTTAAAACAAGACGTGGGGGCGATGACCGATATTGAGTTTATCACCCAATATTTAGTATTAAAGTACGCTCATGAATTTACCCATTTATGCGACTATTCTGACAATGTCAGAATTTTAACGGACGCAGCTAAAATTGGTTGCATTACAGACACACAAAAACAGCAACTTATTAAAGCCTATATAGATTATCGCTCACGCTATCATGTGTTGAGCTTAGATCAGCAGGGTCGCTGCGTAAAACGTGAAGATTTTAGTGAAGATATTAAAAATGTCACGTCGATATGGCAGGCTATTTTTGAATTAAATTGAATAAATACATAGGCGCTCGATTATTATTGAGCGCCTATAAAGCCAAGGGTCTGTTGAACTTTGCGGATTGATATTTGTTCAAACTAGGGGCAATTTAATCGCGGCGCGAGGTTTGTAACCTAGTGGGCTAAGTAAGAACCGAGCAACAAAGAGTTAATTGCCCCTAGGCAGAACCCTTCGGGCAGCGCCTGTTTGGCATTTATTCCACGTTATCGCCTATTTATGGGGAATAACCACACTTCATAGGCTCTGCCTTGCCTAAATACCAAACAGACTGCTGCAAATTCAACCTTGAAAGGTCAACAGACCCTAGTTAATTACTTAGCTTTAAACAGTTTGTACGTACAAATTCAGACGGTAGCTCGGTAATAACCGCTGCGCGTTGTTTAGGGCAGAAAAACGCATACACTTCATTTGAAAAATCATCATTTATAGAGCGGCTAACGCGGTATAAAGCGGAGTTAAAACTGCTATCTATTCGAAAGTGATCCTTAACAACGTAATCTTTGTCTAAGTACCACATTAAAGTAATACCTTCGTTATTAGCATATTGGGTTAGTACGGTACGCAAGGTTGAGTCACGTTGGAAGCGACGCGGGCCTACTTCTCCACTCCAATTTAAAGGCATAGGCTCTACTACAAAAGAACGCTGGTTTAGCGCTCTGTCGAGGCTAAGATCGGGTTTTTCGAGTTCAATTACAAATTTGTCATTGTCTTTATTGACAGAAATTCTATCTCGGATTGATGCATAAAACCGCGATAACCCTTCAGCCGCAGCGTTAGTGGTTTGTTGATAATTAAGTGACGACGAACCATTTAGTAGAAAGTAAATGGCTGCACCAATTAACAATAAAGCTAAAAGTATATATCTAATCCAAAACCACATGGCTGTTACTCATCTTTGTTATTTTAATAACCCATCTTTAATAGAAAGAGGGGGCGTCTTTATCGGGTCGTGTTTTAAAGCGTCTATGCAACCACATATATTGTTCAGGGGCGGCATTTATTGATTGTTCCATGCGCTGATTAACACGTGTTACATCGGCTTTATCATCGCCGCTCGGGAAGTTTTCAAGCTCAGGCACGATTTCTAAGTGATACTTTCCGTTGTTATCCCTATAAGCAATTAAGCTCATTGTTTCGCAGTTTTTACTACCTGCAAACATTAGTGTACCAGTGGTTGTGGCTGTATCGGGTACTGCGTAAAAAGGCACAAACTCACAGCGGTTACGGCCATAATCCTGATCGGGTAAGTAATAGCACAGCTTTTTATTTTTTAATGATTTTAATAATCCTTTTACGTCTTTTTTTCCAACCATGTACTCGTTAGATCGAAGGCGTCCATTGGTGGTAAAGTATTCCATAAGCGGATTGTTATGCGGGCGGTAAAAGCCAATACCTTGGCACTTCAAACCCATTACACGACTTGTCATTTCAAGATGAAGTATATGTGGAACAAGTAATAAAACGCCTTTTCCTGATTGTTGTACGCGCTCAAAGTGCTCAAGCCCTTTTATTGATCCCAATACTTTTTTGACCCGCCATTGTGGCCACCACCAAGCCATACCGGTTTCAACCATGGCAATACCAGTATTTTCCATGTTCTTAAGTACCAGCTGTTGTTGCTCGGCTTCGCTCATTGCGGGGAAGCAGCGTTTAATATTAACTTCAGCAATATGCCTTCTACGCTTCATATATTTATGAACCAAGCGTCCTAGCTGCTTACCCATAGCTAATTGTAGTTTTTGCGGTAACCAAGAAATGAGATATAAAAACAAAACACCAATCCAGGTTAGCCAATAACGAGGACCTAAAAAAGAGGCTTTAAAAGGGGATGAGTTAACCACAAAAATTTCTCTAAAAATAAAAGGCTAGTTTAACGCTATGTGTTAAAAAATACAAAAAGCCAGCAAAAAGCTGGCTTTAGTGATTATTTATAATGAAGTCGTTTGCTTAGTTAACGGTATTTAAACCTTGGTTTATACCCACTAAATCTTCACGGCTCAATGTTCCTGTTGCTTGTTTTAAGCGAAGCGTTGATACAACATAACGATAACGTACATCGGCAAGGTTACGCTTTGCATTGTACAAGTTTTGCGTACTAATTAGTACATCAACGATAGTACGTGTACCTACCTCAAAACCCGCTTCAGTGGCTTTTAATGCACTTTCAGCTGAGATAACTGCTTGTTCGAGCGCTTTAAATGTTGCAATGTCAGATACCACTTGATTGTAAGAAGTAATTACAGAGCGAGTTACTGCACGATAATCGGTTTCAAAATCTTGGCTAGCAGCAACGTAAAATGCACGTGCTTGATCTGTTGCAGCAACCGTTGCGCCACCTGAGTAAAGTGGGACGCTAAAGTTTAGTCCAATAGAGGTTGAATCAGAACGAGGCTGGTCGTCAAAACTAGCGCCATTTAACTCACTATCTGTTAATGAGTCGCCGTAGCTAGCATTTAACGTTAGTTTTGGGTAATGACCTGCTTTTGCGAGTTTAATTTGTTCTTTAGCTATATCAACCGTTATTTTTGATACTTGCAGATTTAAGTTTTTGTCTTTAGCTATTTTAACTAAATCAGTTGCAGGCGTACTTGGCTTAACAGTAGAAAATGTTTCGGTGTTTAACATATCCAGCTTTGCGTGGTACTTACCAGTGATCTCACGTAGCTGCTCACGGGCTGTTTCTACCGCATTATTAGCAATGATCTCTTGCGCTACTGAATTATCAAATTGTGCTTGTGCTTCATGTACATCGGTAATAGCTGTTAAACCTACAGCGTAACGCTGTTTAGTTTGTTCAAGTTGGCGCTCAATGGCACGTTTTTCAGCTTGTACAAATTCAAGGTTATCAATAGCGCTAAGTACGTTAAAATAGCCCTCAGCAACACGCACAATTAGGTTTTGCTTGGCAAAGTCGTATTGGCCGCTTGCTTGAAGTGCTTGTTTGTCGGCTATACCTAATGAATTCCATGCGCCTAAATCAAATAACGTTTGGCTTAAGCTAATACCACGAGAAAACTCGTCGTTTTCAGCATTAATTTTATCAAGAGAAGATAAATCCTCAGATTGTCTGAAGGAAGTTGAGTCAGACTTTGTGTAACTCATAGTCAAGCCAATTTGCGGTAATAGTGCGCTCATAGCGCGATCGCTTTGGTATGATTGAGCATCAGCTTGGGCTTTTGCTTTTAAAACGGTAGGATCGTTGGCTGTTGCGATTTCAAAAACTTGAAGTAAATCTTCAGCATTGGCTACGGTTGAGCCCAATGCGCATGATAAACTAACCAGTGCTGCAAGGATGTTCTTTTTCATGTGATGTTCGGTCCTTAGACAATTTTTGTACTACAGGCATGTTAACCTGTTTTACTTAATAACTAAAAAAAAAATTAGTAAAACAACGTTCTCAAGTGTAACAGAATATATACCTAACACGCCTCATTTGCTCAATTTAGCGTTTTAATAGGGCTGGTAATCAAAGCGTTGATGTATCTGCGCTTCCAAAAAGGAAATAAAAAATATGGCGAATAAAAGTCGTACTCAATTTACCCATGATGATGTGAGATTAAAACCGGTTGAAAATTTGTATAGCGGTTTTTTTAAAATAAACCTTTATCAATTTCAGCATGCTCTGTTTGCTGGTGGAGAGTCTGAGGTTATTCGTCGAGAAATTTTAGAGCGTGGCGATGCGGTCGCGGTATTACCTTATGATCCAGTCACTGAGCAAGTATTGCTTATAGAACAAATTCGAATTGGCGCAATTAAAAGCAAACATACGCCTTGGCTGTTAGAATGTATAGCGGGTATGACCGATGGCAGTGAAGATTACGAAGCGGTTGTTAAAAAAGAAGCGCTTGAAGAAGCGGGGCTTAATTTAACAGAACTTGAGTTTATGTTGTCTTATCTTTCAAGCCCCGGCGGTACTACAGAGCGTTTGTTCTTATATTTAGCTCACGCCGATTTAAGCCAAATGAGTACTGGCATTTATGGGTTAGAAACCGAAGGTGAAGATATTAAAACCCATATTATGCACGTAGACGAAGCACTACAGCGACTTAATACTGGTGAAATAGATAATGCTGCTACCGTAATTTGCTTGCAATGGTTAGCGCTAAATCGCGATAAGATACGTAAAAAGTGGGCATAGTTTTTATTTTTTAATAGTAATGGCGGTATTTTGACAGCACTTTTAACCACTAATCGATACATTCAAAGCCTTCCAAAGTATTTAACGCTTTGTGAGCACAATTACGTACGCCTTTTAAAACTACTGCCTCATGAGCAAGTGATTGGCAATGTAAGAGAAATTAAATTAGGGCACAGTGAATTTGCAATTCACATAGATGATAGTGCTAAGTACACACTTGATGTTTCTATTAAACAGTTAAATGGCATGCTCGTTGGCATTGCACCGCTGTATTTAACGGTACGTTTGTACAATGATGCGAAGGTGGCTGAAATTGTTCATCATGACTACCACCAACGAATTAAGCCTTCTTATGGTTACCCTAACCCAAAAATGCATCAAAAAGATGAAAAATATCAGTTAAATGCTTTTTTGTATGACTGGTTGGTAGCGTGTGTTGAAAGAGGTCAATCAACACTTAATTGGGATGTAAATAATGGCTTGGTTTGATGACATCTATTATTTTGAACAAACTACGCTTCGAATTGCACACCTAACTGATTGCCACCTTTTTAGTGATAAAGATGCTGAATACTTTGGCGTTAATACCGCTGAACATTTTGTTATAGCATTGGCCGATATAGCAAAGCAGCAGCCTGATGCGTTGATATTTGGTGGTGACCTAACGCAAGATCACAGCTTTAATTCGTATTTATTATTTGCAGAACTTATTCATAATAGTGACGTTGATTGCCCCGTATTTTGGGTGCCTGGTAACCATGATGAGATTGAACAGCTTAATTTAATTAGTGGTGGGCAAATACAACACGCTAAACACATAGTGGCACAAGGGATTGAGCTGATATTAATTAATTCTAAAGGTAATACGCCTGCAGGGTGGGTCAGTGCCACGCATTTAGATGAAATTATGGCTTGCTTAGTTGATTCAAATAATCGTCACATTGCATTTTGTCATCACAACCCATTGCCAATTGATGGCTACCTAGATAAACATATGTTAGAAAATGGGCCGCAACTATTAAATTTATTAGTTAATAATGGTCGCGTTGATGCGCTGTTTCATGGGCATGTCCATAATGACTATCAACAGCAGTTTAGAGGGCTCAATGTTTACGCTACCCCAGCCAGCTGCGTGCAATTTAGTAAACACAGTGCGACTTGGCAGCAAGAAAATAAAGGGGCAGCTTATCGCATGCTGTATTTAAATGCTGAGCAACAACAGGTGCATATACACTCGGACGTGGTATGGTTAAACGAGTAATTTATATTCACGGTTTTAATAGCTCTGAAAAATCATATAAAGCTGTGCGCTTTGGTGAGCTTATGGCACACTATGATGTTGATTATTGTGTGCCGCGTTTAAATCATGAGCCTGTAGAGGCTATTATAGCGCTTGAACAACTATTAACACCGAATACCGTATTATTGGGCAGCTCGCTAGGTGGTTTTTTTGCCACGTATTTATCGCAGCGTTATCAAATTCCTGCGGTGGTAATTAATCCTGCCGTTGCCCCATATACATTATTAGAGCCTATACTTGGGCCTAATTATAATCCGTATCAAGATTATAATTACCAATTACAATCTCGTCATATAGATGCGTTAAAAGCATTAACGGTGACAGAGTTAAAACACCCTGAGCTGTTGTATTTATTACAGCAAACAGGGGATGAAGTGTTAAATTTTCAGCACGCAATAAAGTATTACTCACAATGTAAACAGTTAATTGAATTTGGCGGCGATCATAGCTTTAATGGCTTTGAGCGAGCTTTTTCAAGCATTGTCGATTTTCTTAAAATCAGATATTAGCGTATATAAAGATAAAAACTATGACTCAACAAAATTATAACGCCGAAGCCATTGAAGTACTTAATGGATTAGAGCCGGTAAAACGCCGCCCTGGCATGTATACAGATACCACAAGGCCAAATCATTTAGGCCAAGAGGTTATTGATAACAGTGTTGATGAAGCAATGGCTGGACATGCAACACGTATTGATGTCATTTTACATGAAGATAATTCGCTTGAGGTGAGTGACGATGGCCGAGGTATGCCAATTGACATTCACCCAGAAGAAGGTATTCCAGGAGTTGAGTTAATATTTACTAAGCTGCATGCCGGCGGTAAGTTTTCAAACAAAAACTATCAATTCTCTGGTGGCTTGCATGGCGTAGGTATCTCGGTTGTTAATGCGCTATCTACCCGCGTGGAAGTAACGGTTCGTCGTGATGCGCAGCAATTTAGAATGGCTTTTGAGCATGGCGATAAAGTTGAAGATTTAAATGTTATTGGCTCAGTGGGTAAACGCAACACTGGTACTACGGTACGTTTTTGGCCAGATACCAGCTATTTTGACTCTGCTAATTTTTCTTTGACTAAGCTTAATCACTTATTAAAAGCTAAAGCGGTTTTATGTCCAGGTTTGCGTATTAAGTTTGTAAATAAACAAACGAAAGAAACCCAAGAGTGGTTTTATGAAACAGGCTTAAAAGATTACTTAATTGAAGCCGTTAAAGGTTACGAAATACTACCTAAAGACCCATTTGTGGGTGAGTTTTCAAGTTCTATTGAAGGCGCTGATTGGGCCGTTGTATGGATGCCAGAAGGTGGTGAGTCGATAGCCGAAAGTTATGTAAACTTAATTCCTACCGCACAAGGGGGCACCCATGTAAATGGTCTGCGCCAAGGGCTCTTAGAGGCGATGCGTGAATTTTGTGAGTTTAGAAATTTATTACCACGTGGCGTAAAGCTTACCCCAGATGATATTTGGGAACGTTGTAGTTATGTGTTGTCGGTTAAAATGCAAGACCCACAATTTGCAGGGCAAACCAAAGAAAAACTCTCATCACGTTCATGTGCTGCGTTTGTATCGGGTGTAGTAAAAGATGCCTTTAGCTTATGGCTAAATGAGCACACTGATACCGCAGAGCTACTTTCTGAACTATGTATTTCAAATGCACAGCGTCGCTTACGTGCGGCTAAAAAAGTAGTACGTAAGCGAGTTACATCAGGCCCAGCATTACCAGGCAAACTGACCGATTGTAGTGCTGCTGATAATGACCGCACAGAATTGTTTTTGGTAGAGGGTGACTCAGCAGGGGGCTCAGCTAAACAAGCGCGAGATCGTGAATTCCAAGCAATCATGCCGTTAAGAGGTAAAATTTTAAATACTTGGGAAGTAGAATCAGGGCAAATTTTGGCCTCTCAAGAAGTGCACGATATTTCAGTTGCGCTAGGTATAGACCCAGACTCAGCCGATATGTCGGGACTACGTTATAATAAAATTTGTATATTAGCGGATGCTGACTCCGATGGACTGCATATTGCCACCTTACTGTGTGCCTTATTTGTTCGCCATTTCCCACAATTAGTTAAAACCGGCCATGTGTATGTTGCTATGCCACCGTTATTTAGAATTGATATTGGTAAAGATGTTTACTACGCGCTGGATGAAGATGAAAAAACCGGTATCTTAGCGCGCATAGAAGCAGAAAAGAAACGTGGCAAAGTAAACGTACAACGCTTTAAAGGTTTGGGCGAAATGAACCCGCTACAATTGCGTGAAACAACCATGGACCCTAATACTCGTCGTTTAGTACAGCTTACTCTTGATGAAGAGCAGCAAACAATGGAAATGATGGATATGCTACTCGCTAAAAAGCGCTCATCAGATCGCCGTCAATGGCTAGAGGATCATGGTAACAAGGCACAAGTTTAATAAGCCTTTGGGCTTTAAAACAGGAGAGGCAAATGAATAAATTATTTAGCACACTGTTGTTACTGGGCTTAATATCATCGCCAGTGATGGCGAAAAATATACTCGACAAGCTGACCGCTGCACCGGGTTTTGAAATCAGCTTATTTGCTGATGATGTTGAAAATGCACGGCAAATTGCAGTATCAAGCCGAGGTATTGTGTATGCAGGGTCGCGTAAGGCGGGTAATGTATATGCACTGATTGACCATAACAGCGATGGCGTGGCAGATAAAAAAATAGTGATTGCAGAGGGATTAAATATGCCCTCGGGTTTAGCAATTAAAGGGGGTGACTTATATGTTGGTGAAGTGCACCGTATTATCCGTTTTAAAAATATCGATAAACACCTCAAAAACCCTGAGTATGAAGTGTTTTATAGCGATTTACCGTCAGAGCGTCATCATGGTTGGAAATTTTTGCGTTTTGCACCAAACGACGAGCTGATAATTCCCGTGGGCGTACCGTGTAATATTTGTGAGGAAGATGCTCGCTTTGGCCGTATTTTTTCGTTAAATACCGATACCAAAGAAATAACGACTTTAGCCAAAGGTGTACGTAATACGGTGGGTTTTGACTTTCATCCTAGTACGCAAATGCTATGGTTTAGTGATAACGGCCGCGACATGATGGGGGATGATATTCCACCTGATGAGCTAAACCGCATTACTAAGGAAGAAGAGCACTTTGGTTTTCCATACGTGCATGGTGGCGTTATTGTTGATCCTGAGTTTGGTGAAGGCAAAAATATTGCTGATTACACTCAACCTGCATTGGCATTGGGGGCGCATGTTGCGCCATTGGGTATTCATTTTTATACCGGCAAACAGTTCCCAGATAGCTACAAACAACAGTTATTTGTTGCTGAGCATGGTTCATGGAACCGCTCTAAAAAGGTTGGTTATAAAGTGGCTGTGGCAACCATAGAAAATGCCAAAGTAACTAAATATACGCCACTGATCACCGGCTTTATGCAAGACGAAACGACATTTGGACGCCCTGTTGCATTTGCACAATTAAATGATGGCAGTCTATTGGTAAGCGATGATTACGCTAACGTAATTTACCGCGTAAGCTATAAGAAAAACTAGGTAAGCTTTAATGAGTGATACAGATACCTTGCTAATGCAAGGAATTGAACAGCAAACAATGGGGCGTTTTACCGAAGACGCCTATTTAAATTATTCAATGTACGTGATCATGGATCGTGCCTTACCGCACGTTGGTGACGGTTTAAAACCCGTTCAGCGTCGTATTATTTATGCGATGAGTGAACTGGGGTTATCGGCAAGTGCTAAATACAAAAAATCAGCCCGTACCGTGGGTGATGTATTAGGTAAATACCATCCTCACGGTGATAGTGCCTGTTATGAAGCCATGGTACTTATGGCGCAGCCGTTTTCTTATCGCTACCCGTTAGTTGATGGTCAAGGTAACTGGGGTGCTGCAGATGATCCGAAGTCGTTTGCGGCAATGCGTTATACCGAAGCGCGTTTATCTAAATTCTCTGAAGTATTACTTAAAGAGTTAGGCCAAGGGACTGTTGATTGGACGCCAAACTTCGACGGCACCATGGATGAACCATTAGTATTGCCATCGCGCTTACCGCATATATTACTTAATGGTGTCACCGGTATTGCGGTAGGTATGGCAACCGATATACCGCCGCATAATGTGCGTGAAGTAGCCAGTGCCTGTTGTTTATTACTTGATAAACCAAAAACAGAACTCGAAGAGTTATTGGATTTAGTGCATGCGCCTGATTATCCAACTGATGCTGAAATAATTACTCCAAAAGCTGATATTCACAAAATTTATAAAACCGGTCGTGGCTCAATTAAAATGCGCGCTGTGTATTGTGAAGAGCAGGGCGATATAGTTATTACTGCGTTACCGCATCAATGTTCGGGTGCAAAAGTACTTGAGCAAATTGCAGCGCAAATGAACGCTAAAAAGCTGCCGATGGTGGCCGATTTACGTGATGAATCTGATCATGAAAACCCGACCCGTATTGTGATTGTGCCGCGTTCAAACCGAATTAAAGCTGAGCCATTAATGGCACACTTATTTGCCACCACCGATCTTGAAAAAAATTACCGCGTAAATTTAAACATGCTCGGCTTAGATGGCCGTCCACAAGTTAAAGATTTACGTAGTATTTTAACAGAGTGGTTAACCTTTAGACGCGAAACGGTACGTCGTCGCTTGCAATATCGACTTGATAAAGTACTGGCTCGATTACATATTTTAGAAGGTTTACTGGCTGCCTTTTTAAATATTGATGAAGTTATAGAAATCATCCGCTCTGAAGATAAGCCTAAGCCAATATTGATGGAGCGCTTTGATTTAACCGATATTCAAGCAGAAGCCATTTTAGAATTAAAACTTCGCCATTTGGCAAAACTTGAAGAGTTTAAAATTCGTGGTGAGCAAGACGAATTGGCAAAAGAGCGTGACAAATTAGAGCAAACATTGGGCTCAGACCGTCGCATGTCGACCTTATTGAAAAAAGAAATTCAAGAAGCTGCAGAAATGTATGGTGATGATCGCCGCTCGCCTGTGATTGAGCGTGTAGAAGCCAAAGCACTGAGCGAAAAAGATTTAATTCCATCAGAGTCAGTCACCGTGGTGCTATCAGATAAAGGCTGGGCACGGGTTGGTAAGGGTCATGACTTAGATGTGGAAGGATTAAATTACAGAGCTGGTGATGGTTATAGAGCATCAGCGAGAGGTAAAAGTAATCAGCCTGCGGTATTTTTAGATTCAGCTGGACGTGCATTTGCCACTGATGCTCATAGTCTTCCTTCAGCGCGAAGCCAAGGCGAGCCAATGACAGGGCGCTTTAACCTAACCTCAGGCGCCAGCTTTGAGCACGTAGTAATGGGTGAGGACGCTCAAGTGTTGTTAATGGCCTCCGACGCTGGTTATGGTTTTATTACTGACTTTAAAGATTTAGTGAGCAAAAACAAAAACGGTAAAGCGTTAGTGAGTGTGCCAAAAGGTGGTGTGTTACTTTCGCCAATTCGCGTTAACGACGTGGCTACTGACTACTGTATGGCGATTTCTAACGAAGGGCGGATGTTGTTATTCCCACTGCGTGACCTACCTAAGCTAGGTAAAGGTAAGGGTAATAAAATTATTTCTATTCCGGGTGCGAAAGTACAAGCCCGCGAAGAGTTTGTAAAAGTATTAGCTGTTGTGCCGCAAGGCAGCAGTGTAACGCTGCATGCAGGTAAGCGTAAGCTGACCCTTAAACCAAGCGACCTTGAGCATTACCATGGCGAGCGAGGCCGCAGAGGGAATAAGTTACCTCGAGGTTTACAGCGCGTAGATGAAGCTGTGGTAGAGTTAACACCGCAACAAGTTGATGAGCCAAGCTCAGACGCAGAGCCAAGTTAATCTTGAGATCAAATTAGATAAAATTAGAAAACGGCTTACTCAGGTAAGCCGTTTTTTTATGACTGTTTTATTTCAGCGCACGCTTGTGCGCTATTTTCTCGTCTGCGCAACAAAATAACGTTATAATAAAACAATACATGATTGTGGTTATATTGGAGAGGCGCACTTGCTAGCTGTTATACGTATTTTAATAATGCTGTTGTTTATATTATTAAGTTGTTTTTTTGGTTTGTTGTTATCAATATTTAGACCATTTCATCCTAATAATGTGCATGTTATTGCAAGTTGGTTTGGCTCAATGGCTAAAATGCTTGGGGTTAAATTAGAACTAAAATATCATCCCGATGCGCTTAAGGTGGGGCCCGCTGTGTATGTAGCGAATCATCAAAATAGCTATGATTTATTTACTATTCCAGCTATGGTGCCAAAAAATTGTGTGAGTGTTGGCAAAAAAAGCCTGAAGTGGATCCCGTTTTTTGGTCAGCTTTATTGGTTATCGGGTAATATTTTAATCGACAGAGCAAATCGCTCTAAAGCGGCAGGCACTATTTCTAAGGCAGCGGCTAAAATAAAACAAAAAGGCTTGTCGGTGTGGATGTTCCCTGAGGGGACGCGTAGTTATGGTCGTGGTTTACTCCCTTTTAAAACCGGTGCTTTTCATACAGCAATGAGTGCAGAGGTACCTGTTGTGCCAGTATGTATGAACACAACCGATAAAACCATTAAACTAAATCGCTGGGATAATGGTACAATTTACATTGAAATGTTAGCCCCCATAGCACTTGATAACAGTATCAGTGCACGTGAACATGCTAAAAGTGTGCACAGCATTATGGCTGCTAAAATAACAGAATTAGATGCTCAAGTGAGAGAGAAATAATGGAAAACTGGCGTGAAATAAGTGAAGACATCGTAACTTCATTACTTGAAGATGGTTCCGATCCGGAAATCCTTTATGAAGTAGAGCACCACTTTGTATGTGAAGATTTTACTAAGTTAGAACAAGCTGCACTTGCTGCGTTTAAACTAGGTTACGATGTAGAAGAGCCAGCAGAACTTGAGCTTGAAGACGGCGAAAAGATTTGGAGTTTTGACATTGTTGTTGAAGCCGAATTAGATGTTGACGTTATAATGGAAGACGTTGATAAGCTTGCACAGCTTGCGGTTGAATGCGACGTAGAATACGACGGTTGGGGCACTTACTTTCAAGAGTAAGGGTTACCAATGCAAAAGGCGAACAATTATGTTCGCCTTTTTTGTGTCTTATTGGATCTGTATTGTAATTACAGCCACTTTTTATTTTTAAAGTAAATACCAATCCCACCAGTCAAAACAACCAAAAACACCACAAATGCAGTAAATGCATAGGGACTATCTGTGCCAGGTATACCGCCAACATTGACCCCCAATAACCCAGTTAAAAATCCCAGTGGTAAAAATAAAGCAGCCACCACCGACATCACATACATACGCTGATTTAATTGCTCAGACACTTGGTTAGTAATGGTTTGCTGAATAACGAGTGCACGCTCTATTGAACTATCGAGCTCTTCTAAATAGCGAATAAGTAAATTGGTGGTTTCATTTAGCTTGGCTTTATCATCGTCAAACAGCCATGGGTAATGATTATTAACCATGTTGCTGAGCGCTTCTTTTTGCGGTTTTAAGTAACGTTTTAGCGCGATTGTTTGGCGGCGAAGTTGCGACAAGCCTTGGTTATCAAACTTTTTACTAGGCTCATCAATTTCTTCTTCAAAATCATCTAAGCTTTCATCTAGTTCATCTATTACCGTTTGCATACGTGAAGTGAGCTTTTGCGCTAAGCTACACACTAGTTCAGAAATACTGCTTGGTCCCTCATTATTATTTAACGAGGTTAGAATATCTTGCACTGATAATAATCGGCGCTTACGGGTAGTGATCACCACGTCTTTATTAATAAATAGGCGAATAGACACCATGTCTTCAGGGCTTTGCGCTGGATTTAAATTGATTCCACGTAAAAACAGCATATGGCCATTCATTGTAGGAGTAATACGAGGGCGTGTTTCATCTGCGGTGAGTGATTCCAGTTCGTAGTCGTTTAATTGGCCGCAGTTTTTTAACCAATCTACGGCTTCTTTTTGACTGTAATCCATATGCACCCACAGCTTTCCATCAGTAGGTTGCCATTGATGTAACTGTTTACTGTTTTCTATTGGGCGAGCCCCGCCTTGTTCATCAAGAATAAGCGCATGAAGTAAGCCATTGATCATAATAATTTCTCATAGATAGTATATTTTTAATACAGTTGACTGTAGTGTATTTAACTTAGCTTTACTTTGTAGAGTTAATCAACAAAAAATTGTTTTTTAGCCTATGGTTAAGTGCATACGTTAAGGGTGCATTGTTAAACGAGTTAACTTAAAAGGTCAATCAAATCGGCTTATCGAGTAGATGAATTTATTTTGTTGGTGTTTTGTTGGCTGTAGCGTATAAAACACTTTTTTTACTAAGGGCACATTTATGACGACAAAAATAACAGTTGGTTGGCGTGAGTGGTTAAGTTTACCCGAGCTAGGCATCGAGCAAATTAAAGCAAAAATAGACACTGGTGCGCGTACTTCCTGTATTCATGCAATTAATATTGAAGAATACGAAGTCGATGGCGAAAAATGGGTTAAATTTACAGCCCAACCATTGCAAGAAGACGAGCAAACGCAAATTACCTGCAATGCCAAAGTTAAAAAGATGAAGTACGTTACCAGCTCTAGTGGCCAAAAAGAATTGCGTTACTTTATTGAAACTACATTACATGCCGGCGAATTTAGTTGGCCAATAGAAATTACATTAACAAGTCGTGCGTCTATGAAGTTTAGAATGTTGTTAGGGCGCACAGCAATGGAAAATCGCATAGTCGTTGATCCGGCTTTATCACATTTATTATAAGAATTCGTTGAGTAGCAAACATAATTATATCTGCTTGCTCAACATCATTTAGTTAAGGCTTTAATGATGAAAATTGGTATTTTATCTCGTAACAAAAAATTATATTCAACGCGTCGCCTAATCGAAGCTGCTGAGGCGCGCGGACATGAAGTGAAAGTAATTGATGCGTTACGCTCTTACATGAACATAAACTCAGAGCAACCTGAAATTCATTATCGTGGTGAAAACCTAAAAGATTTCGACGCTATCGTGCCACGTATTGGTGCATCGGTTACATTTTATGGTTGTGCTGTATTACGCCAATTTGAAATGATGGGGGTGTTCCCTGTTAATGAATCTGTGGCTATTTCTCGCTCTCGCGATAAATTACGTTCTTTGCAGTTACTATCGCGTAAAGGTGTGGGTATGCCGGTTACAGGCTTTGCCAGCAAGCCCGATGACGTAAAAGATTTATTAGAAATGGTAGGCGGCGCACCGGTCGTTATTAAGTTACTTGAGGGTACTCAAGGTATTGGTGTGGTATTGGCTGAAACACGTAAAGCAGCTGAAAGTGTTATTGAAGCATTCATGGGTTTAAAAGCCAATATCATGGTGCAAGAGTACATTAAAGAAGCCGGTGGTGCAGACATTCGTTGCTTTGTATTGGGCGATAAAGTGATTGCTGCGATGAAACGCCAAGCACAAGAGGGCGAGTTCCGCTCTAATCTTCATCGTGGTGGTAGCGCTACACTGGTACGTATTACCCCAGAAGAACGTAAAACAGCGGTTGCTGCAGCAAAAGCAATGGGTTTAAACGTTGCTGGCGTTGATTTACTCCGTTCATCTCGCGGCCCTTTGGTTATGGAAGTAAATTCATCGCCAGGCCTAGAAGGGATTGAAGTGGCAACTGGTAAAGATATTGCGGGTATGGTGATTGACTTTATTGAAAAAACGGCCTCAGTGAAAGGAACAGCAACTCGTGGCAAAGGTTAAAATTAACCGACCTTTCACCCTATTAGGTGAAAGCATTGGTGTAGGTGAACGTAAAACACTCGCACTAGAAGCTGCAAAGCTTTATACCCATTCACCGCTTAATATTCCTATTGAAGTGGTTAACGGTGTAATGGAAGGCCCTGTATTGATGGTCTGTGCGGCAATACATGGCGATGAGCTTAATGGGGTTGAGGTTGTGCGCCAGTTACTGGCTAAGATCGATCCTAACCAGTTGCGTGGCACATTAATAGCGGTGCCGATTGTGAATGTATTTGGTTTTATTCATAAGTCGCGTTACTTGCCCGATCGCCGTGATATGAATCGAAGTTTTCCTGGCTCTGAACGTGGTTCGTTAGCAGGTCGTATGGCGTATATGTTTTTTAACCAAGTCGCTGTGCATTGTACGCATATTATAGATTTGCATACGGGGGCGATTCATCGTACTAACTTACCGCAAATACGCGCTAATTTAGCCGATGAAGCTACAGCGCAAATGGCTAAGGCTTTTGGCACACCTGCGGTTATTGATGCGTCGTTACGCAATGGCTCATTGCGCAGTGAAGCGGCTAATTTGGGTATACCCGTTATTACCTACGAAGCAGGTGAAGCGTTGCGCTTTGACCCGATTGCGATTGCAGCGGGTGTACAAGGGGTTGATTATGTTATGCGTCATTTAAAAATGATGCGTGGTAAGCGCCCTAAAAAACTACCTGAGCCGGTTATTGCAGGTTCAACAAGTTGGGTACGAGCTGAGGTTGATGGCATAGTAAGAGCGCAAGTATCGTTAGGTGAACGTGTCACTAAAGGGCAAATACTGGCATACATAAGTAGTCCGCTTGGCGATTCTGAGCTTGAATTGCTTGCTCCACGTAGTGGCATTATTATTGGTCAGCAAACCATGCCTTTAGTAAATGAAGGCGATGCTGTGTTTCATATTGCTTACTTTGCTCACTCAAATAGTTTGGTAGAGCAACAGCTTGAAAGCTTTATTGGTGAAATAAGTGATTTAGATGATGAACTGAAAACGGCTGAGCTGAATAATTAACTTCACCCGTAAGAATTAAAAAAGCCGCTTAAGTTTATTAGCTGAAGCGGCTTTTTAGTAATTGTTATTTAATTACGTGGCTTTGGGCCAATAATTCGTTTAATTTTAGGCGCTTTTGTTGGTTTTGGCTCTGTATTGAGTACTAACACGGGACGGGTAACAAATAGATTATTAGGGTAAATCACCCTATGTCCATCAACGTGTTCGAGTAATACATTCATCAGCCCCATTTCAATAATGCGCCCTTCAATGGCATTGGCCCCATCCACGATTCTAACCCAATAGCCTACACGGCAGTCATTTTGTATAAACATGAGTAAAAAAGCAGTTAAGTTGCTCAATAATGACCAAGCCGCAAACAGCGCAACGCCTAACATGGCAAATAAGGAAGAGCCTAATACCAGTAAACCACGCAGCTCTATTCCCCAAAAAACTAAAACTAAACACAACATAACAAAGGCGAGTATTATTTTTAATAGTAACTCTGCTCGGTATTTTCTGTGTAAATCGATTTTACCTCTAATGGCTTTTTCGAGTAATTTTTTAGTGAGCTTTAACAATAACGGAAAGCTCAACAGTGCAATCACGGTTACGATTAGCTTATATTGTGTGCTCACAAGCTCTAAAAGAGAGATTAATTCCAAAACGTATTCTCACAATAATGATAGGCGCAAAGTGTAACGCGTTAGCTTTGTGCGCAGTAGTGATTTAAAAAGAATTTTTAACGCTCAGTAGCCACTGTACCGAGTCAACATCGTTATATTTATTTAGTGGCGCGGCAATATCAAGGTGTATCATAGTACCCGCATTGGCGCGACTTGGCGCAAGGCGTAAACCTAATCCAACATTTTTAAGCACGGGTGTGTTTTCAACTTGATACAGGGTATTCGAGTCGTTGTTATACCATGCGCGGCCTACATCTAAAAAGGCTGCGCCTCCCACTTTAAATAGTTGTAGTAAGTCATACTCCCAATAGTAGCGCTTTTCTAAGCTGACTAAAAAACTCCGATCGCCATGTTGAAACTCCATAGGGTAACCGCGTAAACCGGTTTCGCCCCCGAGGGTGAGCTGCTTATCGTTGGTGAGGTTTTTTGCGTATTGTAGCCTGGCTTTTACATACCAAGACTGATCAATGCTGGTATTTAAATAATATTGAATTTGGCTGGTGGTGATTAAGTTTTCAAGCTGTTTTTGTTCTTTATTCCAATAACCTTGAATATCTGCGTGAAAGCGCCATAGCGTATTATCACCACTAAAGTGTGCTTTGTTAAAATTAAATGAGTAAATAGCGCGGCTATCGTCGTTACTAATCGATTCATCAGAATAACCCAGCGTAGCTTTTATATTCCAACCTAAATTTAAATCCTCGGTACGGTAAATACTGTCAAAGTTACGCACTTTTATAAAGTTATCTTCAAACCAGTGGCCGCTTACATAAGGATAACTAAGCTGCCTATTTTCAGCTAGCGGCACAGTGGTTTCATCTATGCTTTTAAATGTTTGTTGCTCATCGATATAACCTAGGCTCAAGCGCTGTGTCCAGTTATGGCTAAGGGCTTTAGAGTGACCAAAAAATACCTGATTTAGATCGGTGGTCTGTTCAAACTCACTAAATTTATCGCCCCTAAGGTACAGGGCCTCTTCTCGCTGGGTAGAGTAATTCAGGGCACCATAACTATAGGGTGTATCAATGGCGTAAAATGGGTAAGTAAGCTCAACTAAGTGACTTTTACCGTCACTGTTATCGGCATACTCTATACGACCTCTGTAGCGTGTTGATAGGATATTTGGATCATCGTAAACAAATAAATAGCCATTACGATCACTGTCGGTTTTGCGAGCAAACGATAATCGTTTGCCCCAACCAAATAAGTTAGACTCGCGAAAGCCAATACTTGATTTATTTTCGCCACCACTGCGGCTAAAGCTAAGCTCGGGTAGCAAAGTCCACAAATCGCGAGTCACCACGGTTACATCAATATCGCCATCGCAGTTTTCGTTGGCAACAATTTGTGCGTCATATAAATAGTTTTGTTTACGCAGTAGCCGCTCAGATTCAGCCAAGGTTTTTTGATTAAAAGTATCACCCGCTTTAAACAATAAAATGCTTTTAATAACCTCAGGCTCAGTTTGTATATGTGCACGATTAGCAAAGCGAAACAGTGCGTTGTTTTCAGCTTCGAGTTCGGTATTAAAAACATTAAGTTGTTTAAGATTAATTGAGGCAATTTTAGCGTTACTATTTATCGTAAGCGGTGGAGGTTGAGACTCGATTTGTCGACGCAAGTTAATTTCAGAAGTTTTCAATGAATCGTCATTTTGGCAGCTTTGGGCTAGTGGCGTTTCTTGCGCGCAAACGCTGAGCATAAACATACTCAAAATAGAAAGGCTAAAACAACTACGTGCAATCCATTTTCTATTTAGCATTGACCCTCTTTAGCGCTATTTTGCAAAATAAAACACTTACTCTTAGCTTACATCATTGTTATTAATATGTAAGTAAAAGTGCCAATTTAGTTTATTTTTTATAGCAATTATAAGGTATTAGCGATAAATAGACGTGGCCTTAGCTTAAATAAAATGTTAACGCTGCCAATAGGTTGTCGGCATCTTGACCTTCGCCGTTAATCCACACACTTTGACTGTAATGCTCAAAATTTAAATTAAACGTGTGGTTAGCATAGTTAAAACGCAGTTGGTGACGATCAGCCCCAGCTGCAAATTCACTAATGCTAATTTCATCGCTGTGCAAAAAAAACGTTCCCCACAACTCAAAGTCTTCATCGTGCGGCAACTCTGTTGGTTTAACAATAATGCATTGATGTGTGTGATCGTATTCAAGTTCGGTCATAAGGGGCTTATTGCGTTGCTAGATAATGTCGAATTGCGGTTAAAAACTCACCGCCATATTTGTTTAATTTAGTAAAACCAACCCCCGACACTTTTAAAAATTCACTGTCGTTGGTAGGCATAAGCTGCGCCATTTCGGCCAGCGTTTTATCGTTAAATACTACATAAGGGGGTACGTCATCGGCATCGGCTAATTCTTTACGTAATGCACGTAGGCGAGCAAATAACTTTTTATCGTAATTAAACTGCGCTAATTTATCCTGATAAACGTGCTTAGCTTGTAGGCGTGGTTCAGCCAGTTGTAGCGCATACTCACTCTTTAAAATAGCGCGTGCAGCTTCGGTAAGCCGTAGTGATGCGCCTTGGGTTATATCTTGGCTTAGTAGCCCTTGGTGAATAAGTTGGCGTAAAATACTGAGCCAAAACTCACTGCTTTTATCTTTACCTATGCCATAAGTGCTGAGTTCATGATGGTTGTTATCACGAATGCGGCTGGTATTTGCGCCGCGTAATAACTCTACAATGTAACCTAAACCAAATCGTTGCTGTGCCCGATACACACACGAAAGTGCTTGTTGGGCCACAAGTGTGCCATCAAAGCTTTTTGGAGGATTTAAGCAAATATCGCAGTTACCGCACGGCTCTCGTTGGTATTCACTAAAGTAGTTTAATAATATTTGACGTCTGCAGGTCTGGGCTTCGGCAAAACTGGCCATGGCATTAAAACGCTGCTCTTCTACACGACGGCGTTGTTCATCGTCAATATCTTCAAAAAAGCGTCTAACCCGCCCTATATCAGCGGGGTCAAAATACATAATGGCTTCTGCAGCCAGTCCATCACGCCCAGCGCGACCGGTTTCCTGATAATACGCTTCAATACTTTTGGGAATGTCGTAATGCAGTACAAAACGTACGTTAGGCTTGTTAATTCCCATACCAAAGGCAACAGTGGCAACCACAATTTGAATATCGTCGCGGGCAAATCCAGTTTGCACAAATTGGCGCTGTTCGTTACTCATTCCTGCATGATAAGCCGCCGCATTAAGGCCTGCATCGGCAAGTTTTTCAGCAATGTCATCAACCCGCTTGCGGCTGGTGCAATAAATAATGCCACTTTGATTTTTTTGCTCTTTCAAATAGCGTAGTAATTGCACCATAGGTTTAAATTTTTCTTCTATGGTGTAACGAATATTAGGGCGGTCAAAGCTGCCGGTGTGAATGTAGGGTTGTTGAAGTTTTAATTGTTCGACAATATCAAAGCGGGTGGCTTTATCAGCGGTGGCAGTGAGTGCCATCATAGGTACATGTGTAAAGCGTTGCTTTAATTCATTTAATCTAAAATAGTGAGGTCTAAAGTCATGTCCCCAATGAGAAACACAGTGTGCTTCATCAATAGCAAACAAACTGACATGTAAATGCGATAAGCGCTCTAAAAATTCTCTTTGTAGTACTTTCTCTGGGGCAACATAAAGTAATTTTATTAGCCCCTGATGCAACTGCTGATAGACTAACTGCTGTTCTTCACGGGCTAAGCTGTTATTTATATAAGCGGCTTTTACGCCTAGAGCTTGTAACTGAGTTACTTGATCTTGCATTAAAGAAATGAGCGGAGAGATAACAATGGTTACCCCCTCTAATACTAGTGCGGGTATTTGGTAACACACCGATTTACCACCACCGGTAGGCAATAATACTAACGAGTCTTGGCCGTTAATCGCAGCATCGATTACTGCACTTTGACCGTCGCGAAATTCGCTGTAACCAAACACTTGTTTGAGTACAGTTTCAGGTTTACGCACCAGCGTATTTGGAGAGGGAGTTAGTGTATTCATCGGCGCTATTTTAGTGGTTTTTTATCAGGATGTCTTTAGCTTTCATTATTTGGTGTAAACATCGGTAATGATAATCGAGGAGGTTACAACAGCTTTAAGTTGTGCTTTACTCATCGTACCACCTTAAAACATAGAGAATAATAATGAATAAAGAAATGTTGATTGAACAAGTTGGGGCGTTGTTTGTTAATAATATGCCTTTTAACCAATTTTTAAAAATAGCGGTAGAGTCACTTAGTACTGAACAAGCTAAAATCTCCTTTCCTTGGCAAGATGTATTAATAGGCAACCCCGCGCAAAAAATTCTCCATGGCGGAGTTATTTCGGCGGTACTTGATAATGTCGGTGGAATGCTTGCTGCTGCCAGTGTGATCGGAAAACTAGACGATGCAGATTTACCCAGTGTACATAAAAGGCTAGCCACACTGGGGACTATAGATTTACGCACCGACTATTTACGCCCAGGCAAAGGCGAGATTTTTATTGCTAGCGCTAAGCTGATTCGCTCAGGAAATAAAGTATGTGTGTGCCGAATGGAGTTACACAATGAGCAGTCAGTACAAATTGCTTTTGGAACGGGCACGTATTTAGTTGGCTAAAAAGTGAGAGGGGGGTAAACTGACGGCCTTTTAAATCACCAAGTGGTTACTATGTCGATTGATACCGAGCAGCGAAAGGGCGCTATTTTTGCCTGCCTCGCTTTTTTTATGTGGGGCCTCGCACCCATTTATTTTAAGATGATCCAACATGTGTCAGCATTTGAAATTTTAATGCACCGTGTTATTTGGTCAGTGGTGTTTCTTATTGTGGTGGTGAGTGTGCTCAGCTACTGGGATAAAATTAAACGCATTTTAATCCAACCTAAACTTATTTTGATGTTAGTTGTTACCTCGACCTTACTAGGGTTTAACTGGGGATTGTTTATTTGGGCCATCAATAACAATCACATGTTGGATGCCAGCCTAGGTTACTACATTAATCCTCTATTAAATGTGTTGCTTGGTATGGTGTTTTTAAACGAGCGATTACGTAAGTTGCAAGGTGCTGCTGTTGCTTTAGCTTTTACAGGCGTGCTGTTACAGCTAATTAGTTTTGGCTCATTCCCCGTGGTAGCGTTTTCATTAGCAACATCTTTCGCACTATATGGCCTATTACGTAAAAAGCTACAAGTTGATGCTCTGCCTGGGATTTTAATTGAGGCATTAATATTGTTACCCGTGGCGCTTACCTATTGGTGGCTAATGGTACCGACTGAAACGTCAAATTTACCAGGGAATGATTGGCTAACCAATGTATTATTGGTGAGCGCGGGCATAGTAACTACGCTGCCACTGCTGTGTTTTACCGGCGCGGCTAAGCGTTTGCAATATACAACGTTAGGGTTTTTTCAGTATATAGGGCCTAGCCTAATGTTTATTTTAGCGGTGGTATTTTATGGTGAGGTGTTTGATGCTGAGCGCGTAATTACCTTTGCGTGTATTTGGAGTGCATTGGCTATTTTTAGTTGGGACTCATACCATCAATCGCGAAAACGCAGAAAAGCGGCCATTGTAGCCTCTGGTGTGGTTTAAAAACTAAACCACTTTATTACGACCCGACTCTTTTGCTTTGTAGAGCTTTAAGTCGGCTTGTTTTAATAGTTCGTCAATTTGATAGGTTTCACTGTGGCTGAAGCCTATCGATAACGTAAACTTGATGTTTGCTTGACTGAATTCATGACTGTTAAGCTCAATAAAAAGCCTGAAGCTCTCTAGTCGTTTTAGCGCTTCCTGTTCGGTTAGCTCAGTAAAAAATACCGCGAATTCTTCTCCGCCTAAACGGGCAACCAATTGGTTTTCAAAATATTTATTAAAGCATATCGCAAGCCCTTTAAGCACTTCATCTCCGGCATCATGGCCATAGGTATCATTAATAGCTTTAAAATGGTCAATATCAAGCATAGCTAACATGGCTGGTGCTTTTGCTTTTTTAAACTGCTTTAATGACTTATTAGCCTCTTCAAAAAAGTAACGGCGATTAGGGAGTTTAGTTAAATAGTCAGTATTGGCTTGGCGCTTTATAGTTTCGATATGCTCTAGCATATCGACGTTTTGGCTTAACCGGCAGTAAAATTCTTCACTATTAAAAGGTTTATACAAGTAGTCATTTGCCCCATTTTTTAAAAATAAGGCAGACAAATTAGACGATGTAGCGCCTGAGATACCAATAATAGCTTTTTCGTCATTACTATAAATGCGCCTAATTTCATTACATAGCTCAATACCGCCCATGTTAGGCATTTCTTTATCTGTGATGATCACAGAGATGTCAGGGGTGTTTTCAAGCTCTTTAAGCGCCTCTAGGCCATCGGCTGCTTGAAAGATTTGATATTTATGACGTGTTAATAAATTACAAATATATTGGCGTGTTGAAGCTGAATCATCAACAACCAGTACTTTTACCTGCTTATTTCGAGGTAGGCGATAAAGCTGCTTTTCTAAATATTCGTAAGCTTGTTTATTGCCTTTGATAATGTAATCAATAATAGGGTATTTTTCGACGGTATCGCGAGTTTGATTATCGATATTGCCTGTCATAACTATGGTAGGAATATCTGCTGCAACGGTGCAGGGAACCGCTTCCCCTTGTGGGGCATCAGGTAATATAAAGTCTACCACTGCGCAAAAGTAAGCATGTTTACTTATCAGCTCTTTAGTCTCAGCCAGCGACTGAGCAATATCAACCTCGTAGCCCGCTTTTTGCGCGATATGCTTTTGCACTCGCGCAATAGTAGGGGTGTCTTCAATAATAAGTATTCTGTGCGTCACGTAACAGCCTTGTTTAAATTTTGCAAAAGTGTTTGCTTATACAAGTTGTAACTGCTAAAACGCCAAAAAGCAACTATTGTAATGACTTATAGATTGTCAGCCTCAGAATAATAATCTTGGCTGATTGGTGTTGGCCCTGAAATTTTTGAGCGACCAAATAATGTATGAAATTTTGTTTTGCAGGTTGTTAGCTTTAAGTATTTAACCCATGCTCGCTCAATGGGGTTACTTGGCTCTATGATGCCACTTATTGCATTTACAAATTGTTGTTGATATTCGTTTTGCGGCTCAACTGTTTTGTTATACAAACTTTTTAAAACAACACCGTGCTGTTCTAAAATACTTGCCTCTAACAAGGTAAAGTGTCCGCTGCGGCTAAATCCGCGTGGAAAGTTTTGATCATCATAAAACTGACGTTGACTAACAAATGCTTGACGAAGTAGTGAAATATCATTGCTCATAGCTGTACCCTCATACCAATTATTAGCTGGAGTATGGGTCATAATCGCTATTTTTTTAAACAAAAAATTTTTATCGTGAGGATAAAAAATTGGACATAGATTTATTAAAAACATTTGTTGAAGTGGTGCGTACTCGCCATTTTGGTAAAGCGGCAGAAAACCTATACATAACGCAGTCTGCAGTGAGTTTTCGAATTCGTCAATTAGAGCAGGGCTTAGGCGTAAATTTATTTATTCGCCAGCGCAATAATATTCAACTAACGGCTCCGGGTGAGCGCTTGTTGCCGCATGCACAAATGATTATTACTGGAATGCAAAGGGCCAAAGTGGATGTTGCACTTGCAGATAATATGCATAAGCAAATCAGCTTGGCTGGGACTCCTAATATTTGGGATGCGTTTTTACAGTTTGGTATTACAAATATAGTATCGGCTATGCCCGGTGTATCTTTGGTGGCAGAGGTAAAAGCACAACAAGAGAGTACTCGATTACTATTAGAGCGCACCCTTGATCTAGCCATTTTATTTGATCCACCAAAAGTAGACGAACTCGTTGTTGAACGAATTTGTGAACTACCTATTATTCCGGTTAGTGGCTACGATACCGCAACAGGCGATAACTTTTTTGATAATCAATATGTTTATGTTGATTGGGGAACTACGTTTTCTCTTTGGCATGCGCGTCAGTTTACCGGTAAAACGCCGCCTTATTTTAGAACCAGTACCGGACGTATAGCGCTTGATTTAATACTGCAATGTGGCGGCAGTGCGTTTATTCCACAGGTATTAGTTAAAGACCATTTAGAAAAAGGCGAACTTTTTCATGTAAAAGGGGTAGAAAATACGTCAAGAGATGTATTTGTTGCCTATCATAGAGATAACGAACAGAAAGAGTTAATAGAAACTCTGGTTAATTTGCTGTCGCAAATGACACCGAGTTTACTGAAACAAAGTAAGTAGTCGTTAGACGGTATATTTTAGATGTTATTTTGATTTCAGATTTAATGCAGTTTTATTAACTTAAAAAGACAAAAATATGTCCTTTGTAATATTTTTGTCATTTAGCGGTGACACACTGCTGCTGTTTTAAAAATTAGTCTATTGTGTTTATCGAGGAAATAACATGAAATTTGCAAAATCGAGCCTATGCCTAGCCTTACTTAGTGGTTTATCTTTTAATGCGCTTGCAGAAGTAGACATTTACGGTAAAGCGAATGTAACCGTTCAATCATCTGATGATGGAGAAGGGTCGTTTACTGAAATTAAAAGTAATGCATCTCGTTTCGGACTTAAGGGGTCTGAAAAAATTTCAGACGGTTTAGAAGCTGTTTATAAGTTTGAGTTTCAGGTTGATGTGTCGGACGCTGACTCAAAAGGCGATAAAGATAATATTTCAGCGCGTAATCAATATGTAGGTTTTAAAGGTTCATTTGGTCAGGTAGTAATAGGCCGTAACGATACCGCGCTAAAGCAGGCGCAAGGTAAACTTGATTTATTTAATGACCTTGAAGGTGATATTAAAAATACGTTTAAAGGTGAAAACCGTTTAGGTAACTCAGTATCTTACGCTTCAAACTCATATGAAGGCTTTAAAGTGTTAGCTTCATTTATTGCAGAAGACGATAAAGATGCCAAAAATGGTTACTCAGTGGCATTAACTTACGGCGATGCAGGTCTTAAAAAGAGCGCTGTATATGCTGCTGTTGCTGCTGATAGTGAAGTAAATGGTTACGACGTAGTACGTGCAACAGTTCAAGGTAAAATTGAAGACTTTAGACTTGGCGCAATGTACCAAACACAAGAAAAAGTAGACGGTAGCGCTGAGGCTGACGGTTACTTATTGAATGCAGCTTACCTAATGGGTAGCAACACTTTTAAAGTGCAATATCAAACAATGGATTTTGATGACAGCGATGATAAAAGCGCAGTATCGGTAGGTGTTGATCACAAGCTAAACAAAAACCTTAAGGTATTTGGCTTTTACTCAAGTTTTGATATGGACAACAACGTTGACCAAGATTACCTAGGTTTAGGTATGGAATATAAGTTTTAACTAATACTTAGTTAAAACACTCCCTTTTAACCGCACTCAGCTGAGTGCGGTTTTTTTTGCTTTAAATTATTTACTTATCTGCGCATAATAGCCAAGCATTTGGAATGAGGTGAAACTCCTCAACTATACCCGTAACTGTGAACAGTTTTACTGTAAGTCAGATACAAGTGCCTTAAAACTTCATATAACGAGCGGGTTAACTCATTTTCTTTTTGGTACTTGTGGTACTGAGTGTGGGTTTTCTCTGCCTAGGATAATTTTTTGCACACTCAAACCGCTAAAAAAACTGCACTTCTAACCGTTAATAATGTCTCTTGGCGAGTGGGTAACACCTTAATCCTTGAGCATATTAATGTGAGTATTGAGCGTGGCAAGTTTGTTGGCTTAATTGGTCCTAATGGTGCGGGAAAATCGAGTTTACTGCGGTGCTTGTATCGATTTAATCAGCCGTCAGCGGGAGAGGTTAAATTTAATAACACCGATATTTGGCAACTAAAAAGCGAAGACTACGCCAAGCAAGTTGCCGTTGTGCTCCAAGAAACACCGTCGCAATTTAACCTCTCGTTATTCGATGTTGTGGCTCTAGGGCTTACGCCACATAAAACGTTATTCAGTTCGACCACCCAAGCAGATAAACAAAAAATAGCTCAGGCTATTAGCCATGTGGGGCTTGAATCTCATAGTACTCAATTATTTGATTCGCTATCTGGCGGTGAAAAGCAACGAGCCTTTATTGCCCGCGCTATTGTGCAGCAACCGCAACTTCTTATTATGGATGAACCAACTAGTCACCTTGATGTGAAATATCAAATTCAACTGATGGAGCTGGCTAAATCTCTAGGGATCACGGTATTTGCGTCATTTCATGACTTAAATTTAGCTGCTGCTATGTGTGATGAGTTAGTGGTTATTAAAAATGGAAAAGTTGTTGATGCAGGTAAGCCAAATAAAGTGGTCACTGAGCAGATGCTGGATGAGGTGTTTGGCGTTTGTGCACAAGTGAGCACTCACCCTCAAGTAGCTGCTTCGGGTGAGGCTATTCCTCATATTACTTATTATTATGGATACCAATAATATGACGGTTTTTTCTAACCATACCGTTGCATTAATCGCTGCGCTACTATGCGCACTATTAAGTTTATTTATTGCACTGAGTTTTGGTGCGGCACCCACGTCGCTCGCAGATGTTTATCAAAGCTTAACCTTTTCAAACGAGGCTTCATTTACCAGCCGTATTATTATTGAATTAAGAATGCCACGTACTTTACTGGCTTTTTTAGCTGGGAGTGGCTTAGCGATTGCAGGTTTAATACTACAAACAGTCACCCGTAACCCCTTAGCAGATCCTTATTTATTTGGTATTTCGTCCGGCGCTTCATTAGGTGTGGTTATACTAATGTCTTTTGTGGGAGCTGGGGCGGGTATTGCGCTATCTGGGGCGGCATTAACCGGTAGTTTAGTGGCGATGGGATTATTAATTTTAATTGCTGGCAGCCAGCGTAATGCCCAAGTTGAATCGATGTTATTGGCGGGGGTAGCCCTATCATTTTTATTTAGTGCTTTTACTAGTTTGCTACTTTATTGGAGCGATCCACAAGCGGTCGCGGCTATTTTATTTTGGACTTTAGGTAGTTTTGCTAAAGCACAGTGGCAGTCGCTGCTGCTACCTGTCTTAGTCATTATAGTCTGTACAATAATCATGTTGGGTTTTAGGCGTCAGCTTAACGCCATGTTGTTAGGCGATGAAAGTGCGACAACGCTTGGCGTAAGAGTACATCGTTTTAGAATTTTAATGCTTATTTTAAGTTCGTTGATCACGGCCGTGTTAGTTGCCAACTGTGGTGGTATTGGTTTTGTTGGCTTGATGGTGCCACACATAGTGCGCTTTTTTATCTCTCAAGGTAGCCGCGTTGGATTATTAATGACCGGATTAGTCGGGGGAATATTTATGGTGTGGGTCGATGTGCTCGCTCGCTCACTATTAAGTAATCAAGAGTTGCCAATCGGAGTGATCACGGCGGCTATCGGCAGTCTATTCTTTTTAAGTATATTGTATTTTCGTAAGCGTCAGCTGGTGGTTCAATAATGAAAACACTAATGGTACAAGGCACTACCTCAGATGCAGGTAAAAGTACCCTGGTTGCAGCACTTTGCAGAGTGTTTGCTAATCAAGGTGTTAATGTTGCGCCGTTTAAACCGCAAAATATGGCGCTTAATAGTGCCGTAACTCATGATGGCGGTGAAATTGGTAGAGCACAAGCATTACAAGCCGTTGCGGCAAAAGTTGCACCTGAAATAGACTTTAACCCGATATTACTCAAACCCAATAGTGATACCGGCGCGCAAGTTATTATTCATGGTAGGGCTATTAGCAATATGGAAGCCGACTCTTACCATGACTATAAAAAAGTGGCTATGGAAGCGGTATTAACCTCGCATAACCGTTTAGCTAAACGCTTTGACTTATTGTTGGTTGAAGGGGCTGGTAGCCCAGCTGAAATTAACTTACGCGCAAACGATATCGCCAATATGGGCTACGCCGAAAAGGTCGATTGCCCGGTTATTATTATTGCTGATATTGATAAAGGGGGTGTGTTTGCTCACCTAGTAGGGACTTTGGCGCTATTAAGCGAATCAGAGCAAGCACGGGTAAAAGGCTTTGTGATTAACCGTTTTCGTGGTGACATTAGCCTATTACAAGGCGGGTTAGATTGGCTTGAAGAGTACACAGGTAAACCTGTGTTAGGGGTGTTACCCTACCTACACGATTTAGCACTTGATGCCGAAGATGCCGTTGCCATAGATAATAATGTGACCGAGGCCAGCATTAATATTGCGGTGCTGCTAGTGCCTCATATTAGTAATCATACCGATTTTGATGCACTGCGATTACACCCAAATATAAATATAACCTATGTGCGCCATACTCAAACAATTCCTGATGTTGATTTAATTATTGTGCCTGGCAGTAAAAATGTACTTAGCGATTTGGTATTTTTAAAAAATGAAGGCTGGGATCAGCAAATAAAACGCCATTTACGCTATGGTGGCAAAGTATTGGGTATTTGCGGCGGTATGCAAATGCTAGGTAATACGATTTGTGACCCTAATGCGGTGGAATCATCATTAGGGCAAATAGCTGGGTTAGCGCTTAGTGATTTTAATACCATTTTAGGTGAGCAAAAAGTGCTAAGCCAAGTAAATGCAATACTCAATTTAAACCAGCAGCAGGTTGCTTGTCAGGGTTACGAAATACATGCTGGGATCAGTAAAGGTCAAGCGCTCAACAAACCACTTATTCGCTTTAATAAACACCCAAATGGCTTTGAAACTGATGGTTTTATTAGTGATGATAATGCTATTGCTGGTACTTATTTACATGGCTTATTTGACAACGCAGCTGCTACAGAGCTGCTATTAAAGTGGCTAAAACCAGACAGTGAAATTAGTGGTATCAGCATCAATGAGCATCGCGAGCGCCAGCTAGAACGCCTCGCTGAAATGTGCCAAACACATTTAAACATTGAACAAATTATTAAAATTTACCAAGGACATAACAATGACTGAATCAACAAACGACAAGCACCAACAGCGCCAGCAAAAAGTAAAAGAACAAGTTGATGCTCGAGTAGCAGCGGCACAGCAAGAAAAAGGCATTTTTCAGGTTATTACTGGTAATGGCAAAGGTAAATCAACCTCTGGTTTTGGTGTGGTTGCACGCTGTGTTGGCCATGGTAAAAAGGCCGCGGTATGTCAGTTCATTAAAGGTACATGGGAATGTGGTGAGCGTAATTTACTACAAGGAGCTGGAGTTGAATTTGCTGTTATGAACACAGGTTTTACTTGGGATACGCAAAATAAAGAGGCCGATACTGCGGCAGCACAAGCAACATGGCAAGAGTCAAAGCGGATGCTAAGCGACAGCAGTATCGATGTGGTATTACTCGATGAGCTCACCTATATGGTGACCTATGGCTATATCGACCTTGAGGAAGTGGTTGCTGCAATTAACAACCGACCTGTAATGCAATCGGTAATTATTACTGGCCGTGCTGCGCACCGTACCTTAATTGAGCTGGCCGATACCGTAAGTGAAGTGCGTAATGTAAAGCATGCGTTTGAGTCGGGTGTAAAAGCACTAAAAGGCTTTGATTACTAATGTTAAAACGCATTATTCTTGGGCTGTTATTGTTTGCTGTTTATGTACCTCAAGCCTTAGCCGACAAGCCGCTTCGTATTGTGGCTTTGGCACCACACATAGTCGAAAATTTATATGCCATTGGGGCGGGTGATCTAATAGTAGGCACGCTGGATTACGCAGATTACCCACAAGAGGCGACTAAAATTGAGCGTATCGGCGGCTATAATGGCATTTCTATCGAAAAGTTACTCATGCTCAAGCCTGACATGGTCATTGCGTGGAAAAGCGGTAATCAGGCAGAAGATTTAGCACAAATTAAGCGACTAGGGATTGAATTGCATTTAAGTAATCCACGCTCTATTGAAGGCGTAGCTAAGGAAATACTAAAATTAGGTCAATTAACCGGTCATATTGAGCAAAGTAAAAAAGTAGCTGAGGCATTTACAGTTAAGCTCAACGCAATTAAAGCCGCGCAGCATAATAAAACCATGCTTACTGGGTTTTATCAGCTGTGGCCAGAGCCTATGATGACGGTATCAAAAAATACCTGGATAAATCAGTTAATCGAAACCTGCCAAGTAACCAATGTATTTGCCGACAGCGACACAGATTACCCACAAATCAGCATTGAAAACGTGATAGTGACTAAGCCACAAGTTATTATTATTCCTGATGAAAAATCAAAACGGGTAATACCTACAGTTAATTGGCAGCAATGGCCTGAAATTCCGGCGGTTAAATATGAGCAATTTATTAGCGTTAACGCGGATTTATTACATCGTTTTTCCCCTAGAATGCTTGATGGGTTAGCACAAATGTGTGACAAAGTTGAGGTATCTAGAGAACTTATTAAGAGTCAATTATGAGCAACTGGTCATCTTTTTTAAATCACGAACTTAGCCAAGAATATATGCAGCAAACCCTTGAATATGTTGCGAATAAACGATCAAACGGTATTGCTGTGTATCCACCAGAACCACGGGTGTTTAGCGCATTTGATGCAACTCCACTTAGCGACATTAAAGTGGTTATATTAGGTCAAGACCCTTACCATGGAGAAGGGCAAGCGCATGGCTTGTGTTTTTCTGTATTGCCTGAAGTTAAAAAGCTCCCGCCTTCACTTAAAAATATTTATAAAGAGTTAGTGACTGACATTAATGGTTTTATTACGCCAGAGCATGGCTATTTACAAAGCTGGGCAGATCAAGGTGTGTTTTTGCTTAATACCGTATTAACAGTAGAGCAAGGGCAAGCCCATTCCCATAAACATTTAGGTTGGGAGCAATTTACCGATAACGTAATTACTCATATAAATGAGCATTGCCAAGGAGTGGTGTTTATTTTGTGGGGCGCACATGCACAAAAAAAAGGTAAAAGCATTGATCGCCAGCGCCATCATGTATTGTCTGGGCCGCACCCTTCACCGCTTTCTGCGCATCGCGGATTTTTTGGCTGTCAGCACTTTTCAAAAACCAATGAACTGTTAATAGCGCAAGGAGCACAGCCCATTAATTGGCAAGTATAGGGTAATTGGTATTAAAAAAGGCTTTCATAAATGAAAGCCTTTTTAGTTGCTGTTGTTGATTAAAACTCTAATTCATCAATAGCAATACTATCAGCAAAATAGTCGAGCTCCTGTAGTTCTTTGCGCAAACGTTGCTTATCTTTTATTGCTTCTATTTCGCGCCATTTTCTTTTTTTATTTTTTTGAGAGGTTTTTTTCGATGTATCAGAACCTTCTAATATCTCTATTATTTCGTTTAGGCTATCCATTGATTATCTCCTATTGACCACTTTTTGAACCTCGGCAGTATCTATACCACAGCTATTAATAAAATAGAATATAAATGTGACGAAACTGTTACTGATGGGTGGTATTTTGATGAAGATCAATACAAAAAGAACGTAAATGGGGACAAGTCGAGTATTTAAAGTAAATCGCAGACATAAAAAAACGCCGCTAAAAGCGACGTTTTTTAACTCATTAAACAGCTGTTAGTTACATCGCTTTAAAGCGTGCCTCTAGTTGCTCTTGCGCATCTGCAAATGAGCGAATACCTTCAGCTAGTTTCTCAGTAGCCATAGCATCTTGGTTATGTAACCAACGGAACTGTGCTTCGCTAAGTGGCTCTGGTTTTGGCTCTTTAGCAATATCGCTCTCTAGTAAGTATTCTTGTGCGTCTTCTAAATTACCTAGCTCTTCTAAAAGATTAGGGCTAATTGTTAGCTTATCGCAACCTGTAAGGGCAATAATTTCACCGGTATTACGAAAGCTTGCGCCCATAACAACCGTTTTGTAATCGTGACGTTTGTAAAACTCAAAAATACTACGCACCGATTGTACGCCAGGATCTTGTAGCGGGTCGGTTGGTTTTTCCATACCGTTTGCTACGTGCCAATCTAAAATTCTGCCAACAAATGGCGAAATTAAAAATACGTTTGCATCAGCACAGGCACGGGCTTGAGCATCACTAAATAAAAGCGTTAAGTTACATTTAGTGCCTTCTTTTTCTAACTGTTCTGCGGCTTTAATGCCTTCCCAAGTAGAGGCAACTTTAATTAAAATCTTGTCTTTGCTTACACCTTCTTTCTCGTAAAGGCTTAGTAAAGTATGTGCTTTATTAATTGTTGCTTGGGTATCAAATGATAAACGAGCATCAACTTCAGTAGAAATATAACCCGGAACAATTTCGCTAATTTCTTTACCGAGTAATACTGCAAAATAGTCACAAGCCACCTCTAGTTGTTTTGCAGGCTGTTGCTCGGTTTCTTTAGCGTATTGCCATGCTTTATCTAGATAAGGTTTGTAAGCTTCAATCTCGCTCGCTTTTAAAAGCAGCGATGGATTGGTAGTCGCATCTTCAGGTTGATGTTTTTTTATGGCTTCTATATCGCCCGTGTCGGCCACGATAGAAGAGTGTTGTTTAAGCCTTTGTAGAGCGCTAGTCATTTGCTTTTCCTCATTCCAAGCAAGTTAAAAGAAAATCTAAACTACCTTAATATAGCTATACTGCAACAGTGTGACAATGCTTGATAGGTCTTATGTCCTTATCAATGAAAAAACGGTAACGGTTGAGTTTTAGGTAGGATAATTTTAAACAAAACGTGCTTTTCGTCTCATTTAATGTTGAAATTGACATTAAATAATTTACAAGTCAATAGCTAACTATGATCACTGTTATTTCACCAGCAAAGAATCTTGATTACGACACGCCACCCGCAACAGATAAGTTCACTCAACCTGAATTACTTGAGCACAGCGAAGCGCTCATGAAAGTATGCCGTGAACTAACTCCTGCGCAGATTGGTAGTTTAATGAAAATTAGCGATAAGCTCGCGGGCCTTAATGCAGCACGTTTTAGTGAGTGGGCGCAACCGTTTACTACGAGTAATGCTAAACAAGCAGTGCTTGCCTTTAATGGCGATGTATATGGCGGTTTAGATGCCGACACCCTAACGGCTAAGCAACTTGATTATGCTCAAGAGCATTTACGTATACTCTCGGGTTTATACGGATTATTAAAACCACTTGATTTAATGCAAGCCTACCGCCTAGAAATGGGTACAAAGCTTGAAAACAGCCGTGGTAAAAACCTATATGAGTTTTGGGGCAGTATTATTGCTAATAAACTTAACGACGTTTTAGCGGCACAAGATGCACAATACTTAGTTAATTTAGCGTCTAACGAATACTTTAAAGCGGTAGATAAAAAATCGCTTAACGCACAAATTATTACGCCACATTTTAAAGACTGTAAAAACGGCCAATATAAAGTGATTAGCTTTTACGCTAAAAAAGCGCGCGGTATGATGGCGCGTTACCTTATCGAAAACCAAGTCACGCAGTTAAGTCAGCTTAAAGAGTTTACCGTGGCCGGTTATTACTTTAGCTCAGAGGCAACCACTAAAGAACTTGAACCGGTATTTTTGCGCGAAGAGCAAAGCTAAATTTAGCGCTATTTGCAGCTAAACACATACCCAAAAAGCTATGCACTGCATGGCTTTTTTTATACTGGCGCTATTTTTGCAAACCTTAGGTTATTAATAGAAACTAAGGTATAAAATAAATGCTCTCAATTCCCTCAATTACAGAAGCCGAAAAACTTATAGAAGAGAAGCTCGGCGGTTGGTTTGATGTTGTTATAAGTCATATCCCTAACTTTATAGTCGCGGTGATTATTGCGATTATATTTTCATTCATTGCCCGCCTTGCAGGCAAAGGAATGAAAAAAGTATTACGTCGCTCTCTCGATTCAACTCAAATTGCCGACTTAATGGCCTCCATTTTTAAAGTTATTGTTCTGAGTGTTGGGGTCTTTATTGCTCTTGATTTTATGGGCTTAAAAAGTACCGTTACGTCACTACTTGCGGGTGCAGGTATTGTTGGTCTCGCCATTGGTTTTGCTTTTCAAGATATGACCGAAAACCTAATTGCGGGTATTGCTATGGGTATTCGTAAACCGTTCAAAGCGGGTGATGTTATCGAGACCGATAACGTATTTGGTTCAGTGCATTCAATAAACTTGCGCAACACACTAATAGAGAGCTTTTACGGGCAGTTGATACTGGTTCCTAATAAAATACTATTTAGAAATGTACTGCGTAATTACAGCACTTTAGGGGTCAGAAGAATAGAGGTACCTGTAGGTATTTCTTACGCTGATGATATAGAAAAAGCCAGTGAAGTTATTGTCGAAAAAATTAATCAATTTGACTTTGTGATCCGCAAAAATGAGACCGCGGTGTACGCAGAAGGCTTTGGTGATAGCAGTATAAACTTACTGGTATGGTTTTGGATTAAATACCCTGGTGAGCCCGATTTTATGACGGTGCGTCACAAAGGCGTTGTGGCAGTAAAGCAAGCACTCGATGCTGCTGATATAAGTATTCCGTTTCCTATTCGTACGTTGGATTTTGGTATTAAGGGCGGTGAAAAACTCGATGCCATGATAAGCGATAAAATAAGTCAGCAGTCAGCAAACAAAGAGGGTGACAATAATAATGATGCAAGCCAAGGTAAATAAATAATTTAAAACCCCATGGTAAAAGCATTGGGAAATAGTTACTGACTATCAGCGCGTTTTTACAAAGTAAAACGCGCTTTTTTATAATAATTAATTGATGATCTGAAGTAATTAAAGCCTTGCGTTAACTAAGTTAAAAGCGTCTCAATTAGAAAACTATATCGATAAGGTTTCTCATCTCAAAATAGATTACTTAATTAATCGAATTTGTGCTCAAGCTTGATGCAAGCCCTATATAGTAAGTGTCTGTGAGTAATAAAGGATTCAATGGTATAAGTAGCTGCAATGAGCGTCGCGATTGGTGCGTAAACGAAAAGGCTTTTTAATCAAGCTATTTAAACTGGATTGGGATTATGTCTGTATTGAATTTATATTGTGCAGGCCATAAAAAGCGCCGCTTGTGTTGGAGAAGCAAGCAGCGCTGAAGAATAAGTTAAGAAGGAGGTGTATTAAATAACACTAATTTTGTTGCGAATTACTTTAACTCCATCCATATTTTCTAAAAATTTTTGTGCAAGAGCACGTTCAAAACCGTTATTAGCTTTGCCATTAAGTTCAACGTCGCCATTTTCGACCTGTACGTTCAAATTTTCTAATTCTAAATTTGGATTAGTACGTAACTCATGAGTAATAGATTGTTGTAAATTAGGTTGTGTGGCCACACTACTTACTACTGCTAAATGCGTTGCTGCACTAACTTTAAAAGCAGAGACTAATAAAAATAAACAACAAAACGAAATAAAACCGATAGTAAATTTAATGCGACTCATAACTATATCCTTAGTGTTTTTGAAAAAGCAGCGCCGATACTCGGCGTTTTAATACTCATACACTAGCTTGGGTTACAAGTTTCATTCCAAAATTAACCATTTGAAATAATTGGATATTTTATTAAGTAGTTATTCAGCTAAGTAGTTTTTACATATTACTCTGAATTGCTTACTCACTGTTTTTAAGCCACAAAAAAGCCGACAAACGTCGGCTCAATCAAATGTATTAAAGCTAAAGCTATTTTTTCTTTTTAGCTTTGGCTTTTTTCTTCGCTTTCATTTTTACTGGATCTTTACGCTTTTTAACTGGTGGCTTAGCTTCTTTATGTTTTGGCTCTAATCCTTTAAATACACGGCGTTTTAGCTTCTGTTCTATGTAACGTTCTACTTTGTAAAGGATGCCAATATCGTGCGCTTCAATTAGTGAAATCGCTATGCCTTTTTTACCCGCGCGGCCTGTACGGCCAATACGGTGTACGTAAACATCTGCAGTGCGAGGCATATCAAAGTTAATTACGTGGCTTATATCAGCTACATCAATACCACGCGCGGCTACATCGGTCGCGACTAAAATGCGGGTTTTGCCACTGTGGAAATTTTCCATCGCTTTCATGCGTTTATCTTGTGGCATTTCACCACGTAGCCACGCAGCTTTAACGCCGTTATTGGTTAGTTCACCAATAAGGGTTTCAAGGCGCTCACGAGTTTTTACAAACACAATCGCTTTACTAACATCAGGGCCGTTTAAGGTGTTAACTAATAGCTCAAGCTTGTGATGGTAATCGTCAGCTAAATGAACCCATTGATGTATTTTAGCTTTTTCTTTGCGTGATGATTCGGCTTCAAGCAAAGCCGGGTCGTTTAAAATACGCTCTGCAAATAATTCTACGCTGTCACCTTCAAGAGTAGCTGAGAATAAAAAGCACTGACGACGATTTTTAGCTTCATCACAAATACGCAGCATTTCTTTACGAAAGCCCATGTCGAGCATGCGGTCGGCCTCATCAAGAATGAGCATTTCTACGTTTTCTGCGTGGAAGTTTTCAGTTTCCAAATACTCCATTAAACGCCCAGGTGTGGCGATTAAAATGTCGTTATTATTTTCAAAAATTTCTTTGTGTGTACCGTAATTAATACCGCCGGTAACCACCCCAATTTTTAAGTGGGTTTGTTTTGCAAGTAACTCACATTGTTCATGAATTTGATAAGCAAGCTCGCGAGTTGGGGTCATAATTAATACCCGTGCAAAGCCCGGATCACGACGCGGGAAATCCATTAAATATTGAATTGCTGGAATTAAGAATGCCGCCGTTTTACCCGTACCTGTTGGTGCAGACGCTAAAATATCACGCCCTTGCAACGCCTCAGGAATGGCTTGTTGTTGAATGCTAGTAGGGGTTTCAAAACCCATTTTATTAATAGCATTGAGTAGCTTATTATCAAGATCAAATTCAGAAAATTGCATAGAGTGTCAAAAATAGGGGACAATTGCCGTTAATTATACGCACTTAAACCTACTTGGTGAATGAAAAGGTGAAAAAATGTCTGGTTTTGCATTTAAACAATTTAAGGTTGAGCACGACCAGTGCGCCATGAAGGTATCTACCGATGGTATTTTACTTGGAGCATGGGCTGATTTAAGCGGTGCAAGTTCGTTATTAGATATTGGCACAGGTACGGGGTTGTTGGCGTTAATGTGTAAACAGCGAGTGCCAGATTTAAAGGTGAGTGCGGTTGAGGTTGATAAGGCCGCCTACCAGCAAGCTGTACAAAATTGCCAGCAAAGCCCTTGGCCAGACATTAGCATTTATCACCAGTGTGTACAGCAGTTTGCGGCTGAGACTAAATTTGATTGCGTTATATCTAATCCACCTTATTTTAATCACAGTTTAAAAAGTGATAATGCAGCACGCAATGCCGCTCGCCATACCGATGGTTTAAGCTTTGCAGAACTGATTGCTGCGTTTAAACGCTTAACGCATAAGCAAGCACGTTTTAATTTAATTTTGCCTAGTGAAGAGGCACAGTTATTTATAACCTTGGCGCAGCAGCAAGGGCTGTATTTAAGCGCGCATTGCCAAGTAAAAACCACACCGAGTAAAGTGTTCAGCCGCAGCTTAATGCGCTTTAGCTTAATCAAAACAGAATTAGTGCAATCAGTGCTTTGCATAAAAGATGAAAACAACACCTACACAGCTGATTATGTCGGGCTTTGCAAAGCATTTTATTTAAAGATGTAAGCTATTTATTGAGCTTGGTTATCTAGTAAAAAAGGATAATTTACCCATTATGCATACGTATTCAGTTTTTATTTAATCAATCACCAGACTAGTGTTAACCACTTGTAAATAGCGTCGAGTATGTTGTTTAACTCGCTCAACACTTGGAACACACACTATGAAGCTGAATAAAATTATCACCACTGCAGGATTAAGCCTTGGCTTAACTTTACCAAGCTTAGCTATGGCAGCACCTACAACATTTGTGCATCTATTTGAATGGAACTGGCAAGATATAGCTCAAGAATGTGAACAGTTTTTAGGGCCCAAAGGATATGCTGCTGTACAGGTATCTCCGCCTAACGAGCATATTACAGGTAATCAATGGTGGACTCGCTACCAACCTGTGAGCTACCAACTGCAAAGCCGTGGCGGGAACCGGACGCAGTTTATAGATATGGTTAATCGATGTAATTCGGCAGGCGTAGATATATATGTTGATACCCTAATAAACCATATGGCTGCAGGTAATGGTACTGGTACCGACGGTAATAACTTTGGTAATAAACAATATCCTATTTACAGCCCACAAGATTTTCACCAAAGCTGTTCAATTAACCCTGAGGATTACGGTAATAATCGCTATCGTGTGCAACATTGCGAGCTGGTAGGGCTTGCCGATTTAAATACCGCTTCAACTTATGTGCAAAATACGTTAGCGGCATATATTAATGACTTACAAGCCTTAGGAGTTAAAGGCTTTAGGTTTGATGCTGCTAAGCATGTTGCTGCAAGTGATATTCAAAGTTTAATGGCAAAAATAAATGGCTCGCCAGTGGTTTTTCATGAGGTGATAGATCAAGGTACTGAAGCGGTAGATGCCTCAGAGTATTTAAGTACAGGTTTAGTTACTGAGTTTAAATACAGTACACAGCTTGGTAATACATTTAGAAATGGCTCGCTTGCGTGGCTAAGTAATTTTGGTGAAGGTTGGGGTTTTATGCCAAGTTCATCAGCTGTGGTATTTGTTGATAACCATGATAACCAACGTGGGCATGGTGGTGCGGGTAATGTAATTACTTTTGAAGATGGCCGTTTATACGACCTAGCTAACGTCTTTATGTTGGCGTATCCGTATGGGTACCCAAAAGTCATGTCGAGTTATGACTTTCATGGTGATACCGATGCAGGTGGGCCAAGTGTGCCAGTGCACAACAATGGTAACTTGGAATGTTTTGCAAGCAAATGGAAGTGTGAGCATCGGTGGTCATACATTGCTGGTGGTGTTGATTTTAGAAATAACACTGCCGATAACTGGGCTGTAACCAACTGGTGGGATAACACCAATAACCAGATTGCATTTGGGCGAGGTAGCTCAGGCCATATGGCAATTAATAAAGAAGACTCAACTTTAAATGCAACAGTTCAAACAGATATGGCTGCTGGGCAGTACTGTAACGTATTAAAAGGTGAGCTTTCGGGTGATGCTAAAAGCTGTAGTAGTGAGGTTATTACAGTTAATAGTAACGGCACGATTAATTTAAATGTGGCGCCATGGGATGCCATGGCTATTCATAAAAATGCTAAATTACTACAAGGCTCGCTCCCTAATAACGGCGGTGATTGGCAAAGAACCGTTGTTTTTATCAATGCGCTAACACAAAGCGGACAAGATATGTTTGTTCGTGGTGGAATAGATCACACTTATGCCAATGCAAACCTTGGTAGAAACTGCCAAACAACGAACGTTGAATGTGCCATGCCTATTCGTCACAACAATTTAAAAAACAACACCACTTTGCCTTGGAAAGCAAACGATAATTACCTAGATTGGTATGGTATCGAACAAGGTCAAAGCAGTGAGGCGCAAGGTAGCGCTATGGATTGGACTACTAATATATGGCCTAGTGAATTCGGGGCGAAAAAAACGGTAGATAGCGATGGTTTTGGCGTTACACCGCTTAATATATGGGGTGAACACTACTGGATGCTTGATGTTGATATGGATTGCAGTAAAGCCGTTAACGGCTGGTTTGAACTCAAAGCATTTATAAAAAATGGCCAAGAGTGGGAGGGCGATATAAACCAAGCTGATACCCCATATGCAAGCACTAACCATATGGCCCAGTGCGGCAAAATTAATATGTTTGAATTTAATAGCTCAAGTGTAGAGGTGCGTGACTTTTAAATATGCACTTTTAATCATGTACTTTAAAACGTGATTATTATTTAAAAACCAAGTGTGTTAAAGGCACTTGGTTTTTATTTTTTACATGCACCTAATTAGCTATGTAATTTCATAGTGTGTTTATAAATCAGCTGGTATTATTGTTTTATTCGCTATTTAAAATCAAAGCAACTCAATGAAAAACTTCAATAAACTAAATTTGCTAAGCACTCTCGCTGCAGCTTTATTTATAAGCCATAGTGCGCATGCAAACATGAGTCCTGTAGGGCTTTGGAAAACCATTAATGAAGATACCAAAGAAGCAAAGTCTTATGTACGCATTACTGAGCAAGATGGCGTGCTAACTGGCAAAATTGAAACAATACTCAATAAAGCCAAGCAAGATGCGCTTTGCAGTGAGTGCAACGGTGATAAAAAGAATCAGCCGATGCTAGGCATGACCATTATTGAAGATGTAACTTATGCAGGTGACGGTAGTTGGGAAGACGGTGAAATACTCGACCCAAATAACGGTAAAACCTACAGCGTGCGTTTAACTCCGCAGCAAAATGGCGAAAAACTTGAAGTGCGCGGTTATGTGGGCTTTTTTTACCGTAACCAATACTGGTTAAAAGTAGAGTAGTTAAATATTAAAAAGCGCTGCATAGCAGCGCTTTTTGCAAGAGTGCACAGTTACAGGGTTTCAGCGTACTCTGTCATCACCTGTTCTACCCAGGTGGCAATACGTTCGTCGCTTAGCTCGTACTGACTATCTTCATCAAGGGCTAAACCAACAAATTGTTTACCGTCTTCGGTAAGGGCTTTAGAGGCTTCAAATTCGTAATTACTGTCGTTAGGCCAAAAGCCAAGTTGAGTAATGGCTTGGGCATTTATTTCATCATGAAGCATGCCTAATGCGTCTTGAAACCACTGGCCATACCCTTGCTGATCGCCCATCCCAAATAAGGCAATGGTTTTACCATTTAGGTCAACGTCTTTTATGTCGTCCCACTTTGATTCCCAATCTTCTTGAATTTCGCCAAAGTCCCACGTAGAAATACCAAAAATGATAAAGTCATATTGCTCAGCGTTTTTAAGCGGCTCGTCTTTAATATTATGTAAGCTGACAATGTCGGCGCCTATAATGTCGCGTATTTTTTCTGCCGCCATTTCGGTATAGCAGGTAGTAGAACCAAAAAATAAACCAATCTGCATCGTATTTATCACTGTGTAATTGCCTGTTATGATAGGCTCAAGTTTACCGTAAGGTATTTTTAATTGATACCTTCTCCCGTGGTATTACCAACATGAGATCACAACGTGACAACGCTATCTGACGATTTACCTGAACAAAATAATGAGCTAAGCAGCAATAGCGACTTTTTAGAAACCTTTCTTGATAGCCTCTATTTAGAGCAAGGCGTAAGTGAAAACACGCTGAGCGCTTATCGCAGTGACTTAGATAAGTTTTGCCAATTTTTAAAAGGCGAAAACTTAATGACGGTAACCAGCCTCGACGTTGAAAGTTACTTGGCACATCGTGTTGATTTAGGGCTAAAGCCACGCAGTACTGCACGCAGTATTAGTGCATTAAAACGTTTTTATCAGTACTTTGTACGCGAAAAAATAATTAGCGACTCACCTATGGTCAATATTGCTCAGCCTAAAGCGGGGCAGTCGTTACCAAAAACGCTTTCTGAGGCTGAAGTAGAGGCGCTATTAAGTGCCCCCAATATTGAAGAGCCAATGGGGCTGCGCGACAAAGCCATGCTCGAGCTCTTGTATGCAACGGGTTTGCGGGTAACTGAGCTGGTAGGGCTGAGAATGGAGCAAATAAATTTGCGCCAAGCTGTGGTATTTGTAAAAGGTAAAGGAAATAAAGAGCGATTAGTGCCTTTAGGTGAAGAGGCTATGTATTGGCTGGAGCAATTTTTAAAGCTTGGGCGAGCACAAATGATAAAACATGCCACCGATTTTGTATTTCCCTCTAAACGTGGGGTGGGCATGACACGACAAACTTTTTGGCATCGGATTAAACACTATGCTATTTTGGCATCCGTTGAGTCGCCGTTATCGCCCCACACCTTGCGACATGCATTTGCAACGCATTTATTAAATCATGGGGCTGACTTGCGTGTGGTGCAGATGATGCTTGGCCACAGCGACCTATCAACTACCCAAATTTATACGCATGTAGCGAATGAGCGATTAAAATCGGTGCATGCTGAGCATCATCCTCGTGCTTAAGCGAATTTTTTTGTCACTAAGCCGGTCATATAGACACGATAAGATAAGTATTTTTAGGATAGAGAACCCGTTATGAAAAAATTAATGTTAGCAGGTGCCATGTTGTGCACTAGTTTGAGCGCTTTTGCTAATGGTGTTGCAGTAACACCCGATGCCAATGATCCTATTGTGACAAAATTTGCCGCGCTAGGAGTAACTGTTAAACAAATTAACCCAAGTCCGGTTGCGGGCTTAAAAGAATTGATCACCAATAAAGGGGTGCTGTATGCAAGCCCTGACGGTCAGTTTTTAATGCAAGGTACGCTAATCGATTTAAACAACCGTAGTAATTTAACTGAGCAAGCACTTAATGGTGTGCGTCAATCAGGGTTAAAAGAATACGAAGATTCAATGATTGTGTATAAAGCGCCAGAAGAAAAACACAGCATTACCGTGTTTACTGATATTAGCTGTGGTTACTGTCGTAAATTACACCGTGAGCTTGATGACTTACTTGAGTCGGGTATTACGGTTAAATACCTAGCATTTCCACGTGGCGGCCTGCAAGGATCAGGTTATGCCGATTTAATGAATGTGTGGTGTGCTAAAGATCAGCAAGAAGCACTTACTGAAGCTAAATCTGGTGCAGATACACAAATTGTAAAAGACTGTAGCGCACCCGTTGCAGAGCATTACCAATTAGGGCAAAGCTTTGGAATTAGTGGTACACCGGCTATTATTTTAGAAGATGGTACGATGATCCCAGGCTACCAACCAGCTGCCGCACTAAGCGCTGCGCTTGAGGCTAACAAAGCAGGTTAATTAAAAACCTGAGTACCTGTTTAAAAAGGCCTTTATGGCCTTTTTTTGTCTTTTTGTTATGAATATCATAAGTTAAAAACCAGCATGAAAAAAATGATCATTGCGCGAGAACCCGTTGACGACTCTCATCTACCTAGTCATCTACATCCTGTTATTAAGCAAATTTATGCCACGCGTAACGTCTGCCATGCTGATGAATTAAATAATAGTGCGGCCACTTTGCTCGACTTTAAGCTATTTAAAGATATAGACAAAGCCAGCCAACTATTAATTGATGCACTGCATGCACAAAGTAAAATACTAATTGTTGGCGATTTTGACGCCGATGGCGCAACCAGCACCGCCACCTTAATGCAAGGGTTGGCCATGTTTGGCTTTACCCATTTAGATTATTTAGTGCCAGACCGCTTTAGTTTAGGTTATGGCTTAAGCCCAGCATTGGCTGAGCAAATAGTCACTATGCAGCCCGATTTAGTGATCACCGTAGATAACGGTATATCGTGTATTGCAGGGATTGATATTGTTAAAGCAGCAGGCATTAAAGTGCTGGTTACAGATCATCATTTACAAGGCGAGCAACTGCCTAATGCCGATGCTATTGTTAATCCTAATCGCCATGACTGTGATTTTCCCTCTAAGTCGATAGCCGGTGTTGGGGTGGCGTTTTATTTACTTATTGCACTGAGAAGTGCGCTGCGTGAACAAGGCTACTTTAACCAACATCCTATGCCAAATATTGCTGACTTACTCGATATTGTAGCCCTTGGTACGGTGGCCGATGTGGTGGCTCTGGATGCGAATAACCGTACGTTAGTGCATCAAGGCTTGGCACGTATTCGAAGTGGTAAAACCCGCCCAGGTATCACCGCACTGATTGAAGTGGCTAATCGCAATGCAGCTCGTTTGAGTGCCAGCGATTTTGGCTTTTCATTGGCGCCACGTTTAAATGCAGCAGGGCGTTTAGATGATATGAGCCTAGGTATAGCTTGCTTACTTAGCAACGACATAAATCAAGCAAGGCGCATAGCCGGTGAGCTTGACAGCTTAAACTTTGCCAGACGTGAAATAGAGCAAGGCATGCAAGTAGAAGCGCAAGCCGTGCTCGATAGGCTAGCATTTAAAGAAGATAGCGTACCTGATGCTATTTGTTTGTATCAAGACGATTGGCACCAAGGCGTTATTGGCATTTTAGCGGGGCGCTTAAAAGAAAAATACCACCGCCCAACCGTGATATTTGCGGGTGGCGAAAACGGTGAGATAAAAGGTTCATGTCGCTCTATTGAAGGTTTACATATGCGCGACCTGCTTGAAGGTTTAAACACCGCGCAGCCCGGTTTAATTAATAAATTTGGTGGCCATGCAATGGCGGCAGGTTTAAGTATTAACGAGCAGCAATTTCCTGAGTTTAAACGTGCGTTTGATAGTGCGGTTAGTGAGCAACTCAGTGAAGAAAGTAAACGCTGTATTGTGTTTACCGATGGTGAGCTACCTAATGATTGCTTTAGCATGGATTTTGCGCAGCTTTTAAAACAATCGGGCCCGTGGGGGCAGCAGTTTCCAGAGCCGGTATTTGAACACACCTTTGAAGTAATCCAGCAGCGTATTGTGGGTGAAAAACACTTAAAGCTAGTATTAAAGCATCAGTCTGCACGCTTAGTGGATGCCATAGCCTTTGGGATTGATGTAAAAGCGTGGCCAGATACCGAGGCGCAGTTTGTTAAAGTAGCGTATCAGCTCGATATAAATGAATTTAGAGGTAAATTTAGCTTACAACTTATAGTTAGAGAGCTTGAAAAAGTGGGCTAAAAAATATCTTCAAACCATGCATAAAAGGCTAATAAAACGCGCGGTTTTTTGTTAAAATCGGGCGTTTTTATTATTTAATGATTTTTAATTGCGCTCGGTCTCTTTTTTAAGTGCGCAATAACCTAGCCATTTTGGAGTAATGTACATGTTTGAAGTGAATCCTGTGATTAATCAAATCAAGGAAATTCGCGAACGTACTGAACTGCTTCGGGGGTACCTTTGACTACGCTCTTAAACAAGAACGTTTAGAAGAAGTTAACGCCGAACTTGAAGATTCAGCCGTATGGAATGAGCCTGAGCGCGCACAAGCCCTTGGTCGTGAAAAGTCAGCACTAGAAGCCGTGGTTGAAACAATCGATAACCTTGTTGCTGGTACTGACGATGTTGAAGGTTTAGTAGAGCTTGCTGTTGAAGCTGAAGATCAAGACACCTTTGATGAAGCACAAAGCGAACTAGCTGATTTAAACCAGCAGCTTGAAGGGCTTGAGTTTCGTCGTATGTTTTCAGGCTCTCACGATTCAAACGATGCCTACCTTGATTTACAATCAGGCTCTGGCGGTACTGAAGCACAAGACTGGTGTAATATTTTACTGCGTATGTACTTACGCTGGGGTGAAGCTAAAGGCTTTAAAGTAGAGCTTGTTGAGGCGACCGATGGCGATGTTGCTGGTATTAAAGGCGCAACAGTACGTTTTTCTGGTGAGTATGCATATGGTTGGTTACGCACTGAAACAGGCGTACACCGCTTAGTTCGTAAAAGCCCATTTGATTCAAGTGGCCGCCGCCATACCTCGTTTGCATCTGCGTTTGTTTACCCAGAAGTTGATGACAACATTGAGATTGATATTAATCCGTCTGACTTACGTATAGACGTTTACCGTGCATCAGGCGCGGGTGGTCAGCACGTAAATACCACTGAATCGGCAGTACGTATTACCCACGTACCAACCAATACCGTGGTGCAGTGTCAAAACGAGCGCTCGCAGCATAAAAATAAAGCCCAAGCAATGAAGCAGTTAAAAGCGAAATTATTTGAGCTTGAGCTACAACAGCAAAATGCTGAAAAGCAAAGCCAAGAAGACAACAAGTCTGATATTGGCTGGGGAAGTCAAATTCGTTCATACGTACTTGATGACTCGCGTATTAAAGATTTACGTACTGGCGTTGAAAACCGTAACACTCAAGCGGTACTCGATGGCGACCTAGATAAATTTATTGAAGCCAGCTTAAAATCTGGTTTATAACCACCAAGCTAAAAAAGAGCTAAAAAATGACTGATCAAATCCAAGACGAAAATAAGTTAATCGCTGAGCGTCGCGGCAAATTAGACGCTATTCGCGAAAATTGCCCAGCCAACGGTCATCCAAACCAATTCCGTCGTGAGCATTACACGGCAGATTTGCAGGCTGAGTTTGGTGATAAGAGTAAAGAAGAGCTAATCGAATTACAGCACGTAGTATCGATAGCAGGTCGTATTCTTGCTAAACGTGGTCCATTTATGTCTATTCAAGACATGAAAGGCCGTGTACAAGCATATGCCTCAAAAGACGTTCAAAAAGATTTAAAAGCAAAATATGGTCAGCTTGATATTGGCGATATTATTGGTGTTAAAGGCGCGCTGAACAAATCAGGTAAAGGCGATTTATACGTAGAAATGACAGAGTACGAACTGCTGACTAAGTCACTTCGTCCACTACCAGAAAAATTCCATGGCTTATCAGATCAAGAAACTAAATACCGTCAACGTTATGTTGATTTAATTACTAACGAAGCAACGCGTGAAACATTCCGCATTCGCTCACAAGTAGTTGAAGGCATTCGTCGCTTTTTAGCTGACCGCGATTTTATGGAAGTAGAAACGCCAATGCTACAGGTTATTCCTGGTGGCGCGACGGCACGTCCGTTTGTAACGCATCATAATGCGCTTGATATCGACATGTACTTGCGTATTGCACCAGAGCTTTACTTAAAGCGTTTAGTGGTAGGTGGTTTTGACCGCGTATTCGAAATTAACCGTAACTTCCGTAACGAAGGGTTATCGACACGCCACAACCCAGAATTCACTATGATTGAGTTCTACCAAGCGTACGCTGACTACATTGATTTAATGAACATCACCGAAGACATGTTACGTACAGTTGCAACTAATGTACTGGGCAGCCCAATTGTGGTTAACACCACTAAAGATGAAAACGGCGACGTTGTTGATTCAGTAGAGTATGATTTTGGTCAACCATTCACGCGTTTAAGCATGGCAGATGCTATCTTAAAATATAACCCTGAGTTTGATGCTGCGGTATTTAACGACCCAGAAAACCACTTTGAAGAATTAAAAGCGTACGCTAAACAAGTACACGTTAAAATTCCTGAAAACTGCGTATGGGGCCCAGGTAAGTTCTTATGTGAAATATTTGAAGAAACGGCTGAGCATATGCTTATCCAACCTACATTTATCACAGGCTACCCGTGGGAAGTATCTCCACTTGCACGTCGTAACGACGAAAATCCATTTGTAACTGATCGTTTTGAATTTTTTGTTGGCGGTCGTGAATTAGCAAATGGTTTCTCAGAGCTTAACGATGCACAAGATCAAGCTGAGCGTTTTACTCGTCAGGTTGAAGAGAAAGACGCTGGTGATGATGAAGCAATGCATTATGACGAAGACTACATTCGCGCACTTGAGTATGGTTTACCACCAACGGCAGGTGAGGGCATTGGTATTGACCGTTTAGTGATGCTATTTACTGACTCATCAACTATCAAAGATGTTATTTTATTCCCGCACATGCGCCCACAAGCTGACTAAGCTTGAAGGAATAAACTATAAAATTATTAACGCCGCTAATTAGCGGCGTTTTTTTTGCCTTATTGTTTGTGAGACATTGCCTAAACTTTATATTAGGGCTTTTAATTAATAAGTACTACACTGATAATAAAATGTAAGTACAAAGGGATATTAACCTTTAATTCAGTTTCATTATCATAAAGTTGCCTCACTGCTTAGCAACATTAAAGCAGTGCTATAACTTTTTGGTATGATTGTTTTTTAAACATTATGTTGTATTTATGTGAATTTTTTAGCTAAAATATGGCCGAAATTTGTACACGGTCATTATTAGTCGTAAAAATAAAAATTTCTAAAGGACTTAGATAAATAATATGAAAGCTAAACGAGTAGAGTCTTTACCCGATGAGAGCACCACAGAACAACAGCGACAAGCTTACTATCGCGCATGTATTGCTGAGTTTCAAAAATTGGGCTACCAAGAGCAATACCTAGCAGAGCTTACGGATGAACTAGTGCCAGTGATGGGTGTTAACTCAAGCACTCCAAATACCTAACCTGATTAATTTTCAAACTAATTACACTTTAAAACCAGACATGTGTGCAATCTATAGCCATATAGTCACTTTTGTCAGAAAAGTGTTTGACATATTTTCTGAAATCTTTATTATACGCCCCACAAGACGGAGAGGTGTCCGAGTGGCCGAAGGAGCTCCCCTGCTAAGGGAGTATAGAGTTTGTAGCTCTATCGAGGGTTCGAA
>NZ_JALNTM010000012.1:0-20189 GCF_023161845.1 Pseudoalteromonas sp. 2CM39R
GGCGATGCAGGATTTGAACCTGCGACCCCTTGGACCCAAACCAAGTGCGCTACCAAACTGCGCTAATCGCCGATACTTACTATTGTCTGCGAGTGACCTCGTTGACAACGGGGTGCATAATAGTGATTTGACCGGGTTAGGTCAAACGTTTTTTTAAGAAAACAAATCAATTGCTCATTTTTAGTTCATAATGGTCAAATATTACGATACAGGGATAAAATTTAAACTCTTTTTTATAATTCGGGGGGTTATAATTTAAAAGCAACTTGGCGCTCAACCGCTTTTCTGCGAAAATAGCCGCCATATTAAAAAATGAGTAAGGTGAAGGTCTTTTTCTTTATCGGCATTTTAACCCCTATATATGCATTCGTTTTTTAAATGTATCGGTATCAAGTTAATTAACCTAATTAAAGGTCACCCATGACGGCAAACATCATTGATGGTAAAGCAGTAGCAAAACAAGTACGTAGCGCAGTGGCTGAACGAGTTTCAGAACGTGTTGCACAAAACCTTAGAGCCCCAGGATTAGCTGTGGTGCTTGTTGGACAAGACCCAGCAAGCCAAGTTTACGTTGGTTCAAAGCGTAAAGCCTGTGAAGAAGTGGGTTTTATTTCTAAATCATTTGATTTACCCGCAGACACAACAGAGCAAGCGCTATTAGCATTAATTGATGAATTGAATGTTGATGGCGAAGTTGACGGTATTTTAGTACAACTTCCTTTACCTGCAGGCCTAGATGCAGAAAAAATTCTTGAGCGTATTACTCCGCATAAAGATGTTGATGGCTTTCATCCTTATAACATTGGTCGTTTGGCGCAGCGAATGCCTGCCCTTCGCCCATGTACGCCAAAGGGTATTATCACCTTATTAGATTCAACGGGTGTGCGTTACAAAGGTATGCACGCAGTGGTTGTGGGCGCCTCTAACATTGTAGGTCGTCCTATGTCACTTGAATTATTGTTAGCTGGCTGTACGACTACTGTTTGTCATAAGTTCACACAAGATTTAGAAACCCATGTTCGCCGTGCTGACTTACTGGTTGTTGCTGTAGGCAAGCCAGAGTTTATTCCGGGTGATTGGATAAAAGAAGGCGCGATTGTTATTGATGTGGGTATTAACCGTTTAGACAACGGTAAGTTAGTGGGTGACGTTGAATACGCCGTTGCAGAACAAAAAGCTGACTTTATTACCCCTGTACCAGGCGGTGTAGGCCCGATGACAGTTGCCAGCTTAATTGAAAATACGTTAGAAGCGTGTGAGAAATATCACAGCTAATCAATAAAAAATAAAGTAATGCAAAGCCCGCTTAATTGCGGGCTTTTTGTATCATCATTCTTCGTTTTATTAAGTCCAAGCCTTGTGGCAAAACCGAAAACACAATCATCAATAACATAATTGCATATTGCCAACTTGCATACTGCTCGTTAATTAATATTCCTGCACATAAAATACCGGCAATTGGGTTGGCTATAGTGCCAAAAGTAAATTCAACTACTGACATTCGCCCTAATAACCATACATATAGGATGTAAGCCAAAGCAGTATTAGGGACCACCAGCCAAAATAACGCCAGCCATTGCGTGGTATTTATTGATGCAGTTAAAAATTGATACTGCTGAGGGGCAAAATAAAAAGCTTGAACCATAGCCGCAATTGCTAGCAAACTGCCACCAATGATTAGCTGCCACGTGAGTACCGTCCACCAGTGTACTTTAGCCGTTACTTTTTTTACCAGCGTACTGCCTATCACAATAGTTAATAACGCCCCTATCAACGCCAAACCCCCCAAAACATTAAGTGCTATATGTTGTGGATCAAATAAGCGCCATGCTAAAACCACCAAAGCAAGCGCACAAAAACCTTGCACCAGCGCTGGCTGTTGTCGCTTTACAAGCCATGCATATAATAATGCAACCACAGGGACAGATACCATTCCCACGCCTGCGATAGCTGCTGGTAGGTTAATTGCCATTACAAAAATAAAGCTAAAAAATAACGCAATATTAATTGCGCCGATCAGAAAAATGCCTGGCCATTGTTTAGCCGTTGGCCAAGAAGGTTTAAACAGCAACAACAATAAACCGGCAGGAAGTGCGCGTATGGCACCTAATAAGATTGGTGGCCACTCTGGGGTTGCGTACTTAGTCACTGCATAAGTCGTGCCCCATAAAAAAGCAGGGATCATGGCAAGTAAAATATTCATTAATTTTCCATTTTTAAATTGATGAATGCGAGTTTAAAACCTCAACTATGATTGAGGTCAACAGCGTCAATTTTATTAAAAACATAATCAATTTAATGCAATTGATATAACCAAAAAAGGGTTACCCTATGGTAACCCTTTTTTTGTGATCAGCGCGTTATGGCTAAATCTGCCAAGGTCGACAAACCCTATGCTTTACGCCACGTTGTTTTTCCCGCTGAATCTTCAAGTATTACACCCAGTGCATTTAAAGCATCGCGAGCTTCATCTGCTGCAGCCCAATTTTTACTGGCACGTGCGTCATTACGTTTGACTATCAATGCCTCAATTTCAGCCACTTCATCGTCGTTTTGACCGCCTTGTAAAAATGCCTCTGGTGCTTGCTGAGCAATACCAAGTATTTCACCTAAGCTGCGTAGAACAAAGGCTAAATGTCCTGCTTTTTCGCTATCACTTTCTTTTACTCGGTTTAGCTCTTTAGCAACTTCAAATACAACCGGTAATGATTCTGGCGAATTAAAGTCATCATTCATAGCTTTTCTAAACTTAGCTACATACTCATTACCCTCAAGCTCACATTCAACTGGCTTAACACCACGTAATGCCGTGTAAATACGCTCAAGTGATGAACGTGCTTGGTCTAAGTTTTCTTGCGAGTAATTAAGTTGACTGCGGTAATGGCCAGAAATTAAAAAGTAGCGAACCGACTCAGCATCGTATTGCTTTAATACTTCACGAACGGTAAAAAAGTTATCTAATGATTTAGACATCTTTTCTTTGTTCACTTGAACCATACCGGTATGGATCCAAGTATTAACGTATTGGCCGTTGTTAGCACAGCATGATTGCGCAATTTCGTTTTCGTGATGTGGGAACTGTAAATCTGAACCACCACCATGAATATCAAAGTGCTCACCTAGGTGCTTTGAACTCATTGCTGAACATTCTATGTGCCAACCAGGGCGCCCCTCTCCCCAAGGTGATGACCACGATGGCTCCCCTGCTTTAGCTTTTTTCCATAAAACAAAATCAAGAGGATCGTCTTTATCTTGTGCTACTTCCACACGTGACCCCGATTGCAGCATAGTTAAATCTTGCTGCGAAAGTGCTCCGTATTGCTCAAAGGTTGATACATCAAATAAAACGTCGCCATCGGCTGCAACATAAGCATGGCCTTTGGCAATCAAACGCTCAACCATAGCAATAATTTCATCCATGTGACCTGTAACCGTTGGCTCTACATCAGGACGTAGCATATTTAAACTGTCAAAATCTTCATGCATGGCTTTAGTCATACGCACGGTTAAGTCGTTAATCGCCTCACCGTTTTCATTTGCGCGCTTGATAATTTTATCATCAACATCGGTAATATTACGTACGTACTTTAAGTCGTAACCTAAATGACGAAGATAGCGAACAATCACATCAAAACCCACAAATGTGCGTGCATGGCCAATGTGACAGTAATCATAAATGGTGATACCACACACATACATGTCGATTTTTCCATCGACCATAGGTTTAAATTGTTCTTTTTGGCGTGTCAGTGTGTTGTATATTTGTACCATTTAGTTGCTTTCCTTCACGATTAACAGAAAAGCTATGTTACCACTTGCTAAGCATGGGCTCTAGCGGTTTATAACAAACATAACATCTACTTTGTTAATCTGAGTCAACTACGATAAAATAGCACCAATATTTAAACCAGCTATAGGAAACCTCATGGTTGTTCTACACACAAACTTTGGTGATATCACCATTAAAATGCACGAAAGCGAAGCTCCAAATACAGTAAAAAACTTTTTAGAGTATGCAAACTCAGGTTTTTATAACGGCACTATTTTTCACCGTGTAATTGATGGTTTTATGGTTCAAGGCGGTGGTTTTGCATCGGGCATGGAACAAAAAGAAGTAAACGACCCAATTGAAAATGAAGCTAACAACGGCCTATCTAACAAAGTAGGTACTTTAGCAATGGCGCGTACGCCTGATCCACACTCAGCTACAGCGCAATTTTTCATTAACGTGAATAACAACGACTTTTTAAACCACAGCAGCGAAACGTCGCAAGGTTGGGGTTACTGTGTGTTTGCTGAAGTAGTAGAAGGCATGGACGTAGTAAATAAAATCAAAGGTGTTGCTACAGGTAGCAATGGCTTTCACCAAGATGTACCACTTGAAGATGTGGTAATTGAAAGTGTAACTGTAAGCTAAAACCCCCTTATTCTTCACAGAATACATAAAGCGGGTATTCACCCGCTTTTATTTAACTGGAACTACCATGACTCGCCAAACCTACTTTATTGCAGATTTACATTTGAGTGAAAATCGCCCTGATATTACAGCGGCATTTTTTAAATTTTTACACTCCCATATTGCTCCTCAAAAAGTAGATGCGCTGTATATTTTAGGTGATTTTTTTGAAGTGTGGGTTGGTGACGATTATGTTAGCGAACTATCAGCAGCAGTTGCCAAACAATTAAAAGCAGTTAGTAACTCGGGTATCCCCATTTATTTTGTACACGGTAATCGCGATTTTATCATGCGTGAAAAATACGCCAATATGGCAGGAATGACTCTACTCGATGAGCAAACAGTGATCGACCTTTACGGCACTCCCACTGTAATTTTACATGGTGATGAAATGTGTACTCAGGATATTGAGTATCAAAAGTTTCGTCAAAAAAGTCGTGGTTGGTGGTGGCCCAAATTAATGCTTGCTATGCCATTATGGTATCGAAAGAAAATAGCCCGTGATGCACGTGAAAAAAGCAAACTTAGTCAAGCAGACAAACCTATAGAAATACTTGATGTAGTGCAAAGCGCTGTATTAGAGACCTTTGCTAAGCATAACGTGGCTAATATGATCCACGGCCATACTCACCGCCCTAATGTACATACCTATGAAGTTAATAACCAAACCCTAACTCGCACTGTGTTAGGCGATTGGTATACTCAAGGTTCATATTTAGTGGTTACCCCCGAGTTACAACAATTAATTTCAACGCCTTTATAACGCTCCTAACAATTAATTGTAATGAGTTTTTGTGGCAAGCTCTGGCAGTAAAATAACAAATTGTGTTTTGTAGTCTTCATTACCGCCTAGATCAGATTGCAACGAAATCTCCCCTTTTAAAACTTGAGTTACCCATTGATAAACCATATATAAACCTAAACCCGTGTTACCTTTACCTCTAGCTGTAGTATAAAAGGGTTCAAATATATCTGCCTTTATCGCAGCGTTAATACCTTTACCATTATCTGACACGCTCAGCCTCACCCTATTATTAGTCGCTTGTTCAACTTTTATTTCAATTACGCCCTCCTGCTTTTCATCAAAAGCGTGATTTAACGCATTGATCACTAAGTTTTCAACAACCTGAGAAATGATACCTGGCAAACTAATCACTTGTTTATTAAGTAAAAAAATAGTTTTCACTTTTATCGGCGAGCTTTTTAACCTAGAGTTTAATGTCAATAATAACTCTTGAATGATTTTTTCAATATCACATGCAATAAACTCATCATTATGGCGGTCAATCGCCATTTTTTTAAAGCTTTTCACCAACACCGCTGTTTTATTTAAGTTAACTTTTGCCAGTGCTAAGTTCTCTCCAATGCGTGTAGTTGTGTCTTCTAGGGTTGATTTAGTTAGCCCTTTCTTCATGGCTTCATTTAATTTATTCAATGCCATATCGGCATTAGAAACCGAAATAACGGCTCCTCCAATCGGGGTATTCATCTCATGGGCAACACCAGCAACTAACAACCCGAGTGAAGATAATTTTTGCGCTTCAATTAACCCCTCTTGTAATTTCTGTTGTTGTTTAATCGTTTCGTCAAGCTCTCGATTGACAATGCCCAGCTCTACTTTTTCTATATGCAACTTATGCGACAGAGTTACTAACTGGTTTTGAAACCTATACTCACGATAAATAAAGCCAAAACTTACTAAGCAGAGTACGCTGCTGCATAAAAGAGCTAGTTTTAATGCGACTTTTTGCGCGCTTAATAGAAGTTCATCGGGGCTACTGATAAGAATAATTAACTCTTTATCGGTGTTACTGATCTTTTCTGTGTTTTCACGTAGCGAAAAAATAGAAAAACGTCGATATGTATAAAGGCTATTATTAAAAAAATGCGAACCATACTCGACTTTGCCATCAATAATTTGCTGCCAAAACCGTGGTTCTTGAATGGCAAGCGTTTGCTCATTCTTACCATACATAAACCCCCACTCTAAGCGAGAATCTTTATTTAACAACCAAAAACCATCATGATTCAAAATGCTGATATGAGTACTTTCTTGGCTATAGCTTTTGATCTGATTAAATAGATAATCTAAGTTAAAATTGACCACCAATAGGCCATCTAAAAAGTAATTTTCTTCGCTAGTACGGTAGGTTACACGGATTGTTGGTTGGTGTGGTTTTATAATTTTGTTGCGTTCTATGTTTAAATCTATTTCTGTAGCAAAAATATCAGGCGCACTAATTTGCATCCCTTTTTGAAAGTAGTAACGGTTTTGCTTATTTTGCAACCCATCGGGCGCTACAATTTCGCCTGCACCATTCACTACATTAATACGGTATTGCTCCTGACCTTGAGTATCAAGCCAGCGGATTTGCGAGATATTATTAGAGATAGCGGCGAAATTTAAAAAATAGTTATTTACCTCATCTCTGATTTGTTCTTGTTGAAAGGGTTTGCCTTGTTTATCACTTTTTAATGCGGGTCCCTGTGCCAGTATAAGCGTGAGCTTTTTAATACTGCTGAGCTCTCTGGAAAAATCACTACTTATAAGTACTAACTTTTCATCTTGTTTGGTTTTTATGGTGTTTATTTTTTCTTGATATACTTGTTCATAAATAAGCCAGCCAACAAATAAAGTAATAAATAAACTAAACAAAGACTTTATCAGCACACTTTTTTTTGAGCCGACCGGCAAGCTGTTAAGGCTATTCATTCGCACTCACTTCAAACTGTTTTAGCCACACTATTAAATCTTTAAAAAATAATGGCCTAGCAAAGTAGTAACCTTGAGCCGTTTCACACCCCTGATGTTGTAACCACTGGGCCTCAAATTCATTCTCAACGCCTTCAGCAATCACCGAAAAGTCAAATTGCTTTGCCAAAGACAATATCATCTTAATCATGTATTGATTATTGTCATTAAACTCAAGGTCACTAACAAAGTAGCGATCTATTTTTATCGACGTAGACGGTATTTCATTAATGTGAGCCAAAGACGAATACCCTGTACCAAAGTCATCAATACTGACTTTCATACCCAAAGCAATGAACCGCTCAAGCGCTTCTTTAATTAAACTATAGTTGCTTATAGCTTGTGTCTCTGTCACCTCTAGCTCAAGCATAGAAGGCAAAATACTGTATTCTTCAATTTTAGTTTTTATTTGTTCAAAGTAGCTTGGTTCAACTAAATCATAAGAGGATGCATTAAATGCAACGGGTAAGTTGCAGCCTTGCTCTTTAAGTTGATTAATAGTCTCTAGTATTTTCTCAAAAATTACATGGTCTAGTTCATTAATTAATCCGGCTGTTTCTGCTAATTCTATAAATTCGTCGGGGGGAACAAAACTACCATCGGCTCTTTGCCACCTAGCGAGTGCTTCGAAACCAGCTGGTTTCAAGGTTGATAAGCTGATTTTGGGTTGTAATGCCACCTCTAAACTTTTATTACCTATAGCCGTTCTAAGCTCAGCCATCAACTCATAGCGACGAGTAATCTGATCTGTTTTTTCCTCAGTATGCTGAATATACTTTGCTTGGTTTGCCCCCGTATAGTTAAGACTAGACTCTGCTAAGCTAATCACTTTTTCAGGTGTTAAGTTTAAAGCAGCGCTTAACTTCAACTCCAATATACGCACATCAATATATTGCTTCACCTGTTCAATTTCGAACTTTTGCTTATTTTGAAAGTAACTAATTGCATCTGAGATATCAAAGTCAACGCTGACTAGCATGCCAAATGTTTTATTACTAATTAATGCTATCCGCGGTTCATACTTAGCAAAAGAATCAACTATACTTTGATGAACTAGCTTCATTAATTTATTACAAAAGTCATTCCCGAAAGTAAACGCTTTTTCATCAAACTGATAAATATCAAAAATGACTAATCGCGTTTTTAGCCGCTCATGGGCATTCATATTCTTTATTTCACGGGTTAGCCAGTTACGGTTTTGCAAGTTAAGTGATACGTCGGTGTAAGCAAGTTCAGTTAAGCGATTCAACAACGAAATATTAGCAAATCCCGTGCTAACATTTTCACTAAATACTTTAAGTAAATATTCATTTTGCTCATTGATAGGGTTATCAGATTTTACAATCGTTATGTAGTCAGTATCCTGACCTTGCAAAGTATGCGTTTCGAAAAAAAACACACTGTGATTTTTTGAGAATATATGACGACGCTCTCTGGTCGCTTGTTTAAAATCTTGCAGCATTTCTGCAGGCAGGTTAGGTTCCACAGGTTGCCCTTTAGTGCCACTAAAGCAACCATGTGTAGAAAGTATTAAACTTTCAGAGCCAGGGTTTACATTACTCGAGCAGAAAATACCGCCGCCTTCGGTTATTTTTAAAATATTACTAATTTCTTTAAGTACAGCATAAGAAAAAGAGGCCATGTCATGCTTACCGTTAATACTTCTAGACGCGTCTAGTACCAACTGTAAACCTTGTTTGGCTGACTTGATTTGTGAAATATATTCCCAAGTGCGCATGTTACTATTAACAATTGATTGCAGCTTCTCGGCAGAAATATCTGATTTATTCCAGTATTCATCGATATCAAGTACTTTCATGATATCGCTCTCTGGTGCAAAACCTGGTTGGCCTGTTAACAGCACAATACGCATTTCTGCGTTACCAATAACCTCTCGAATAGTATTTACTAAACGCAGACCTGAGTCATCCTCCTCCATTACTACATCTATAAATATGAGTGCGATGTCTGGGTGCATACTCAGCGCAAGAGCAGCCTCAGGCACAGAATTTGCTGTTAAAAGCTCGTATTTATAACCATCCTTGGCTTTTAATTCTTTTAAGCTATTAACTAACGCGTTCTGATAATCAAGGTCATCCTCAACGGTTAATATTTTCCATGCTTTCAGCTCTGTATCTGCCTGTTCTTCTTCAGCTGCAAATACAAACAATCCCTCTTTATCTTGCATATCTTCTCACCCAATAATAAATAAGGTATGACCTTGTTATTAAAATGAATTACAAAGCAATAAGTTAAATAATTTAAATAATTTAAATAGTTATTCTAATATTAGGTGAGGGTATTGGATGTGTCTAATTTAAAAAGAATTTAATTAAAATTAGCTGCTACAACAGTTTGCTGTTTAACTGGTAGCAGCTTTATGTGTAAATTATGCGGGTTGTTGGCAAGCAGTAATAGGTACGCCGCTATGAAATTTGAAGTCTTCATCGTCTGATGTAATTAGATGCGCTTCTATTTCAGCAAATTCTTTTACCCGCTCGGTAATATCAAAGTCAGCAATTTCTTGAGCAAGGGTTAAGTAATCTTGATAATGGCGAGCCTCTGAGCGAAGCAGTGAAATATAAAAGTCCCCTAAGCGTTTATCTACATGCGGGGCAAGCGCAGCAAAACGTTCACATGAGCGCGCTTCTATGTACGCACCTACAATAAGTTTATCAACTAATGCATTGGGCTCAAACGTTTTAACATTACGTAACATACCTTTAGCGTAACGACATGGGGTTATACTTTTATATTCAACGCCGTATTCACCCATAATTTCCAACACTTGATAAAAGTGATGCAACTCTTCTTTTATTAACATCACCATTTTATCAATTAAGTCTTGTCCATAAGGTGAGTTAGATTTAGGAATAATAGACTTTGTCAGTTTATTTTTAGCCGCTAAATCACGCCAGTTCCCCTCACGTTTATAAATAAGCGTTTCAAACGGTTTTAGCCACTCAAGCAGTGCATCACTGCTGTCTTTATCTACCGCATACTTACGGATTAAAAACATCGCACTTTGTGCCGCTTTTAGCTCACAAATTAAATGATCAATTAATATGATGGGTAAATTTTCTTTTTTGGTCGCCTGTTCAACCCACTCATCGGGGGTACTGCATAATAAAAAGTTGTTAATTGGCTCTAAAAGCTGGCTATGTGGCACGCTGACTACTCATTGCTATAAATTGCGATTATGTATTTTAACACGAAATAATGCCCTGAATAAAATAAACACACGCCCTTATTACAAGCATGTGGATAACTTGACTTTGCTTAGTTACTGAACCATAACTAAATGGACTGTATAAAAAACAAACCAACTATAACCAAACAGTAATATATCCTTTTATGGAGAGCACGCAATGATACTAAATCACCTATGGGGCTTATACGCCCATCCACTCGAAGAGTGGCAAACAATTGATAACCGTCACGAAAGCTTAACCTACAGCTTATCGCACATTTTGCTAATCGCTTTATTTCCCTCATCAATGGGATACTACTCATCGGTTTACCTAGGCTGGAGTATAGGCACAGGTAACCCAGTTTTTTTAACCCATGAAAGCGCACTGATGATTGGTGCGGCTATGTATGTTGCTTTAATTGGCGGTGTATTTGCACTGGCCTACTTAGCGCATTGGATGGCGGTTACTTTTGGTGCTAAACCAACCTTTACCCAAACTATCGAGCTGGCAGCGTATACCGCAACACCGGTGTTTATGTCGGCATTGGCTGCCTTTTGGCCTGAGTTGTGGTTTGTGGTGTGTGTTGGTTTAGTGGCACTCGCTTACTCTGTTTATTTACTGTATACCGGCGTCCCTATTTTAATGCACATTCCGCAGGAGCGCGGCTTTATTTATGCAAGCTCTGTTGTCACCTGTGGATTAATTCTACTTGTTATTATTTTAGCGCTTACCGCCATGCTATGGACCAACGGTATTATCAGCCCTATGTTTACCTAAAAATTGAAAAACAAAAAAGGAGCGATTAAGCTCCTTTTTTTGTAACGCCGATAATGCTATCAGGCAGTATTATCACGGTTAATCAGATTCGTTTTCATCTTGGTTATGGATTTCTAAACCAGACGACATCGCGTTTTCGCGAGTGCTTTTAGCAGAATCGTTACGTAGCTTATCAATACGATTTAGATAGTCTTGATCAACATCGCCAGTAATGTATTGTCCATCAAACACTGACGTTTCAAACTTAGTGATTTCAGGGTTTTCTTGGCTAACTGCGGCAATCAAATCACTTAATGATTGAAAGATTAAACCATCAGAACTAATGCTTTGGTTAATATCTTCTACTTCACGACCATGTGCAATTAGTTCAGCCGCCGATGGCATATCTATGCCGTATACATTTGGAAAGCGTATTTCCGGTGCAGCTGACGCAAAGTAAACGTTTTTAGCACCTGACTCGCGTGCCATCTCAACTATTTGTGCTGAGGTAGTACCACGTACTATTGAGTCATCAACAAGTAGGACATTTTTACCTTTAAACTCACGGTCAATTGCATTGAGTTTTTGACGTACTGATTTTTTACGTAGCTCTTGGCCTGGCATAATAAACGTACGGCCAATGTAGCGATTTTTAACAAAGCCTTGGCGGTAAGGTAAATCAAGTACGCGTGCCATTTCTAAAGCGATATCACATGAAGTTTCTGGGATAGGAATAACGACATCAATGTCTTTATCGGCCCACTCACGTGCTACTTTCTCGCCTAGTTTAGTTCCCATATTTACACGTGCAGCATAAACCGACATACGATCAATGGTTGAATCCGGGCGCGCAAAGTAAACAAATTCAAAAATACATGGTGAGTAAGACACTTTATCTGCACAGGTAAAAGAATGAAACTCACCTTTTTCAGTCACGTAAATCGCTTCGCCTGGGGCAACGTCACGAATAAACTCAAAGCCATCTGGCTTTAACGCCACACTCTCTGATGCAAACATATATTCAGTACCGGCAGCAGATTCACGTTTACCAAATACTAAAGGACGGATACCATTTGGATCGCGAAACGCCACAATACCATGACCGATAATCATGGCTATAGTTGCATAACCACCCGTCACTTTATTGTTAACTTCAGTAACCGCTGTAAAAATATCTTCGGGGTCTAATTTTAGTTTGTCTGGCTTACTTAGCTCATGTGCCATGATGTTAAGTAAAATCTCAGAATCAGAGGTAGTATTAACATGGCGACGTGCCTCTGAAAATAACTGCTCTTTTAACGACTCTGCATTGGTTAAGTTACCATTATGGGCAAGTGCTATACCAAAAGGAGAGTTCACGTAAAACGGCTGAGCCTCTGACGAGCTTGAAGAACCCGCTGTTGGGTAGCGCACATGGCCAATGCCAATGTTGCCTTGCAAACGTTTCATATGACGAGTGTGAAATACATCTTTCACTAGGCCATTTGCTTTGCGCAAGCTAAATGTATTGTTCTCAATAGTTATGATACCCGCAGCATCTTGGCCACGGTGTTGCAAAACGGTTAAGCCATCATAAATCGCCTGATTAACTGGCGATGTTCCGACTATTCCAACGATACCACACATGTAATTTATCCTCGCCGATTAACGGTTTACTGAATTTAAAAAGCTCGAGTTGTTTTCTAGGTACGAAAAGAACCATTCAACTACAAAGCCAAATTCTGGAATCAAAATAGAGTTGCCCCACCAATGCGTATTTGGCGCACCAGTAAAAGCATCAAGAAAGAAGAGTAACGCGCTCACGACCAACACGCCTCGAAGAGCACCAAACACCACACCAAAAACACGGTCTGTGCCGGATAATCCGGTTCGCTGTACAAGCTCACCTAAAATATAGTTTAGTAAACCGCCTAACAATAGCGTCGCAAAGAATAATATGGCAATGGCCGCTGCATTTCTTAAAAGGGGTTCAGAAATGGATGTTAGGAAGGAAGCTAAATATTGATAAAATAAGCTGGAGATGATGAAAGCCCCTGCCCATACCGCTAATGACATAGCTTCTTTAACAAAGCCGCGTATTAAACCGATGATGGTAGAGAGTGCAATAATGCCAATAATGGCGTAATCAACCCAGATCATAAGAACCAATTAGTCGCTAATTTTGGGCGCATTCTATACCTAAACCTCCCAGTGATGCAAGTTTAAGCGTGAGATTGCAGGTGAGTAAAAACATGCAGTTTTTAGATAAAAAATAGTGTGAAATATACAGGCTAAAAGTGAGGATAGTTCTGGTTTAAACTTATCGAATAGATAAATGTGTAATATCAGCTGATAAACACATTTACCTATTAATGACTAAGTTATTTTGCCACTTCAAATTGAGTAACTTTACCGTTTAGTTTAGTTAGCTCTTTCAGCGCGGGAAGTTGGGACTGCAGCTCATTTTTACTTAATGACGGCCCTACAAATACTTTAGTTAACGTACCATTTGGCGTTTTAATTGGCCTAGTAAAGCTTTTAAAACCTTTCGTTTTTAGCTTTGCTTGCAACGCTTTTACATTTGCCGCATGAGAAAAACTACCAAGCTGAATGACATACGCCATACTTGTTAAGTTTTCATTGGTATTACGCGTAGCGTTATTTTGCTCGGTAGTGACTGTGTCTTGCTTTGTATCGGTTATGACCGCTTCAACCATTGCTGGCTGTGCAGTAACGTCAGTTTCAGCTGAGCTATTTTGTTGCTCAAATGCAGCATCATCAGGCTGAATATTTTCAATTTCATCCTCTTTTAATGGTTCTGCATTTGCCACTTGCTGATCAATTGATTCTTGTAAATCAATGGTCTTGAACTCAGAGCGTTCTGGAATCGCTTTAAAGCCTTCTTTATAGTGCACTTTTTCACCATCGAGTATATTGGGAATAAACACAATTGCTGCGATCACCACAATACTTGTTCCGACTAAGCGATTAATAAAACCTGAGTTCACCGACATCCTCTCTATTTTTTAAAGTAATGAATAGCGCCAGCCACGGTAAAAAATGAGCCAAATACAATCAATAGTGTATTACTTGGCTGGCTTGGCAAAATAGCATCCAATGCTATCTCTACGTTGCTATAACCCTGTTTAAAATGACTATTGGGTATACTTGAAAGCGCCTGTTGAAGATGAGCTGCACTATCCCCTCGCGGGCCACCTAAGCTAGCCAACGACCATTCATCGACTACATCAGCCACTTCTTTAAGCACACCGACTTTATCTTTATCAGCAAGCATAGCGGCTAATGCATGAATTTTAAAGCCTTTATCTTTATAGCTTGCTAACTTAGTTGCTAAATAACGTGCCGATTCAGGGTTATGTGCCACATCGGTGTACACTAATGGCGACTCACTTAATTGTTGAAAGCGCCCTTCTACCACTAAGTTGGCTATGCACTGAGTTATCACTTCATCACTTGGTAATAAATCTAGCACCGACAATGTCGTTAACGCAGTGGCCACATTTTGACACGGGATGGCCGGTTTAGGTAACTCGAGATTATGTGCTTTAAATTGCCAACTAAAACTTTGCTCATGCTCTTTAAAAATAAAGTCGCTGCCCGATAGCACCATATTAGCGTTAATTTCTTTGCCATAATCGGTCATTGTATGCGGGATATTTAAATCTCCAATAATTGCCGGGGTACTCTCTCTAAAAATTCCCGCCTTGTCATAAGCCACCAGCTCACGGGTATCACCTAAATATTCTTTATGATCTAAATCGATGGTGGTGATCACACTAGCAAATGGGGTAACAATATTGGTCGCGTCAAAACGCCCGCCCAAACCGACCTCTAACAACACGTAGTCAACTTCTAAGCGTTTAAATATAGCCAACGCGCCTAAGGTACCATATTCAAAATAGGTTAATGGTGTGTCACCACGCCCTTGCTCTAGTAAATTAAACGCATCGACATGGTATTGATCGTCAAGCTCTGCCCCATTAACGCGTACACGCTCGTTATAGCGAACTAAATGAGGTGAAGCATAGGTGCCAACACAATAACCCTGGGCTAATAATAATGACTCTAAACAACGTGCTGTTGTTCCTTTGCCATTGGTGCCTGCAATAAGAATGATTTTACTTGAGGAAGTTAAAAGCTCTATGTTGTTAGCAACACGAGCAACGCGCTCTAAGCCCATTTCTATATTAGCAGGGTGAACACTCTCTAAATAACAAAGCCAATCATCAAGGCTTGATGATTGGCTAGGAATTGTTTTTGTCATAGCATGTAATCAGTAAAGCTGAAATTTACGCTACTCTATGCTCTTGTTCCGTAGAAGGCAAGTTCATAAACTTTGCTAAGATACGTGCTAGCGTATCGCGCATTTCTCGACGGTCAATAATCATGTCGATTGCGCCGTGCTCTAATAAAAACTCACTGCGTTGGAAACCCTCTGGTAGTGTTTCACGCACGGTTTGTTCAATAACACGAGGACCTGCAAAACCAATCAAAGCTTTAGGCTCTGCAACATTAATATCACCAAGCATTGCCAATGATGCTGATACACCACCCATTGTTGGGTCAGTCATTACCGAGATGAACGGTAGGCCTTTTTCGGTCATTTTAGCAAGTGCAGCACTGGTTTTAGCCATTTGCATAAGTGACATTAGCGCCTCTTGCATACGTGCACCGCCCGATGCAGAAAAACAAATCAGCGGCATATTATGCTCTAAACATTGGTCAACCGCGTCAACAAAGCGAGCACCTACAACCGATGCCATTGAGCCACCCATAAATGAGAATTCAAATGCAACTGCAGCAACCGGAATACCTTTTAAGTTCCCTTTCATTGCAACCAGTGCGTCTTTTTCACCGCTTGACTTTTGAGCTGCATTAATACGGTCTGAGTACTTTTTAGAGTCTCTAAATTTAAGCACATCTTTAGGTTCGTGTTGAGCGCCTAATTCGTGGCGGTCACCGTCATCTAAAAACTGTTCAAGACGTTTACGACCACTAACACGCATATGATGGTCGCACTTAGGGCATACATTTAGTGATTTTTCTAATTCTGCTTTATATAAAATTGAATCACATGACGTACATTTAGCCCATACACCTTCTGGAATTTCTTTACGACCTGAAGATTTAGTCGTTTTTGGTAAGATTTTTTCTAGCCAACTCATTTGCAACTCTCTTAATGCTGTTCTGTGTCGCGAGTCTACATGTTAACCATGCAAACAAATTTTTCCAATTAAAACATGAATTACGCTATCACGGTATAAAAAACTGGTCTTAGTAGTTAGCCCTACGAATAATAGCGTATAAAAATCATCACCTGATTACCTTTTAAATATCGGTATCGGCTAAAAACAAAGGCCCCAACGGCGTTCTAGGAATATTAAAGTGTTCTGGGTAATCAACATCTACTAAATATAAACCCGCCGCTTTTGCTGTGGCGCTCGCTTTGGCCCGCTCTTTAACATCTAACAGCTCTTTTAACCAAATTGGTTCATGTTTATGTAAACCGATATCCATTAAACACCCGGTAATATTACGTACCATATGATGCAAAAACGCATTGGCTTTAATATCAATAATGACATAAGCACCTTGGCGCTGTACCGATAAATGATGAATCGTTCGCGTTGCCGTATTAGCTTGGCAGTGAAGCGCTCTAAACGAGGTGAAATCGTGCTCACCTAATAAATATTGGCAAGCCTGCTGCATTTTCACTTCATCTAAAGGATGATGAAAATGGGTAACACCTTCATTTAATACCGCACCACGAAACGCATAATTATAAATCACATAACGATAACGACGAGCAGTTGCACTAAAGCGAGCATGAAAGTCTTCAACCACAGGCTGGGCAAAACGAATAGCAATGTCTTTTGGTAATAAGGTATTCATGCCTAATGTAAAGGCCACCATTTCACGCTCAGCATGGGTATCAAAATGCACAACTTGACCAGTGCCATGAACACCGGCATCGGTGCGCCCTGCACATACAATTTCAACCGGATGATTACAAATGCGCGACAACGCTTTTTCTACTTCTTGTTGTACGCTATTTACATGAGATTGACGCTGCCAACCACTGTAACGCGCGCCGTTGTATTCTACTCCAAGTGCTACTCGCATAATTACTGCTTTACCTACTGTGCTAATCGACGCTGCATTTTATGCTATATGGCGTTCCAATAAAAGCAGCGAACTAAGGTTCCTAACTGTGCGATACAAAAAACCCGTTATTAGTGTTAGCCAATAACGGGTTTTACAGCTTAGATATCCTTTTAAGGATTAGCTATTGTTAGTTTTTCAGCTTAGCTTTTAGATTTTGTGCTTCTTCTTGCACATCGTCTGGGCCATTATTAATAATCTCATCTAAAATTTTAACTGCCGAGTCAGCATCATCAATTTCTATATATGCGTGAGCAAGATCAAGCTTTGCCGAGTAACCACCACTTTGAGTATCAACATCCATAGGGTTATCACCAGCAAGTAGTGAATCGTAGTCACCCAAACCAACATCCATATCGACGTCGGTGTAAGGTTCGTGATCTATATCCGCATCATCACTTTGCTCTAGTAATGCATCAATATCAACAAAGTCATCTTGATCTAATGGCTCAGTAACCTCAGGTTTCTCAATGGGCTCTTGCAACGATGGTGCTTTATCATCAGCTAAATCTTCGTTAAGTAAGCTATTAAAATCAACATCGAATTCACTGCTGTCGCTTAAATCAACATCATCAGGTTCAGCCAACTCATTCAGTAATGAATCAAAATCTGTTTGTGTTAAATCAGCCATGAACTCATCATCTAGTTCATCATCTGAAATCATTTCTGATTCTGACGGTACTGACGTTTGCGTTAAATCAGCTTCTCGATCAGCATTTGTTTGCTGATCGGTAAATTCAGCTGACTCTGTTAACGCATCAAGTTGATCATCGTCAAAATCATCATTAGAGCTAACAGCTTGCTCATCTGCAGCTTGTTCAGTCAGATCTGCAGACTCTGAAATATCATTATCTAAAGCTTGCTCTATATCTAACTCTGAAAACTCATTGTTAAGTAACAGCTCATCATCAAAATCATCTTCTAGGCTATCGAGATCGTTACCTGCTGATAGAGCATTAGCGAGATCTTGCTCTGCTTGGCTGGGTGACATGCCTGTGGCATCACCATCTAAATTATCACCTTGTAACTCTTGTGGTGTTAAAGATTGTTGTTCCTCATCAGATAAAGGCAGTTCATCATCCAGCTCTAACTCAGGATACTCCTCAAGTTCTTCACTTGGGGTGATTATTTCAGGCTCATATAGCTCATCGTCTTCTGACGATAAATCGTTGCTTTGGATATCGCCAGCAAGCGGATCATCGCCTAAATCAATTTCCTCTTCATCAAGATCATCGTCTAAGTCATCCATTGACCAATCAGGTACTTGTTCATCCTCATCGCCTGTTTGCTCAAGCTCACTTAAAAGATCATCGACACTTTTGAAGTTTTCATCGTTGTATTCGTCAAGCGCATCTTCTGGGTCGAGTAAAGTAGAAGACGTATCGGTAAAATCATCTTCTGATCCAACATCAGGCTCTGCTTCAAGTTCTGGCTCTTCTTCAAGCTCAGGCTCTGCTTCCAGTTCAGGCTCGGCTTCAAGCTCAGGCTCTACTTCCAGTTCAGGCTCTGCTTCAAGTTCAGGCTCTACTTCAAGTTCAGGCTCTGCTTCAAGCTCAGGCTCTGCTTCAAGTTCAGGCTCGACTTCAAGCTCAGGCTCTGCTTCAAGTTCAGGCTCGACTTCAAGTTCAGGCTCTGCTTCAAGCTCAGGCTCGACTTCAAGCTCAGGCTCTGCTTCAAGTTCAGGCTCTACTTCAAGCTCAGGCTCGACTTCAAGTTCTGGCTCGCCTTCAAGCTCAGGCTCGACTTCAAGTTCTGGCTCGGCTTCAAGCTCTGGCTCTGCTTCAAGTTCAGGCTCGGCTTCAAGCTCTGGTTCGGCTTCAAGTTCTGGCTCTACTTCAAGTTCAGGCTCGGCTTCAAATTCAGGCTCGACTTCAAGTTCAGGTTCTGCTTCAAGCTCTGGCTCTGATTCAAGTTCAGGCTCGGCTTCAAGCTCAGGCTCTGCTTCTGGTTCAGATTGCTCGTCTAAGCCATCAACTGACCAATCAGGTGCTTCTACATAATCATCACTTGTTTGTTCTAACTCGCTCAGTAGCTCATCAACGCTATCGAGGTTTTCATCATTGTACTCATCAAGCGCGTCTTCTGGATCGAGTAAATTAGAAGACGTATCGGTAAAATCATCTTCTGATTCAACATCAAGTTCAGGCTCAGCTACAGTTTCTGGCTCTGCTGCAACTTCTGGCTCTGCTGCAACTTCTGGCTCTGCTGCAATTTCAGGCTCAGCTGCAATTTCTGGCTCTGCTGCAACTTCTGGCTCTGCTTCAACTTCTGGCTCTGCTTCAACTTCTGGCTCTGCTTCAACTTCTAGCTCAGCTTCAATTTCTGGCTCTACCTCAGGCTCAGGCTCAGGCTCAGGCTCAGGCTCAGGCTCAGGCTCAGGCTCAGGCTCAGCAAAAGATGAAGCGATAGATTCTACATCTTCACTATTTAACTCTTCTTGCGCGTCAGTTAAATCTTCAATTGAGTCCGCCAATGCATGATCTATTTCAGAATCATGAACATCACTTTCAGGTTGCTCAGTATCTAGTACATCGTCACTATCTATTTCGTCTTCATCAATTAAGCTGTCGATATCTGGCTCTTCAGTTTGAGCTTCAGTAGACGGTTGCTCAGCATCGAGCAATTCATCAATATCAACTTCATCGTCTTCTTCAACTAGGCTATCGATATCAGGCCCTTCAGTTTGAGCTTCAGTAGTTGGTTGCTCAGCATCGAGCAATTCATCAATATCAACTTCATCATCTTCTTCAACTAAGCTGTCGATGTCTGGCTCTTCAGTTTGAGCTTCAGTAGACGGTTGCTCAGCATCGAGCAATTCATCAATATCAACTTCATCGTCTTCATCAACTAAGCTGTCGATGTCTGGCTCTTC